>NZ_BJLQ01000023.1 GCF_006538725.1 Cellulomonas gelida
GGGGTGCCGGAGGAGGAGCTCCGGCACCCCGCGCCCTGACTCGGGTCGGACCGCGACGCCCCGCGGGGCCGGGCGGTCCGGTCGGCTCAGGCCGTGGGCTTGAGCTTGGTCAGGATCAGCGCGGCCTGCGGGCCCGTGGGCTGCGGGTTCGCGTACGGGTCCTCGTCCGTGGGGAAGCCCGTGTAGTTCGCGGTCGAGTACTGCGCGACGGCCGGGCGCGACCAGATGACCAGGCCCGGGACGTCCTCGACGAAGCGCTTCTGCACGACCTGCAGCGCGGCCATGCGGTCCGCGTCGGTCGTGGCGGACTTGAACTCGGCGAGCGCGGCCGTGGCCTCGTCGTTCTGGTAGCGGCCGAAGTTCCAGTTCGCGGGCTGGCCGAGCTCGACGTACGACGCGCCGTCCATGATGTTCGAGTACAGGTTCCACGGCGTGGAACCGCCGTCGGTCCAGTGCAGCGACGCCTGGAAGTCGCCCAGGTTGATGACCTGGTTGAACCACGTGTCGGCGACGACGGGCTCAACGGTCGCCTCGGCACCCAGCTCCTTGGCACCCTCGGCGATGATCCCGAGCGCGTCGAGGTAGTCCGTCCAGCCCTGCGGGTTCGTCAGCGCGAAGGAGACCTTCTCGCCGTCCGGGTCGACGAGCGCGTCGCCGTCCCACGTGTAGCCCGCGTCGGTCAGCACCTGCTTGGCGCCGTCGACGTCGACCTCGAGCTCCTGGCCGGCGAACTCGTCGGAGATGAACGCGTCACCCGACGGCTGCGGCAGGCCGGTGACCGACGTGATCTGCGGCCACACGCCGTACCCCGCGGTCGCGGAGATGTCCGCGCGGTCGACGACCATGTTGAGCGCCTTGCGGAACGCGACGTCGTCGAACGGCTTCTTCTGGGTGTTGAGGTACAGCACGTCGACGCCGAAACCACCGCCCGCGACCTGGTGGAAGTGCTCCGGGTCCTGCGCGATGAACGTGTTCTCGAAGTCCGGGATGAACGTCCAGCCCCACTGCGCCTCACCCGACGTGAGCGCGGTCGTCAGGCCCGCGTTGTCCTTGAACGCGTCGTAGCGCAGCTCGCCGACGAGCGGCGCGTCGCCCCAGTACGTGTCGTTCGGGACGAGCGTGACGGCCTGCGGCGTGAAGCTCTTCAGCGTGAACGGGCCCGTCCCGATCATGGTGTCGGCCGTGTACGTGACCGGGTCCTCGTTCTCCCAGATGTGCTTGGGCACGATCAGGAGCCGGTAGAGCTTGGCGGCGTTGACGTACTGACCGGTCGTGAAGCCCACCGTGACCGTCGTGCCGTCCGTCGTGATCTCGCCGTACTGCTCCGGGAAGTCCACGTTGAGCTCGGGGTTGTCCTTGCGGATCTGGAGCGAGTAGGCGATGTCGTCGGCCGTGAACGGCTCGCCGTCGCTCCACGTGACCCCCGCACGCGGCGTGATGACCGCCTCGGTGTACGTGTCGTTCCACTCGACCTTCTCCGCGAGCCACGGCATGGGAGGGTCGGTGGGCTTGACGTCGTTGACCTGCATGAGCGACTCGTAGATCGCGTACGCGTAGCCGAACGAGGTGGAGCCCGAGCCGGGGGCGATCGGGTTCTGGTTCCCCGACGCCTCACCGTTGGGCATGCCCACGGTCAGGACCTTGTCGGAACGCTCGTCGCTCGTCGCCTGGGTCTGCCCCGAGGTCGGGTCGTCGCTGCCGTTGCCGCCGCCTGAGCAGGCGGTGGCGAGCAGCGCGACGACCGCCACGCTGGCTGCCGCCGTCGAGAGCTTGCGGATCCTCACGAGAGTGCCTCCTTGCACTGGGTGAACTGCGGGAGTGGTGGTGCTGGTCCTGCCGTGCTGGTCCTGCCGTGCTGGTCCGGCGGCACTGCGGAGGTCGCCGGGCCGGGGGCTCGGGGGTCGTCTGCGGGCAGGTCGACCCCCGGGCCGGTCTAGGTGCGGACGGTCACCTCGGTGCCCACCCGCAGGTCCTGCACCGAGCGGCCCGCGCGCAGCCGGTACGTGCCGAGGGGCACCACCCAGCCCGCGTCCCAGGTGCGCCACGTGCTCGCGGGCACCCGGACGGTCACGTCGCGCCGCTCGCCCGGGGCGAGCTCGGCGACGGCGAACCCCGCCAGCCAGCGCACGGGACGGTCCGACGAGGCCGCGGGCGGCTCGGCGTACACCTGGACCACCTCGCGACCCGCGCGGGGCCCGGTGTTGCGCAGCGTGACGACCAGGTCGTACGCGGCCGGCTCGTCGGCCACGGGCTCGGCGCGCACGCCGTCGTACGACCACGTGGTCCAGCCCAGCCCGTGGCCGAACGGCGCGGCGGGCGTGCGGCCCAGGCGCAGCCACGACCTGTACCCGACGTGGACGCCCTCGCGGTACTCGACGACGCCGTCGACGGGCACCGCGTCCGGGACGGGCACGTCGCTCTCGTGCGCGGGCAGCGTCCACGGCAGCCGGCCCGAGGGCTCTGTCACGCCCGTGAGCACGTCGCCCAGCGCCTCGGGCCACTCCTGGCCGCCGAGCCACGCCCAGAGCACGCACGGGACCTCGTCGAGCCACGGCAGCAGCACGGGCGCGCCCGCGTTGACGACCACGACCGTGCGCGGGTTGGCCGCGAGCACCGCCTTGACGAGCTGGTCCTGCGTGCCGGGCAGGGCGAGCGACGTGCGGTCGTACCCCTCGGACTCGACCTCCTCGTTGGTGCCGACGACGACGACCGCGAGATCCGCCGCCGCAGCAGCCGCGACCGCGTCGGCGAGCAGCTCGTCGGGAGACGTGCCGGGCGTGCGGTGCACGAGCTCGGCGCGCGCGAACGACGCGTAGCCGACGGGGTGCACGGCCTGGACGGTCGCGTCGAGCTCGATCGTCACCGGCTCCGCGTGGCCCGCGGCCGCGTGCGGCGTCTCGACGGCGAGCGTGACGGGCGTCGGCGCGTTCACCGACGAGTCGAGGATCACCTCGGCCCCCACCTCGTGCTCGCTCGTCGAGAGCACCTCGCCGCCCACGACGACGTGGTGCCGCCCGACCGTGCCCACGCCCACCTCGTGGCGTCCGGGCTCGTCGAGCGTGACGGTCGTGCGCAGCCGCACCGTGTGGGCGTCGGCGCGCACGTCCCGGAGCCAACCGGTCCACGCGGTGACGGTCCGCGCCTCGAGCACGGCGCCTGCCGCGTCCAGCACCTCGACGAGCACGCCGGGCTCTCCCGCGGGGCTGGTGCAGCGGTGCGCGAGGTCGAGCGCCGGGGGCAGCAGGCGGGAGACCGCGCCGGCGTGCACGGTGACCTCGGCGCCGGCGAACGCGTCGCGCACCGCGTCGTCGAGCTCGGCGCGCCGCTCGGGCCGCACGTACGCCGAGCCGCCGCCCTGCACGAACGGCGTCAGCGCGTTGGGCCCGACGAGCGCGACCCGGCGCACGTCGCCGCTCGCGAGCGGGAGCGCGTGCTCGTCGTCCTTGAGCACGACCATCGACCGCGCGACCAGGCGGCGCAGCGTGCCCCGCACGTCCACGTCGGCGACGCGGTCCCGCGACGCGCCCTCGGGAGCGAGTCCGTCGATCGCGCCGACCCGACGGGCGAGCAGCAGGATCCGCTCGACCTTCTCGTCGAGCGCGGCCTCGTCGACCTCCCCTGCGCGCACCGCGGCGAGCAGCCCGTCGCCCCAGACCCCGTCCGGGCCCGGCATCTGCAGGTCGAGACCGCCCTCGAACGCGCCGGCGACCGACCGCGTGGCGACCCAGTCGCTCACGACCACGCCGTCGAAGCCCCACTCGTCCTTGAGCACCCCGGTGAGCAGCGGCCGGTGCTCGAGCGCGGGTGCGGCCGTGGTGCCGTCGTCGATCCCCGAGTACGCGCCCATGACGGACCACGCGCGGGCCTCGTGCACGAGCTGCTCGAACGGCGCGAGATAGACCTCACGCAGCGTGCGCTCGTCGACACGCGAGAGGTACGTGGTGCGCTGCGTCTCGGAGTCGTTCGCGACGAAGTGCTTGACGCACATCCCGACGCCCCGCTCCTGCGCCGCGCGCACCACGTGCACGGCGATCCGGCCCGTGAGGGTCGGGTCCTCCGAGTAGCACTCGAAGTGTCGGCCGCCGACGGGCGTGCGCTGGAGGTTGACCTGCGGCGCGAGGACGACGTCGACGCCGTGCCGCCTGGCCTCCGCAGCGAACAGCGCGCCCAGCTCGTCGGCCAGGTCGACGTCCCAGGTCGCGGCGAGCGCACTCGGTGCGGGGAACGACGCGGAGGTCTCGGCCGCGTCCTCGGACACGCCGCGCACGCCCGCGGGACCGTCGGACACGTGGACGGCCCGCAGCCCGACGCGCGGGACCGCCGCGGTGGACCACAGGCCCGCGCCGACGAGCAGCGCGACCTTCTCCTCGAGCGTGAGACGCGCCCGCAGCGCGGCGATGGCGCGATCGGTGCTGCGTGCGGCCGGCGCGGCGGTGGCCGTGGCGCGCGGTCCGGCTGGTGCGGGCTGCGCGGGAGCGGGTTCGGTGGTGCCGAGAGACACGGTGGGGCTCTCCTCGTGGTCGACCTCGTCGTCGTGTGCGGTGATCGAACCACAATCCTTACTAACTTGTCAGTAAGTCCAATGATCACAGTATGGTTGCGGCCATGGACGACGACGCCAGCGGTGTGGACCGCCCCCGCACGGCCACGACGGCGGGGGCAGCGCTGCCCACGACGACCGCTCGCCGCCAGCGGCGCCCCCGCCAGGCCACCGCGGAGCGCCGCGCCGAGATCCTGCGCGCCGCCGCCCGCACGTTCGGCGCCAAGGGCTACAAGACGGGCTCGCTCGCCGAGGTCGCCGAGCAGGTCGGCATCACGCACGCCGGCGTGCTGCACCACTTCGGCTCCAAGGAGCAGCTGCTCGTCGAGGTGCTCGAGTTCCGCGACAAGGAGGACGTGCGCGAGCTCGAGGGCCAGCACATCCCCGACGGTCTCGAGCTGTTCCACCACCTCGTGCGCACCGCCCGCGCGAACGAGCTGCGCCCCGGGATCGTCCAGGGCTACACCGTGCTGACCGGCGAGTCCGTCACCGAGAACCACCCCGCGCGCACGTGGGTCACCGACCGGTTCCGGGTGCTGCGCGGCGAGATCGCCCACGCGGTCACGGTCGTCGGCGGCCCCGGCACCAGCGACGAGGCGGCCACGCGCGCGGCGAACGCCATCATCGGCGTCATGGACGGGCTGCAGGTCCAGTGGCTCCTCGACCCGTCGGCTGTCCAGCTCGCCGAGGGCACGCGCGTCGCGATCGAGGCGATCCTGACCGCCGCCTGCCCCGACACCACCATCCCCACCCTGGGCTGACCCCGCGGCTTTCCCAGCGATCTCCCAGGTCCGGCCCAGGCTGGTTCCAGCGGGCCCCGACAGCGTTGCGGCCATGACAGCCACGACCACCACTGCGACCGCCCCCGGGACGCTCGTCGTCGGCGACCTGCAGCTCGACGAGACGAGCGGCCAGGTCACGCGTGCGGGCGAGCCCATCCACCTCACACCCACCGAGCGGGACCTGCTCACGTACTTCATGCGCAACCCGCGCCGCGTCCTGTCGAAGCGGATGATCCTGGACCGCGTGTGGCGTGGCGACCGGGGCGGAGCCGACGGCGTCGTCGAGCTGTACGTCAGCTACCTGCGCCGCAAGATCGACAAGGGCCGCACCCCGATGCTCCACACCCAGCGCGGCCTGGGCTACGTCCTGCGCGCTTCCTGACGCCGCACCTCACACGCCGCCGACCCTGCGCAGGCCGACCGGCCGCCCGCACCTGCGGGTGGCCGGTCATGCTCGTGCGGGCTACAGCGGGAAGGCGCGGTACAGGTCGAGGAGGTCCTCGACCGGGGCCTCGATGCGGAACACCGCGGTGAGGTTGCGCCAGACGACGACGCCCGTGCCGTCCCCGAGCGCCACGGCCGTGTAGGTGCCGACCCGCTCGTCACCCACGCGCACCGCGCCGGTCTGCGGGAGCTTGTCGCGGCCCGACGCCGGGGCGCCGGCGCGGGTCGTGGCCGTCGCGTCGGCCGACGGCGTCGCGCCGAGCTCCTCGCTCGTGCCCTCGACGGCCGCCTCCGCGGTCGGCAGCTCGGCGACGAGCGCGTCGGTGAACGCGCGCGCCTCGTCCTGCGTGGCCCACTGGCCGGACAGGACCGTCGCGGTCAGGTCGCCACCGTCGGTGAACGACTCGGTGTAGGCCTCGAGCGCACCGGCGGTCACCCAGGTCGCCTCGGGGGCCGACGACGCGAGCGCGTACTGCAGCACCGACGAGGGCAGCGCGGTCGCGAACGGCGTCGTCGCCTCGCGCGCGACGGGCTCGATCGAGGGCGTCGGGGAGGGCAGGCGGATCGTCGTCGCGACGAGCGGCTCGGGCGACGCGGAGTCGTTGCCGCGGTTGGCCAGGACGATCCCGGCGGCCACCGCGCCGACGAGGAGCACGCCGCCGCCGATCGCGACGGGCAGCAGCCACTTCGGCCGCTTGTCACCGGACTCGGGCTCGGGGCCGCCCGTGCCCGGGCCGGAACCCTGACCCTCGCTCGTCGTCGGCTGCCCGGCGACGGGTGCACCCGTGGCCGCGAACGCCGCCGGGAAGGCGGGCGTCGCAGCGGCGGGGCTCGCGGGGACCGGGCTCGCGGGGACAGGGCCCGCGGGGACCGGGCCCGTGGGAGCGGCGGGACCGGCCGCGTGCGCGCCGTGGCCGCTGTGCGCGCCACCGGGTGCGCCGTACCCGCCAGGTGCTGCGTGGCCCTGCTGGCCGTACCCGCTCTGCGGCGGCCCGGCGTGCGCGCCGTGCGGGGCCGTCCCGCCGACGCGCGGCGTCACGGTCGGCGCGGCGGGCGGCGGCGTCGTGCGCCGCACGGGCAGCTGGCCCTGCTGGTCGCGGCGCGGCTCGACGGGCGGCCCGACCGGCGCCTGGGGCGCTGCCGAGCTCCCGGGCCAGCCGGGCTGGTCCTCGCGCGGCGTCCAGGCCGGACGCCGGTCCGGCGCGGGCTGGCGCGGCTCGTCAGGTCGTCCGGTGTCGCTCATCGATCCCCCTCGCCGTACGGTGCCCGTGGTCCGGGACGAGCCGCAGCCTACCCAGCGCGCACGGCGCCGAGCCCGCCGACCCGCGCGCCACCCCGCGAGGTCGCGCCGGCGCAGCCCGACCAGCCCGAGCGCGACGAGCAGACCCGCCACGAGGGTCACGAGCAGCACGTGCAGCCGGCTCATGGCCGCGGCCGCGGTCCGACGCGCAGAAGGGGTCGGGTGCCGGCCGTGTCGGACGCGGCGGATAGCGTGCGGGCCGTGGCGACCAAGAGCAGGACCCCCGTGCGCGCGGGCTTCCGGTGCACCGAGTGCGGGTGGACGACGAGCAAGTGGGTCGGCCGGTGCGGCGAGTGCCAGTCCTGGGGCTCGGTGGTCGAGGACGCGGGACCCGGTGGCGGCGCACCCAGGACCGCGGCTGCCGCACCCTCGCGCGGACCGGCGCGGCCGATCAGCGAGATCCCCAGCGAGACCGCGCAGGCCCGGCCGACGGGGGTCGACGAGCTCGACCGCGTGCTCGGCGGGGGTCTGGTGCCCGGTGCTGTCGTGCTGCTCGCGGGCGAGCCGGGCGTCGGCAAGTCGACCCTGCTGCTGGACGTGGCCGCACGCGCGGCCCGTGGCGGGCGGCGCGTGCTCTACGTGACGGGTGAGGAGTCGGTCGCGCAGGTCCGGCTGCGCGCGGACCGCATCCGCGCGCTCGACCCGAACCTGCTGCTGGCCGACGAGACCGACCTCGCGAGCGTGCTCGGGCACATCGAGCAGTCCGCGCCGGACCTGTTCGTCCTCGACTCGGTGCAGACCGTCGCGTCCACGCAGGTCGAGGGCTCGGCGGGCGGCGTCGCGCAGGTGCGCGAGGTCAGCTCCGCGGTGATCCAGGCCGCCAAGTCCCGCGACATGCCTGCCGTGCTCGTCGGGCACGTGACCAAGGACGGGTCGGTCGCGGGCCCGCGCACGCTCGAGCACCTCGTGGACGTGGTCTGCCAGTTCGAGGGTGAGCGGCACTCGCGCCTGCGGCTCCTGCGCGCGACCAAGAACCGCTACGGCCCCACGGACGAGGTCGGGTGCTTCGACCTGTCGGAGTCCGGCATCGTCGGCCTGCCCGACCCGTCCGGGCTGTTCGTCTCGCAGGCCCTGCACGCCGTGCCCGGCACGTGCCTGACCGTGACGCTCGAGGGCCGCCGCCCGCTCGCGGTCGAGGTCCAGGCGCTCGTCGCACCGTCGGCCTCCCCCAACCCGCGGCGCACGACGAGCGGCGTGGACTCCGCGCGGCTCGCGATGGTGCTCGCGGTGCTGCAGCGCCGCCTCGGCGCGCGGCTCGCGGACCAGGACGTCTACCTGTCCACGGTGGGCGGCGCGCGCGTCGTGGAGCCCGCGGGCGACCTCGCGCTGGCCCTCGCCGCGATCGGGTCGCGCGAGGACGTCGCGCTGCCGCGCGGGCTCGTCGCGCTCGGCGAGGTCGGGCTCGCGGGCGAGATCCGCGCGGTGCCCGGCGTGGGGCGGCGGCTCGCGGAGGCGGCCCGGTTGGGCTTCCGGCGGGCGATCGTTCCTGCCTCGTCGGTCGACGACCTGGTGCCCCCGGACGGCGTCCACGTGCTCGGTGCGACGGACCTCGCGCACGCCGTCCAGCTCGTCGGGGCCGTGGGTTCACCCGCGGCCGCCGGGCAGTCGGTCCGGGCCTGACCGGTCGCATCGTTACCATCGTCGCGTGGCCGCCTTGCACTCTCCCGACGACCTGCTGCGATCGACGCTCGCAGCGGTCGCGCCCGGCAGCGCCCTGCGCGACGGTCTTGAGCGCATCCTGCGGGGCCGCACGGGTGCGCTGATCGTGCTCGGCTTCGACAAGACGGTCGAGAGCATCTGCTCCGGCGGCTTCGTGCTCGACGTCGAGTTCTCGGCCACCCGCCTGCGCGAGCTGTGCAAGATGGACGGCGCCGTCGTGGTCGACCGCGACATCAGCCGCATCGTGCGCGCCGCGGTCCAGCTGCTGCCGGACGTCACGATCGAGACCTCCGAGTCCGGCACGCGGCACCGGACCGCCGAGCGGGTCGCGAAGCAGACCGGCCTGCCGGTGATCTCGGTGTCCGCGTCGATGCGGATCATCGCGCTCTACGTCGGCAACCAGCGCTACGTGCTCGAGGACTCGACCACGATCCTGTCCCGCGCCAACCAGGCGCTCGCGACGCTCGAGCGTTACAAGACCCGCCTCGACGAGGTGTCCGGCACGCTGTCCGCGCTCGAGATCGAGGACCTCGTGACGGTCCGCGACGTCTCCGCGGTGGTCCAGCGCCTCGAGATGGTCCGGCGCATCTCCGACGAGATCGAGAGCTACGTCGTCGAGCTCGGCACCGACGGTCGTCTGCTCGCGCTGCAGCACGACGAGCTCGTCGGGACGATCGGCTCCGACCGCGAGCTCGTCATCCGCGACTACCTCGACCAGTCCCGCGTCGGCCTCGACGCCGTGCTCAGCTCGCTGGCCGACCTCGACTCGACCGAGCTGCTCGACATCGCCCGGATCGCCCGCGTGCTCGGCCTGCCCGGGGGCGGTGACGCGCTCGACGCCGCGGTCGGGCCCCGCGGCTACCGCCTGCTCTCGCGCGTCCCGCGCCTGCCGGGGACGATCGTCGACCGGCTCGTCGCGCACTTCGGCGGCCTGCAGAAGCTGCTGGCCGCGGGCATCGACGACCTCATGGCGGTCGACGGCGTGGGCGAGCAGCGGGCGCGTGCGGTGCGCGAGGGCCTGTCCCGGCTCGCCGAGTCCAGCATCCTCGAACGCTACGTCTGACCCGTTCGCCTGACCCGCTCGCTCTGTCGGACGCGCGCCCGCGCCGGCCGCTCCGCGCCCGCGCCGTTCGCTCGGCGTCGGCTCAGCGCAGGTCGAAGACGGCCTTGCCGACGGTCTCGCCGCCGAGCCTGAGCTTCGCGGTGTACGTCCCGGCGCGCGGCGCGTCGCCGCCGGACGTGCACCCCTTCGCCGAGCGGACGCGCGGCCACGTGTAGACCTCGTCGCTGGGTGCACCGGGCCCGAGCAGGAGCGGGCGGCTCGCGGGCTCGGCGGGCAGGCAGTGGGAGCTCGACCAGACGAGGTCGTCGCCGGATGACACCGCCACGCGACGGTTGGCGTCGCCCGCCTCGAGCAGGCACGCCTCGTCGCCGGTGTTGGTCACGGTGATGCGGAACGCGGGCTTGTCCCCGCCCGAGTACGCGTCCGCGGTCGCCTCGAACTCGACGTCGAGGGTGTCGGGCACGCACACCGGCACGCCGGCCGCGCTGGCGGCCTCCTCGGCCGCGGACCGGACCTCGTCGTCCGACGTGGCGTCGTCGTCCTCGGACGAGCTCGCGCTGTTCCCCTTCGTCCCCTTGTCGGTCGCCTTCGTCGTGGCCTTCGTCGTCGCCTTCGCGGTGCTGGTCGCGGTGGTCTGCGCGCGTGAGGTCGTCCCGTCGGACGAGCTGCGGCCCAGGAACCACCAGACGACGAACGCGACGAGCACGAGCGGCACTGCGACGACGATCAGGCGGCGCACCACGTAGACGCGGCGCGGCAACGGCGCCCGCGGCGCACCGGGCCGTCGGCCTGCTCCACTGCCCTGAACCACGTCCTGCTCCTCGCCTGTGCCGTCGTCGTCGCCCACCGTACGAGTCGCGCCCACCCCCGCGGCGCCCCGGCCCCCGGCGCGCCGCGGATCGGACATCAGACTTTGGCAGGATGCGGGGATGACCCGCCCGGCCTCCTCGTCGTCGCGCGTCGGGGCGACCCTCGTCGCCACCGACGCGGGCACCGCAGCGGACCTCGTCGCGGACGTCGTCGGCTGGTACGACGAGCACGCGCGCGACCTGCCGTGGCGCGCACCCGACCGCACGCCGTGGGGCGTGCTGGTCAGCGAGGTCATGCTGCAGCAGACGCCCGTCGTCCGCGTCGAGCCCGCGTGGCGCGCGTGGATGGAGCGCTGGCCGACGCCGGCCGACCTCGCGGCCGCACCGACCGCGGACGTGCTGCGGGCCTGGGACCGGCTGGGCTACCCGCGCCGCGCGCTGCGCCTGGTGCAGTGCGCGCAGGCGGTCGTCGAGCGGCACGCGGGTCACGTCCCCGACGACGAGGATGCGCTCCTGGCCCTGCCCGGCGTCGGCGCGTACACCGCCGCGGCGGTGCGGTCGTTCGCGTTCGGCCGGCGTGCCGTGGTGCTGGACACCAACGTGCGCCGGGTCCTGGCGCGCGCGGTCGACGGTCACGCGCTCCCGGCCCCGACCCAGACGCGTGCGGAGGTCGCGCGTGCGGCGGCCCTGGTCCCCGCGGACGACGCGGGCGCCGCGCGCTGGGCGCAGGCGAGCATGGAGCTCGGCGCGCTCGTGTGCACCGCCAGGTCGCCGCGCTGCGAGGTCTGCCCGCTGGTCTCGTCGTGCGCGTGGGTCGCGGCCGGGCGGCCCGCCGACCAGCATGCGCACCGCCGCCGGACGCAGGCGTGGGCGGGCACGGACCGGCAGGTGCGCGGCCGGATCATGGCGCTGCTGCGCGAGTCGCCGGTGCACGTCCCGGAGCCGGTGCTGGACGAGGCGTGGCCCGCGACGCCGCAACGCGCGCGGGCACTGGCCGGCCTGCTCGCCGACGGGCTCGTGGTCGAGTCCCAGCCGTCGCCCGACGAGCCTCCGCTCTACGCCCTGCCCGCCTGAGCGCGCCGCGGGGCTACAGGTCGACGATCATCCGCGTGTTGCCCAGGGTGTTGGGCTTCACGCGGGCCAGGTCGAGGAACTCGGCGACGCCGTCGTCGTGCGAGCGCAGGAGCTCGGCGTACACCGTCGCGTCGACGGCCTGGCCCTCGACCGGGCGGAAGCCGTGCTGCGTGAAGAACTCGACCTCGAACGTGAGGCAGAACAGCCGCTGCAGCCCGAGCGCGCGGGCCCGCTCCATGAGCGCGGTGAGCAGCGCGTGCCCCACGCGGCGACCGCGGAACTGCCGCGAGACCGCGAGCGTGCGGATCTCGGCCAGGTCCTCCCACATGACGTGCAGCGCGCCGCACCCGACGACCTCGCCGGCGGTGTCCGGCTCGTCGGACACCGCGACGGCGAACTCCTGCACCGACTCGTAGTAGCCGACCCACTCCTTGGCGAGCAGGATCCGCTCGTCGGCGTACGGCTGCACGAGGGATCGGATGACCCGGACGTCAGCAGGGAGCGCTGGACGGACGTGCACAGGTGCGGCGGTCACGGGGACAACCTAGACCGCGCGGCTACGCGCTCGCCGCGCCCGTCCGCGCCCTGCCGCGCCGCAGGGGCGTGGGTTCGGCGGCCTCGAGGAGCGCCCCGGCGGTGACCTCGTCGACGACGAGGTCGGTGACGACTCCCGCGCGCAGCGCCGCGAGCAGGGGCGCGACCTTGTTGTCGCCGGCGACCACGCACACGCGGCGCGGCAGGCGCTGCAGCTCGGTCGGGGTGGGGCCCGTGGCGCGCGCGTTGAGCGGCACGTCCTGCCACGAGCCGTCGGCGCGCAGGAACACGGTGCACACGTCGCCCACGACGCCCTCGTCGTGCAGCACGCGCACGTCCGCGTCGTCGAGGTAGCCGGCCGAGTAGACGTGCGACGGGACGGCGCCCGCGACCGCGCCCACGGAGAAGACCGCGATGTCCGCGCGGCGCTGCATGTCCAGGACGCGGCGCACCGAGCGCTCGCGCCACATCGCGGCCTTGGTGTCGGAGAAGTCGAAGAACGCCGGGACCGAGAAATGGTGCACGGCCGCCCCGAAAGCGGTACCGAACGACGAGATCAGGTCGCTCGCGTAGTCCACGCCCGAGGTCCGCATGTTCGCGGCGCCGTTGAGCTGCACGACCGCGGCCCCGCGCGTGGGCTTGGGCACGAGGTACCGCGAGACCGACGCGAGCGTGGTCCCCCACGCGATGCCCAGCACCATGTCGGAGTCGAACCACGAGGTCAGAAGCTTGGCGGCGGTCATCGAGACCTGGTCCAGCCGCTCGATGTGGGACGACGAGTCCGGCACGGGGACCACGTACGCGTCGACGTGGAACGTGGCGCTCACCGAGCGGCCGAGGCCGGGCGCACGCGTGCTCGCGGGCCGCAGCGTGATCTCGACCAGACCGGTCTCGCGCGCGCGCTTGATGAGCCGCGACACGGTCGAGCGCGACGTGCCGAGGTGCCTCGCGATGACCTCCATCTTCAGGTCCTGCAGGTAGTACATCGACGCGGCGCGCAGCACGTCCTGCTCGCGGTCCAGCTCCATCTCTCCCCCTCGCACCGCCCCCGGGGCGTCGCTCCCGTTGCACGTATGTGCAGTCCGGTTGCGCATCTGTTCTGCTCGTGATGACCATAGCGAGCGCAACCGGATCGGGCGAGGGGACCTCCCACCGCACGGTCCGCCTCCGGCGGTGCCCGTGCTCGGTCGGGCGGCGCAGCGTCGGTGGGCCGGGTATCCGTGCACACAGGCACCCGGAGGACGACCAGCACGCTCGAGGAACAGCAAAGAGGAGAACGCGCCATGAGGACCGCTCCACTGACGGCCCAGGCACGGCAGGACGCACTGACGAGACTGCGCGACTCGGCCCGCCAGGGCGACGAGCTCGACATCCTCGTCATCGGCGGCGGCGTGACGGGCGCGGGGATCGCGGTCGACGCCGTGACGCGCGGCCTGTCCACCGCGATCATCGAGGCCCAGGACTGGGCGAGCGGGACCTCGAGCCGGTCGAGCAAGCTCGTGCACGGCGGCCTGCGCTACCTGCAGATGCTCGACTTCCACCTGGTCCGCGAGGCGCTCACGGAGCGCGACCTGCTCATCACCCGGCTCGCGCCGCACCTGGTCAAGCCCGTCTCGTTCCTCTACCCGCTCGAGAACCGCGTCTGGGAGCGCGCGTACGTCGGCGCGGGCGTCGCGCTGTACGACACGCTCGCCACGGTCTCCGGCACGCGCCGCGCGATGCCCATCCACCGGCACCTGACCCGCAAGGGCATGGAGCGCCTGTTCCCCGACCTGCGCCACGACGCCGCGATCGGCGCGGTCCGGTACTGGGACGCGAGCGTCGACGACGCGCGCCTGGTCTCCACGCTCGTGCGCACCGCGGTGAGCTACGGCGCGCACGCCGCGAGCCGCACGCAGGTGGTCGACCTGCAGACGACGACGGGCGGCGCCGTGACCGGTGCGGTCGTCGAGGACCTCGAGACGGGTGAGCGCATCGACGTGCGCGCGCGCCAGGTCATCAACGCGACCGGTGTGTGGACCGAGCAGACCGAGTCCCTCGCCGGCTCCGAGGGCGGCCTGCGGGTGCTCGCGTCCAAGGGCATCCACATCGTCGTGCCGCGCTCGCGGATCGCGGGCGACACGGGCCTGATCCTGCAGACCGAGAAGTCGGTGCTGTTCATCATCCCGTGGTCGCGGTACTGGGTGATCGGCACCACGGACACCCCGTGGGTCCAGGAGCTCACGCACCCCGTGGCGACCAGCGCCGACATCGACTACGTGATCGACCACGCGAACGCCGTGCTGTCCCGGCCGATCTCGCGCGACGACGTGATCGGGACCTGGGCGGGCCTGCGGCCGCTGCTGCAGCCCGGCACCAAGGAAGGCACCTCGTCGGCCAAGGTCTCCCGCGAGCACACCGTGGCCTCCCCGACTCCCGGTCTGACCGTGATCGCCGGCGGCAAGCTCACGACGTACCGCGTGATGGCCAAGGACGCGGTCGACTTCGCGATCGGCTCACGCGCGACCACGCTGCCCTCGCTCACGCACGACCTGCCACTCGTCGGCGCCGAGGGCCTGCACGTCTTCCAGCGGCAGGCCCGCGCGATCGGCAAGAAGTACGGGTGGGACCGGCCCCGCATGGACCACCTGCTGCACCGGTACGGCTCGCTGCTGGGTGAGCTGACCGACCTGTGCGACGAGCGTCCCGAGCTGGCGGCCCCGCTGCCGCACGCCCCCGCGTACATCGGCGCCGAGATCGTCTACGCCGCGAGCCACGAGGGCGCGCTGCACCTCGACGACGTGCTCATGCACCGCACGCGCCTCAACTACGAGCAGGCGGACAAGGGGGTCGGTGCGCTCGACGAGATCGCCGACCTCGTCGCCCCGGTGCTCGGCTGGGACGACGCGACGCGCAGCCGCGAGATCGAGGCGTACCGCGCGCGCGCCGAGGCCGAGGAGGCTGCGGCCGCCGAGCCCGACGACGCGTCGGCCGAGAAGGTCCGCCTGCGCGCGCTCGACCTCGCCCCGATGAAGCCTCTCGAGACCTGAGGCACCACTCCCCCGACGCCCGCGCGCCCGACGCGCGGGAGCACGTGACAACGAAGTCCGTCTGCCAGAAGTGAGGACCCCCATGGACGTCTCGCTCATGCAAGTGTTCGTCTCCGAGGTCATCGGTACCACGCTGCTGCTGCTGCTGGGTGCCGGGGTGGTCGCGAACGTGATCCTCCCCAAGACGAAGGGTTTCAACGGCGGTTGGCTCCTCATCAACTTCGGATGGGGCCTCGCCGTCTTCGCCGGTGTCTACGGCGCGTACAAGTCCGGCGCACACCTGAACTTCGCCGTGACGATGGGCCTGCTCGCCAACGACGCGGGTGAGTACGCGCCCGGTGTCGCGATCACGTTCGCCTCGACGATGGTCTACCTCGCGGGCGAGATGCTCGGTGCCTTCCTCGGTGCCGTGCTCGCGTTCCTCGCGTACAAGAAGCACTTCGACGAGGACGCCGACCCCGCCACCAAGCTCGCGGTCTTCTCGACCGGCCCCGCGGTGCGCAGCTACGCGTGGAACTTCGTGACGGAGGTGCTCGGCACGTTCGTGCTCGTGTACGTGATCCTCATGTTCGGCAAGACCCCGGCCCAGCTCGGGCCGCTCGCGGTCGCCCTGCTCGTGGTCGGTATCGGCGCGAGCCTCGGTGGCCCCACCGGGTACGCGATCAACCCGAACCGTGACCTCGGCCCGCGCATCGCGCACGCCGTGCTCCCGATCAAGGGCAAGGGCTCGAGCGACTGGTCGTACGCGTGGGTGCCGGTCCTCGGCCCCATCGTCGGCGGTGTGCTCGCGGGCCTGCTCGCCTCCTGGTCGCTGACCTACCTCGGCTGACCGCTACCGACGACCAACCCCCGACACGACGAGGTGAAGGAAGCAGATGTCTGACACGAAGTACGTCATGGCGATCGACCAGGGAACGACGAGCACGCGCGCGATCATCTTCGACCAGCACGCGAACATCATCGCGACCGGCCAGAAGGAGCACGAGCAGATCTTCCCCAAGGCGGGCTGGGTCGAGCACGACGCCGCGGAGATCTGGGTCAACGTCCGCGAGGTGGTCGGCCAGGCCCTGGGGCGCGCGAGCCTGCAGAACGGCGACATCGCCGCGGTCGGCATCACCAACCAGCGCGAGACCGCGGTGGTGTGGGACAAGCGCACGGGCGAGCCGGTGTACAACGCGATCGTCTGGCAGGACACGCGCACGCAGAAGATCTGCGACGAGCTCGGCGCGCTCGGGGGCGGTGCGGAGCGCTACAAGGACCGGGTGGGCCTGCCCCTGGCGACCTACTTCTCCGGCCCGAAGATCCGCTGGATCCTCGACAACGTCGAGGGCGCCCGCGAGAAGGCCGAGGCGGGTCACCTCGCGTTCGGCAACACCGACGCGTGGGTCCTGTGGAACATGACGGGCGGGCCTGACGGCGGCGTGCACGTCACGGACGTCACCAACGCGTCGCGCACGATGCTCATGAACCTCGACTCCCTGTCGTGGAACGAGGAGATCGCGGGCGAGATGGGCATCCCGATGTCGATGCTCCCGGAGATCCGCTCGTCGTCCGAGGTCTACGGGCAGGGCCGCGAGAAGGGCCTGCTCGCGGGCATGCCGATCGCGGGGATCCTCGGCGACCAGCAGGCCGCGACGTTCGGGCAGGCGTGCTTCGAGGTGGGGCACGCGAAGAACACGTACGGCACGGGCAACTTCATGCTCATCAACACCGGCACGTCGCCGGTGCCGAGCAAGAACGGCCTGCTGACCACCGTCTGCTACAAGATCGGCGACAAGGACGCGGTGTACGCGCTCGAGGGGTCGATCGCCGTCACCGGGTCGCTGGTCCAGTGGCTGCGGGACAACCTCGGGATCATCTCGTCGGCGCCGGAGATCGAGACGCTCGCGGCGAGCGTCGAGGACAACGGCGGCGCGTACTTCGTGCCGGCGTTCTCCGGGCTGTTCGCGCCGTACTGGCGGTCCGACGCCCGCGGAGCGCTCGTCGGGCTCACGCGGTACGTCAACAAGGGGCACATCGCTCGCGCGGCCCTCGAGGCCACGGCGTTCCAGACCCGCGAGGTGCTGGACGCGATGAACGCAGACTCGGGCGTCGACCTCACCGAGCTCAAGGTCGACGGCGGCATGATCGCCAACGAGGCGCTCATGCAGTTCCAGGCCGACATCCTCGGCGTGGACGTCGTGCGGCCGAAGATCGCCGAGACCACCGCGCTGGGTGCGGCCTACGCGGCCGGTATCGCGGTCGGCTACTGGTCGGGCGAGCAGGACGTCATCGACAACTGGGCCGAGGACAAGCGCTGGACCCCGCAGATGGACACCGACGAGCGCGACCGTCAGTACCGCCTGTGGAAGAAGGCCGTCACGAAGACGTTCGACTGGGTCGACGACGACGTGAAGTAGTCGACCGCCTCACGAAGGCGGAGGGCCGGGACGCAAGGCGTCCCGGCCCTCTGTCGTGGCACGCGCGTTCCGCCATCTGAGACGCCGCTCGGACGTACCGCCGTAACCCGGTCACCCGGGACTTACGTCCGCACTCGACGCTCAAGGTGCAGGTCAGAGCGTCGATACCCGACGCAGGCGCCAGGCGTGGGCGTCCATGTCGACGTGAGGAGCGCTCATGCGCGCGCGCAAGATCGCGGCCACCACCGCGGTGGCACTGACCACAGCAACCGCGTGGGTCGCGGCACCGGCCGCCGCCGCGACCGGCTCCGAGCTGACCGCGGCGGTGCTCTCGCCCACGACGCGCGCACTCGTGACGAGCTCGAACCTCACGTCGCCGGACGCGACCGCGACGGCCGTGCGCACGGACGCGCTCGCGGGCTTCCCCAGCCGCGCAGGAGGCTCGTACGCCGTGCTGGCCACCGGCGCGGCGAGCCACCTCGGCAACCCGCAGTACACCCCCGGCGAGTTCGGGTCGTCGTCGGCGGGCACGCGGGGCGCCGCAGCGTACGACGTGACGACGCTCGAGGTGAGGCTCGACGTCCCCGCGACGGCCAACTGCATGCTCGGCGTGACCTTCCGCTTCCTGACCGACGAGGCCCCCGGGGATCTGTACAACGACGGCTTCATCGCCGAGGTCGGCCAGAGCACGTGGCAGATCTCCGGCTCCACCATCAACGCGCCGAACAACTTCGCGTTCGACTCGGCGGGCAAGGTCGTCTCCGTCAACTCGGGGCTGTTCTCGAACCAGGCCGCCGCTGTCGCCGAGGCCGCCGGCACGTCCTACGCCTTCGCGAGCCCCCGCCTCACGGCCCAGGTGCCGCTGACCCCCGGGACGCAGCAGTCGCTGTTCTTCAGCATCTTCGACGCCGGCGACGCCTCGGTCGACTCGGCCGTGATGATCGACAACCTGCGCATCGGGACCGTCGCCGACCCCGCCACCGAGTGCGTGCGGGGAGCCACGGTCAGAGGGCCCGAGGACCTCGTGTCCGCGGTCGCGCCGACGACGGTCGACCTGTCCGGCACCGCGGACGACACGTACACGATCCCGACGACCGACGGCGTCGTGTACTCGGTCGACGGTGCCGTGAAGCCCGCCGGCACGTACCCGGGCACGGGAACGGTCGTCGTGACCGCGACCGCAGCGTCCGGCTTCGCGCTCTCCGGACCGACGCAGTTCACGCTGCAGTTCTCGTCGGCGGCGCACGTCACGGCCACGGAGCCGACGTGGACGGACACGTGGGGCACGCAGGACGACACCTACACGATCCCGTCGGTCACCGGCGTGCAGTACTCCGTGGGCGGCAGCCCCGTCGCCGCCGGCACCCACCCCGCGACCGGCACCGTGACCGTCACCGCCTCGGCCGCGAGCAGCGCCTACGTGCTCAACGGTGCGACCGAGTTCAGCCACACGTTCACCGACGTCCGCCAGGCCACCGCCTCCGAGCCCACCTGGACCGACACGTGGGGCACGCAGGACGACACCTACACGATCCCGTCCGTCACCGGCGTGCAGTACTCCGTGGGTGGCAACCCCGTCGCCGCCGGTACCCACCCTGCCACCGGGACGGTCACGGTCGACGCAGCCGCCGTGCCCGGATACGTCCTGACGGGCCCGGCGCAGTTCACGCACACGTTCACCGACATCCGGCAGGTCACCGCCGTCGAGCCGACCTGGATCGACCCGCTGGGGACGGCCGACGACCGGGTGGTGATCCCGTCGGTCCCCGGCGTCCGGTACTACAGCAACGGCTACGTGGTCAGCGCGGGCACGTACATGATCGCCTCGGGCACCGCCGAGCTCAGCATCACGGTGCAGGCCACGTCCGGCTACGTCCTGGTCGGCCCCACCGCGTTCACGTACACGTACACGAACGGCCAGCAGGTCAGCGCGACCGCACCCTCGGTCCACGACCCGTACGGCACCGACGAGGACGCCTACACGATCCCGTCGACCGCAGGCGTCGAGTACCTGATCGACGGCGAGGTGGTTCCGGCGGGCACCTACTCCGTGTCCACGCCCACGACCTTCACGGTCACCGCACGGCCCCTGCGCGGCAACGAGCTGACCGGTCCGTCGACGTGGGAGCTGGCGACCACCGACATCCGCCTCGCGACGGCGGTGGAGCCCACCTGGAACGACGGGTACGGCACCGACGACGACACGTACGTCATCCCGGACGTCACCGGCGTGCAGTACTCGGTCGGCGGCAGCCCCGTGGCTGCGGGCCCGCACCCCGCCGCAGGCGAGGTCACGGTCACCGCGACCGCCACCACGGGCTACGTGCTGTCCGGACCGTCGCAGTTCACGTACACGTTCACCGACATCCGCCTGGTGACCGCGACCGCGCCCACGTGGGCCGACGCGTACGGCACCCAGGACGACACGGTCACGATCCCGTCCGTCGAGGGCGTGCAGTACTCCCTCGACGGTGACCCGGTCGACGCCGGCGTCGCCCACGGGGTCGGGACGGTCGTCGTGACCGCCGCCGCGACCGCGGGCTACGAGCTGACCGGCGCGTCGCAGTTCACGTTCACGTTCACCGACATCCGGCTGGTGACCGCGACCGCGCCGACGTTCGCCGACCCGTGGGGCACCGAGGACGACACGGTGACGATCCCCACCCTCGAGGGCGTGCAGTACGCGATCGACGGCTCGACCGCGGCGGCCGGCGAGCACCCCGCCGCGGGCACGGTCGTCGTGACCGCGGCCCCGCAGGCGGGCTACGAGCTGACCGGCCCGACCCAGTGGACGTTCGCGTTCACCGACATCCGCCTGGTCACGGCGTCCGCACCGACGCAGTCGGACCCGTACGGCACCGAGGACGACACGTACACGATCCCGTCGGTCACGGGCGTGCAGTACTCGGTCGGCGGCGAGGTCGTCGCACCGGGCACGTACCCGGGCTCCGGCACGGTCGTCGTCACGGCGACCGCCACCGCGGGTCACGCCTTGTCCGGGGTGTCGCAGTTCACGCTCGTGTTCACGAACATCGTCCTCGCGACGCCCGTCGCGCCGACCTGGACCGACGTGGACGGCACCGCGTCCGACACGTACACGATCCCCGCGGTCGACGGGGTCGTGTACACGGTCGGCGGCGGGGTCGTCGCGCCGGGCACGCACCCGGCCTCCGGCACGGTCACGGTCGTCGCGACCGCCGCGCCGGGCTACGAGCTCACCGGCACGACGGTGTTCTCGCACGCGTTCACGGACCTCACCCACGTGAGCGCGCTCGCGCCGACGACGCGCGACGAGCCCGGCACGGCACGTGACCGCGTCACGATCCCGGCGGTCGCGGGCGTGACGTACCTGCTCGACGGCACGACGATCCCGGCCGGCTCGCACGCGCTCACGGGCGACCTCGTCGTCACCGCGCAGGCGGCGGACGCCCGCCACGTGCTCGTCGGCACGTCGCGGTTCGAGCTGCACCTGTCCGACGCGGACGTGCCCGGTCAGCCCGTCGTCTCGGCGACGGCCGGCTCGGGCTCGGTCGACCTGACGTGGCCCGTGCCCGCGGGCGCACCCACCGGGTACGACGTCCAGAAGTCGTTCGACGGCAAGACCTGGACGGCGGCCGCGAGCACGACCCGACCGAGTGCGACGGTCGCGGGCCTCGACGACGGTCGCACCGTGGCGTTCCGGGTCCGGGCGGTCAACGGGCTCGGCGCCGGCGCGTGGAGCACCTCCGTCACGGCGACGCCGGTCAGCCTGCCCGGTGCTCCGACGATCACCGCGGTCGAGTCGGGCAACCGCACGCTGCAGGTCACGTTCGACGCCCCCGCCTCGGACGGCGGCGCGGCGGTCGAGCGGTACGAGTACACACGCGACGGCGGCGCGACCTGGACCGCGGCCGACGGCTCCCCGGTCGAGCTGACCGGGCTCGTGAACGGGACCGAGTACGTCGTGCAGGTGCGCGCCGTGACCGTCGTCGGCACCGGCCCCGCGAGCGCGCGGGCCACCGGGACGCCGCGTCCGGCACCTGTCCAGGTGCCCGGCGAGGACGGCTCGCCGGCGCGCCCGCGGGTCGACCCCGGCGTGGTGCGGGGCTGGGTCGGCGACGAGACGACGCCGCTCGTCGTCGGTGTCCGGGACGGCCGGCGCACGGTCTCCGGACCCGGCTTCGACGTGGTGCTCGGCGGCTCCGACGCGGCGGGCGTGCAGCTCCCGGTGGACCCCGAGGGCCGGATCATCGTCGGTGCGGGCGGCTTCGTCGATGTCGCCGGCTCGGGCTTCGCGCCGGGTGAGCAGGTCGACGTGTGGCTGTTCTCGACGCCGGTCCTGCTCGGCACCGTCGCGGTCGACGCCGACGGCGCGTTCGACGACCGCCTGGCCCTCCCGCTGGGCGTCCTGCCTGGCGTGCACACGCTGCAGCTCAACGGCGCGCGCGCCGACGGCGAGCTCGTGAGCATCGCCGCCGGGATCGTCGTGCGGGCGGCGGCCGACGAGCCGGTGGCCCCCGGGGCGTCGCGGCCGGAGGACGACACGCTCGCGGTCACCGGTACGTCGACCGGTCCCGGCGCGCTGCTGGCGCTCTGGCTGCTCGTCGTGGGCGGTGGCGCGGTGATCGTCGCGCGGCGCCGCACGCGTCAGCGCTGACGCACCGACGCACGCAAGGGCCGCCGCGGACCAGTCCGTGGCGGCCCTTGCGTCGTGCGCCGTCAGCCGTGGGCGAGGCGCATCGACCCGTCGTCGTCGACCTCGAGCCGGGCCATCCGCACGCTGCGCAGGTGGTCGCGCCCGGAGCGCTCGGCGTCGTGGTACAGCAGGTACCACTCGCCGCCCCACTCGACGATCGACCCGTGCGTGGTCCAGCCGGTGACGGGACCGAGCAGCACGCCGCTGTAGGTGTACGGCCCGTACGGCGAGTCGCCCGTCGCGTAGACGAGCTGGTGCGAGTCGCCGTTGGAGTACATGAAGACGTAGCGACCCGCGACCTTCGCGATCCAGGCACCCTCGAAGAACCGGTTGACGTCACGCGCCGCGAGCGGTCGGCCCTCGTCGTCGACCAGCACGACGGGACGCGTCGGCTCGGCCAGGGAGAGCAGGTCGTCGGACAGGCGCGCGATGCGCGGGGCGAGGGCGGGCTCGTCGAGCGCCGGGTACGCGTCGACGCCCGTGTACTCGTCGTCGCGCCAGCGCTGCAGCTGGCCGCCGAGGATGCCGCCGGTGACGAGGTACGACGAGCCGTCGTCGTCGGTGAACACCGCGGGGTCGATGCTGTACGCGCCCGCGATCGGCTCGGGCTGCGCCTCGAACGGCCCGCCGGGGTGCGCGGAGGTGGCGACGCCGATGCGGAACACGCCCTCGTGGTCCTTGGCGGGGAAGAACAGGTAGTAGGTGTCGCCGCGGCGTGCGGCGTCCGGCGCCCAGAGCTGCCGGGAGGCCCAGGGCACGTCCTCGACGGCGAGAGCGACCCCGTGGTCGACGACCTCGCTGTCGAGGCTCGCGAGCGACAGCACGTGGTAGTCGCGCATGTCGTAGTGGCTGCCCTCGTCGTCCGCGGCGGCGCCGGTGTCCTCGTCGTGCGAGGGGTAGATCCACAGCGTGCCGTCCCAGACGTGCCCCGAGGGGTCGGCGGTCCAGATGCCGTCGACCAACGGGCCGGCGAGCGCTGCCGGTTCCTCGCCGTGGTCGAGCGGGGCGACGAGCCGACCGTCGTGCGTCGTCGTCGGGGTGGCGACCGCCGTGGCACCGCGAGCGTGCATGCGCCCATCTCCTCAGTTTCGTGCTGGTTGCCGAAACTCTAGCGGTCGAGTATCGCTCTGTGTGCAGGACGTCTCATGGGACCTCGCGCGGGTATGTCCGTGTGCGCCGGTAGCCTGCCCGCCATGCGCGTCGCCACCTGGAACATCAACTCGATCCGTGCCCGGACCGAACGCGCGGTGTCGTTCCTGGAGCGCAGCGGTGTCGACGTGCTCGCGCTGCAGGAGACCAAGTGCAAGGACGAGCAGTTCCCGCACGGGGCGTTCGAGGCGCTCGGCTACGAGGTCGCGCACGTCGGCTACAGCCAGTGGAACGGCGTGGCCGTGGTGTCCCGAGTCGGGATCGACGACGTCGAGATCGGTTTCCCTGGCATGCCGACGTGGGGCGACCCCGCGGCCGCCGAGGCGCGCGCGATCGGCGTGACCGCGGGCGGCGTGCGCGTGTGGAGCCTGTACGTGCCGAACGGTCGCGAGATCGACGACCCGCACTACGTCTACAAGCTCGACTGGCTCGCGCGGCTGCGCGAGGCCGCGGCCGGCTGGCTCGCGGCCGACCCCGCCGCGCAGATCGCGCTCGTCGGCGACTGGAACATCGCCCCGCTCGACACCGACGTGTGGGACCCCGCGTGGTTCGCCGGCCGCACGCACGTGACCCCCGCCGAGCGCGAGGCGTTCACGGCGATCGCCGAGGTCGGCTACACCGAGGTCTCGCGCGTGCACCTGCCCGCCGAGCACACCTACACGTACTGGGACTACCAGCAGCTGCGCTTCCCCAAGAACAAGGGCATGCGCATCGACCTCACCTACGCCTCCCCGGCGCTGGCCGCGCGCGTCACAGGCGTGACGATCGAGCGCGACGAGCGCAAGGGCAAGCAGCCGTCCGACCACGTGCCCGTCGTGCTCGACCTGGCGGACTGACCCGAGTCACTCCCCCGGGTAGACCACCCCGAGGCGGCGGCGGATCTCGTCGGCCGTCTCCAGGACCGTGACCACCTCGTCCAGCGGGTGCAGCGGCGACTCGGTCAGGCCGGCCCCGACGTAGCGCGCGAGCGCCGCGGCCTGGAAGCACAGCCCGTCGAGGTCCTCGATGCGGTTGTCGTCCCACGTCGCCGTCTCGTCGCCCACGTGCAGGTGCACGCTCGTCGGGCCGCGGAACTGCGGACCCGTGGCGACCCAGCCCGCCTCACCGTGCACGCGCGCCTCGTCGTCCGCGGGCGTCAGCATCGAGGTGAACAGCTGGGCCTGCAGGCCCGGGTACGCGACCTGGAACGCGACCTGCGCGTCGACGCCCGTCGGCGCGAGCGAGCCCATGACCTGCAGGTCCGTGGGCGTGGTCGGCAGACCGATCGTCGTCGCGACGAACGAGGCGAACGACAGCGGGTAGATCCCGATGTCGAGCAGCACCCCGCCCGCGAGCGCCGGGTCCATCAGCCGGTGCGTGTCCGGCACGACCGTGCGCGTCGCGAACGAGCCCGTGACCCAGCGCGGCTGACCGATCACGCCGTCCTCGAGCACCTGGCGCAGCACGTCGATGTGCGGCAGGTATCGCGTCCACATGGCCTCCATCGCGAAGACCCCCGCCGCACGCGCCGCCTCGACGATCAGGCGTGCCTCGGCCGCGTTGCGCGCCATGGGCTTCTCGACGAGCACGTGCTTGCCCGCCGCGATCGCCGCGAGCGCCTGTGCCGGGTGGTGGCTGTGCGGGCTGGCGACGTACACGACGTCGACCTCGGGATCGTTCACGAGCTCGTCGTACGACGACAGCGCGCGCTCGACCCCGAACTCGTCGGCGAACGCCTGCGCACGCGACGCGTCCCGGCTCGCGACCGCGACCACGCGCTGGTTCGTGTGCCGGTTCAGCGACCCGACGAAGTGCCCCGCGATCCACCCGGGCGCCAGCACCCCCCACCGCAGCACGGGCGCATCACGCGGGTCGGGAAACCGGGGCTCAGGCAGTCGCAGCGTCACGCCCACACTCTCGCACGCGCCCAGGTCACGACGGTCCGGCGTCCCGGGCGCGGTTGCCGGTGCGCGGCCCGACGAACCGCCTAGCGAGGGACGCGGCCACCGCGCAAACCACGCTCGCCTCGTCGTCCTGACCACGGTGCACCGTGCCCACGGCGCCGACGCACGCGCGTCGAGTGCGCCGCACGGGGCGGAGCACGGCCTGTGGAGAACACAGGACGGCGTCGCTACCGTCCGGCCTCATGCTGACCGACCGGGACCCCACGCCAGAAGCACCCCCCATCCTCTCGGCGCGGTCGGCGGCGATTGCGCGACAGCTTGATCGCCCTTGCCGTCCTCATGGTCCGGGCACCCCTGGGCTGTCGCACCCCCGATGCTCGGGTCAGTGTCACGACGCCGAACCGCACGTCCTGGTCGGCAGTGGGCCCGTGCAGCACGAACCGGCCGCACGCGCGCAACCGACCCGTGGGAGGAGCGGCGCCGCCTGCTCGACGCACGACCGCCAGGATCGCTGTCGCGGCCCGGGCGCACCAGGAGGCGCTCGACCGGCGGTCAGTCGGGATCACTGACCCTCGGTCAGACGCCCGTCGTCGAGCACCTGCAGCAGCACGTCGAACACTTCACGGGGCGGCGAACGGCCCGCCGATCCGCGCGGTCCATCGCGCCTGGTCGCCGTCCAGCCCACCGGCGAACGCGCGGTCCGGGCCTAGCGCGTAGCCGGTCGCCACCGCGAACCCGTCGTCCGCGCGACGACGGTCGCCGAACATCTCTACGGCCTCGCCCGCGACGATCCGCCGCACCACCTCGGCGACGTCACCCATGTCCCCGTCAGACGCCGCAACGAACCGAACCAGCAGCCCCGATCCCGCGATGACCCAGATCTCGTCGTCACCCCGCGCGGACAGGCGCACCGTGATCTCCGTGTCCGACGACCACACCATCGCCTCACGGTCCGCCCCGGCGCACAGATACGCCCCGAACTCTTGCGAGAGTTCGTCCACGACCGCGCGCAGGGCGGGTCCTGCAACGTCAGACATAGAGCATACCCAGGAGAACGAGATCGGCGATCGCATGGACAGCGACACACAGAAGGATACTGCCTCGACAGCAGAATCGCAGCGCGGCCATTGCGAGCCCGAAGCAAGCTGTTGCCACAACGCCAGTCCACCCGCCGGGCGTTCCGTAGAGATGAGACAGGCCAAAGCCGAGAGAGACCATAATCAACCAAGGCGCAGCAGTGGAGTCACGAGGCGCAAGCATGTCGGCCATTCCGGCCCGCCAGAGGAGCTCCTCAAAGAGACTGTTGACGGCACCATACTGGCCGGTCGTCTTGTTCGACACACACGCCAGGCTTTGCCGCGCTGCCCACACGAGTAGCCCGTGGAGTAGCCACATTTGCACACGGGCGAGCCAACGGAACCAAGGCTCGCACGGTCGACCGTGGCGACTCTGGCGGGACGTGGTTTTTCGGAACGAAGGCGATGGGCATTACCTCGGGCTTTGGAAAGAATGAGGGCCTGTTCAGCGGGATCGGTTCCCTAAATCTGCTGGCCGCTGGCATCGGGCTCCTCATTTGGGCCGCCGTCGGTCCCGACGCGCACGTGACGAGCGACCAGGTGACGCTGGGTCCGGGGAGGGCTTACGCGATGGGAGAGCCCGCGGTGTTCGGACGCGAGAACGTCGACGGCGTCGCTCCCGACGAGGTCCTCACGAGGTGCACGAGAACAAGCTCCGTCTACGGCGTCGGATAGCGCGGCGCGTCCTGCCGCGAACCTCGGGCGACGCCGATCGCACGGCGTCCGGCGCCGGGCAGTACCGCATCAGTACCGCTCGGCGCCGGGACCGGCCGGGCTGGTCAGGCGCCCGTGATGCTCAGGCCGGTGTCGTCGCGGTCGACGACGACCGTCTGGCCGTCGTGGATCTGGCCGGACAGCAGGGCGCGGGCCAGGTTGTCGCCGATCTCGCGCTGGACGAGGCGGCGCAGCGGGCGGGCGCCGTACGCCGGGTCGTAGCCCTCGATCGCGAGCCACTCGCGGGCGGCCGGGCTGACCTCGAGGGTGAGCCGGCGGTCGCGCAGGCGCTTGGCGAGCAGCTCGACCTGCAGGTCGACGATGTAGCCGATCTGCTCGAGGGACAGCGGGTCGAAGAGCACCACGTCGTCGAGCCGGTTGAGGAACTCGGGCTTGAACGACGAGCGCACCGCACCCATGACGGCCTCGCGCTTCTCGGTCTCCGAGAGCATCGGGTCGACCAGGAACTGCGAGCCGAGGTTCGACGTCAGGATGAGGATGACGTTGCGGAAGTCGACCGTGCGGCCCTGGCCGTCGGTGAGACGGCCGTCGTCGAGCACCTGCAGCAGGACGTCGAACACCTCGGGGTGCGCCTTCTCGACCTCGTCGAGCAGGACCACCGAGTACGGGCGTCGCCGCACGGCCTCGGTGAGCTGGCCGCCCTCCTCGTAGCCGACGTACCCGGGAGGGGCCCCGACGAGCCGCGCCACCGAGTGCTTCTCGGCGTACTCCGACATGTCGATGCGGACCATCGCGCGCTCGTCGTCGAACAGGAAGTCCGCGAGCGCCTTTGCGAGCTCGGTCTTGCCGACGCCCGTGGGGCCGAGGAACAGGAACGAGCCCGTGGGACGGTCCGGGTCGGAGATGCCCGCACGGGCGCGGCGCACGGCGTCGGAGACCGCGCCGACGGCCTTCTTCTGGCCGATCAGGCGCTCGCCGAGCACCTCCTCCATGCGCAGGAGCTTGGCGGTCTCGCCCTCGAGCATGCGGCCCGCGGGGATGCCGGTCCACGCCGAGACGACCTCGGCGATCTCGTCGGGCCCGACCTTCTCGGCGATCATCGGCGGGCCGTCGACGACGTCCTGCTGGCTCTCGCTCGCCTCGGCGTCGGCGATCTGCCGCTCGAGCGTGGGGATCTCGCCGTACAGGATGCGCGCGGCCTTCTCGAGGTCGCCCTCGCGCTGGAGCCGCTCGGCGTCCGAGCGCAGCGCGTCGAGGCGTGCCTTGAGGTCGCCGACGAGGTTGTGGCCGGCCTTCTCCTTCTCCCACCGCGCGTTGAGCGCCGCGAGCTCCTCGCGACGGTCCGCGAGGTCCTTGCGCAGCCGCTCGAGCCGGTCGAGCGAGGCGGGGTCGTCGGACTCGGACAGGACGACCTCCTCCATCTCGAGGCGCGTCACGGCACGCTGCAGCTCGTCGATCTCGATGGGCGAGGAGTCGAGCTCCATGCGCAGGCGCGAGGCGGCCTCGTCGACGAGGTCGATCGCCTTGTCGGGGAGCTGGCGGCCCGTGATGTACCGGTCCGACAGCGCGGCCGCAGCCACCAGGGCGGCGTCCGAGATCGTCACCTTGTGGTGCGCCTCGTAACGCTCCTTGAGCCCGCGCAGGATCGCGACCGTGTCCTCGACCGACGGCTCGCCCACGTAGACCTGCTGGAACCGCCGCTCGAGCGCGGGGTCCTTCTCGATGTGCTCGCGGTACTCGTCGAGCGTCGTCGCGCCGACCAGGCGCAGCTCGCCGCGCGCGAGCATGGGCTTGAGCATGTTGCCCGCGTCCATCGCGCCCTCGCCGCCGGCACCCGCGCCGACGACCGTGTGGAGCTCGTCGATGAACGTGACGACCTCACCCTCGGACGCGGTGATCTCCTCGAGGACGGCCTTGAACCGCTCCTCGAACTCGCCACGGTACTTGGCGCCCGCGACCATCGAGGCCAGGTCGAGCGACACGAGCTTCTTGCCGCGCAACGACTGCGGCACGTCGCCGGCGACGATGCGCTGCGCGAGCCCCTCGACGACGGCGGTCTTGCCGACGCCGGGCTCGCCGATGAGCACGGGGTTGTTCTTGGTGCGGCGCGAGAGTACCTGCACGACACGCCGGATCTCGGCGTCGCGGCCGATCACCGGGTCGAGCTTGCCCTCGGCGGCGCGCTGCGTGAGGTCGAGGCCGTACTTCTCGAGCGCCTTGTACGTGCCCTCAGGATTCGCCGAGGTCACGCGGCCGTTGCCGCGCACGGTCGGCAGCGCGGCGAGCAGCGCGTCGCGCGAGGCGCCCGCGGCGCGCAGGGCGTCGGCGACGCCGGACTGGCCCGCGGCCAGCCCGATCAGCAGGTGCTCGGTCGAGACGTAGTCGTCACCGAGCGCGCGGGCCTCGTCGTTCGCGGCGAGCAGGGCCGCGGTCGTCTGCCGCGAGGCGGGCGGCTGGGAGACCGTCGAGCCCGACGACGACGGGAGGTTGACCAGGACGCCACGCACCGAGCGACCGAGCGCTCCCCGGTCCGCGCCGACGGCGTCGAGCAGCCCGTTGGCGACGCCCCCCTCCTGCTGGAGCAAGGCGTCCAGGATGTGCGCCGGCTCGAGCTGCGGGTTGCCGGCAGCGCTCGCGGACTGGAAGGCGCTGCCGAGCGCCTCCTGCGAGCGGGTGGTGAACTTGGCGTCCACGTGACCTCCTAGCGCGAACGACTCGCGCATCGCTGATTGTGTCGTCCTCTTCGCCTCAACGCGACAAAGTTGAGTGTATTCCGCTCAACTTCATCCGCTCCACCCCGATTCGTCGCGGCGACAGCACGCGAGGGCGCCGTCGCGCACTGCCCGGTGGTCGCACCCGCGCGACGGCAGCGAGCGCCGACGGACGTGCGCGACGAGCGCGCCGAGGGGACCGAATCGATTTTCTCCATCGAAGTAGAGCCGCCTCCCTCGACACCCGACCGAGCCGTCGCGACGGTGGAGTCGCGCAGCTCTGCCCGGCGCGCCACCCGGCCGCCGACCGCGCGACGACTGACGACCTGGGAGGTTGGACGATGAGACGACTTGCACGGGCGGCATGTGCCGGCGCCGTCGCGATCGGCACGCTGCTCGCCACGGCCGTGCTGGCGATCCCGGCCTCTGCGGCCGCGGGTGGGTCCGGTCCGTACCCGGCGGACTACGAGACCTCGAGCTCGCTGGCGAACCACACCATCTACCGGCCCGCGAACCTGCCCTCGGCGAAGATGCCGATCCTGGTGTGGGGCAACGGCGCCTGCTCGGCCAACGGCACGTCCGCGTACAACTTCCTGCGCGAGATCGCCTCGCACGGGTTCCTCGTCATCTCCAACGGCGCTCCCAACGGCTCGGGCTCGACGAACTCGGCGATGCTCACCCAGTCGATCGACTGGGCCGTGGCCGAGAACGCGCGCAACGGCAGTCCCCTGCGCGACCGCCTCGACACCAGCAAGATCGCGGTCGCCGGGTTCTCGTGCGGCGGCATCGAGGCCTACGCCGTCTCCGGCGACCCGCGCGTGACGACGACGATGATCTTCAGCAGCGGCCTGCTCAACGACGGCGACGACTACCAGCTCCGGCGGCTCGACCACCCGATCGCCTACTTCATCGGCGGCTCGGGCGACATCGCCTACCCCAACGCGATGGACGACTGGGGCAAGCTCCCGTCCGGGCTCCCGGCGTTCATGGGCAACCTGCCGGTCGGCCACGGAGGGACGTACGACCAGCAGAACGGCGGGGAGTTCGGCCGTGCCGCGGTGCTGTGGGTGAAGTGGCAGCTCAAGGGCGACAACGACGCCGGGCGGGTCTTCGTCAACCAGGGCTGCGGGCTGTGCGCCAACGGCGCGCAGTGGTCGGTGCAGCGCAAGAACCTCGTCCTGACCACCCCCACCCCGACCCCCACGCCGACGCCCACGCCGACGCCCACGCCGACGCCCACTCCGACGCCCACTCCGACACCCACCGCGACTGCGACGCCCACGCCCACCTCGACGCCGACGTCGACGCCGGGCGGCGCCTGCACCGCGATCTACTCGGTCGTCAACCAGTGGCCCGGCGGCTTCGTCGCACAGGTGGACGTCAAGGCGGGCCAGGCGCTCAGCGGGTGGGTCGTGCAGGTGACGCTGGCCAACGGCGCCACGGCGAGCAACACGTGGAGCGGCGTGCAGTCCGGCCCGAGTCAGTCGCCGACCGTGCGCAACGCGCCGTGGAACGGCTCACTGGCACCGGGCCAGAGCACGAGCTTCGGGTTCCAGGGTGTCGGCACGGGCGCCGGTGCCACGGTGACCTGCCAGGCAGCCTGAGGGACTCGCCCGGGCACGCGGCCCGGTGCCGGTCGCGCGGACACGGCACCGGGCGCTGGCGCCCAGGCGCAGCAAGACGACGAGGCGCCCGACTGGGGGTCGGACGCCTCGTCGTCGGGCGCCTGCGCGCTCTGCGGGTGGACCTGGTCACGCCTGGCGTGACCTTCTCCACCCGATGCGGCGCCTGCGCTGTGGGTGGAGCTCAGCCGGCGAGGAAGTCGAGGAGGGCCTTGTTGACCTCGGCGGTGTGCGTCGTGAGCATGCCGTGCGGCGCACCCTCGATCTCGACGTAGGTCGCCGAGGGCAGCGCCTGGGCGAACCGGCGGCCCGTCGCGTCGACCGGCAGGATGCGGTCACCCGTGCCGTGCACGATCAGCGCCGGCACGTCGATCTTGGGGATGTCCGCCCGGAAGTCCGTGCCCCACGTGAGCGGCGCGGCGGCCGACGCGTACGGGCCCGAGTCCGCCGCGACGTCCCACGCGTGCCGCACCTGCTCCTCGCTGATGCGGCTGCCGAGGAACTCGTCCAGGTTGAAGAAGTCCTGGTAGAACGCGGTGAAGTAGGCGTACCGGTCCTTGCGGACGGTCGCGGCGATGTCCTCGAAGAACGAGGCCGGGGCCGCGCCGTCGGGGTTGTCGTCGGTCTTGGTGAGGTAGGGCTCGAGCGAGCCGAGGAACGCGGCCTTGGCGACGCGCGCCGAGCCGTAGGTGCCGAGGTACCGGCCGACCTCGCCGGTGCCCATCGAGAAGCCGACGAGCACGACGTCACGCAGGTCGAGCGTCTCGAGCACCGTGTTCAGGTCCGCGGCGAAGGTGTCGTAGTCGTAGCCGACCGACGGCTGGCTCGACTGGCCGAACCCGCGACGGTCGTACGTGACGACGCGGTAGCCCGCGTCGAGCAGCGCGGCCGTCTGGCCCTCCCACGAGTTGCCGTCGAGCGGGAAGCCGTGGATGAGGACGACGGGCTGACCGGTTCCCTTGTCCTCATAGTGCAGCTCGATGTCGACCGAGTTCTCCGTACCGACCTTGATGCGACCCATGATGCGCCCCTTCTCGAGTCCGGAGAACGATCGTTCTCCGCCGATGTGGACTACAGTAGAGAACGAGCGTTCTCGGCGCAAGTGCTGGGGCGGAGCAATGTTCAGGAGAGCAGTCGACGATGGCGAGCACGGCACAGGGGACGGCGGCGACGGCGCCGACGAACGACGAAGTGCGCGCGCGCATCGTCGACGCCGCGGACGCGCTGTACTACGCGCGCGGCATCCAGTCCGTCGGGATGGACGAGGTGCGCTCCGCCGCGAGCGTGTCGCTCAAGCGCCTCTACAGCGAGTTCCCCGGCAAGGAGCAGCTCGTGCTCGCGGTGCTCGCCTCGCGGCACCGGCAGTGGGAGGCCGGGCTGGCGCAGGCCGCGGCCGGGCTCGAGGACCCGCGCGCGCGGCTGCTCGCGGTGTTCGACTTCCTCGAGCAGTGGTTCGGCAACGACGCGTTCCGCGGCTGCGGGTTCATCAACGCGTTCGGCGAGCTGAGCGCGACGTCACCCGCCGTGGCCGAGGCGGCGCGTGCGCACAAGCAGTCGTTCCAGGAGTACGTCGCGCGGCTCGCGCAGGAGCTCGGCGGCGACCCGGAGCTCGGGGCCCAGCTCGCGCTGCTCGCCGAGGGCGCGCAGACGACCGCCGCCATCGCCGGGCGCCCGGACGCCGCCGTGCACGCGCGCCGCGCGGCCGAAGTGCTGATCGACGCGGCCCTCGCCCGCCGCTGACGGCCGGCGCGCCACGCGCCGGAACGTGCATCGACCCGACACCCCGCCGTCGCCGCCTCGTCATGTCCCGCGCCTAGCGTCGGCAGCGACCGATGACGACGAAAGGGCGACGATGACCCTCACACTCACGCTCGTGCGGCACGGGCGGACCCACTTCAACGCGCGCCGCGTCCTGCAGGGCCGGTGCGACTCCCCTCTCACCCGCGAGGGTCGTGCCGGCGTGCGCACCACCGCGCGGCACCTGGCCGGCACCCCGTTCACCGCGGCGTGGTCCTCGCCGTCGGGGCGCGCGATCGCCACGGCGGTCGAGCTCCTGCGACACCACGACGACCTCCGGCTGCGCACCGACGCCGACCTGCGCGAGTACCACTTCGGGATCTACGAGCGTCGGCCCGAGACGAGCCTCGACGCCGTGGTCGCGTGGCCGACGCTCGTCGGACAGGTGCTCGCCGGCACGCATCCCGGCCTGCCCGGCGGAGAGCACGCCGCAGACTTCATGGCCCGCACGACGCGCGTGTTCGGCCGGCTCGTCGAGCGGCACCTCGGCACCGACGAGCACGTGCTCGTCGTCGGCCACGGGCTCGCGCTCGGCGCCTACCTGGCCACGCTCGAGCCGATCGGTCTCGTCGCGCTGCCGAACGCCTCGGTCACCACGGTCGAGGTCGACGAGACAGGCGCAGCCCGCATCACGGCCCTGGCCCGGGACGTCGCGGGCCAGGGCCACCTCGCATCCCGCCCCGCCCCCGCCCTGGCTCCGGTGGCCTGACCCTCCCTGCCCGGTCTGAGCCGCGACCGGGTGGACTTGCGCTCGCTCAGCGAGCGGAACTCCACCCGGTCCCGCCTCCACCCGGTCCCCGCGGGAGGTGCGACGATGCCCGGATGGGCGACGACACGGGCAGCGGCGGGGGCACGACGAGCGCGGCGGGCGCGGGGCGGGCCGGCGCGGCGGTGTGGGACGACGAGCGGGCCGACCTGCTCGGGGAGCCGTGGGTCGCGCGGACGCTGCACCTGCCGCCGGATGCGGAGACGGCCCGCGAGGGCGTCGAGCCCGTGGCGACGCTCGTGCACCGGCCCGCGCGGCATCGTCGGGCCGTGCTCTACCTGCACGGCTTCGTCGACTACTTCTTCCACACCCACGTCGCGGACGCCCTCGACGCCGCCGGCTGGGACCTGTACGCGCTCGAGCTGCGGGACTACGGGCGCTCGATCCGGCCCGGCCGGCCCGCCAACCACACACGCGAGCTCGCCACGTACGCCCAGGAGATCGACGCCGCCGTGGCGCTGCTGCGCACCGACCACGACCATGTCGCCCTGCTCGGCCACTCCACGGGCGGCCTGGTCGCCGCGCTGTGGGCGCACGCGCGCCCCGGCGGGGTGGACGCGGTCGTGCTCAACTCCCCGTGGCTCGACCTGCGCGGGTCCTGGTTCGAGCGGCACGTCCTCACGCACTGCCTGGGCCCGCTGAGCAGGGTCGCGCCCGACCTCGTGCTCGGGCACATCGCGCCGCACTACGGGCGCGCGCTGCACCAGGACACGGGCGGCGAGTGGGACTTCGACCTCGCCTGGAAGCCGCACGAGGGCTTCCCCGCGCGGGCCTCGTTCGTCCGGACCATCCGGGTGGGGCACGCGCGCGTGGGCCGTGGGCTGGCGATCGCCGAGCCCGTGCTGGTGCTCACGTCCGACGCGACCGGTCCCGACGACCGCGAGCACGACGCGCTGCTGACCACCGACTCCGTGCTCGACGTCGACCACATCGCCGCGCGGGCGCCGCTGCTCGGCCCGGACGTCACGCTCGTCGTCGTGCCCGGCGGCTCGCACGACCTGGCGCTGTCCCCCAGCCCCGCCCGCGAGCGCTACGTGGCCGAGGTCGTCCGGTTCCTCGACGAGCGCGTACCGCCGCAGGGGTAGCCGTGGCGGGCGGGGTCGCGCGGGGGGCGGCAGCGGCACGGGCCTGGGGGCTGCGTCGCTGGGACGCCACGCGCGGCACCCCGACCGGTCGTCTGCTCGAGCGCATCGTGCGCGAGCTCGTCGCGATCGAGGTGTTCGACCGCGCCATGACGCTCGCCGCGCAGGCGTTCACCTCGATCGTCCCGCTCATGCTGGTGACCGCCGCGTTGCGGCCGGACGACGAGGGGGTCGGCAGCTGGGTCTCGGGCTCGCTCGGCCTGTCCGACGAGACGCGCGCCGCGCTCGCGGGCTCGGTGCCGGACTCGAGCCAGATCGCGAGCACCATCGGGATCCTGGGCATCCTCGTCGCGCTGATCTCGGCGACGTCGTTCGCGCGTGCGCTCGAGCGGGTCTACGTCCGTGTCTGGGGCGCCCGGCGTCCCGGGCTGCGCAACGCGTGGCGCTGGCTCGCGACCGTCCTGGCCGTCGCGCTCGCGACATCGATCGTCGCGTTCACGCGTGACGTGGTGACGTCGTCGTGGCGGGGCGTCACCCAGCTCGCGGTGCAGGCGCTCATCTGGTCGGCCGTGTTCACGCTCGTGCCGCAGCTGCTGCTGCGCCGCCAGCTCCCGCGCCGCCCGGTCGTGGTGACGGGTGTGCTGACGGGCGTCGCCATCGCGCTGCTCGGTCAGGCCGGGTCCGTCTACCTGCCGCTCGCGCTGACGGCCGGTGCGCGCCAGTTCGGCGTGCTGGGGCTGGTGTTCGCCTACCTCGGGTGGCTGTTCGCGCTCGCGCTCGTGGTGATCGCGTGCATGGCGATCGGGCACGCGTGCGCGTCCGACGACGGCCCCGTGGGCCGGTGGGTCCGCGGCACCGGCCCGGACGCTCGTGCGCCGACGACCGACGGCCCGCGTCCCTCGCCGACGGCTGCGGACGCCGACCTCTGACGACGGACGCCTGGCCGCGGCGTCAGTGCGGGGCCCGGCGGGGTGTGAGCCCCGGGTCCTCGGGCTCCGCGAGCGACAGGAGCGCACCGACGACGCCGGGCGTCGCACGGATGCGACGCTCGAGCGCGGCGAGCTGGTGCGAGGCCGCTGTCTCGTCGGGCTCGCCCACCAGGTCCACGGCACCGGACAGGAACACCTTCCGCGCCCCGACGAGCTCGAGCCTCAGCTCGCTGACGCGCGCGACCTCGGGCTGGGCCTGCAGGGTCGCGAGCGCGGCGTTCCACAGGCGGTCGTCGGCGACCTCGCCGACGAGGAACCTGCGGTTGCGCTCGATCAGGACCACCGCGACCACGCCGAGCAGGATCCCGACGAGGATCGAGCCGATCGCGTCGGGCACGGTCGACCCCGTGATCTCGTGCGCCGCGATCCCCGCGGCGGCGATGACGATGCCGACGAGTGCGGCCGCGTCCTCGAAGAACACCGCGCGCACGGTCGGGTCCGACGTGCGCAGCACGTGCTCGAGCAGCCCCTGGTCGCGGCGCCGCGCGGCGGTGCGCACCTGCCGGTTGGCCTGCAGGAACGAGACACCCTCCAGGACGAACGCGACCCCGAGCACGGCGTAGGCGACGCCGAAGTCGGTGGCCGGCTCGGGGTGGGCGAGCTCGGAGATCCCGTGCGTGATCGAGACCCCGGCGCCCACCGCGAACAGCCCGATCGCCGCGAACAGCGACCACACGTAGACCTCGCGGCCGTACCCGAGCGGGTGGGTGCGGTCGGCGGGGCGGGCGGCCTTGCGCTGCGCGATGAGCAGGAACACCTCGTTGCCCGTGTCCGCCCACGAGTGCGCGGCCTCGGCGAGCATCGACGCTGCGCCCGTGACCATGGCCGCGATCGACTTGGCGACCGCGATGAGCAGGTTGGCCCCGAGCGCGATCGCCACCGTCAGCGCGGACTCGTCCCGCGTGTCGTCGGACCCGGTCAGGACGGGCAGTGCGCCGGGCGCGCCGGGCTCCACGGGTGACGGCCCGCTCATGGCCGCTCCCCCGCGTCGGGCGGGTCCGGCGTCAGCTCGGCCCCGGCTGCGGCCGCCGGTCGGGGGACGCCCGGCTCGGGGACGCCCGGCTCGGGGACGCCCGGCTCGGGGACGCCCGGTTCGGAGACGCCCGGTTGGAGGGCGCCCGGCGCGGGCACGCTCGGCGCAGGCACGGGCAGGGCGGTCCCGGCGGGGGCGGCCGCCATCGCCGCCTCGTCGGCGTCCGCCCGTCGTCGGCCCAGGAGGTCGCGGTGGTCCAGGACCGCGGACCCGAGCCACGCCGCGACGGTCGCGATCACCGCGACGGGCACCGCGTCGAGCCCGGGACGCCCGACGAGGAGCGCGGCGAAGAGCACGGGCGAGACGACCATGCGCGTCATCGCCGCCATGCCCGCCCCGGCGCCCACCGCGATCGCCACGGTCGGCGACAGGTCGACCGTCACGACCGCGAACGACGCGAACGCGACCCCCATGAAGATCGCCGGGAAGATCGGCCCGCCCCGGAAGCCCGCCCCGAGGCTCACGGCGTAGGCCAGCACCTTCGCGACGAGCACGACGAGCACGGCGGCGACCGATCCGCTGGCGACGAGGTCCGGGATCGACGACTGCCCCGAGAACAGGACTTCCTGCGGGTCCGCACCGAGCGCGTCCGCGACGAGCGCCAGCACGCCGACCGCGAGCCCGCCCAGCAGCAGCAGGGGCCCCCGACCGAGCCGAGGCTCGAGGCCCGCGAGCGACGTGGCGGCCCGTCGCACGAGCCGCGCGACGACGGCCGCGAGCACCCCGACGAGCACCGCGACGACCACGTCACGCACCAGGACGGTCTCGTACTCCGGGAGTCCGGGCATCGCGAGCCCGCCGACCGGGAGCCCGGCCCACGAGCCGAGGCCCGTCACGAGCGTGTACGCGACGGCGGCGGACACGAGCGCCGGCACGAGCAGCGGGATGACGAGCGCGCCGGCCCCGACGCCGCCCTCGAGCAGCATGAGCCCCGCGACGAGCGGCCCCCCGAACAGCGTCGACATCGCCGCGCCGGACCCGGCCGTCGCCACGACGGTCCGGCCCTGGTCCGTCATCCGCGCCCACGACGTGACCCACGTGCCGACGATCGCCCCCAGCGCGATCAGGGGCGCCTCGGGGCCCAGCACCATGCCGAACGGCAACGTCGCGACCGCGGCCAGCGCGACTCCCCAGGCGTCCGGCGGCCGCGGCGCGCCGCCCAGGTGCAGCCCGTGGATGGGCGACGCCCCGCCGTCACCGGGCAGCATCCGGGCGAGATGGACGAGCAGGCCGCCGAGCACGGGCAGGGCGAGCACGAGGTACCAGGGCGGCGCGTCGGCGCCGAGCAGCACCGGCAGGTCGTCCCACAGCCAGGACTCGAGCTCGTGCACCAGGCCGATGAACGCGAAGGCGACGAGACCGGCGGGCAGGCCGACGAGCGCTCCCAGCAGCGCGAGGCGTGCCAGGTCGCGGGGCGGCACGTGCGAAGCGGGCTCACCGGCCTGCGGCATGAGGCCGACAGTAGCCACGCGACGGCGGGGCCGCGCGGGGTCCGTAGGCTGCTGTGCGTGAGCCAGCCGCCCGACGCGTTCCGCCACGAGGCTGCGCGCCCGCACGAGCCGTTGCGCACGTTCCATCCGCGGCGCGCGGCGCTCGGCCGCGACCGCACGGACGCGCTGACGCGCCTGTTCCCCCGGTTCGGCTTCTCCGTGCACGACGAGGCCTCGCCGTTCCCCCGCACGCCAGACGGTCTGCTCGACGCCACCGCGCTGTTCGGCCGCCGCGCGCCGCTCGTGCTCGAGATCGGGCCGGGCATGGGCGAGACGACCGCGGCGATGGCCCAGGCCGACCCGGACCGCGACTACCTCGCGGTCGAGGTGCACCTGCCGGGCCTGGCGAACCTGCTCGTGCTCGTCGAACGGCTCGGCCTGACGAACCTGCGCGTCGCGCACGGCGACGCGCTCGACCTGGCCCGGCACGCGATCGGCGAGTCGACGCTCGACGCCGTGCACGCCTTCTTCCCCGACCCGTGGCCCAAGGCCCGCCACCACAAGCGCCGGCTCGTCCAGCCCGAGCACGTGGCGCTGCTGCGCTCGCGCCTGCGGCCGGGCGGCACGCTGCACGTCGCGACGGACTGGGCGCCGTACGCCGAGCAGATGGTCGAGGTCCTCGCGGCCGACGAGGGCCTCGACTCGGCCGGCGCGGTCCCCCGACCGCCGCACCGCCCGGTCACCAAGTTCGAGGCCCGTGGGCTGGCGACCGGCCGCCCCTCCACCGACGTGATCGCGAGGCGCACGGCATGAGCGAGCAGGACCCCACGCACGGCCCGGCGTCGGACGCCTCGTCGGCGGACACCTCGCCGCCGGCGTTCCGGCTCGGCATGGTGCCGGGCGTGAACCCGGGCCGGTGGGTGCGCGTCTGGGAGGAGCGGATCCGGGACGTCGCGCTCGACCTCGTGCCGGTCGCCGCGGCCGACGCCGTGGACGCTCTGCGGGCGGGCGACGTCGCGGCGAGCCTCCTGCGCCTGCCCGTCGACCGCGCGGGCATCGACGCGATCCCGATGTACACCGAGGCGACGGTCGTCGTCGTGCCCAAGGACCACCTGTTCACCGCCGCCGAGGAGATCACGGCCGCGGACCTCGCCGACGAGACGCTCGTCGTGCCCGTCGACGACGTGCTCGGCTGGGCGGACGCGCCCGGCGAGCGGTTCGCGGGTGCGGTCGCGACGACGAGCGACGCGGTCGACCTCGTCGCCGCGGGGCACGCGGTGCTCGTCGCGCCGCACTCGGTCGCGCGGCTGCACCTGCGCCGCGGCCTGACGACGCGTCCGGTCACCGACGCGCCGGGCTCCGCCGTGGGCCTCGCGTGGCTGACCGAGTCCTACGACGACCTCACCGAGGAGCTCATCGGCATCGTCCGGGGGCGCACCGCGACGTCCTCCCGCGGCCGGGGCGCGACGGCCGAGGCGCCGACGAAGGCGTCGGGCAAGGGCAGCGGCAAGGGCGGGGCAGGGAAGAGCGGGGCCGGGAAGGCCGGCGGCGCGAAGAGCGGCACCGGCAAGGGTGGTGCCGGCAAGGGTGGTGCCGGCAAGGCGACGAAGGGCGCTGCCGCCGGTGGGCGACGCGCCCCGAGCCCTCGCACGTCAGGCGGTCGCAAGCCCGGGACGAACCGCGGCCGCAAGCGCTGACCGCACGCGACGCGTCAGGACTTCTCGCGGCGAGCCTGCTCGGCGCGGCGGTCGGCCTCGCGCGCCTCCAGCCGACGCTCCTCGCGGCGGACCTCCTCGAACGTCTGCCGCTCGCGCACGAGCCACTCGGGCGGCTCGGCGATCAGCGCGTTGATCTCGTCGGTCGTCAGCGCGTCCGTGACCCCGGCACGCGCGAGCCCGGACGTCGAGACGCGCAGCCGCGCGGCGACGACGTTGCGCGGGTGGGGTCCGTTGCGACGCAGGTCGACGAGCCACTGCGGCGGGTCCTGCTGCAGCTCGGCGAGCTCGTCGCGCGTCACCGTGCCGGTGCGGAACTCCTCGGGCGTCGCCGGCAGGTACACGTCGAGCTTCGCCGCCGCCGTGGACGGCTTCATCTCCTGCGTCTTCTTGGCCACGGCGACACCCTACGCGCGAACGGGGGGCGCCCCGCGCGCCGTGCGACGCCGACCACCCCTCAGGCGTCGCCCCCGTAGTGGGCGATCTTGCCGTCGAGGACGTCGATCGCGGCCCGGATGCGCACGGCCTGATCCTCGAGCTCGGCGCGACGACGGCGCAAGAACGCGACGCGGTCGTCCTGCCCTGCCTCCGAGCGCAGGAGCTCGGTGAACCGGCGCAGGTCTGCGATGCCGAGGCCCGCCTCGCGCAGGCACGTGACGATGCCGATCCAGGCGACGTCGTCCTCGTCGTACCGGCGCTGCCCGCCCGCCGAGCGCCCGACCGGCCCGACCAGCCTTTCCCGCTCGTAGTAGCGCAGCGTGTCCAGGCTCAGGCCGGTGCGCTGCGCGACCTCACCCGGTGCGTACCCCGTCATGGCCGTCATGCTCCCACCGACCTCTGCCGCCCCCGCGTCAGGCCGGCTCGTCGAGGCGCGTCCGCGTCTCATCGGTCACGGCGACCTCGCGCGCCGCCATCGCCTCCGTGAGCTGGTCGACTGAGCTGACGCCCAGGATCGGGTGGATGCCCTGGTCCAGCAGCCACGCGAGCACGACCTGGTTGCGCGTCGCGCCGAGCTCGTCGGCCACCTGCGCGAGCACCTCGAGGCGGCGGTGGGTGCCCGGGTGGTCGTAGCCCGGCGACAGCGGGCGGTCGCTGCGCACGTACGCACCGGTCAGCAGGGGCGAGTACGCCCACAGGTCGAGGCCCTGCGAGCGCGCGTGGTCGAGCTGGTCGCGCTCGGCGTGCACGTGGCCGCCCTCGGGCAGCGTGACCCCCGGCCGCGGCACGACGTACGAGTAGCGCAGCTGCACGGCGGTCCACGGCTCCACGCCCTGCTCACGCGCGATCGCGCGCGCCTGCTCGACGCGCCACGCGGCGTGGTTGGACGCCCCGAGCCGTCCCGCCCGGCCGTCCGCGACGAGCTCGCCGAACGCCGCCACCGTCTCGTCCAGCGGCACCGACCGGTCCTCGGCGTGCGCCCACAGCAGGTCGACGGAGTCGAGCCCGAGCCGGTCGAGCGAGGCCGCGAACCCGCGCTCGATCGCCTCCGCGGACAGCCCCTCCGCAGACGAGGGCCACTCGTGCGGGACGAGCGGCTGGTGGCGCACCTTCGTCGCGAGCCGCACGCGTTCGCGCATCCCCGGGCGTGCCGCGAACCAGCGTCCGAGCACGCGTTCGCTCTGCCCGCCGACGCCCGACGGGTCCTCCCAGAAGGCGTAGCAGTTCGCGGTGTCGATCCACCGGCCGCCCTGGTCGACGAACGCGTCCAGGAGGTCGAAGGAGAGCGCGTCGTCGGCGCGCGTGCCGAAGTACATGGCACCGAGCACGGGCTCGGCGGTGCGGGTCGTCGTCAGGTCCTGGTCCATGACGACGAGCCTGCAACCTGGAGCGCACTCCAGGTCAAGCCCCCGGTGCGTGCGCGTGCCGGCCCGACGGGACGCGGGCTCGTCGTCGGACGACGAACGCCCCTGCGCCCGAGGTGGGCGAGGGGCGTTCGTCGGTGTGGCTCAGGCCTCCGGCGCGACCGGGTAGGTGTGCCAGATGCGGTCGATGTAGTCGCGCATCGACCGGTCGGACGAGAAGAACCCGCCGCGCGCGACGTTGAGCACCGCGCGCCGCGTCCAGTCCTCGGAGTCCGCGTAGGCCACGTCGACCCGGGCCTGCGCGTCGACGTACGCCTGGAAGTCGGCCAGCGCGAGGAAGCGGTCCTCGTTGAGCAGGTTCGAGACGATCGGCTCGAACGTCGCCCGGTCGCCGCCCGAGAACGCCCCCGAGGCGATGAGGTCGAGCGCGTTGCGCAGGTCCAGGTTCGTCTCGTAGTACGCCGACGGGTGGTAGCCGCGCTCGACGACCTCTGCGACCTGCGGCTCGGTCAAGCCGAACAGGAAGAAGTTCTCGTCGCCGACGAGCTCGCGGATCTCGACGTTCGCGCCGTCGTCCGTGCCGATCGTCAGGGCGCCGTTGAGCATGAACTTCATGTTGCCCGTGCCCGACGCCTCCTTGCCCGCGAGCGAGATCTGCTCGGACAGGTCAGCCGCCGGGATCAGCGTCTCGGCGAGCGTGACGTTGTAGTTGGCCGGGAACGCGATGCGCAGGCGACCCTCGAGCGCGGGGTCGTCGTTGATCGTGCGACCCACGGCGTTGATCAGGGCGATGATCTGCTTCGCCAGGACGTAGCCGGGCGCCGCCTTCGCACCGAACGCGAACGTGCGCGGCGTGACGTCGGCGACCGCGATCTTGCCGGTCGTGATCTTCTCGTACAGCGACACGATGTGCAGGAGCTTGAGCGTCTGGCGCTTGTACTCGTGCAGGCGCTTGACCATGACGTCGAACAGCGTGTCCGGGTTCACGACGATCCCGTCGCGCTGCTCGAGCACGGAGGCGATCCGCAGCTTGTTCGCGTACTTGATCTCGCGGAACCGGCGGCGGAACTCGGCGTCGTCGGCCAGCGGCTCCAGGCCCTTGAGCTGGTCGAGGTCCGTGACCCAGCCGTCGCCGATCGCCTCGGTGATGAGCCCCGAGAGCCCCGGGTTCGACAGCTTGAGGAAGCGGCGCGGCGTGACGCCGTTGGTCACGTTGGTGAACTTCTCGGGCCAGTAGCCCGCGAAGTCGTCGAGCACCTTGTCGCGCAGCAGCTGGCTGTGCAGCGCCGCGACGCCGTTGACCTTGGTGCCCGCGACCGTCGCCAGGTAGGCCATGCGCACCGCGCGCACCGGGTACTCCGCGATGATCGACATGCGGCGCACGCGCAGCTCGTCGTGCGGGTAGGCGACCCGCAGCTCGGCGAGGAACTCGTCGTTGATGCGGTAGATGATCTCGAGGTGCCGCGGCAGCAGCCGGCCGAGCAGGTCGACCGGCCAGACCTCGAGCGCCTCGGGCAGCAGCGTGTGGCACGTGTACGCGAAGCACTGCTTCGTGACCGCCCACGCCTCGTCCCAGTCCCAGCCCTTCTCGTCGACGAGCACGCGCATGAGCTCGGGGACGGCGATCACCGGGTGGGTGTCGTTGAGCTGGAAGACGATCCGGTCCGGCAGCTTGTGCAGGTCGAAGTCCTGCGGCAGCACCTGGTCGACGAAGTCCTTGATGGAGCACGCGACGAAGAAGTACTGCTGCTGCAGGCGCAGCTCCTTGCCCTGCGGCGTCGAGTCCTCGGGGTAGAGGACCTTGGAGATGTTCTCCGCGAACGTCTGCGCGCGCACGGCCTCGGCGTAGTCGCCCGAGTTGAAGATCTCCAGGTCGAACGCGCGCGTGGCGCGGGCGCTCCACAGGCGCAGCGTGTTGACGCGGCCCTCGTCGTAGCCCGGGACCATGTAGTTGTACGGGACGCCGAGCACGGACCAGCCCGGGACCCAGCGGCGCTTCACGACGCCGTCGTCGTCCTGGTACTGCTCGACGTGCCCGCCGAAGTTGACCTTCACCGCGGCCTCCGGGTGCGGGAACTCCCACGGCGAGCCGAGGCGCAGCCAGTCGTCGGGCTTCTCGACCTGCCAGCCGTCGACGAACGTCTGCTTGAAGATCCCGTACTCGTAACGGATGCCGTACCCGATCGACGGCACGTTCATGGTCGCGAGCGAGTCGATGAAGCACGCCGCGAGACGGCCGAGGCCGCCGTTGCCGAGCCCGGGCTCGATCTCGGCCTGGCGCAGCTCCTCCAGGTCGATGCCGAGGCTCTCGAGGCCCTCGGACACGATGTCCTCGAGGCCGGACGCCAGCAGCGCGTTGTCGAGCTGGCGACCGAGCAGGAACTCCGCCGAGAGGTAGGCGACCGACTTGGCCTGCAGCTTGGCCTGACTGCGCAGCGTCGAGAGCCAGCGGGTCATGAGGTAGTGGCGCACGGTGCGCGCCATCGCCAGGTACTTGTCGTTCACCGACGCCCGGGTCAGGTCCACGCCCTGCCCGAAGTTGAGCTCGCGCAAGAACTCGCGCACGAAGCCGTCGACGGTGTGTTCGCGCGTCGCGATGGGGGGTGTCGTCTCTGCCGTCACCAGTCCACCGTAGCCACGGAGTGTGTCCCGTGAGTGACGCAATCCCTTGCAATTCTTGCGAAACGCTTCGAGAAGTGGCTCACATTCACCCGTACGGGTGACCTTAGTCCCGGACGAACCGCCCGCTACGGCCTCCGCGACAGCGTCCGGGCGCCGACGAAGAAGCGGCCCCCACCGGAGAACCGATGAGAGCCGCTTCACGATGCGCGCCCGAAGGGACTCGAACCCCCAACCTTCTGATCCGTAGTCAGATGCTCTATCCATTGAGCTACGGGCGCACGACCCTTGCGGGCCGGAAGAGACGATACAGGGCGCGGACCGCGACGCCCAAACCGGGACCGCGTGACGCTGGCCACCGCACCCGGCGCGAGCGCGGTATCCACTGGCCGACGCGGCGCCACGCGGGGGACGATGAGCGCATGAGCACCCCGACGCTGGACCGCCTGACCGCCGACCTCACCACCGCGATGAAGGCCCGCGACACCGCCCGCACCAGCGTGCTGCGCCAGCTGATCGGCGCCGTGCGCGCCGAGGAGAAGTCGGGCCCGACGGTGCGCGAGCTCGGCGAGGACGACGTGCTGGCCGTGCTGGCCCGCGAGGTGAAGAAGCGCCGCGAGAGCGCGCAGATCTACACCGACGCGCACGCTCCCGAGCGCGCCGCGAACGAGACCGCCGAGGCCGACGCGATCGAGACGTACCTGCCGGCACGGCTGTCGGACGACGAGCTGCAGGCGCTGGTCACGGCCGTGGTCGCCGACCTGGGCGCGACGAGCATGAAGGACATGGGCGCGGTGATGAAGGAGGCCACGTCCCGCGCGGGCCTCGCCGCCGACGGCAAGAAGCTCTCCACCCTGGTCCGCACGGCCCTGACCCGCTAACCCCGGCCCGCGCGTCGGCTCGGCGGCGCTTGTGGGTGGAGAAGCGATCGCTGGGCGGGCGTTTCTCCACCCACAACGGGTCCGACGGCCGGCCCGCGAGGGTCCGGCGTTGGTGGGAAGCGGTCAGGGGGTGAGGAGGGCGCGGGCGCGGGGGGCGACCTCGGTGCCGTAGAGGTCGATCGCGCGCAGCAGGTGCTCGTGCGGCAGGGGGCCGTGGGCGTACTTGAGGTCGAACCGCTGCACGCCCAGCGTGCGCACGGTGTCCGCGATGCGTCGCGCCACGGTGTCCGGCGAGCCGACGAAGAGCGCGCCCTCGTCGGCCTCGGCCTCGAAGTCGTCGCGGGTCATGGGCGGCCAGCCGCGCTCGGCGCCGATCCGGTCGCGGTTCGCCTTGAAGTGCGGGAACAGCAGGTCGCGCGCGTCCTCGTCGGACTCCGCGACGAACCCCGGCGAGTGCACGCCCACGGGCGGCACCACGGCGTCGGCGCCGTGCAGCTCGCGCACCGCGCGCCCGTACAGCTCGACGAACGGCGCGAACCGCGCGGGCGCACCGCCGATGATCGCGAGCATGAGCGGCAGCCCGTGCCGCGCGGTCCGCACCACCGACTCGGGCGTCCCGCCGACCCCGACCCAGACCGGCAGCGCACCACCGGCGGTCGTCGGCCAGGCCCGGCGCCCGTCGAGCGGTGCGCGCGTGCGGCCCGTCCACGTGACCGGACCCTCGGAGCGCAGGCGCACCAGGAGGTCGAGCTTCTCCTCGAACAGCGCTTCGTAGTCGGCCAGGTCGTACCCGAACAGCGGGAACGACTCGACGAACGACCCGCGCCCCACCTGGATCTCCGCGCGCCCGCCCGAGATCCCGTCGAGCGTCGCGAACCGCTCGTAGACGCGCACGGGGTCGTCCGACGAGAGCACCGTCACGGCCGAGCCGAGCGTCACGCGCTGCGTGCGGGCGGCGATCGCGGCGAGCACCACATCGGGCGCCGAGACCGCGAAGTCGTCGCGGTGGTGCTCCCCCACCGAGAAGTGGTCGACGCCCGCGCGGTCGGCCGCCACCCCCTGCTCGACCACGTCGCGCAGCACCTGGTGCTGCGGCACCGGCCGGCCGTCGCTCGTCGTCGTGACGTCCCCGAACGTGTCGAGGCCGAACGTCACCTGCTGCGCCTGAGTCGCGTTCACCCCCACCAGAACCACCCCCGGCCGCCGCCGATTCCGCACCGCCGGGCACGGGTGCGGGGACGGAGGCAGCGGCCACGCTCGACGAGCGCGTCGACTGCCTCCGTCCCCGCCGGGCGCTGCCCGCGGTCCCCCGCGGGCCTCAGCGGCGGATCGTCACCGCGGCGCTCGTGCGGGTGTGCGTCTCGTAGCCCGCGCGCGTCCCCGTGACCTGCACCGTGACGCGCGTGCCCGCGAGCGCCGCCCCGGGCGTGAACCGCCAGCTCGTCGCGCCGGAGATCTGGCGACCGTCCGCGAACCACGCGTAGGTGAACCGCGTGCCGGGCGTCCACGTGCCACGCGAGACCGTGAGCGTCCGGCCGACCTTCGGCGTGCCCGTGATCGTCGGCCGCGCGCTGGTGAGCTGCGCCTGGGCGACCTTCGCGGTTGCACGCGACACCACGCTCGTCGTCGCGTACCCCGTGCGCGTCCCCGTGACGCGCACGGTGATCCGCTTGCCGGCCTGGGCGGGTGCCAGGCGGTACGACGACGAGGTCGCGCCGCGGATCGCGGAGCCGTCGGCGTACCACCGGTAGGCCAGCGTGACCGGCGCGGGACCCCACGACCCCGGCCGCGCCGTGAGCGTCCGGCCCACCGTGGCCGCCCCGACGACCACCGGGGTCGCCGTGCGCAGCGCGCCGGCCGCGACCGACGGCGTCGCCGCGGACGTGCGGACCACCTGCGGGTGGCCCGCGAGCGTGCCGGTGACCTGCACCGAGATGCGCTTGCCGCGGTGCGCGGGAGCGAGTGCGAGCGACGACGAGGTCGCGCCGGCGATCCGCGTGCCGTCGGCGAGCCACTGGTAGCGCAGCGTGGTCCCCGAGGTCCACGTGCCCGGCACCGCACGCAGCGCCTCGCCGACCGCTGCGGTGCCCGAGATCGTCGGGACGGGCGACAGCGGGATCGTCGTCGGTGCCGCGGCGACGAACGTGCGCACCGCGGACCGGTGCACGCCGCCGTGCGGGCCGGTGGTCAGGACGTACCAGCCGTGCTCGCCCGCGGGGACGTCGCGCCACACGGCCGAGACCGTCGCGCCCGACGGCACCGAGGCGAACGACGCGATGGTGCGGGACGTGAGCACGTCCACGCGGAACGAGTCGGTCGCCAGCGTCTTCGTCGTCGGGGTCAGGCCCACCGCCGCGTACGGCACGGTGAACTCCTGCATCCCCGGCGGCGAGTTGAGGGACGCGTCGTCGGAGTCGAAGTCGTCGAGCGACGGCGAGTACGTCCGCACGACGATCCGGCCCTCGTCGTTGTCGAAGTGCAGCAGGCGCAGGTAGCCCTGGCCGCCCTCGGTCAGGCCCTGGTAGTCGAAGAGCATCGAGTAGACCGTGCGGTCGGCGGTGCCGTCACCGTCGTCGTCGAACTCGTCGGTGCGCGTGTAGGCGTCGTGGTAGTGGCCCGAGCTCACCGCGAACACGTTCGGGTTGGTCGCGACGACCTCGTCCATGACCCGCTGCGGGATCGGCCCGAGGCCGCCCGTGGTGAGCATGAACTCGTGCAGCGCGATCCACACCTTGCGCTCGGGGTAGGCCCGCGCGACCTCGTTCATCCACGCGATCTGCTCGTCGGCCGGACCCCAGCCCATGTACAGCACCAGCAGGTCGATGCCGTCGGCCGTGATGAGGTCGTAGTGGCCGCGGTTGTCCTGCAGCTGCCCTCCGTACCAGGGGTTGCCCTCGAACCGTGCGGCGCCGAACCGCGCGCTGTACTGGGAGTAGTCCTGCGCGGCGTGCCCGACGTCGTGGTTGCCCGCGAGCACGCCGTACGGCAGCCCGGCCTGGTCGAGCTGGGCGTACGCCGCGTCGGCGCGCTCCCACTGCTCGGGCTGGTCGTAGTCGTCGACGATGTCGCCCGTGTGCACCAGGTACTGCAGGTTGAGGGCGTCGCGCTGCTCGAGCAGGAACCGGTGGATCGCGAGCTGGTGCGGGTAGAACGCGGGGTTCTCGTTGTAGTACTGGGTGTCCGACTCCCACGCGACGGTGAAGTCGTACTCGTCGCGCGGCGTCGCCGCGGCGTGGAACGGCGTGACCGCGGACTCGCGCGTCGAGCGGACCTCGCCCGCGAAGCCCTCGGAGTGCTGGACCAGCACGGTCACCGTGCCGTCCGCGAGGTGGTCCGCGACGGGCACGAGCGCACCGAGCGTGAAGTCGGTGGCCCCGCCGTCGGTCGTCAGGTGCCGGTCCACCTCGTCCCAGCGGTTCGCGGTGGTGTTCCGGACGTACAGGAGCACCTTGGCGTCGGCGTTGGCCGAGCCGCTCCACGCGACCCGCACGTGCGCGTCGGCGCCCGCGTCGGCCGGGACCGCCACCGTGAAGAGCTGGTACGGGAACTGCGTCGCGGAACTGACCTGCGACGCCAGGCCGTCGGTGCTGGCGAGCTTGGCGAGCTCGTCGGCGGACAACAGGGTCGGGTCGAGGTCGTCGCCCGCCGCGACGCCCGTGACGCCCGAGGCGGCCGTCACCTCGTCGTCGCCCGCCGTGAAGGCGTAGCCCTCGCGGAGCGCGACGCCGAGGGCGTCGCCCTCGGGACTCGTGGGCGTGGCCCGCAGGACCACGTCCCCGGCCGGGACCTGCGCACCGTCGAGCGGCGAGAGCAGGTCCGTCACCGGGGTCTCGTCGGCCGTGCGGAACGTCAGCGTGCGGCGCGTGGTGCTGCCGAGCGTGTCGCGCGCCTCGAGCACCGCGACGTGCTCGCCCGGCGTCAGGTCGAGCGACGAGGTGACGTGCGGCAGCGTGACGGGCGCTCCGTCGAGCGTCGCGGTCAGGGACGCGACGCCCGAGCCCGCGTCGGTGGCCTGCGCGTCGACCGTCAACGGCCCGCGGTACAGGGTGCCGTCGACGAGCGGGGTCGTGACCTGCGGCGCGGTGTTGTCGACGACGACCGTGCGGGTCACGCTCGTCGTGCCGGCCGTGGCGGTCACGCTGTGCTCGCCGTCGGCGACCGCTGTGGTGTCCCACACGTGCGCGAGGGAGCCGAACGCGTCGTCCGGGATCGTGAACGTCGCCGTGAAGTAGACGAGCGTCGCGTCCTTGAAGCCGATGCTCGCGGACGGGTCCGGGCACGGCACCGCCGCGTGCTCGGCGCCGGCGGCCTCACCCGCGACGCCGCACGAGGTGGGCCGCAGCACGCGGCCGTCCGGCAGGGCCAGCCGCACGTTCGACGCGGAGAAGTCGTCGTTGTTCTCGTTCACGTCCGGCTGCGGCCACGCCTTGGTGCCCGCGTAGATGCCGATCGTGAGCTCACGCCCGCGCAGCACCTGGTCCACCGGGACCTCGGCCGTCACCGTCTCGACCCGCGAGTAGAAGCCCTCGTCGAAGATCGTCAGGACCTGGTCGCCCAGCTTGACGCCGTTGCGGAAGAACGCGTCGGTGCTCGTCGCCTCGAACGCGAACACCGGCGCCTTCTCGAGCGAGGGCACGACGCTGCCGACGGGCTCGCCGTCGATCGCCAGGCCCAGGTCGGCGGGGTCGCCTTCGGTCGTGGCGGCCACGCGGGTCCGCCCGCCGACGAACTGGCCGTCGCGCACGTCGAGCCGCACCGCGTCGGGCTGGCCGTCGCCCAGCTCGAGCCGCACCGACTCGCTCGTCGTCGTGTGCGTGCCGTCCGAGGCGCGAACCGTGTACTCGACCCACCGCTTGCCGAGCAGGTCGACCGCCGGGATCGAGTACCCGAACCGGTGCGGCGCGCTCGCCGTGAGCAGGTGCGTCACGGGCGCGTCGACGTTCGTCGTCAGCGTGAGCGCGACCGTGCGGACCTGACGGTCGTCGGTCACGTCGAAGAGCAGGTCGAGCGAGTCGGCGTCCGGGCTCTCGGAGCCGCCGGTCAGGTCGCGCACCACGGGCGCGGTGGCGTCCACGGGCGGCACGACGAGGTTCGTGGGCACCTGCGACGCGGAGACTCGGCCCGGCGTGGGAGCGGCCAGCCCGACGAGCGTCTGCGCCGGGCCCGCCGGGTCGGCGGGCGTCCACAGGTGGTCACCCGGTCCCGGGTTCCACGCGTACTGGATCGCGGTGGTCGGCGTGGTCTGCGCGTCGGTGAACCAGTACGCGGAGCTGACCTCCTCGCCCGTGTTCGTCGCGACCCGGATGCCGCGCGGCCCGGCGTTGGCCATGCCGCCCGAGGCGATCTCGACGAGCTGCGTGCCCGCCGCGAGGTCCGTGCCGTACTGCGCGTTGAAGTCGGCCGCCGTCAGCGCGCGGCTCGCGTCGTTCTTGATCCAGAGCACGAGCGTGCCGCCCGCGGGGATCGCCGGGTCCGTAGGGGTCGCGGGCCACAGGGCCGCGCTCGTCTGCACCGCATTCGCGTCGACGTACAGGTAGCTGATCGTGAAGTCGTCGAACGAGACGGGCGCGGCGGAGCCGTTGTAGACCTCGATGAACTCGTAGGCGTCGGCGCCGGCCAGGTTCGGCGTGTCCGGCGCGAGCTCCGTGACCTGCAGGATCGGCGCGACCGCGCCGGGGGGCGTGGTGGGGCCGGTCGTGGGCTCCGTCGTCGGCTCCGTCGTCGGCTCGGGCGTCGGCGTCGGCGTCGTCGTCGGCTCGCTCGTCGGCGTGCCCGACGGGTCCGGGCTCGGGGCGACCAGCTGGTCCGGCGTGACGCTGCCCGGCGACGGGACCGCGGCCTGCGCGTGCACGCCGGCCGCCGTCCCGGAGGTCGGCCGACGGTAGTGCGCGCTCCGCTCGGCGGCGGTGTCGGTGCCAGCGGTGTAGGTCGACGACGCGATCGTCTGCCCGCCCGAGCGCAACGTCACCCCGCGCGTGCCGCTGTTGGCGAACCCGGCCTGACCGGTCACGTACGCGACCGGGACGCCGGCGTCGAGCCCGTAGTGCGCGCGGAAGTCGTTCGCGTCGAACAGGAACGCGTTCGGGCTGCCCGACGAGTACCCGTCGGCCGTGCCCGAGGAGTACCGCAGCCACAGCGTCAGCGCGCCGCCCGCGGGCACCACCGCCGGGCTGGGCGAGTCGGCCGCGAGGCTCAGCGACGTGACGTTCGTGCCGTTCGTGTACGCGACGCTCACGCCCGACGCGACGAGGTCCACGTCCTGTGCGCCGGGGTTGGCGATCTCGACGAACTCGAAGTTGTCCTGCGTGCTCGGGTGCCCGTCGACGACGTGCGCGCCGTTGTCGGGGTTGATCTCGGAGACGAGGAGCGTCGGGAGGGCGGGATCGTCGGCGGCGGCGGGGGCCGCGACCGCGAGGGCCGTGCCGACGACAGCGGCGGAGACGAGGGCGGCGACCGGCCGCACCCCGGGGGCGTGCACACGCATGAGGTCTCGCTTCGGGTCGGGGGTGATCCGGGGCGAGCCTCACGCGCGTGGGTGAACACCGGTCCCACCTCGGGCGACGCCGAGGTGTCCGATCGATGCCGAGCGCGTCCGACCTGCACGAACGGGTGTCGGGCCTCACCCGTCCGGCCGCAGGGCGGTGCGCCGGGAGCGGGGCACGTCAGGACGGAGGGCGGTCGGTGGGGTGCAGCGCGATGAGCCAGGACAGGTAGTGCTCGGTCACGGTGCCGCCGAGGTCCCGCACGGCGCGCGCGGCGGCGTCGACCTCGTCGGGCGTCCAGTCGCTGAAGGTCGTGAACAGGCGGTGCACCTGCTGCGCGTCCAGGTCCACGGACCAGCGGAACGTGCGGACCTCGTCGGCGCGGAACAGGCCCGAGCGCGTGAGCTCTACGACCGTCACGGACGCGTCCTCCGCATCGGGACCCGGGCGCGGCGGGCGCGTCCGGGCGTGGACGATCTCGTCGGTCCGCGCGCGGAACGGCGTGGGCACGTCGGGGTCGCCGAACACGTTCCGCCAGACGAGGAAGGTGCCGTCCGGGACCAGCGCGCGCCGCACCTTCGGCAGCACCACGTCGAGGTCGAGCCAGTGGATCGACGTCGCCGCCACCGCGAGGTCGAACGCGTCCTCGCCCAGGTCCGCGTCCTCGGCGCGCGCGACGACGACCTCCGCGGCCGGGTGCGCCGCCCGCAGGCGTGCCGCGAGCTGCGGCCCGGGCTCGACGGCCGTGACGTGCAGACCCGCGGCCAGCAGCGGACCGGTGGCCTGCCCGCTGCCCGCGCCGAGCTCGAGCACCCGACGCCCGGGCACGAGGTAGCCGGCGCGCGTCAGCTCGTCCCAGAGCGCGCGCGGATAGGGCGGGCGCGCGTCGTCGTAGATCGCCGCGTGCTGCTCGAAGTGCCGCGGGTCCACCATCCCGCCGAGCCTACGACCGTCGCCCCGCGAGCACTCCGCCGCGCACGACGCGCACCGGAGCCCGGAGACTAGAACGTGTAGGTCACGGCCCAGCGGGCCTGGGCGCCAGGAGCGAGGGTGGCGACGTGGAACGGCTCGGCGGACACCGTGTAGTGGTTCCCCCAGACGACGAACCGCTCGGGGACGTAGCTCGTCGTCATCGTGATGCTGCCGACCGCGTCGTGCCGGTGGACCAGGGTCAGCGGGCCGCTCGCCGCGTGGTCCAGCTCCTGGTAGTGCCCCACGTGACCGGGCGCCAGCACGCGCCGGTGCACGCTGCCGTCCTCGGCGACCCGGTAGCCCTCACTCTCGGGGAGCGTGACCGCGGCGCTCGTCCGGAACAGCTCGTCGGCCGCCGGCTGCGGGAAGAACGGGTGCGGGAACCACCGCACGGGCAGCGCACGACCGTCGTCCGCGTTGATCAGCTCGGTGACCGAGCGCAGCGTCCGCCCGACGAGCGTGAGCGTGCGCTCGAGCGTGCACGCGAACCCGCCCCACGCGTGCGCGGTGCGGAACGTCAACGAGGTGGGCGCCTGCGCGACGTCCCACACGCACCGCTCGACGACGGTCCCCGCCTCGAGGTCGCACACCCCGACACCGAGCAGCAGCGCGTCGCCGTCGTCCGCTCCGGGGGCCCGCAGAGGCTCGAGCGCGAACGAGTCGGGGATGCCCTGCCCGTCGAACCAGTTGAAGTCGTCGGGGTAGGTCGGCCCGGACATGAGCGGGCCGTGGCGCGCGTCGTGCACCTGGAAGACGTATCCGCCCGTGCAGTACCGCGGGCCGGTCAGTGCCGCGTCCGCGACCGGGTCGAGCACCTCGACCCGCAGCTCGTCCGTGAGCAGCTCGTACATGCGCCTGCCTCAGCCCGTGGTTCGGTCGGTGGGCACGCTACCGGCACCGACCCACCGACGACGGCGACGCTCCCGGACGCGCGAGAGGCCGGACCAGCCTCGGCCCGGCCTCACGGCGCAGCGACGTGCACTCGGCGGAGACGGTGGGATTTGAACCCACGGAAGGGTTGACCCCTTCACGGCCTTAGCAGGGCCGCGCACTAGACCTGGCTATGCGACGTCTCCAAGTGCGCACAGGCTACCCGTGCAGGTCGCCGGGAACCAAAGCGCGTCCGCGACGAGTCGCCTCAGCGGTCGAACGCCCAGGTCCGGTCGGTGAGCATCCGGGCGACCGCGAGCCCGATCGACAGCGCCACGACCACGAGCGCGGCCTGCACGCCGTACGCGAGGGCCTGCAGCGTCTGGCCGTCGGACAGGTGGAAGATCGCTCGGTAGGCCAGCACGCCGGGCACCATGATGACGACCGCGGGCACCGCGACCGTCACGCGCGGCACGTCGAGCCGCGGCGCCAGGTAGGCGGCCAGCAGGCCGACGACGAGCGCGGCGCAGGCCGCGGCGCCCTGCGTGACCACGCCGACCTCGACGAGCAGCAGACGCCCGACGTTCGCGACCATCCCGACCGTCGCCGCGAGCACTGCCATGCGCCACGGGCTGTTGAACATGAGCGCGAACCCGATCACGCCGAGGAAGCTCGCGACGAACCGCAGCCCCCACAGCGCGAACGGGTCGAGCGCGGGCGGCGGGGGCGGGTCCGGCTGCAGGCCGACGAGCGAGGAGACCGCCCAGACCGCGAGCGCGGCCGACGTCAGGACCATGAGCGCGTACGTGAGCCGGGACAGGCCGGCGGAGAAGTCGAGCCGCGCGAGGTCCAGCGCGCCGGCGACGAGCGGGAACCCCGGGATGAGGAACAGCACCGACGAGACGTAGCCGGCCTCGTGCCGCATCGACAGCGCACCGAGCTCGTGCAGGCCGGTGACCAGGCCGAGGTAGGTGAAGCACGCGAGCGCCGCGGCCAGCATGGTCACGCCGAACGGGTTGTAGCCGCGGTGCAGCATCGCCCGCCGCAGGAGCTGGCCGAGCCCTGCGGCGACGAACACGCCGCCGATCTCGACGGGTCCGCCGTTGTTGAGGAACGCGAACGCGGCGCACGCGATCGCGGACCACAGCGCGTTGAGGAGCGCGTTGTACAGCGGCGGGCGGGCGGCGATGGTGCGGACCTCGGCGAGCACGTCGTCGACCGGGACCGGCACGCCGGTCTCGTCGTGCCGACGCTCGAAGCGCGAGACCATGCGCTCGATCAGGGCGAGCCGGTCGGCGTTCACGCCGACCGCGCGCACCTCGGTGACCTCGGTGCGGAACGACCGCTCGCGGTGCGACGTCGTCGTGATCTCGGTGAGCGTCACGTGCGCCTCGTGCCGCTCGACGCCCATCGCGCGCGCGATGCGCGCCATCGACGCCTTGACGCGGTAGGAGCCGGTACCGCCGGACAGGCTGAGCTTGCCGACCTGCAGCGCCGCTCCCGAGCGACGGATCAGGTCGAGCTCGTCGTCGTCGGGCTGGATCGAGGACGTGGACACCTGCACATCTTGGCGTGCCCGTGCGCGCGCGGCTGGGTCGATCGGTCCCAGGCGGCGGGTCGCGCAGGACGACCTTCGTCACACCCGGGCGGGTCACACGCTCGTCGTGACGTCCCCGTCGACGTACTGCCAGCCCTCCGGGCCGCGCACGAACCGGCTGACCTCGTGCAACGACCCACGGCCGCCCGGGCCGCGGTGGAACGCCTCGAACTCGACGGTGCCGGCGGTGTCGAACGCTCCCCCGCCGCTCGTCGCGCGCACGTCGAGCCGGTACCACTGCACGTCGTCGTCGAGCGTGAGGTCCGCCGGGCGCGTGCTCGGGTGCCACGAGCTCAGCAGGTAGGCGGCGTCGCCCACGGCGAACGCGCTGAACCGCGAGCGCATGAGCTGCTCGGCCGTGCCGGCGGTGCGGGTCCCGTGGTGCAGGGGTGCGCAGCACTCGTCGTACGTGAGCCCGCTCGAGCACGGGCAGCGGGTGGGGGCCACGCGTCCAGTGTGCGCGACCGGGCGCGGACACTGGACGCGTCGCGTGACTGTGCGCGTCCCCGTCAGGCGCGGCGGTCACCCGCCCCGGCGCCGAACAGCATCCTCGCGAGCATGAGCAGCCACGGGCCCGACGCGGCGACGAGCACCAGCCACGCCCACGCCCAGCCGCCCGCGAACCCGACGGCCAGGAACACGGCGGCGGCGACCGTCCAGAGGGCGGCGGTGTAGATGCCGAACCGGGCGGCGGCGGCCGGGTCCTGCTCGAACCGGTTGTCGGCGACGTAGGCCTGCTCGGCGTCGCGGGCCCAGGCCTTCTTGCGGTTGGTCTGGGTCGCGCCGAGGGCCGAGAGCAGGCACACCCCGACGACGAGCAACAGCCCGGCGGGGACGTACCAGCCGGTGGCGAGCGGCCGGAGCGCGGTCGCACCGGCGAGCGCGGCTCCGCCGACCGTCAGGCCGGCGCCAAGACCGTAGCCCGCGGCGCGACGGGCGGGCAGCGGGTGGTTGGTCGTCGTCTCCTGAGCCAGCGAGGCGCCGGTGAGCCAGCCGACCGCAGCCGCTGCGACGACGAGGGCGGCCAGGAGCGCCGCGTCGGCGACGTCGACGGTGCCGAGCGCACCGAGGGTCGCGACGACGAGTGCGCCCGCGCCGACGAGCGACGCCAGGACCACGCCGACGACGAACCCGGGGCGGGGGCGGACCTTCTGCAGCCGTGCGGCCTGCGCGGCGCGCTGCACCGCAGTGACCTGCGGCCGGGCGCCGTCCGGCGAGCCGACTGTGACGGGGGCGGCGCCTGCGGCGTCCGCGACGAGGGCCCGGACGTCGCCGAGCTCGTCGAACGCGCGCCGCGGGGCCTCGTCGGGCGAGACGCCGGCCAGCTGGAGCTCGAGCGCGCGGGCCTCGAGGTTGCTGCGGATCTCCTCCTTGAGGTCCTGGACCTCGGGCGTGAGGTCGACCCCGGCGAAGGCGTCGTCGAGCAGGCGGTGGACGGTCGACATGGGTCGGAGCCCTTCGTGGACGGAGCTCATCGGTCGGAGCCCTTCGTGGCGGGAGAGGTGCGGGGGGCGGGCTGGTCGAGCAGCGAGTCGATGACGTCGCGCGTGGCCACCCAGGCCGCGACGTTGCGCCGGTAGACGGCCCGCCCGGCGTCGGTGATCCGGTAGTACTTGCGGCGGCCGCCCTGGGACTCGTCGCCCCAGTACGCCTCGACCAGGCCGTCGGAGGTCAGGCGCCGGTACGTGGCGTAGAGCGTCGCCTCCTTGATCTCGTGCGTGCCGCCGGTGGCGTCGCGGATCGCCCTGTAGATCTCGAAGCCGTAGCGGTCGCCGTGGCGCAGGGTGCCGAGCACGATCGTGTCGGTGTGGCCGCGCAGCAGGTCGGCCGAGAAGGCGTCGCCTGCGGTGTCGAGCGTCGGTCGTTGCATCACGACGGGTACTGTATCTGATCTACTACCTGATGACAACGAACCGCCGTCGCTCACCGCACTCGCTCTGCCCTAGACCCCCAGGTCGATCACGACCTCCTCGCGCTTGAAGGTCGGCGGATCTGCCGGCAGGTCGGCGGTCATCGAGTACGGCACGCCGTAGTTGTTGGCCATGTCCATGACGAAGTGGAACCGGTGCACGCCGGAGGCGGACGTCGTGTACTTCTGGTTCCAGAACGCGAACAGGGCCCACGCGAGGGCCTCGAGCGTCTCGACGTCGGCACCCGCGCCGTGCGCCAGCTCCATGAACCGGCCGGTCGTGAAGCTCGGGCCCATCTGGATCGGCTTCTTGAGCCACCGCGCGGAGACGATCACCTCGTTCTGCTCGTCGAGCGTGCCGGTCGCCTTGTCCCGGAACGTCGCCTTGCCCGTGCCGTCGACCAGGTCGGCCTTGTGCGGTCCGCCGACCAGCGAGGAGCCCTTCGACTTGCTGGGCGGGACCTGGACGGCGGCCGGCTGGATCTCGAAGTAGCAGTCCGTCAGATCGTGGATCGCGGCGACCTTGGCCGCCAGCGAGTAGGTCGACGGGTTGTCGAACACGTCGCCGAACCCGCCGGTGAAGCCGATCAGGTACCACGGGTAGTACTTGCCCATGTGCCAGTTGCCGTACCGCGCCGCGATGGTCGTTCCCATCCGGGTCTGGAACTGGGTCTTGAGCTTGGGCATGAGCGTGTCGAGCTGGTGCGAGAGGTACGCGCTGTCCATGGCACGCGCCGCGAGGTCGGTCTCGGCCTTCAGCTGGGGGGCGGCCTCGATCTCGCCGACCAGCGCGACGGCCAGGTCGACGTAGTTCGAGTACACGCGCCCCACCGGGACCTGGCCCAGCACCGCGCGCTTGACCTGCGGCCCGATCCCAGCGGTGTTCTCGACCGCGATCCAGGAGGCCAGGAGTGCGACGACCTTGTCCTTCACGATCGCGATCTCGTTCGACAGCACGCGCCCCGTCTTGGGGTACGTCGTCCCGGTGACGGCCTGGTACATCGCCTGGTAGGTCGCCTCCGCGTCGGTGCAGCGCGCACCGTTCACGACGACGACGCGTCGGACCTCCTCAGCGCCGGCCGCCACCGCGTGCGGGGCACCGGGGGTCGCGTCGGAGGGCCGGTCGGACGGGAGGTGCCCGACGAGCGCGCGGTGCGCGAGCGCGTCCGCGGCAGCCTCCGCGGGGTCGTCGGCCCGTCCGACGAGCGGGGCGCGGCCGGTGCCGGACGAGCCCGAGCCCTCCTGGACGACGTGAGCCAGCTCGTGCGCGAGCAGCGACCGGCCGCCCGTCGTACCGGGCGCGTAGGTGCCCTGCGCGAAGTACACGTCCGTGCCGTACGTGAACGCCCGCGCCTGCAGCTGATCGGCGATCCCGGCGGCCGCGGGGTCCGCGTGGACGCGGACGCGCTCGAAGCTGGTGCCCATCGCGGCGCCGAGCGACTCGCCGATCTCGGCGGGCAGGCGCTCGCCGCGGCTCCGGCGCGCGTCGAGGACCCGGCGCAGCGGGGTGGCCACCTCGGTCCCGCCCAACGGGTCCGCCGCGACTCCGCCTCGTCGGACGAGGTCGGGGGCGACGACGTGCGACACGGGGGCGGGCCGCAGCGGCGCTCCCGGGACGGGCTGCGGGGCACCGTCCTGGGCGTCCGGGGGCGCCGTCCCCCGAGACGACTCGTGCACGTGCATCGCCACGTCAGTCATGCGGACCTCCCCCGGCAGCGGCGCCGCGTCCGCCTTCACCGTACGCCGGGTCGTCTGCGTGCGGGAGCCCCGGGAGCGGGTGACGTGACGCGCTGGATGGGCGCTCGCTGGATGGGCGCTGCGGGCGCTGCCGGCTCCGCGGGTCTGCGCCGGGCAGGGTGTCCGCTGTGGGCGAATATGCGTTGACCCGCACCCCACCTCGGGAGTGTGCTGACGACGTCCGACGACGACGGGGACGCGTCGGACGCCACGCGCGGCCGCGCGGACCGGACGTATCAGGGCGTGTCAGACCCTCTCGTTAGCGTCTGGCCCTCGGCCGGTGTCTCTTGGGACGTCGCGCCGACGGCCGCTCCCAAAGCACCGCAGCACGCCAGCACCCCCGCACCCCAGCACCACGTCAGCACGGCCCCTTCACTGCTCCTCTCGCTCCCGCACCCGCGCTCCAGCCCGGGTGCGGACGGTCTCGACGCCGCGCCACCGCGCGCCCTTCACAGCACGGAGAAACCCCATGTCCGAGCCCCTCACCGCGACGGCGACACCCGCCACGCCCGGCACCCCGGCCCAGCCGGGCTCGTCCGCGCCCGACCCTCGGCGGTGGCGCATCCTCGGCGTCATCGCCATCACGCAGCTCATGCTCGTGCTCGACGGGTCGATCATGAACATCGCCCTGCCGTCCGCGGCCGACGACCTGCAGATCGCCCCGAACGACATCCAGTGGGCCGTCACCGCGTACACGCTCGCGTTCGGCGGGCTGCTGCTGCTCGGCGGTCGCATCGCCGACTACCTCGGGCGCAAGCGCGCCATGCTCATCGGGCTGGTCGGGTTCGCCCTGGCCTCGGCGCTCGGCGGGGCCGCGGTCAACGCCGGGATGCTGTTCGGCGCCCGCGCGCTGCAGGGCGTGTTCGGCGCGCTGCTCGCACCCGCAGCACTCGCACTCGTCACCGTCACGTTCACCGAGCCGCGAGAGCGCGCCAAGGCGTTCGGCGTGTTCGGCGCGATCTCCGGCGGTGGCGCGGCGATCGGCCTGATCGCGGGCGGAGCACTCACCGAGTACCTCGACTGGCGCTGGTGCCTGTTCGTCAACCTGCCGATCGCGCTGGTCACCGCGGTGATCGGCGCGCGCGTGCTGCGCGAGTCGAAGGCGCACGGCGACACGCGGTTCGACATCCCCGGTGCGCTGCTGTCGACCGTCGGGCTCGTCGCGCTGGTCTACGGGTTCACCGAGGCCGCTCGCCGCGTCCCGGGCGAGAACGGCACGCCGACGACCGTCGGCTGGAGCGACCCGCTGGTCGTCGGCCTGCTCGTCACCGCCGGCGTGCTGCTCACCGCGTTCGTCCTGCTCGAGCGCCGGGTGCGCAACCCGCTGCTCCCGCTGCGGATCGTGCTCAACCGCAACCGCGGTGGCTCCTACCTGGTGTTCCTGCTGGTCGGCGCGGGCCTGATGTCGATGTTCCTGTTCATGACGTTCTACTTCCAGTACGTCATGGGCTACGAGCCGCTGCGCGCCGGGTTCGCGTTCCTGCCGTTCAGCCTGGTGCTGATCCTGTTCGCCGGGGTCGTGGCGCGGCTGCTGCCGCAGACCGGGCCGAAGCCGCTCATGATCACCGGGCTCGCGCTCGCAGTCGCCGGCATGCTCCTGCTCACCCTCACGCGGCCGGACTCGAGCTACTGGACCACGGTGTTCCCGGCGCTCGTGGTGCTGAGCCTGGGCATGGCGATGGTCTTCATCCCGGTGTCCTCGACCGCCCTCGTCGGAGTCGGCGGGCACGACGCGGGCGTGGCGAGCGCCATGCTCAACACCGCGCAGCAGGTCGGCGCCTCGCTCGGCATCGCTCTGCTCAACACGCTCGCGCTGTCGGCCACGACGAGCAAGCTCGCCTCGCTCGTCGCGGGCGGTGCGGACCCGGCGTCGCCCGCGACGCAGGCCACCGCCAACGTGGCCGGGTACCACGTCGCGTTCGTCGTCGGCGCGGGGATGTTCGCGCTCGCCCTGCTCGTGGCCGCGACCGTCGTCGTCGCCCGGCGCGACGACCTGCCGACGGAGGGTGCGGTCGTCGCCTGACGCCGGCCGCCGAGCGAAGGCCGACGCGCTCGCCCGGTCCGGGGGCACCCTGCTCCCGGACCGGGCGTCAGGCCTCCTCGAACCTCACGCTCCGCGTCGCGACATCGGTCGAGACGAGTCGCACGCGCTGCCGCGTACCTGCCTCGAGCCCGGTGCCCGCGACCTTGGCGTGCACCACCGGGTCGGCGAGCTGCAGCACGCCGGACGTGCCGTCGTCGGACGCGTCGACGACGATCCCGTCGAACACCTCCCCCTCGCGGCCGGCCAGCAGCGCGGCCTCGACGAGGTCGAGGCACCCGCGCTCGTACGCCGACGCGCGTCGGTCGCCCGCGGTCATCAGGTCGGGCAGCGTGGGCAGCGCCGCACGCACCCAGTCCGCGGGCTCCTCGTCCGCCGCGATCGCGAGGCAGACCTGGGTGGCGAACCGGTCGACGAGGCGCCGCAGCGGCGCGGTGACGTGCGCGTACGGCGAGGCGATCGCGCCGTGCCCCGGGTGCTCGGGACGTTCGCCGTCGAACGCGACATAGGCCGCGCCGCGCAGCAGCGTCGTCGCCTCGGTCAGCACCGCGGCCTGACGCGGGTCGGCGGCGTCGAGCTCGCCGACGACGTCGCCCACCTGCGCGCCCTGCGGCCACGCGACGCCGAGCGCGAGCGCGGTGCGCCGCAGCCGGGCCACGTCCTTGGGGTGCGAGGCAGGCAGGGTGCGCAGCACCCCGATGCGCGCGTCGAGCATGAGGCGTGCCGCGCAGATGCCCGTGAGCAGCGAGATCTGCGCGTTCCACTCCTCGACCGGCAGCGTCGTGCGGCTCGCGAGCTGCCACGTGCCGTCCGGCCCGAGCTCGACCTCCTGCTCGGGCATGGGCAGCGTGATCCCACCGCGCTCGCGCTCGGCGGCGACCCGCAGCTCGCCGACCCGTCGCAGCAGCGCGAGCGGCCCGTCCCCGGCGGCGAGCCCGGAGCGCGCGTCGATCGCGCGCTGGGCCTCGTCGTACGTGAGCCGCGCGGTCGAGCGCACCAGCGCGCGCCGCACGTCGACGCGCCGCGGCGCACCGTCGTCGTCGAGCTCGATCTCCCACAGCGCGGCGGGAGCCTCCTGGCCCGGCAGCAGGCTCGCCGCACCCTCGCTCAGCTGCGGCGGGTGCAGGGGCGTGCGGCCGTCGGGTGCGTACAGGGTGGTGACGCGGCGACGTGCCTCGTCGTCGATCGGGTGCCCGGGCTCGAGCCACGCGCCCACGTCCGCGATCGCGTACCGGACCAGGTAGCCCTTGCCGCGGCGCTCGACGTGCAGCGCCTGGTCGAGGTCCATCGAGCCGGGCGGGTCGATCGTGAGCAGCGGGATGTCGCGCGCGTCGAGGCGCTCCGCGGGCAGGGGGCCGGCCGCGGCGCGGGCCTGCGCCTCGGCGAGCACCGCGGCGGGGAACGCGGCGGGGACACCGAGCTCGTCCCGGAGCGCGGCGAGCCCGCTGCGGACGGCGGTGTCCACTTCGCGGGCCCGGTCGACGGCGACCGCGGGGACCAGGCGTACGTGACGACGAGGCACGCGCCGAGCCTAGAGGCGTAGGTCCACCCGTGCGCGCAGCCGCGCATCCCCGCGAGCGTGACGCGGGTCAGCGCCGCTCGTACCGCCCGCCCGGCGTCAGCGCGTCGCCGAGCAGCTCCGGGACGGTGACGAACGTGTAGCCCTGCGCGAGCAGCACGTCGACGATGCCGGGCACCGCGTCGACCGTCGAGACCAGCGGGTCGTGCATGAGGACGATGGAACCGGGGGTGATCCCCGCCAGCGCGTGCGCAGCGGTCGCCGTCGCGTCGCCGTGGTCCCAGTCGCGCGTGTCGACGTCCCACAGGATCGCCGCGTCGCCGCGTGCGCCGACGAGCCGCAGCAGCTGGTCGTCGATCGCGCCGAACGGCGGGGGGG
>NZ_BJLQ01000024.1 GCF_006538725.1 Cellulomonas gelida
GAGCGAGTAGGTCCGGTACCGGTCGCGCGAGCGGTCGGCGAGCCCGACGTCGGCGAGGACGACGTCGACCAGCTTCGGGTCGGCACCGATGCCGCCCGCGAGCAGCGTCAGGTTGCGGCGCGCGGAGAACGTGGGGAAGAACTTCGGCTGCTCGACGATCGCACCCACCCGGCGGACGACGTCCGGCAGCCGGTCAGGCACCGGCTGGTCGAACACGCGCATCGTGCCCGAGTCGGCCCGGACCAGGCCGAGCAGCATGCGGATCGTCGTCGTCTTGCCCGCGCCGTTGGGCCCGAGGAAGCCGTGCACGCCACCGATCGGCACGTCGAGGTCGAGACCCTCGACCGCGACCTGGCGCTTGCCGCGCCGCCGGTAGGTCTTGCGCAACCCGCGCGTGGAGATCGCGAGCTCGTGCGTGGAGGTCATCGACTCAGCCCCTGTTCGCCGCCCAGCCCCGGACCGGGACCGCACGCGAACCGTAGCCGTTGCGACGTGTCGGCAAGGCGGCATACGCGCAGGTCCGGCCCGGTTCACCCGATCCGGCGTCCGCGCCCCACCCGCCTGCCTCGCCCGACCGCCGACGGGTCGCTATCCGCCGGCCGGGGCGTCCATGTCGAACGCGGGGAGGCCGTCGATGCTCGTCCGGTTCTTCAGCCGCCGGTACTCGGCGCGTCCGTCGACGCCCTTGCGGGCCATGTACGCGGGCAGCAGGTCACGCTCGCCCTCGTAGCTCATGAACGGGACGCCGTACCCGCACGAGTCCGAGACGCGTTCGACGTCGACGACGACGACGGCGCGCGCGCCGAGCGACTCGTCGACTCCGCCGTCGAAGCGCGCGAGCAGCTCGTCGAAGCCCTCGTCGTACAGCGTCACGAAACGCCCGCGGCCGTGCAGGCGCACGATGTTCGGCGGCCCTTCGAAGGCGCAGAACATGATCGTCACGCGGCCGTTCTCGCGGATGTGGGCGATCGTCTCGGAGCCGGACGCGGTGACGTCGACGTACGCGACCGTGTGGTCGTCGAGCACCGCGAACGTGCCGCCGACCCCCTTGGGCGAGACGTTGACGTGGCCGTCGGGTCCGCTGGGGGCGGTCGCGACGAAGAACACGTGCTGCGCCTCGATGAAGCGCCGGAGCCGGTCGTCGATCCGCTCGTGCACCTTTCCCATGCCGAGGACCGTAGCGGCTGACGTACCTCGCGCCGCCCGGGCGTCTCACCGGGTGCGGCGTAGCACCAGGGCCTCCCACGGCCGCAGCCGGACGGGCACCTCGACGACGCGGGCCTCGTCGTAGTTGCCGATCACCACCGGGGCGTCGGTCCAGACGGGGTCGACGAGCGCGAGGCGGTCCTCCCCCGTGAAGTTGCCCAGCACGAGCAGCTCGACGTCGTCGAGCGCGCGCGTGAACGCGTACACGTGCTCGTCGTCGGGCAGCAGCATCGTGAAGTCCCCGAGCGCGACCACGGGGTCGTCGTGCCGCAGCGCGATCAGCCGGCGGTAGTGGTGGAACACCGAGCGGGGGTCCGCACGCTGGGCCGCCGCGTTGATCTCGACGTGGTTCGGGTTCACCGCCAGCCAGGGCGTCCCGGTGGTGAAGCCCGCGTGCGGCGACGCGTCCCACTGCACGGGCGTGCGCGCGTTGTCGCGGCTCATGGCCGCGAACGCCGCGAGCAGCTCGTCGTCGGTGCGGTAGGCGCGCGCCTGCGCGAGGTAGTTCAGGGTCTCGATGTCGCGATACTCGTCGAACGACGTCAGGTTCGCGTTCGTCATCCCGAGCTCCTCGCCCTGGTAGACGTACGGCGTGCCCCGGTGCAGGTGCAGGACGGTCGCGAGCATCGTCGCGGACTCGCGCCGGTGGACGCCGTCGTCACCCCAGCGCGAGACGATCCGCGGCTGGTCGTGGTTGTCCCAGTACAGCGAGTTCCACCCGGCCGCGGCCAGGCCCGCCTGCCACCGCCCGAAGCTCGCCTTGAGGTCCGTGAGCCGCAGCGGTCGCGGGTCGAACTTCCCGCCCGGACCGTGGTCGAGCCCGACGTGCTCGAACTGGAACACCATGTCGACCTCGCCGCGCTCCGGGTCGGTGAAGAGCAGCGCGTCCTCGAGCGTGACGCCCGGCGTCTCGCCGACCGTCAGGAACGCGCCGTCGCGGCCCGCGAACACCTCACGCCGCATCTCCGCGACGAACTCGTGGATGCGCGGTCCGGACAGGTAGTGCGGGCTGCCGTCACCGAGCCGGCCGTCGTGCGTGATGCCGTCCGGCAACGAGCCGTCGGGGCGCACGACCTTCGAGATCGCGTTGATCACGTCCATCCGGAACCCGTCCACACCCCGGTCCAGCCACCAGCGCATCATGGCGTAGACCGCGTCCCTGACCTGCGGGTTCTCCCAGTTGAGGTCGGGCTGCTTGCGGCTGAACAGGTGCAGGTAGTACTCCTGCGACGCCTCGTCGTACTCCCAGGCAGGGCCCGAGAAGAAGCTCGCCCAGTTCGTCGGCTCGGCACCGGGTCCGCCGGGCTCCATCCCGGGACGCGCGGGTCGCCACCAGTACCAGTCACGCTTCGGGCTGTCCTTCGACGAGCGCGACTGCGTGAACCACGCGTGCTCGTCGGACGTGTGGTTCACGACGAGGTCCATGACCACCCGGATGCCGCGCGCGTGCAGCGCCGCGATGACCTCGTCGAGGTCGGCGAGGGTCCCGAACAGCGGGTCGACGTCCTGGTAGTCGCTGATGTCGTAGCCGTTGTCGTCCTGGGGGCTGCGGTACAGGGGCGAGAACCACACGACGTCGACGCCCAGCTCGGCCAGGTGGTCGACGCGCTGCAGCACGCCGCGCAGGTCACCGACCCCGTCACCGTCCGAGTCCTGGAACGAGCGCGGGTACACCTGGTACACCACAGCTCTCGTCCACCACGGCGCGTCCCGCTGCGTCAGGGCCATGAGCCCACCGTAGGCGGGAGGGCCGCACGCGTCGCGTCGGTCACGTCGCGCGGGCCTCAAGCTGGGGCGCCGGGGTGCCGACCACGACGGGGTGGGGCGAGTCGACGTGCGCGCAGCAGCGATCGGGGCGTGCGTCGCGATCGCGGCGACGTGCGCCGTGTACGCGACCCAGCCGCTGTGGGCGCCCGACCCGGGGGTCGCGTCCGCCCCGTCCGCTGGGCCGACGACGCGACAGCCGACCGCACCGGCACCGGGCGCACCCGGCACGACCAGCCCAGGCGCCGGTGCCGCCAGCACCGGCCCCGACGGGGTGGGGCTGTCCGACGACGTGCGCGCGAAGGTCCTCGCGGCCGTGCGCGGGCCGGTGGTGCTCGACCCGGGCTCGCTCGAGCGACGCACCGTGCAGCGAGCGGCGCTCGTCGTCGCGTCGTCCCCGACGATCGCGCTCGACGCGGACACCGGAACCTGGGTGCGGCTCGTCCTGCCCGCCGACGTGCGGCTCGAGAACGTCCGGCTGTCGCCCGACGGGACGCGCCTGCTGCGCACCTACCCCCGGCTCGAGTCGATCCCGCTCGCGGGCGGCTCGCCCACCCGGATCGAGCTCGACGCAGGGCTGCCCGCCGGCCCCGACACCGACTGCCTGGTGCAGGACGCGGCGTGGTCGCGCGACGGCGCACGCATCGCCGCGACGTTCGGCTGCCTGACGTTCGGCAGCCGCCGCGAGCTCGCCGAGGCGCACACGCACGTCCTGCGCGAGGCGTCCCTGACGGACGGCCGCGCGCGCACGGTCGAGCGGGTCGACGGCTACCCGAGCGAGTCCTACCCGAGCTACTCGCCCGACGACGCGCACGTCGTCACCGGCTTCTCGTCGTCCGACCAGGCGTACGCCGTCAGGACGGTCGCGACCGACGGGACGGCGCCGTTCACGTGGGACGACACCCACGTCGTGTACGGCGACCCGTGGCGCGACGCCCGCACCGTGCTCGTGTGGGACGAGGCCGTCGCGCCCACCGAACCCGGCGCGCACGCCCTGCTCGACGTGGTCACGGGCACCAAGACGCCGCTCGCGGTGGCAGGGCTCGCCAACCTGCTCGGGTACGTCGGCGGCCGGCTGACCGTCCGCGGACCGCTCACCGCGGGCTGCGACGTGGACGCGTGCTTCGTCGACCCTGCCTCGGGCGCGATCGACCCGTGGCTCGACCTCCCGGGCGGCGACGAGGGCGCCCCCGTCGTGCTCGCGGCGTGGGGCCTGATCCGGTCCGCGACGGGCTGACGACCCGGCGTTCCCGTCCCAGGGCGGCTCGGACCAGGGCCGTAGAGCAGGCCGTAGACCAGGCCGTGGACCAGGGCGGTCAGACCAGGACGGCGCCCTTGCTGGCCGACTGCACGAGCTTGGCGTACTTCGCCAGGACGCCGCGCGTGTAGCGCGGCGGCAGCGGCGCCCAGCCCTCGCGGCGGGCCGCGAGCTCGTCGTCGTCCACGAGCAGGTCGAGGCGGCTGCTCGCGACGTCGAGGCGGATGCGGTCGCCGTCGCGCACGAACGCGATCGGGCCGGCGTCGACCGCCTCGGGTGCGATGTGCCCGACGCACAGGCCCGTGGTACCGCCCGAGAACCGCCCGTCGGTCACGAGCAGCACGTCCTTGCCGAGCCCCGCTCCCTTGATCGCCCCCGTGATCGCGAGCATCTCGCGCATGCCCGGCCCGCCCTTGGGGCCCTCGTACCGGATCACGACGACGTCGCCCGCCTGGATGGTGCCGTCCTCGAGCGCGTCGAGCGCCGCCCGCTCACGCTCGAACACGCGCGCGGTGCCCTCGAACACGTCGGAGTCGAACCCCGCCGACTTCACGACCGCACCGTCCGGCGCGAGGGAGCCGGACAGGATCGAGATCCCGCCGGTGCGGTGGATCGGGTTGTCGAGCGCGCGCAGGATCTTCCCGTCGGGGTCGGGCGGGGCGAGCTCGGCGAGGTTCTCGGCGACCGTGCGACCCGTGACCGTCAGGCAGTCGCCGTGCAGCAGGCCCGCGTCGAGCAGCGCCTTCATGATCACCGGCACGCCGCCCACGCGGTCGACGTCGTTCATGACGTACCGGCCGAACGGCTTGAGGTCGCCGAGGTGCGGCACGCGACGCGCGACGCGCGAGAAGTCGTCGAGCGTGAGGTCGACCTCGGCCTCGTGCGCGATCGCGAGCAGGTGCAGCACCGCGTTGGTCGAGCCGCCGAACGCCATGACGACCGCGATGGCGTTCTCGAACGCCTCCTTCGTCATGATCTGGCGCGCGGTGATCCCGCGCCGCAGCAGCTCGACGACCGCCTCCCCCGAGCGCTGCGCGAACTGGTCGCGGCGCCGGTCCGCCGACGGCGGCGCGGCCGAGCCCGGCAGCGACATGCCCATCGCCTCGGCGACCGACGCCATCGTGTTGGCGGTGTACATCCCGCCGCACGCCCCCTCGCCCGGGCAGATCGCGCGCTCGATGCGGTCGAGGTCCTCGAGGCTCATGAGACCGCGCGCGCACGCGCCGACGGCCTCGAACGCGTCGATGATCGTCACGTCCTTCTCGGTGCCGTCGGACAGCTTGACCCAGCCCGGCATGATCGAGCCCGCGTACAGGAACACCGACGCGAGGTCGAGCCGCGCCGCGGCCATGAGCATGCCGGGCAGCGACTTGTCACACCCGGCCAGGAGCACCGATCCGTCGAGCCGCTCGGCCATCATCACGGTCTCGACCGAGTCGGCGATCACGTCGCGGCTCACGAGCGAGAAGTGCATGCCCTCGTGGCCCATCGAGATGCCGTCCGAAACCGAGATGGTGCCGAACTCGAGCGGGTAGCCGCCGCCCGCGTGCACCCCCGCCTTGACCGCCTTGGCGAGCCGGTCGAGCGAGAGGTTGCACGGCGTGATCTCGTTCCATGAGCTCGCGACGCCGATCTGCGGCTTCGCGAAGTCGTCGTCGCCCATGCCGACGGCGCGCAGCATGCCGCGCGCCGCCGTCGCCTCGATCCCGTCGGTCACCTGCCGCGAGCGTGGCTTGACGTCGGGTGCACCCAGATCGGTCATGCGCCCACCGTAGGAGCAGGGGCCGCACCGCGCTACGGGCGGGCGCCGAGCGCCGCGACCGCGACGTCCGGGTTGTCGGTGAACAGCCCGTCGCCGCCTGCGCCGACGAACGCCCGCAGCTCGGCCGCGAGGTCGCCCGTGCCCGCGGGGTCGTCGCCGCGACGCAGGTCCGTCGGCAGGAACGTGTTCTCGCGGCGGAACGTCCACGCGTGCACGGTCAGGTGCTCGCGGTGCGCGTCGCGGACGACCGACGTGGGCGGCGCGAGCCTGCCGTCCGGTGTGCGTGGGAGCACGCGGTCCTTGCACAGCCCGACGCCGTCCGCGTAGCGGGGAGCGAGCGGCCGGTGACGAGCACGTGAAGCCCGGCCGACCGGGGACCGACCCCTTCCGTCGCGCGGCCGGGCGTGCAATCATAAGGCGCTGCTTATGAAAGGGGTTCGCCATGACCATCTCGGTCGATCCGATCGCCACCGCGGGGCTCGTCACGCGCGAGGTGCGCACCGGCGAGCGTGCCGGTGCGCCGACGCGCGTCGCGGTCGCCCACCGCGCGTACGCCACCGACCCGGCCGACCTGTGGGACGCGCTCACCGACCCGCAGCGCATCCCCCGGTGGTTCCTGCCCGTCAGCGGTGACCTGCGCGTCGGCGGGCGCTACTCGCTCACGGGGAACGCCTCGGGCGTGGTCGAGCGGTGCGCCGCGCCGCGGGTGCTCGCGCTCACGTGGGAGATGGGGCCGCAGGTGTCGTGGGTCGAGGTCGAGCTCACGCCGGTCGACGACGGCGCCGGGACGACCCTCGAGCTTCGCCACGAGGCGCCCGTCGACCCCGGGTTCTGGGCGCAGTACGGCCCGGGTGCCGTCGGTGTCGGGTGGGACCTCGCGCTGCTCGGTCTGGGCCTGCACCTGGACACGGGTGAGCCCGTCGACCCCGACGACGGCGCCGGGTACGCATTGACGGCCGACGGCAGGGCGTTCGTGCGCACGGCCGCCCTGGGGTGGACCGCAGCAGCGGTCGCGGCGGGCGAGGACGCCCGGGCCATGCAGGCGGCCGGGGACCGCACCGTCACCTTCTACACCGTCGACCCCTCGCAGCCGTCGACCGAGGAGACGCCGACCGAGGAGACGCCGACCGCGTGAACGCGCGTCCACTCCCGGCCGAGGCGGCACTCGACGCGCTCGGCCACCCCTTGCGCCGCGTGCTCCTGCGCCTGGTCGCGGCGCAGGAGCAGTCGGTCGGCGAGCTCGTGCACCGCGTGCAGCCCGTGCGGCCCGTGTCGCAGCCCGCCGTGTCGCAGCACCTCGGCGTGCTCCGCGAGGCGGGCCTGCTGACCGTGCGGACCGAGGGCACGCGACGGATCCACGGGCTCGACCACGAGGGGCTCGCCGACGTGCGCGCGTGGCTCGACGAGCTCGTCGACCCGCTCGCGCCGCTCGCCCAGCCGCTCGACGCGCTCGCGACCGAGGTCGCCCGGGGCCGACGTGCGCGGCGCGTGTCGCAGCACGGCGCCCCGGGGCAGGACGCGCAGCGCCTGACCGGCAGCGCCTGACCGCGGGACGGACCGGATCGGGTCAGCCGCGGCGGAGGCGCGTGACGTCCCGGACGGCGCCGCGGTCGGCGGAGGTGGCCATCGCGGCGTACGCCTGGAGCGCCGGGGACACGTAGCGGTCGCGGTCCTTCGGCTGCCACGGCGTCTCGGAGGACTCCATCTTGGCGCGGCGCTCAGCGAGCACCTCGTCGGGCACGTTGACGCGGATGAGCCGGGACTCGACGTCGATCTCGATCTCGTCGCCGTCCTCGACCAGGCCGATGGTGCCGCCGGCCGCGGCCTCGGGCGACACGTGGCCGACCGAGATGCCCGACGAGCCGCCCGAGAACCGGCCGTCCGTGATGAGCGCGCAGACCTTGCCCAGGCCGCGACCCTTGATGAACGACGTCGGGTAGAGCATCTCCTGCATGCCCGGGCCGCCCGCGGGGCCCTCGTACCGCACGACCACCACGTGGCCGGGCTGGACCTGCTTGGTGAGGATCTTCTCGACCGCCTCGTCCTGCGACTCGCACACGAGCGCGGTCCCCACGAAGTGGAAGACGTCGGGGTCGATGCCCGCGGTCTTGATGATCGCGCCGTCGTCGGCGAGGTTGCCGCGCAGCACCGCGAGCCCGCCCTCGACCGTGTACGCGTGCGCGACGTCGCGGATGCAGCCGTCCACCGGGTCCGTGTCGAGCGATGCCCACACGTTCGTCGTCGAGAAGGCCTGCGTGGTCCGCACGCCGCCCGGCGCCGCGAGGAACAGCTCGCGCGCACGGTCCGTAGCCCTGCCGCCGCGGATGTCCCAGTCGTCGAGCCAGGCCCGCAGCGTCGGCGTGTGCACCGACGTCACGTCGTGGTCGAGCAGGCCGCCGCGGTCGAGCTCGCCGAGGAGAGCGGGGATGCCTCCGGCGCGGTGGACGTCTTCCATGTGGAAGCTCGGATGGTTCGGTGCGACCTTCGCCAGGCACGGCACACGGCGCGAGATCGCGTCGATGTCCGCGAGCGTGAAGTCGATCTCCGCCTCCTGCGCGGCGGCGAGGATGTGCAGCACGGTGTTGGTCGAGCCGCCCATCGCGACGTCGAGCGCCATCGCGTTGCCGAACGCCGCCTTGGTCGCGATGCCGCGCGGCGCCGCCGTGTCGTCCTCGTCGTCGTAGTAGCGGCGCGCCAGGTCGACGATCGTGCGACCGGCCTCCAGGAACAGCTCACGACGGGCCGCGTGCGTGGCCAGCGTCGAGCCGTTCCCCGGCAGCGACAGGCCGAGCGCCTCGGTGAGGCAGTTCATCGAGTTCGCCGTGAACATGCCCGAGCACGACCCGCAGGTGGGGCACGCGTTCTCCTCGACGGCGTCGAGCGCCTTGTCCGAGACGTTGTCGTCGGCCGAGTAGTTGATCGCGTTGATGAGGTTGAGCGGCGTGGCCGCCACGCCGTCCGCGACGACGGCCTTGCCGGCCTCCATGGGCCCGCCGGACACGAAGATCACCGGGATGTTCAGCCGCAGCGCCGCGTTGAGCATGCCGGGCGTGATCTTGTCGCAGTTGGAGATGCACACGAGCGCGTCCGCGCAGTGCGCGTTGACCATGTACTCGACCGAGTCGGCGATCAGGTCGCGGCTGGGCAGCGAGTAAAGCATCCCCGCGTGGCCCATCGCGATGCCGTCGTCCACGGCGATCGTGTTGAACTCCTTGGCCACACCGCCGGCCTCGCGGATGGCGCCCGCGACGAGGTCGCCCATGTCCTTGAGGTGCACGTGCCCGGGGACGAACTGCGTGTACGAGTTCGCGATCGCGATGATCGGCTTGCCGAAGTCCTCGGAGCCCATGCCGGTCGCGCGCCACAGGGCGCGGGCACCGGCCATGTTGCGGCCGTGGGTCGAGGTCCGAGAGCGCAGCGGACGGCTCATCGCGTGTGACTCCTTCGTGGCGCGCCAGGTCGTGCGGGAGCAGGGCGTGGGCAGGCGCGCCGCAGGTCAGCCTACGTGCGTCGCCACTGGTCGAGGCCGTGCGTCCACGACTCGGCCGCGGTACGCCGACCGGCCCCGCACCTCGCGCCCCGGGAGGACGTGGCGAGGTGCGGGGCCGTCGCGGCGGCTGCCGCGTCCGACGAGGTCAGGACGCGGTGACCTCCGTGCTCGTCCAGCGGTCGTCGTCGCCGATCGCGTGGACGGGCCCGACCAGGCGAACGCTGGTGGAGGCGGCGCGGTCCGCACACGTGCCGACCCACAGCTCCAGCTCGCCCGGTTCGACCACCCGGGTCAGGTCGCGGCCGCTGAACGCGACGCGCGTCGTGGGGACGTCGAAGTGCACGACGACCGACTCCCCCGCGGCCAGGCTCACGCGGCGGAAGCCGACGAGCTGCGCCACCGGGCGGGTCACCGTCGCGACCGTGTCGTGCGCGTAGAGCTGGACGACGTCGTCGCCCGCGCGCTCCCCCGTGTTGGTCACGCGGACCGCGACACGCACGCGCCCGTCCGTCGGGACCTGCGCGGAGGCGGCCACGAGCTCGTCGTACGCGAACGTCGTGTACGACAGGCCGAAGCCGAACGGCCGGGCGGGTGCCGTCGCGAGGTTCGTGACGTCGCCGTCCCCTCCGAGTGCCGGGTGCAGGTACGAGTACGGCTGCGCGCCGGCCGGGCGGGGCAGGCTCACGGGGAGCCGCCCGGACGGGTTGATCCGCCCGGTCAGGACGCCCGCGACCGCGGGACCGCCCTCCTCGCCCGGGAAGAACGCCTGCACCACCGCGGCGCAGCGCTCGAGCGCCCAGTCGATCGCGTACGGCCGACCGGTGAGCAGCACCAGCACGACGGGCGTCCCGGTGCCGAGCACGGCCTCGACGAGCTCGCGCTGCACGCCCGGCAGCTCGAGGTCGTCGCGGTCGCAGCCCTCGCCGACCGTGCCGCGGCCGAACAGGCCCGCCTTGTCGCCGACCACGACCACCGCGACGTCCGCGGCGCTCGCCGCGGCGACCGCGTCGGCGAAGCCCGAGCGGTCGTCGCTGTCGATCGCGCACCCGCTGGTCGCCACGAGGTCGACGCCGTCCAGCTCCGCCTGCAGCGCAGCCAGCACCGTCGGCACCTCGATGCCCACGGGCACCTCGGTGTGGTGCTCGAGGACGTGGTTCACGAACGAGTAGCAGCCGAACATCGCCTCGTGCTGGTCGGCGTTCGGGCCGAGCACCGCCACGCGGCGCGGAGCGGGCCGCGACCCGCCCAGCAGCGGGAGGACGCCGTCGTTGGCGAGCAGCACCACCGACTCCGCCGCGAGCTGCGCCGCGACGGCACGGTGCGCGGGAGAGTCGAGCTCGATCTCGGTCGGCGGCTCGTCGAACGTCGCGTCGAGCAGCCCCAGCTCGGCCTTCTGCAGCAGCGCACGCGTGACCGCCCGGTCGACGAGCGCCTCGTCCACCAGGCCGTCGCGGATCGCCTGGATGAGCGGCTCGAGGAACGCGTCCCCCGTGGGCAGCTCGATGTCGACGCCCGCGGCCAGTGCGAGGCCCGCGGCCTCGCCGAGGCCCTCGGCGACGTGGTGCAGGATGTCGAGGAACGCCACGCCGAAGTAGTCGGCGACGACGACCCCGTCGAAGCCCCACTGCCCACGCAGCACGTGCGTGAGGTAGGTCGGGTCGGCGGCCGTCGGCACGCCGTCGATCTCGGTGTACGCGTGCATCACCGAGCGCACGCCGCCGTCCCGCACGGCCATCTCGAACGGCACGAGCAGCACGTCCGCGATCTCGCGCGGACCGGCGTGCACGGGCCCGAAGTTGCGGCCCGACTGCGACGCCGAGTAGCCGACGAAGTGCTTGAGCGTCGCGTGCACGCCGGCCGACTGCAGCCCGCGCACGTACGCCGTGCCGATCGTCCCGATGAGGTACGGGTCCTCGGAGATGCACTCCTCGACCCGGCCCCAGCGCGGGTCACGGATCACGTCGAGCACCGGGGCCAGGCCCTGGTGCACGCCGAGCGCGCTCATCGACTGGCCGATCAGCTCGGCCATCCGCCCCACGAGCTCCGGGTGGAACGACGCGCCCCAGGCCAGCGGCGTGGGGAACGTCGCGGCCTGCCACGCCGACAGACCGGTCAGGCACTCCTCGTGCACGAGCGCCGGGATGCCGACGGTCGCGACGAGCTCACGCTGGCGCTGCCACAGCCACCGCGCACGCTCGACCGGGTCGACCGGCCGCGTGCCGTAGACACGCGTCAGATGGCCGAGGCCGTGCCGCATCGCGTCGTCGAGCCCGCCGTCACGCGTGAACTCGCCCTGGAGCGGAGCGACGACCTCGCCGTCGCCCTTCTCCCAGAAGCCGACGATCTGCGCCGTCTTCTGCTCGAGCGTGAGCCGCTCGAGGATCGTTGCGACCCGCTCGGCGTCCGTCGCCGGAGCGTCGGCTGCAGACATAGGGGTACCCATGGTCCTCTCCGTCATCGTGGATCAGCCCTTGACCGCGCCCTGCAGGCCGCTGACGATCCGCTTCTGCATCGCGAGGAAGAAGATGAGGGCTGGGATCATCGCGAGCGAGGTGAAGGCGAAGACGCCCGCGATGTCGGTCGAGTGCTCTGCCGAGAAGTCGGCGACTCCGAGCGGGAGGGTCTTGTTGTCCCCCAGCAGCAGGAGCAGCGGGAGCAGGTACGCGTTCCAGGAGCCGACGAACGCCAGCACACCGACCGTCACGAGCCCGGGACCGGACAGCGGCAGCAGGATCCGCCAGAAGAAGCCGAGCCGGCTCGCGCCGTCGAGCTGCGAGGCCTCCTCGAGCTCGTTCGGGATCGCCTGGAGGAACGGCCGCAGGATCACGACCGTCAGAGGCAGCGCGTAGGCGGCCTGCGGGAGCGCGATGCCCCACCACGTGTTGTTGAGGTTCAGGTCGCGGATGAGGATGAACAGCGGGATCACGCCGACCGTCGCGGGGAACAGCAGGCCCGCGACGAAGATCATGTACAGACCCTCGCGACCCTTGAACTTGTACCGCGCGAGCGGGTAGGCAGCCATGACCCCGCAGACCACGACGAGCAACGTGGTGATGAGTGCGATCACGGTCGAGTTGAGCGTGTAGCGCCAGAAGTTCGAGTCCGTGAGGATCCCCGAGTAGTTCTTCAGCACCCACGGGTCGGGCAGACCCGACGGGTTCAGGACGAGGTCCCCGTTGGTCCGGAAGCCGGACACCACGCCGTACAGCACGGGGCCCAGGGTGAACGCCACGACGATCAGCGCCACGAAGTAGATCAGCGGGCTTCCGCCGCGCATGACGTTCGTGGAGCCGGTGCGACGCGCGTTCCGGGTGGCGGCGGCCGCGGCTGCGCCCTTCGGAGCGGCGGTGGCGGTGCTCATCGGGAGACCTTCTTCCGGCGGACAACCGTTTCCGTGTTGTCACGGTTCATGATGAATCGCTGGTAGAGCAGCGCCAGGACGAGAGCGACGATGAACAGGATCACCGAGGCCGCCGAGGCGATGCCGTAGTTGGAGCGCTGGGTGCCCTGCTGGATGAGGAACGTCGCCATCGTGCTGGTCGCGTTGGCGGGGCCACCACCGGTGAGGACCCAGACCATGTCGAACAGCTGCAGCGAGCCGATCATCGACAGGAACGCCCACGTGCGCAGGGTCGGGCCGAGCATCGGGATCGTGACGCGACGCTGGATCTGCCACCACGAGGCGCCGTCGAGCTGGGCCGCCTCGTAGAGCTCCTCGGGCACGCCCTGCAGGCCGGCGAGGAACAGGATGATCGCCATCCCGAGGTACTTCCACGTCAGCACCGCGATGACCGCCGGCAACGCCCACTCGAGACTTCCGGTGAAGCCTTGCTTCGGTCCGCTCAAGCCGATGCTCGACAGGACGGTGTCGATGATGCCCTCGTTGGGGACGAACATCTGGTACCAGATGACACCCGCGATGACCTCGGACAGCACGTACGGGACGAAGATGATCGTCCGCAGGATCCCCTGGCCGCGCATCTTGCGGTTGAGCAGCAGCGCGATGGCCAGGCCGAGCGGGAGCTGGATGGCGATCGACGCCACCACGATGATCATGTTGTGCTGGAACGCCTCGATGAACTCGGGGTTGTCCAGCACGCGACGGTAGTTCTCGAGGCCGACGAACTTCTCGAAGTCGCCGTACCCCTTCCACTTGAAGAAGGAGATCTGGACTGCTCGTGCGATCGGTACGACCACGAACATGCCAAGGAGTGCGAGGGCGGGCGCCACGAACAGCGTGATCTCGAGACCCTTGCGGAACGGACCACTCCCGCGGCGTCCGGCCGACCGGCCGGTCGCCGGCCGCGCCGAAGCGCGACCGGCGACCGGGACGGTCGGGGTGGACGTCGCAGGCGAGGCGGGGACGCCCAGGCGGGCGGTCGCTTCGTCTGCCACGTCGATCACTTCTCCGCGTCAGCCGCCGCCTGCGTGGCGTCGACGATGTCCTGCGGGGTGGCCTTGCCGGCGAACAGGTCGACGATCTTCGAGTTCATCGCGTCACCGATCGCCTTGCCGAACGCCGTGTCGAAGTAGAGCTGGATGAACGGCGACGCGTCACGGACCTCGAGGAGGCTCGCCAGCGCGGCGTCCGAGACGTACTTCGACGCCGTCGGGTTGGTCGGCAGACCCATGTCGAGCTCGGCGAAGCCCTTCTGGACCTCGTCGGACAGCAGGTACTGCGCGAAGTCGACCGCAGCGTCGGGCGCGTCGTTGCTGACGGCCCAGGCGTCGCCGCCACCGAGCTGAGCGGCCGGGTCGCCGTCACCGTCGGAGACCGCCGGGAACGCGAACCACGCCAGGTCGGCGCCGATGCCCTCGGAGCCGAGCTCGTCGGTGATGCCCTGCATCACGCCGGGCTCCCAGTGACCCTGGAGCTCGATCGCGACCTTGCCGGTCGCGAGCATGCCCGAGGCGCTCGACGGGCCCTTCTGGGCCACGGTGCTCAGGAAGCCGTCGTTGAAGGGCTCGGCGTCCAGGAACTCCTGCAGGGACTCGCCCGCACGGACGAAGCAGGGGTCCGAGAAGTCGAGCGACGACACGGCGCCCGTCAGGACGTCCTGCGAGCACTGGCGCAGCGCGAAGTAGTACCAGTAGTGCGCGGCCGGCCAGCCCTCGCCGGCGCCGACGGACAGCGGGACGATGCCCGCGGCCTTCAGCTTGTCGATCGCCGCGTACATCTCGTCCCACGTCGTGGGGGGCGCCGTGATGCCGGCCTGGGCGAAGAGGGCCTTGTTGTACCAGAAGCCCACCACGCCGAGGGAGAACGGCAGGGCGTACGTCTTGCTGTCGACCTGGAAGCCGGCGACGGAGCCACCGAGCTTGGCGATCGTGTCCGCAGCCGACTCGGACAGGTCCTTCGTGATGCCCGCGTTGACGTGGTCGCGGAGCTCGCCGCCACCACGCTCCATGTAGATGTCCGGGGCGTCCCCGGCCTGGAACGCGGCCTCGAGCTTGGTGATCATGTCCTCGTGCTGCATGGCGCTCACCTCGACGGTGACGCCCGGGTTCGCGGCCTCGAAGTCCGCCGCGACCTTGTCGTAGTAGACCTTGCCGTCACCCGTGTTGGAGTTGTGCCACCACGAGATCGTGACGTCTTCCTTCTTGCCGCCGTCCCCACCACCGGTGCTCCCGTCACCCGACGGGGAGTCACCTCCGCTGCTGCAGGCGGCGAGGAGAGCGATCGTCGTCGCGAGCGCGATGCCCGCCGTTGCACGACGCATGCGTGCCATGTCTGGTCCCTTCAGTCTTCGTTGACCCACCTGGACGGGAGGAGCATGACAAAGTTTCGGAGAACTAGTCAATCGATATCGACACCGTTATCGACACCGTTATGAAACCGATGCCATAGGATCGCGCCGTGGAGCACACGGGCCGGGTCAAGATGGCCGACGTCGCCCGCCAGGCGGGAGTGTCGGTGGCGACCGTCTCGAAGGTCGTCAACGGTCGGTACGGGGTCGCGCAGTCGACTCTCGACCGCGTTCAGCAGGTCATCTCCGACCTGGGCTACGAGGCGAGCCTCGGCGCGTCGAGCCTGCGCTCGCACCGCACGCACGTCGTCGGGATCCTCGTCGCGGAGTTCGAGCCGTTCTCGACCGAGCTGCTCAAGGGCGCCTCGGACGCGATCGGGTCGACCGAGTACGAGCTGCTCGCGTACTCGGCGGGCGGTCGGCGCGCCGACGTCGGCTGGGAGCGCCGGTACCTCTCGCGCCTCGGCGGCACGCTCATCGACGGCGCGATCATCGTGACCCCGACGGTCGTGGACGCACGCGGCGTGATCCCCGTCGTCGCGATCGACCCGCACACCGGTCCGTCCGGGCTGCCGACGGTCGACTCCGACAACTTCGCCGGCGGCGTCATGGCCACCGAGCACCTCCTGGCCCTCGGCCACCGCCGCATCGGGCTCATGGGCGGACGGCCCGACCTCGAGTCCGCGCGCCTGCGCGAGGCCGGTTTCCGCTCGGCGATGGCGTCCGCCGGCCTCCCGGTCGACGAGACGCTCGTCGTGAACGGTGGGTACCGCCCGGAGACGGCGACCCAGCCCGCTCGCGACCTGCTCGACCGCCCCGACCGCCCGACCGCCGTGTTCGCCGCGAACGACCTGTCGGCGATCCGGACGGTCGAGATCGCGCGCGAGCTCGGGCTGCACGTGCCCCGGGACCTGTCGGTGATCGGCTTCGACAACGTCCCCGAGTCCGCGCTGTGCGACCCGCCGCTCACCACGGTGAGCCAGCCGCTGCGCGACATCGGCGCCCGCGCGCTCCAGCTGCTGATCGACCTGCTCGCCGAGAGGGACGTGCCGACGCACCTGCGCCTGCCCACCGCGCTCGTCGAGCGTGCGTCCTGCCGGCCTCTCGGCTGACGCCCCCTGACCCGACGGCGGCGGTCCCGCCCCGCCCGGGGCGCGGGCCAGTCGGTCAGTGCGCGGCCGTCCTCGTGGCCCCGACGACCTCCGTGCCCTCGTAGATGTGCCGCGTGACCCAGGGCGCGATGGCGAACATCGCGATCGCGAACACCAGCGCGACCGCGCCGATCCCACCGAAGTACGCGGTCGGGCTCGCCCCGCTCGTGGCCTGCACGAGCTGCGCCGTGATCGCGTTGCCCGCGCTGGTCGCCAGGAACCACAGCGCCATGGCCTGACCCTTGAACGCCCGGGGCGCGAGCAGCGTCGTCGCCGCGAGGCCGACGGGCGACAGGCACAGCTCGCCGATCGTCTGGATGACGTAGACCACCACGAGCACCCACCAGGGCGACTTCCCGTCGCCCGCGAGCGCGGACGCGCCCGCGAGGAACAGGAACGACAGCGCGGCGAACGACAGGCCGATCGCGAACTTGACGGCGGTCGGCGGCCGGTCGTCGAGCCGGACCCACAGCCACGCGAACACCGGCGCGAGCAGGATGATCGAGGCCCGGTTCACCGACTGGAAGAACGCGGGCGAGACCTCGAACCCGAAGATCGTCAGCTCGGTGTTGTCGCGCGCGTAGGCGGACAGCGTGCTCGCGGCCTGCTCGAAGATCATCCAGAACAGCATCGCCGCGACGAACAGCGGGATGTACGCGCGCAGCCGGGACCGTTCGCGGTCGGTGACCTTGGGCGAGCGGAACATGACCCAGAACGTCGCCACGGGCGCAGCGAGCGCGATGTACGAGAGCGCGTCGATCAGCGTCGTCGTCGTGAAGCCGCCCGAGACGAGCGCCGCGATGCCGAGCGCGACGAGGCAGCCGATCGCGACCGCGAGGACCAGCCGCACCACACCCGGACGATCGGCCGCGGTGAGCGGGTTGGGCGGCACGTCCCCCGCGCCGCCCAGCAGGTGGCGCCCGGCCACGAAGAACCCCAGCGCGATCGCCATGCCGACGGCAGCGACCGCGAAGCCCGCGTGGTAGCCGCCGATCTCGCGCGCGATGCCGACGAGGATCGGCGCGAACAGCGAGCCGATGTTGATGCCCATGTAGAAGATCGAGAATCCCGAGTCGCGCCGCACGTCGTCGCGCGAGTACAGGTCGCCGACCATGCTCGAGACGTTGGGCTTGAGCAGTCCCGTGCCGAGCGCGACGAGCACGATGCCGAGGTAGGAGAACGACGCGTTCGGCACCGACAGGCTCACGTGACCCGCGGCGATCACCACTCCGCCGTACAGCACCGACCGCCGCGCGCCGATCATCCGGTCGGCGAGCCAGCCGCCGATCACCGACAGCAGGTACACCGAGGCGCCGTACGCCGCGACGACCGCGTTGCCGAGGGCGTCGTCGAGCCCGAGCCCGCCGTTGGCGATCGTGTCGGTCAGGAAGTACAGCAGGATCGCGCGCATGCCGTAGTAGCTGAAACGCTCCCACAGCTCGGTGCCGAACAGCGTCATCAGGCCGAGCGGGTGGCCGAAGAACGCGCGGTCCCGCGGCGGCCGGGCGTCGGCCTCGCCCACGCGTACCGCCGGGCCGTCGCTGCTCAGTGCACCGTCACCCCGGGTCGGGTCGACGGGGTTCTGCTCCGGGAGGTCACCGCGATCCATGGCGCCATCGTCCATCCGCCCATCGTGGGGCCCCCGGGACCCCCTCACCACCGGGGACGGGCGGTGCCGTGATAACGGCGTGGGGGCTCAGCGGGCCGCGTCGCCGAACTGTCCCGCTCTGTACTCGTCCTCGAGCAGCCCCATGTCGATCGCGTCGCACCAGCGCTCGCCGTCGCGGTACGCGTCCCGCCGGCGCCCCTCGACCCGGAACCCGAGGTTCTCGTACAGCGCCTGCGCACGCGGGTTGATCGCCAGGACGTCGAGCCCGACCCGGTGCAGCCCGAGCCCGTCGAACGCGAACCCGAGGACCAGCTCGATCGCCTCCGTGCCGTAGCCGCGACCGCGGTACCCGGGTCGCATCGCGAGGCGCAGGGACGCGCTCTGCAGGTGCTCGTCGATGTCGTCGAGGACGATCTCCCCGAGGTACTCGTCGTGGCCGACGAGCGTGATGGCGAGGTCGACGCGGCCGGGCAGCTCCCCGACGTTCGCGCACCAGTCCCGCGCCTCCTCGAGCGTGAAGCGGCGGGTCGTGCCCGTCAGCCGCATGCCCTCGGGGTCGCTCACCGACTCCCACAGGGCCTGCGCGTCGTCGACGCGGATCGGGCGGAGCGTGAGCATCTCGCCCTGCAACGTCGGCGTGTCGACGCGCTGCCTCGTCATCGGCCCTCCCCGGTCGCTCACCCGAGGGTAGTGCCGCGCCCGGCCCTCCGGCAGGGACTCGGGGCCTGCGGGGTGTCGCACGCACCGGGTCTCACCCCCGACGGGCCGGACGTGCGACGGCGGCGCCGCCGCGGAGCTCAGCCAGTCTCCGCGGCGTCGCCGCCGTCGTCCTGTTCCGGGCCGGACAGGTCCGGCCCGGGGTCAGCGCACGGTCAACGTGGCCGCCGTGCTGGTCGCACGACCCGCAGCGTTGGTCACGACCACCCGGTACTGGGCTCCGTTCCGGGCCTTGGTGGCCACGACCTGGAGCTTCGTCCCGGTCGCACCCGTGAGCGTGACCCACGAGCTCGCACCGGCCCGGCGCTCGTACCACTGGACCGACGGGGCCGGCGTGCCGGAGACCCGCACCGTGAACGTCGCGACCGAGTCCCGCTGGACCGTGACCGACTGCGGCGCCGTGACCACCTTCGGGGCCACGCGTGCCTTGCGGACCAGCGCGGTCTTGGTCGTCGCCGAGCCCGCGGAGTTCGTGAACACCGCGCGCACCTCGACACCCCCGCTGGTGGCGGGCACCTTGACCGTGAGCGACGTCCCCGTGGCACCGGCGATCGTCTTCCACTGCGAGAACCCGACGCCGCGCTGCTGCCAGCGCACGGACGGGGTCGGGAAGCCCGAGGCCGCCGCCGTGAGCGTGACCTTCGTGCCCGCCTTGGCCGTCGTCACCGACTTCGGGTTCTTCGTGACCTTCGGCGCGTACGGCTTCACCTTGACCGTCGCCGCCGTTGTGGTCGCCGAACCGGCGGTGTTGGTGAACACCGCCCGGTAGGACGCGCCGTGGTTGGCCGCCCCGACGACCACCGCGAGCGAGGTCTTCGTGGCACCCGGGACGACCGCCCAGCTCGTCGTGCCGGCAGCGCGTCGCTGCCACTGGACGGTCGGCGTCGGGGTCCCCGTCGCCGCCGCACGCAGCACCACCGTGGTACCGCGGTCCACCGTCGCCGACGACGGGTTCGTCGTCACCTTCGGCTTGACGGTCGCCGGCGGGACGACCTTCGCCTCCACGAGTCGGCCGACACCCCAGTGGGCGGTGCTCTGGTAGCCCGCACCCGTCGGGTCGGCCCAGTTGGTGATCGCGTGCCGGCTGCCGCTCGCGGCGTCGTTGACCTGGAAGTCCAGGCCGTGGAACGTCCCGAGACCGCCGTACTCGAGGAGGCTGATCGCCGCCTCGACCCGGTAGCCGGTCGCCGTCGGGACGACCGCGCTGGTCAGCCGGTTGCGCTGGAACGGCTCGTCACCCGCGCCGAAGGACACGGCACCGGCCGCGTCGATCCGGATCTGGGTGTCGTCGTACCGGTACGAGCCGTTCTTGACGTTGCCGCCGTCGACGTAGATCTCGACCGAGTCCTTGATCCACGGGTCGCTGCCCGTGGTGTCGACGACCGGGTCTGCGACGTCCGCCAGGACGTACAGCAGGTTGTCCTTCCACAGCGTGCGGAAGGTGCCGATGGCACCGCCGGAGCCCGACGTCGCCTTCAGTGTCTGCACCGAGCTCGCGCCGGCCCAGGCCGCGTCGACCGTGCCGTCGATCGTCGGCGCCGTCGTCGTGGCCGGCACCTCGAGGTACGACAGCTCCTCGACGAGCGACACCGAACCCAGCGAACCCGGCGTGTTCCACGTCGCCCTGTCGTCGCCGTCGACCACCTGCACGTCGAGGTCGACCACATCCCCGCGCTCGGCACCGCTGAGCGGCACCTGCACGACGGCGGTCCAGCCACCCTCGCGCTCGGTCGCCACACCGTCGAGGTCACCCTCGCCGTCACGGCCGAAGCTCACCGCACCCTCGGAGGTCACGAACGTCACCGCGTCGGTCGCGTCCACCGTCGTGTCGTCCACGTCGACGTACGCCGTGAGCCGGTCGGCCGACCAGCGCAGCTGGAACCTCGCGTTCTCACCGACGGTGTGCAGCGGCAGACGCTTCCACTGCGCGGAAGTCGCCGTGTAGTCGCCACCGGCGTCGGCCGCGAACGCGTTCGCGCTGCGGAGCGCCGGCGGCAGGTCGAGGCCGGCGGCACCGTAGAAGGCGTACTTCGCCTTGAAGTAGTCGTCGAACAGCAGCGGCTTGCCGTTGTTCGACGCGCGCCACGACCGGCTGTCGGTCAGGCCCCAGACCGTCACCGAGAACAGGTCCTCGGCGTACTGACGGAACGAGTCGAACGCCGCCTGGTAGTAGTAACCCTGGTCGATGGCCTTGGCCGTGTCCGCCGAGCCGACCGACACGTCGAGCTCGGTGACCGCCTGGAGCAGGTTCGTGCCGTCGGCCTTCTTCATGCCGTCGAAGTCGGCCAGGGCGGCGCCGAGCGTGCTGACCGGCGTCGAGAGGGCGACGTGGAACTGGTGGCCCACGCCGTCGATCGGCACGTCGCGGTCGATCAGGCGCTCGACGAGCGCCCTGTAGCGCCCGCGCTTGCCCGTCTGCTCCGTGTTGTAGTCGTTGATGAACAGCGCGACCGGGTGCTCGACGCCCTCGGCGGCGTACTCGTCGTTGAAGGCCTCGTTCGCGTACTCGAACGCCGAGTCCACGAAGCTCTCACCGAGGATCTGGTACCACGTGGAGCGGCGCATGCCGTCCGCGTACCCGGTGCCGTCGTCGATCACCTCGTTGACGACGTCCCACGCCACCATCGGGTTGGTGTCCGAGCCGAACGGCCCGTACTGCTCCGCGATCGTGCGTGCGACGTTGAAGATGTGGTCCCGCAGCCGCTGACGCATCGCGTCCGGAGCGAGCAGCGCACCCTCGTCGTCCTCGTAGAACCACTGCGGCGTCTGGCCGTGCCAGGCGAGCACGTGGCCGTAGACCCGCAGGTCGTTCTCCTGCGCGAAGTCGAGCAGCGCCTTGGCCTCGGAGTGCATGCGGAACGTGTCCACACCGCCCTCCTCGGCGTACCACGCCTCGACCTTCATGTAGTTCTCGGCCGTGACCTGGTTGAAGTGCTTGAGCAGCAGCTCGGAGGCCGAGCCCGCCATCTCGCGCGAGTCGATCGCCACGCCCACCGGGAACGTCACCGTGTCCTTGAGCGGGGTGAGGTCCTCGATCTGCGACGGCGGCGTCGAGCGCACCAGGATGTCGTCGATGACGAACGTCGAGGTGTTGCCCGCCTCACCCTGCGCCCACGCGGTCTCGAAGTAGAGCTCCGCGGCGTCCGCGAACGCCGGCATGGTGAACGTGCCCGTGAGGTGCACCCACTGGCTCGACGACAGGCCCGTGAACTGCACGAGGTTGGAGAAGCTCTGGGTCTCCCCCGTGAGCGTCCGGGACGACAGCGTCATGTCACCGGGCGCGCCCTCGAACTTGACCCACGCCGAGACGTCGTACGTCGCGCCGGGGGTCGCCTTCTCGGTGACCGGGAACTGCAGGCCCTGGCCCTGTGACGTGCGGTCGGAGACGCGCGCGGCGTAGGTCGACTCGTGCGCGACCTCGTCCTGCACGGCGAGCGTCGCGACACCGTTGCCGTCGTCGCGTGCCGACCAGCCCTGCAGCGTGCCGTCCTCGAAGTCCGACTCGACGAGCGTGACGCCCTTGGGCGCGGCGCCGCCGGCCGGCAGCGTGAACGTCCAGCCGTCGGCGAGGAGCTCGGCGACGACCGTCTTGACCGCGTTGACCCCGGCGGTGCGGTTGCCACCGCCGTCGTGGACCAGGACGATCTCGCCCGGGTTCGAGGTGATCGTGCTGCGCAGCGCGGCCGTGAGCTTGGCCTCGTCACCGGCGTTCTCGGCACCGTCCCAGTCGAAGATCAGGTTCGTCACCGCGAGCGGCTGCATGCCGAGCGCGACCGCGACCTGGTTCGTCTGCCCCCACGCGCCGTTCGGTGCGCGGAAGTAGGGGACCTCGGCGTTCGGGTCACCGAGCGCCGTGCGGATGATCTGCAGGTTCTGCTTGAGCTTGTCAGCGACCTGCTGCTTGCTCAGTGCGTCCATCGAGTCGTAGTCGGTGGAGTGGTTGCACAGCGTGTGGCCGTCGGCGACGATCCGCTTGAGGATGTCGGCGCCGCCCGGGGCCTGGACGTTCTGGCCGATCACGCAGAACGTGGCGTGCACGTCGTTGGCCGCGAGGAAGTCCAGGAGCTCGGTCGTCGCCGCGCCGTTGGGGCCGTCGTCGAACGTGAGCGCGCTCGTCTTCGTCGTGCCGCGCGCGGCCTCGACGGGCGTCGTGACCGGGTTGAGCGCACCACCCTTGACGAAGTCGGGGTCGGTCTCGACGTAGTCGTCGCCAGCCTGCCCGGTGATCAGCACGTCGTCGACGAGGAAGCTCGGGTGAGCCTCGCCGATGTCCTCGGCCTCGAAGTACAGGATGACCGACGTGAGACCCGCCGGGCGCGTGTACGTCCCGGAGAGCTCGACCCACTCCTGGTCGGTCACGTCGGTCGCGGTCGCCACGGTCGCGTAGGAGTCGTCGCCGCCGCTGTTGGTCTGCGCCGTCAGCTTGATCGACGTGGTGCCCGCAGTGCCCGCCGGGAGCTTGACCCAGGCCGACACGGTGGAGGGCGTGCCCTCGACGAGCGTGGACGTCAGCGTCGCCTGAGTCCCCGCCCAGTTCGCGCTGCGCGCGGAGACGGACAGGCTCTTGGCTCCGCCGTGCTTCTCGGTGTCCGTGGCGACAACGGTCGATCCCCGGCCGCCCCACGGGGCGATGGTCGACTCGAAGTCGTTGCTGAGGATGACCGTCGGCTCGCTCGCCGGAACGGGGGTCGCGGTCACGACGACGTCGTCGAGCTGGTAGGTGAACGCCAGCGCGGGCTCCGGCTCCGGGTAGGGGCCCGTGCCGAAGAAGAACGAGGACTGGGCGCCGGTCTCCGGCACCGTGTAGGCCGCGGTGACAGTCGTCCACTCGTCGGTCAACGTGCTGCTCGCCAGCCACTCGTAGGCAGGCTTGGTGACCCAGCGCGCCCCGACGTTGGTGTCGCCGTCGACGATGCGTGCCTCGGCCGAGATGGTCACGACCGTCCCGGGCTCGAGGCCCGCGAGCAGGCCTTCGGGCGTCTCGAGACCGTCGAAGCTGGCCCCGCGGACCACCTGGTAGACCTTGTTGCCGTCGCCGAGGTCGACGTAGGTGCCGTCCGCACCGGACTGCACGAGTCCGCCGGAGGTCCCGTCGTCGAAGTCGGCCGCGAGCAAGGCGGTCGGACCGTCCGCCGCGGTCGCGGCACCCGCGCCCACCACGGCTGTCAGCGGTGCTGCCAGCAGGGCTAGAGCGGCGAGACTCGCCACCCTTCGCCTTCCGCGTACCTGGGAATGAGTAGACATCGACGCTCCTTTGCGTGACGTGGACCGTTCTCGGTGGCGCGAGGCTAGCCCGGTATCGCTCCTGGCGGGGCGATCTTTCGGTAACGATTTCGATACCGTTCCAGGGCGACATGCGCCGCGCTGACATCGACGAGGTCACGAGCACGCGGCCAAGCACGCACAACTCGGCATGTTCCAGGCATGCGTCGCGACCCGACGTGGGTGGCGGGTGCACGAAGAAGCCCCCGATCGGCTGACGGCCGACCGGGGGCTTCGTGGCGATCGAGCGGCGCCAGCCGCGGCGATCTAGAAAGTTTCGATCATGACGACACGCGCTCGAGGACGAGCTCGCGCACGCGGCCCGCGTCGGCCTGGCCACGCGTCGCCTTCATCACCGCACCGATGATCGCGCCGACCGGCCCGAGGTTGCCCGACCGGATCTTCTCGGCGATGTCCGGCTGCGCGGCGAGCGCGGCGTCGATCGCCTCGAGGAGCGGACCGTCGTCGGACACGACCTCGAGCCCGCGCGCGACGACGACCTGCTCCGGGTCGCCCTCCCCCGCCAGCACGCCCTCGAGCACCTGGCGCGCCAGCTTGTCGTTGATCCGTCCGGCGTCGACGAGGGCCTGCAGCGCACCGATCTGCGTGGGCGTGATCGGTAGCTCGGCGAGCTCGACCTCGCGCTCCTTGGCGGTGCGGGCCAGCTCACCCATCCACCACTTGCGCGCCGCGGCCGGTGCCGCGCCGGCCGCCACGGTCGCCTCGATGAGCTCGATCGCACCCGCGTTGACGACGTCGCGCATCTCCGCGTCCGCGAAGCCCCACTCGCCCTGCAGGCGACGACGACGAGCCGCGGGCAGCTCCGGGAGCGCCGCACGGATCTCCTCGACCCACGCCCGGTCCGGCGCGATCGGCACGAGGTCGGGCTCCGGGAAGTACCGGTAGTCCTCGGCGTCGGACTTCACGCGCCCGCTCGTCGTGGTGCCGGTGTCCTCGTGCCAGTGCCGGGTCTCCTGGACGACCGCGCCACCCGCGTCCAGCACCGCGGCCTGCCGGGAGATCTCGTGGCGGACCGCGCGCTCGACCGAGCGGAACGAGTTCACGTTCTTGGTCTCGGTCCGCGTGCCCAGCGGGCTCTGCGGCGTCGGGCGCAGCGAGACGTTGACGTCCGCACGGACGTTGCCGCGCTCCATGCGCGCCTCGGAGACCTCCAGCGCACGGAACAGGTCACGCAGGGTCTGCACGTACGCGCGCGCCACCTCGGGCGCCCGCTCACCCGCACCCGTGATGGGTCGCGTCACGATCTCCACCAGGGGGATGCCCGCGCGGTTGTAGTCGACCAGCGAGTACTCCGCGCCGTGGATGCGGCCCGTGCTGCCGCCGACGTGGGTGTTCTTGCCGGCGTCCTCCTCCATGTGCGCGCGCTCGACCTCGACGCGGAACACCGTGCCGTCCTCGAGCTCGACGTCGACGTGGCCGTCGTACGCGATGGGCTCGTCGTACTGCGACGTCTGGAAGTTCTTCGGGACGTCCGGGTAGAAGTAGTTCTTCCGGGCGAACCGGCAGGTCTGCGCGATCGAGCAGTTGAGTGCGAGCCCGATCCGGATGGCGTACTCGACCGCGGTGCCGTTGACCACCGGCAGGCTGCCCGGCAGGCCCAGCGAGACGGGCGTGACCGACGTGTTCGGCTCCTCGCCGAACCCGGCCGGGGCCGCGTCGAACATCTTCGTGCGTGTGCCGAGCTCGACGTGCACCTCGATCCCGATGACGGGGTCGAAGCGTGCGATCGCGTCGTCGTAGTCGACCAGGTCGACGACTGCGTGGCTCATCGCGCCACCTCCAGCTCCGGGGCCTTGGCCAGCAGCGGGCCGCCCCACTCGTTCTCGAGCAGCGCCTCGAGCGCCGCACCCACCCGGTAGAGGCGGTCGTCGGCCTTGGCCGGTGCGAGCACCTGGAAGCCGACGGGCAGGCCGTCGTCCGACAGGCCCGCGGGCAGCGACAGGCCCGGGACCCCCGCGAGGTTCGCGGGGATCGTCGCGACGTCGTTGAGGTACATCGCCAACGGGTCGTCGAGCTTCTCGCCCAGCTTGAACGCGGTCGTCGGCGCCGTGGGCGAGACGAGCACGTCGGCCTGAGCGAACGCGGCCGCGAAGTCGCGCTGGATCAGCGTGCGCACCTTCTGCGCGCTGCCGTAGTAGGCGTCGTAGTAGCCCGCGGACAGCGCGTACGTGCCGAGGATGATGCGCCGCTTGACCTCGTCGCCGAAGCCCTGGCCGCGGGTCGCCGCCATGACGCGCTCCGCCGTCACCGGTCCCTCGCTGGGTTCGACCCGCAGGCCGAACCGCATGCCGTCGAACTTCGCGAGGTTGCTCGACGCCTCCGCGGGCAGGATCAGGTAGTACGCCGCGAGCGCGTACGTGAAGTGCGGGCAGGAGACCTCGACGACCTCGGCGCCTGCGCGCTGCAGCAGCTCGAGCGACTCGTGGAACCGGGCCAGCACACCCGCCTGGTACCCCTCGCCCTGCAGCTCGGTGATGACGCCCACGCGCACGCCGGACAGGTCGCCCAGCGCACCGAGGCGCGCCGCGCCGACGAGGTCGGGCAGCGGCTCGGCGATCGACGTCGAGTCACGCGGGTCGTGCCCGCCGATGAGCTCGTGCAGCAGCGCCGAGTCGAGCACCGTGCGCGTCACCGGTCCCGCCTGGTCCAGGCTGCTCGCGAGCGCGATCAGCCCGTAGCGGGACACCGAGCCGTACGTGGGCTTGACGCCCACCGTGCCCGTGACCGCGGCCGGCTGGCGGATCGAGCCGCCGGTGTCCGTGCCGATCGCGAGCGGGGCCTCGTACGCGCCCACGGCCGCGGCGCTCCCGCCGCCCGAGCCACCCGGGATCCGGTCCAGGTCCCACGGGTTGTGCGTGTTGCCGTACGCGGAGTGCTCGGTCGACGAGCCCATCGCGAACTCGTCCATGTTCGTCTTGCCGAGGATCGGCAGGCCCGCGGCCTTGATGCGCTCGACCAGCGTCGCGTCGTACGGCGGGACCCAGCCCTCGAGGATCTTCGAGCCCGCGGTCGTCGGGACGCCCTTGGTCACCACGACGTCCTTGACGGCGATCGGCACGCCGGCCAGCGGGTGCAGCTGCTCGCCGTGGGCGCGGCGCGCGTCCACGTCGGCCGCCGTCGCGAGCGCGTCCTCGTCGGACACGTGCAGGAACGCGTGGACCGCGGGCTCGACGGCCGCGATGCGGTCCAGGTGCGCGCGCGTCGCCTCGACGCTCGACACCTCGCCCGCCTGCAGCTTGTCGGCCAGGGCCGCCGCGGAGATCCGGGTCAGGTCGGCGCTCATGCGTCCTCCCCCAGGATCTGCGGGACCAGGAACTTGCCGTCCTGCGCGGCCGGCGCCGCGGCGAGCACCGCGTCACGGTCGACCGGGGGCTCGGGCACGTCGGCTCGGAACACGTTCGTCAGCGGCAGGGGGTGGCTGGTGGCCGGCACGTCCGGCGTGGCGATCTCGCTCACGCGCGCGACCGACTCGACGATGACGTCGAGCTCACCCGCGAGCCGGTCGAGCTCGGCGGGTGTCAGGTCGATCCGGGCCAGCCCCGCCACACGCGCGACCTCGTCGCGAGAGAGGGTGGACATGGCCGAGAGTCTAGTGGGGCCTCACCGTCGGTCGACGGCCGCCTCGATCAGAGACAGCAGCGCGAGGGCGTACGCGTCCTCGGCGCGGTCGGCGGTGAACACCTGCTCCGGGCGCCCTGCCAGCTCGACGAGCACCTGGAAGGAACCGTCGGTCGACCGCGCGAGCGAGCGGAACGTGCCGCCGAGCAGGTCACGCAGCTGGTCCTCGCGCGGCAGCCAGACCGCGTCCTGCAGCGACACCGAGTCGAGCGCCCACTCGGTGGTGCCGTTGAACCCCAGCACCGTGCCCGTCGGGTAGTCGTGCGCCTGGATGGTCATGTCGCTCACCGTGAAGATCTCGTCCACGCCGTCGACGAGCACGCCGAACCGGTCACCCGACGCCGGGTGCCAGTGCAGGCCGGTGCCCCGCAGGCGCAGGGCGAGCTCACGTGTGATCACGCGCCCAGTATCGACCTGACCGGGACCATGTGCCCGAGCGACGCGGCGCACTGGCGGCGATGCTCGCAGGCGTGCGTCGCACCCCCGTCTACTACTACTCGTCCTCCAGCGGCCTCGTCGCCACGTTCGCCGAGCGGCTCGAGCGACCAGCGTTCAACCTCGCCGAGCGCGAGCACCGGCTGAGCGAGGTCGACGGGCCGTGGGTGCTGCTCACCCCGTCGTACAAGACCGGGAACGACGCGAACGACACCATCCCCGAGGCCGTGCGCCGATTCCTGCGCTCCGAGCGCAACCGCCGTGCGCTCGTCGGTGTCATGGGTTCGGGAAACCGCAACTTCGGCCGGTACTACCAGAAGGCCGCGCGCGAGATCGCGCAGCGCTCCGGGCGGCCGATCCTCTTCGAGTTCGAGCTCGCCGGCACGCCCTGGGACGTCGAGGAGTGCCGACGCATCCTCGACGAGCTCGACGAGGGGCTCGCCCGCCGCACGGGCTGAGCCCCTCGTCGCTCGTCCGGTCAGGCTCCGTTGCTGCTGCTGCCCGCGTGCGTGCTGAGCACGCCCGAGGCGATGCCGCCCGCCGCGCCCGAGAGCACCGAGGCGATGTCGATGCCCGTGAGCGACTTGACCACCTCCTGGCCCTCGCCCAGCACCTGCCCGACGGTCTTCGTGACCGCCGAGGCGCCGTCGGTGGAGACGACCGTGAGCTGCTTGATCGCCGAGATCGGGTCGGCCGCAGCCTTGACGATCTCGGGCAGGACCGCGATGACCTGCTGGGCGAGGATCGCCTCGCCCTGCTCGCGCAGCGCCTCGGCCTGGGCCTTGGTCGCCTCGGCCGTCGCCAGACCCTCGGCCTTCGCCGCCGCGGCGCGCGCCAGACCGAGCGCCTCGAGCGCCTGCGCCTCGGCGAGCTGACGGTCGCGCTCGGCGTTGCCCGCGCGGATCGTGGCCTGCGCGGCTGCCTCGGCGTCGTTGACCGCCGCGACCTTGTTCGCCTCGGCGATGCGCGTGCGCTTGAACGCGTCCGCCTCGGTCGCCGCGTTGGCCGCGTCGCGCTCACCCGCCGCCTGCTGGACCGCGGCGTACGCCGCCGCCTCGGCCGGCTTGCGCACGTCGATGTCGAGCTGCTCCTCCGTGACCTTCGCCTTCTCCGCGAGCGCCGCGCGCTCCTCGAGCGCGACCAGCTTGTCCTGCTCGGCCCGCGCGAGCCGGCCGGCCGCGTCGGCCTCGGCGTTGGCGCGGTCCGTCTCGGCCTTGATCGTCGCCTGCTTCAGAGCGAGGTCGCGCTGACGCTCGGCGATCGCCTCGGCCGCGACGATCTTCGCGAACTCGGAGACCTGCTGCGCCTCGGCCTCCTTGACCTCGGCGACCTGGCGGGCACGCGCCGCCTCGGCACGACCGAGGTTGGCGAGGTAGTCCGAGCCCGGCGTCGAGATGTCGGAGATGTTGAGCAGGTCGACCTGCAGGCCCTGCTCCGCGAGGTCGGTCTTGGTCGAGGCGACCACACCGTCCTGCAGCGACTTGCGGTCGCTGATGATCTGCTCGATCGTCATGTCGCCGATGATCGAGCGCAGCGAGCCCTCGAGCGACTCCTTGATCACGTCGGTCAGCGTCGCCTGCTGCGACAGGAAGCGCTGCGCCGCGCGACGCACGCCCTCCTCGTCGCCCCGGACCTTGAAGTTGATGGACGCCTTGATGGCGAGCTTGATGCGGTTCTTGTCGACGCCCTCGACCGTGATGCCGATCTGACGCTGCTCGAGCGAGATCGGGAACCCCTGCTGCAGCACGGGCCAGATGAAGACGCGACCGCCGACGACGACGCGCTGGCCACCGTCTCCCGCGTTCTTGCCGGCTCCGCGACCGACGATGACGAGCGCCTCGTTCGGCGGCACGCGACGGATGCGCTTGGTGACGAGGGCGATGACCGCGAAGAACGCGATGACGAGAGCGAGCACGGCGATGACCGCCGAGCCGTCCTGCATGAAGTCGGGCATGGTGTCCGGGTCGCCCCGGGCTCCTTCCTGTCCTGCCACGGCAACCCCGTGGGTGGGTGGGTTCGGTCGATGACTCGATGGCGAGACGTGCCGGTGGGGCAGCGTCCCGGTGGTGCGATGGACCCGGCCGCGGGCGGCGTCAGGCCCGCGTCACGTGCACGCGAGATCCGGACACACCCACGACGACGACGCGCGTGCCCGCCTCGAGCGGCTCGTCGGCCCAGGCCAGACGACTCTCCAGGTCACGTACGCCCTCGAGCCGTACCTCGCCGCCCTCAGGGCCCGTGGTCGCCGTGAGCACTCCGTACGCCCCCTCGAGCGGGGGCGGTGGGGCGTCCTCGGAGTCCGCGAGCCGGTTGACGATGAGCTGGGCGACGAGACCGGCCGCGATCGCGAACGCGACCGCGATGACGTACGCCCAGATCACGTCGAGGTCCGAGGACAGCGCAAGGACGCCCGAGGCGCCGAACACCACGGCGCCGATCCCGACGGCCAGCCCGGAGATGCCGCCGTCGCCGATCTCGAACGACTCGAAGACCTCGCCCACGACGAGCGAGAGCACGAGCAGCACCAGACCGATGGCGCCGACCACGAAGAAGACCGTCACGACTGTCCCTTTCCTGCTTGTCAGACCCCTGGGGCGCCGGCGAATGCCAAGACCACCCCTGACGTGAGTAACGGAGCAGTATGGCAGAGCCGGTGCCGACGCCGTGGGCGGTCTGTGGATCGACTTCTCGGAGCGGACCAGCGCGCCGCCGGGCGGCCGGCCGCGCCACGGGTCATGCCTGCAGGGCGCGGGTACCCCGAGCGCCACCGCTCACGCCATGGTGCTCGGCTGTTCGCGGTAGCGATAGGAGTCGACGGGCACGAAGCCCAGGGCGTCGTACAGGGCACGCGCCCCGGCGTTGCTGCGCTCGACCTGGAGGAACGTGCGCGTGACACCGTGCTCACGCGCGAGGCGCACGCCGTCGGCGGTGAGCGCACGCCCGATCCCACGCCGGCGCGCACCGGGTGCCACCGCGAGGCACGAGAGGGCCGCCCAGCCGTCGGCCCGCGCGACCCTGATCACCCCGACGACCTCCTCGCCCTGCCGCGCAGTGAGGTGCCACGCGTCGCCACCCGCGAGGATCGCGCTGAGGACCTCCCGGTGCCGGCCCGCGCTCTTGACCGCGAGGTAGGCGTCCAGCCAGTCCTCGTCGGGCTCGCGCGCGACGGTCACGGCCAGCGCCGACCGAGCCCCGGCGTCCGCGTCCCGGCCGTCACGGTCCTGCCCGCGCGCGAGGACGTCCGTCACGGCGCGCGTCGTCCAGCCACGACGGTCGAGCTCGGCGTCGACCACCCGGTCCAGCGCGCTCATGCCCGTGCGCATCACCGCCGGCAGCCCTTCGCCCGCGAAGAGCGCCTCGACCTCGTCGACAGCGCGCAACACGTCGGCCGGAGCCTGCAGCGCGACCGCACTGTTCGCGCGCCGCGTGACGCCACGGGACAGGCCCACGCGCCATCCGTCGGACGTCGTCGCCGTGCGCAGCGGTGGCCAGCACGCCATCTCGGTCGTGGCGCCGGGCGGCCCGGGCGACGTCAGGGTCGGCGCGGTCACGCGAGTGCCTCCGGCCCGTCGGTGAGCAGACGCCCGAACCCGGCCTCGTCGAGGATCGTGAGCCCGAGCTCGCGCGCCTTGGTCTCCTTGGACCCCGCGTTCTCGCCGACGACCACGAAGTCGGTCTTCTTCGAGACCGACCCCGACGCCTTGCCGCCGCGCGCGAGGATCGCCTCCTTGGCCTCGTCGCGCGAGAAGCGCTCGAGGCTCCCGGTGACGACGACCGTCAGGCCCTCGAGCGTGCGGGGCGCGCCCTCGACCGCCTCGTCGGCCATCACGACGCCCGCCGCCTGCCAGCGGTCGACGATCTGGGCGTGCCACGGCGTTGCGAACCAGTCGACGAGCGACGCGGCGGTCGTGGGCCCCACGCCGTCGACCGCGGCGAGGCGCTCGGCCGCCGCCGCCGGGTCGCCCTCGAGCACCTCGCGCAGCGCGGCCATCGAGCCGAACTCCTGAGCGAGCGCACGAGCGGCCGTCGGGCCGACGTTGCGGATGCTCAGCGCCACGATGACGCGCCACAGCTCCTTGCCCTTGGCCAGGTCGAGCTGGTCGAGCAGCGTGCGCGCCGCCTCGGACGGCTCCCAGTCGCGCAGCTCGCGACCCTCGGCGTCGGCCCGCGCGCGCTGCGCCTTGGTCCACGTCAGGCGCCTGCGGAACGGCGTGCGGCGCCGCACGTTGCCGTCCTCGTCCTCGCGCGGCAGGCCCGTCTCCGGGTCCCGCACCACGACCTCGATCTCGGCGAGGCGGGCCAGGCTCTCCGCCCGCACGCGATCCCGCACCTCGTCGGGCGCGTCCGCCGGGTACCCGACCAGGTCGAACAGGTCGGCCTCCGTGCGCAGCGGGGGTGTCGTCGGGACGTCCGGCTGGGTGAGGGCCGCGGCCGTGACCTCACCGAGCGCCTCGATGTCGAGGGCACCCCGGGAGCCGATGTGGTCGACGCGGCCCAGCACCTGCGCCGGGCAGGTCTCGGCGTTCGGGCACCGCAGGTCCACGTCGCCCTCGCGCATCGGGCGCAACGGCGTGCCGCACGCCGGGCAGTCGCTCGGCATCTGCCACTCGACGCGTGGCACGTCGTCACCCGGCGCGCGCGGCGCAGGGCCGACGATCTCCGGGATCACGTCACCTGCCTTGCGCAGCACGACCATGTCCCCGATGCGCACGCCCTTGACCTTGACCACGTCCTGGTTGTGCAGCGTGGCCTGGCGCACGGTCGAGCCGGCGACGACGACGGGCTCCATCACCGCGAACGGCGTCGCTCGCCCGGTGCGCCCGATCCCCACCTCGATCGCCAGCAGGCGGGTGTTGACCTCCTCGGGCGGGTACTTGTACGCGATCGCCCAGCGCGGCGCACGGCTCGTCGCCCCGAGCCGACGCTGCAGCGTGATCTCGTCGACCTTGACGACGATGCCGTCGATCTCGTGCTCGACGTCGTGCCGGTGCTCGCCGTAGTACGCGATCATCTCCCGCACGCCGTCGAGGCCCTGCACGACGCGCGTGTGGGACGACGTCGGCACGCCCCAGCCGCTCAGCAGGTCGTACACCTGCGACTGGCGAAGCACGTCGGCCGGGCGCGTGCCCTGCGCCCAGCGCAGCGCGCCGATGCCGTGCGCGTACATCCGCAACGGGCGCGACGCGGTGACCCGCGGGTCCTTCTGCCGCAGCGAGCCCGCCGCCGCGTTCCGCGGGTTGGCGAACGGGGGCTTGCCCGCCGCGACCTGCGCGGCGTTGAGCTCGGCGAAGGCCTCGACCGGCAGGAACACCTCGCCGCGGATCTCGATGAGCTCCGGATGAGCGGCGGGATCACCCGCCAGGACGTCCGGGATGGTCGTGATCGTGCGGACGTTGAGCGTCACGTCCTCGCCCGTGCGCCCGTCACCGCGCGTCGCGGCGCGCACCAGGCGGCCCTTCTCGTACAGCAGGGCGATCGCCAGGCCGTCGATCTTGAGCTCGCACAGGTAGTGCGGCGGCTCGTCGGTCTCGAGGTCGCGCTGCACGCGCTCGGCCCAGGCGTGGACGTCCTCGTCGGAGAACGCGTTGTCGAGCGAGAGCATGCGCTCGACGTGGTCGACCGACGCGAACTCGGTCGAGAACGTCCCGCCGACCATCTGCGTCGGGGAGTCGGGCGTGCGCAGGCCGGGGTGTGCGTCCTCGAGCTCCGCGAGCTCGCGCATCCGCGCGTCGTACTCGGCGTCCGACGACGACGGGGCGTCCCGCACGTAGTACGCGAACTGGTCGGCGCGTACCCGCTCCGCGAGCTCGTCCCACCGGTGCCGGGCCTCTGCGGGCACCGCGTCCGGTGGCGGCTCGTGCGGCGGCACAGTGGTGTCGGTCGTCTCGGCGGGCTGCGCGTCGGTCACGCGCCCATTGTCGCCGTCCCCACCGACACGCGGCACCTCGCGCCGCACCTGTGGACGCGCGGGGGTCAGCGACGCAGACGCGGTGCGGCCAGCACGCCCACGCACGTCCCGGCGCCGCCGAGGAACAGCACGGCACCCGTCCAGAACATCGCCGCCGAGGGCTCCGCGACGACCACGGTCTCGCTCGCGCCGCCGTCGGGCTGCCACGTGCACGTCGTCTTCGGGGGGAGCACGTGGTTGTCGACCGACGCACCCTCGACCTCGTCGCTCACGGCGACCAGGCACGGCACGTTCCCGAGCCCCGACGCCTCGATCGACTGCGCGCCGAGCGTCACGAGCGTGATCAGGAGCAGCACGATCCCGGCGATCGCGGCGCCGCTCGCGAGGAGCAGCGTGCCCGGGTGCTTCAGGTCCAGCCGGAGCGCCGCCGCCCCGCCGAGCCTGCCCCTGCGCGTACCGTCACGTCGCTCGCTCACGCCTCACCCCGTTCGTCGCGCGTCTCTCGCGCCGCAGCAGCCTACGTCCCACCGGCGCTCACCCGTGCGCGCTCACCCGTGCGCCCGTCACCCGTGCACGGCCTCCGCGACGACCCGCGCCGCACGGACCGCTCCCGCGAGCGCGCCGCGCGCGTCGTCGGCTCCCCCGGGCTGGTCCCCCACGAGCAGCACCACGTCGTCGAGCCCCGCGGCGGGCAGTCCCACGGAGCGCCACGGCCCCGTCACCGAGCGCGCCTGCCCGACGGCGTCCGGTCCCGCGCACTGCGACGAGCGCTGCGGCGGGACGTGCGCCCAGAGCTGCAGCCCGGCCTCGACGGCCTCGGCGACCCGCTCCCACCCGCGCTCGCCCAAGGGCTCGACCTCGAGCGCGATCCCGTCGGCGCCCGTCGCGCGGATCGCGGGGACCGTGGTCCATGCGGCGCCGCCGTGCACGACCGCGCGCGCCCCGGCCCCGCGCGCCGCGGACACGACCGAGCCGATCCGCTCGGCGGCCGACGGACCAGGCACCGCGCGCAGCCGCGCATACCCGGAGAACGAGGGCAGCACGCCCGCGACCGCCTGCGCGAGCATCGGCTCGTGCAGCAGCACGACCGGCTCGGCACCCGGCACCGCACGCGCGATCGCGGCGAGGTGCTCGACGAGCCCCGCGGCCAGCGAGTCGGCGAGGTCGCGCAGCGCGCCGGGGTCCGCGAGAGCGCGGTCGCCGCGCGCCAGGTAGACCGACGCGGCGAGCGTGACCGGGCCCAGCACCGGCACGACGAGCGGCCCGACGTACCCGTGGCCCGCGACCGCGAGCGCGTCGAGGTCCTCACGTGCGAGCGCCCGCGTGCGCGTGAGGTCGCTCCCGGGCCGGTCGGCGAGCTTCCAGCCGTGCGGGCCCAGCTCGGCCGGCAGCTCGACGAGCAGGCCGAGCGCACGTCCGACGAGCGTGGCCCCCGGCCCGCGCGCGGGCAGGTGCACCTCGAACGGCAGCCCCTGCACCTCCGACGGGGTGTCGACCAGGTCGCCCACCACGACCGTCTGCGCCTCGAGCACGTCCTGGCCGGGCCAGCCCCCGGTGCCGCTGACCCCGATCACGCGGTGTCCACGGCGGCGGAGCCCGCCAGCACGTGCGAGGTCCGCTCGGCCCCGGTCACGGTCGCCTGGCCGAGCACGCGCGTGCCGTCGTACACGACGACCGACTGGCCCGCCGCCACGCCGCGCAGCGGTGCGCGCAGCGCCACGCTCAGCCGGTCGGGCTCGGCGAGCTCGAACGCGGCCGGCACCGGGGCGCCGTGCGCGCGCACCTGCACGCTCAGCGCGGCCGCTGCCCACCGCGCCGGATCCCGCGCCACGTCGTCGTACCAGACGGCCCGATCCGCGTGCACGAGGTCCACGACGAGCTCGTCGGACGAGCCGACGACCACGCGGTTGCGCACGGGCTCGACCGCGAGCACGTACCGCGGCCTGCCGTCGGGCGCGGGACGGCCCAGCGCGAGCCCGCGCCGCTGACCGACCGTGTACGCGTACGCGCCGTCGTGCGTCCCGACGACCGCTCCTGAGGAGTCCACGACCTCACCGGGCTGCGCACCGAGCCGGTCACGCAGGAACCCCTGCGTGTCGCCGTCCGCGACGAAGCAGATGTCGTAGGAGTCCGGCTTGGCCGAGACAGACAGCCCGCGCGCGGCCGCCTCGCGGCGCGTCTCCTCCTTCGAGGCGACGTCCCCGAGCGGGAACATCGACCGCGCGAGGCGCTCGGGGCCCATCACCGCGAGCACGTACGACTGGTCCTTGGCGGCGTCGAGCGCTCGGTGCAGCTCACGCGTGCCGTCGGGCCGTTCGACGGCGCGCGCGTAGTGCCCGGTGCACACCGCGTCGAAGCCCAGCGCGAGCGCCTTGTCGAGCAACGTCGCGAACTTGATGTGCTCGTTGCACCGCACGCACGGGTTCGGCGTGCGACCCGCGGCGTACTCGGAGAGGAAGTCGGCGACGACCGTCTCCTCGAACCGCTCCGACAGGTCCCACACGTAGTACGGGATGCCGAGCACGTCCGCGGCGCGCCGCGCGTCCCCCGCGTCCTCGATCGAGCAGCACCCCCGCGACCCGGTGCGGAACTGGTCGCGCGTGCGCGACAGCGCCATGTGCACCCCGACGACCTCGTGGCCCGCGTCGACCGCGCGCGCCGCGGCCACGGCCGAGTCGACCCCGCCGGACAGGGCGGCCAGCACGCGCACTCAGGCCACCCCCACCCGCGCGGACGACGAGCCCGCGAGACCCGCGGCGCGCGCCCGCTCGAGCACCGCCGGCAGGGCGGTGAGCAGCGCCGCGACGTCGTCGGACGTCGAGGTGTGCCCGAGCGAGAACCGCAGCGCCCCACGCGCGTCGTCCTCGTCGACACCCATCGCGAGCAGCACGTGCGACGGCCGCGGGACTCCCGCCTGGCACGCCGAGCCCGTCGAGGCCTCGACGCCCGCCGAGTCCAGGAGGTACAGCAGCGAGTCGCCCTCGCAGCCCGGGAACGTGAAGTGCGCGTTCGCCGGCAACCGCCGCTCGGTGTCGGCGGGGCCGCGCAGCACCGCGGTCGGGTCGATCGCGCGCACCCCGGCGACGAGCGTGTCGCGCAGCGCGGCCACGCGCGGCGCGTGCGTGGGACGGGCCGCGACGGCCTCGTCGACCGCGGTCGCGAACGACGCGAGCAGCGCGGCGTCGAGCGTCCCGGACCGCACGCCGCGCTCCTGGCCGCCGCCGTGCTGCACGGGTGTCAGCTCGAGCCCGCGCCGCGCGAGGAGCGCCCCCGTGCCGCCCGGGCCGCCGAGCTTGTGCCCGGAGACCGTCATCGCGTCGAGCCCGCTCGCCGCGAAGTCCACGGGCACCTGGCCGACGGCCTGCACGGCGTCGGCGTGCACCGGTACGCCGTGGCGCCGCGCGAGCGCGACGACGTCGGCGAGCGGCTGCAGCGTGCCCACCTCGTTGTTGGCCCACATCACCGAGAGCAGCGCGGCGTGCTCGCCGTTCGCCTCGAGCTCGGCGCGCAGCGCGTCGACCTCGAGCACGCCGTCCGAGTCGACGGGGAGCAGCACGAGCTCGGCGCCCGCATGCTCGGCCATCCAGAAGGCCGGGTCGAGCACGGCGTGGTGCTCGACCGCGGAGACGAGGATGCGCCGCCGTCCCGGGTCGTGCGTGCGCCGTGCCCAGAACAGCCCCTTGATCGCGAGGTTGTCCGCCTCGGTCCCACCGGACGTCCACAGCACCTCGCTCGGACGCGCGCCGAGCGCCGCCGCGAACCGCTCGCGTGCTTCCTCGACCACGCGTCGCGCGGCCCGTCCGGAGGCGTGCAGGGACGACGGGTTACCGGTCCGGGTGAGCTCGGACTCGAGCACCCGGACCGCCGCGGGGAGCATGGGCGTGGTCGCCGCGTGGTCGAGATACGACGCGGCAGCCGCCGCCGGGCGAGCAGTCACCCCACGAGTCTACGAACGGCCGCGCCGCGGGTGGTCCGCGCGCACCTGGACATCCCGCGCACCATCGCGAAGACCTGGCAGGATGTCCGCCGTGAGCGCCGACGACGACGTCCTGGCCATGCCGCTCGCCTTCAGCGGGCAGCGTCTGACCTGGCGCGACCTCCCCCGACCCGTACGAGCCCGGATCGGCGACCTCGCAGGCGCTCAGGTGAGCGCCGAGACCGACGCGACGAGCGGGTTCTCCCCCGGCTTCGCGGCGGTCCTGGAGCTGGCCGACGGTCGGGACGTCTTCGTCAAGGCGGTCTCCCCCGAGCAGAACCCGCACTCGCCCGAGCTCGCGCGCGCCGAGATCCGCAACGCGGCCGCTCTGCCGCCCGAGGTCCCCGCCCCCCGCCTGCTGTGGTCGCACGACGACGGCGACTGGGTGGTCCTCGGCTTCGAGGCCGTGCATGGACGCTCGCCCGTGCTGCCCTGGCGGCCCGACGACCTGGGCGAGGTGCTCGCCACGATCGGCCGCCTCGCCGACGCCGAGCCGCTCGTCGGCCACAGCCTGCCGCGCACCGACGACCAGCTCGCCGACGACTTCCAGGGCTGGCGCCACCTCGCCGCGGGCGACGGCGCGGCGCTCGACGAGCTCGCGCGCGAGGGCGGCACGACAGGCCGGTGGGCGGTCGACTCGCTCGAGCGCCTCGTCCTGCTCGAGCAGGACTCGTTGCCGGCGTGCGCGGGGGACGCGCTCGTGCACGGCGACCTGCGCGCGGACAACGTGATGATCGACGACGACCACAGCCGGGTCTGGCTCATCGACTGGCCGCACGCGAGCGTCGGCGCGCCGTGGCTGGACCTCGCGTTCATGCTGCCGAGCGTCGCACTGCAGGGCGGCGGCGACCCCGCGCTCCTGTTCCGCGGGCACGAGCTGTCGATCGGGGTGTCCGACGACGAGCTGCGGTCCTGCCTCGCGGGGCTCGCGGGCTACTTCGCGTTCGGGAGCGTGCAGCCACCCCCGCCCGGGATCCCCAACCTGCGGGCGTTCCAGCGCGCGCAGGCGTACGCGACCCTGAGCTGGCTGCGCACGCTGTAGCCGCACCCGGCCCGGTCAGTCGCCCAGGCCCGTGCCCACCTGCCGTGCGGCCGCGATCCACGCGTGGTCCTGCGGGACGAGCTTGACCTTGCCCGCGACCTGCGCGAGCGGCACGGCCTCGGTGTCCTCACCGCGTGAGGCGACCATGACCCCGAACTCCCCGCGCGAGACCAGGTCCGCTGCGGCCGCGCCGAGCCGCGAGGCGAGCAGGCGGTCGGCCGCGCACGGCGTCCCCCCGCGCTGCACGTAGCCCAGGATCGTGACGCGCGACTCCAGGCCGGTGGCGGCCTCGAGCTCACGCGCGAGCCGGAACGTGTGCTCGCGCTGCGTGTCCTCGACGTGCCGCAGGTGCGACTTGGCTGCGCGGACCGCCTCGGGGGTCTTGGCGGCCTTGACCAGCAGCTGCGCGGCCTCGTAGTCGGCGGTGTCGTCGGTGTCGCGCGCCCCCTCGGCGACGGCGACCACCGAGAACGTCGAGCCGCGCGCGGTGCGCGCACGGATCGTCTCGGCGATCGACTCGACGGTGTACGGGATCTCCGGGATGAGGATGATGTCCGCACCGCCGGCGATGCCCGCCCCGAGCGTCAGCCAGCCCGCCCGGTGCCCCATGATCTCGGTGAGGATGATCCGGTGGTGGCTGTGCGCCGTGGAGTGCACGCGGTCGATCGCCTCGGTCGCGATCTCCATCGCGGTCGCGAACCCGAACGTGGTGTCGGTCATGGCGATGTCGTTGTCGATCGTCTTCGGCAGCGTGATGACGTTGAGGCCCGCGTCGACCAGGCGCATCGCGTTCTTCGCGGTCCCGCCGCCGCCGAGCATGATGAGCGCGTCCAGCCCGTTGCGCTCGTAGTTCTCGACGACGGTCGGGACCATGTCCCGCACCTCGCCGTCGACGTTCCAGCGGTGGACCTTGTCCCTGCTCGTTCCCAGGATCGTGCCGCCGACCGTGAGGATCCCGGACAGCGCGGCGCCGTCGAGCTCGACGAACCGGTTCTCGACGAGTCCCGTGACGCCGTCCCGGAAGCCGATGAGCTCCATGCCGTAGTGCCCGATCGCGGTCTTGCCGAAGCCGCGGATCGCGGCGTTGAGGCCGGGGCTGTCGCCTCCGGCCGTGAGGATCCCGACGCGCTTCGTCGTCCGTGCGGTCATGACGGCTCCTGTCGTCGCTGAGGGTCAGCCCTTGAGGCGGCGGAGCTCGGCGGTCAGCTGCGGGACGACGGTCGTGAGGTCACCGACGACCCCGAAGTCCGCGATCTCGAAGATCGGTGCGTCCGGGTCGGAGTTGATCGCGACGATCGTGCCCGACGCCTGCATGCCCCCGCGGTGGTGCACCGCACCGGAGACGCCTGCGCCGATGTAGAGACGGGGCGAGATCGTGACGCCCGTCTGGCCGATCTGCGCGTCGTGGCCGATCCAGCCCTCGTCGGTCGCGACGCGCGTCGCACCGACCGCACCGCCGAGCACGTCGGCGAGCTCCTCGAGCGCCGAGAAGTCGCCGTCCGTGCCGCGCCCTCCGGTCACGACGATGTGGGCGCTGCCCAGGTCCGGCCGTCCCGTGGCGGGCCGCTCGGTCCGCTCGACGACGCGCACGCGCGACGCCGCAGGGCTCGCGGTGAACGCGTGCTCACCGACCTGCGGCGCAGCCGCGACGGGCGCCGGCGAGACGACCACGCTGTTCGCCTTGACCAGCACGACCGCGAGCGGCGTGCGCAGCGCGGTGCGCGTGGTCCAGGTGCCCGCGAACACGGTCTTGCCCGCGACCAGCGCGCCGTCGGCACGCTCGAGCGCGTCGGCGTCGGTCACGACGCCCGCGCCGGTCGCCACCGCGAGGTACGCGGCGAGCTCCTTGTTCTCGAACGACGAGACCGCGAGCAGCGTCGTCGCGCCCGTGGCGTCGAGCAGGCTCGCGACGCCCTCGGCGAGGACCGCGGGGACACGCACGTCGGCGTCGCTGGTCAGCCGGTGCACGTGCGTGACGCCGAGCGCGCCGAGCTCGGCCAGCGCGGCCTCGTCGGGCTCCGCACCGTCCGCGGGCCACGCGCCGTGCACGCCGCCGTCGGTCAGGTCGCGCGCGAGCGTGACGAGCTCACGCACCGGGGTGCGCAGCGCGCCCGTGCTGGTGTGGTCGAGCAGGACGAGGATGTCGCTCACGGTGGTCCTCAGATCGGTGTGACGTTCGGCGGTGGGCTCGGCGGGCTCGTCGTCAGACGAGCTGGTTCTCGACGAGGTAGGCGGCGAGCCGCACGCCCGCATCGCCGGTGTCGGTCACGAGCACGCGGTCCTCGCGCGCGGGACGCGGTGCGGCCTCGAGCACCTCGGTACGCGCGCCCGCGGCGCCGACGAGCGTCGGGTCGAGCCCGAGGTCCGCGAGCGTCAACGTCGTCACCGGCTTCTTGCGCGCGGCCATGATGCCCTTGAAGTTGGGGTAGCGCGGCTCGTTGGCCTGGTCCGTCACCGAGACGAGCGCCGGCAGCTCGGCCTCGAGCACCTCGCTCGCGTGGTCGAGGTGGCGCGTCACGCGCACCGTCGACCCCGTCACCTCGAGGCGCGCGGCGAGCGGCAGCGCGGGGACGTCGAGCAGTGCCGCGAGCGCCGTGGGGACCAGCGAGGTGAGGCCGTCGAGCCCCGCCATGCCGGTCACGACCAGGTCCGCGCCGCCCATGTGGGTGATCGCGGCGGCCAGCACGCGTGCGGTGCCGATCGCGTCCGAGCCGGCGACCGCGTCGTCGACGACGTGCACGGCTTCGTCGGCGCCCATCTGCAGACCCTTGCGGACCGCGTCCACCGCGTCGTCCGGGCCCACGGTCACGACGACGACCTCGCCCTCGCCCGCGCTCTCGACGAGGCTGAGCGCGGCCTCGAGCGCGTTCTCGTCGAGCTCGTTCAGCGTGCCGTCACCCCCGTCGCGGACGGTGCGCCCCTCGGCGATCTGGCGGTCCGACTGGATGTCCGGCACGTGCTTGACGCAGACGACGATCTTCACGCCCGGAACGTTACCCTCCGTCCGTCGGGCGCAACTCGGACGGTTCGCCCAGCGGACGCCCGCCCCTCGCCGCTGTCACGTGCGCGACATGGCGCCGACATGCTCGTCGGCCACAATGGGCGCCGTGAACCAGCGACCGACGACCTCCCGCCGCCCCCCACGCCTCGGCGTGCGCCCGGTCGACGGCGGGGTCGAGGTCGCGGTCCTCGCGTCGCACGCGACGGGGGTCGAGCTGTGCCTGTTCGACGGCCACGGCGCGCAGCCGCACACGACCGAGCGCCGCATCCCGCTCGACGGCCCCCACCAGGGCGTGTTCAGCGCGTTCGTCCCCGGCGTCGCGCCCGGCGACCGCTACGGCCTGCGCGTGCACGGCGCGTGGGACCCCGTCCACGGGCTGCGCCACAACCCCGCCAAGCTGCTCGTCGACCCGTGGGCCCGGGGCCTCGAGGGCGAGCTGGGCTACGGGCCGGCCACGTACGGTCACGTGGTCGACGACGAGGGTCGCGGGGACGTGTACGGCCCGGCCGACCCCCGCGACTCCGCCGGCCAGGTGCCGTACGGCGTCGTCGTCGACGAGGCGGCGCTGCCCGGGCCGGACCCGGCCGCCAACCGGCCGTGGGTCCCGTGGGAGAGCACGGTCGTCTACGAGGCGCACGTGCGCGGCCTGACGAGGCTGCACCCCCTGCTGCCGCCCGAGCTGCGCGGCACGTACGCGGGTCTCGCGCACCCCGCGGTCATCGACCACCTGCGCGGCCTCGGGGTGACCACGGTCGAGCTCCTGCCGGTGCACGCGAGCGCCTCCGAGCCGCACCTCGTCGCACGCGGCCTGCGCAACTTCTGGGGGTACAGCACGCTCGGCTTCTTCGCCCCCGAGCCGCGGTACGCGACCGCAGCCGCGCGCGCCGCCGGTCCCGCGGCCGTGCTCGCCGAGCTGCGCGGCGCGGTCCACGCGCTGCACGAGGCCGGCATCGAGGTGCTGCTCGACGTCGTCTACAACCACACGTGCGAGGGCGGCAACCCCGGCCAGCACGTCTCGTGGCGGGGCCTGGACAACACGCTGTACTACTGGCACGACGGCGGCGTCCCCGCGAACCTCGCGGACGTCACGGGCACGGGCAACACGCTCGACTTCCGGCGCACCGAGGTGGTGCGCATGACGCTCGACTCGCTGCGCTACTGGGCGGACGTCGTGGGGGTCGACGGCTTCCGGTTCGACCTCGCCGTGACGCTGGCCCGCGGCCCCGACGGCTACTCGCAGAGCCACCCGCTGCTCGTCGCCGCGGGCACCGACCCGTCCCTGCACGGGCTCAAGCTCGTCGCCGAGCCGTGGGACGTGGGGCCGGGCGGCTGGCGCACGGGGCAGTTCATCCCGCCGTGGGCCGAGTGGAACGACCGGTTCCGCAACGCGGTGCGCTCGTTCTGGCTCGCCGACCCCGCCCGCGCCGCGCACGGCCTGCCCGGCCACCGCGTGCGCGACCTGGCGACGCGCCTGTCCGGCTCGGTCGACCTGTTCGGCCACGGTGACCCGCCCCTCGTGCGCGGCCCGAACGCGTCGGTCAACTTCGTCACCGCGCACGACGGTTTCACGATGGCGGACCTGGTCGCCTACGACCACAAGCACAACTTCGACAACGGCGAGAACAACCGCGACGGCACCGACGACAACCGCTCGTGGAACCACGGCGCCGAGGGTCACGTCGCACCCGACTCGCCGGCCGCGGCGATCGTCCCGCTGCGCCGCCGCTCGATCCGCAACCTGCTCGCGACGCTCGTGCTGGCCGCCGGCACACCCATGATCACGGCGGGCGACGAGATGGGGCGCACGCAGCGGGGCAACAACAACGCGTACTGCCACGACGACGAGCTCACCTGGGTCTCGTGGGACCTCGCGCCGTGGCGCCGGGACCTGCTCGCGAGCGCACGGTGGCTGCTCGCGCTGCGGCGCGAGCACGCCGCGCTGCGCCCGCGCCGGTTCTACACCGGACGTCCCGCCCGCGAGGGTGGCCGCGTCGACCTCGCGTGGTTCGACGCCACCGGGACCGCGTTCGACCACGCCCGGTGGCACGACCCGCAGATCCGCACGCTGCAGATGGTGCGCGCCGTGGACGAGGACGCCGCGGCGACGCCGGACGTCGTGCTCGTCGTCGTCAACGGCGCGCTGCACGAGTCCGAGGTGACGATCGCGGGCGAGGACGGCGACCGGTTCCGGCTCGCGTGGGACTCGGTGTGGGAGCGGCCCGACGACCAGCGCTCGTCAGCCATCGCGGGCGTGCTGCACGTGCAGGCCGGCGAGCTCACCGTGCTGGAGCCGCTGAGCCTGCGCGTCTACGTGCTCGACCGCCCCGATGTCCCAGGTCAGGAGCCCCCGACGACGCCGTCCTGACCACCGTCGTCAGGACCTCGGGCCCACCCCCGCGGCGCCCGGCAGGACCATCCTGGAGGCATGTCAGGGGTCGTGGTCTTCGAGTCGATGTTCGGGTGCACGCGCGCCGTCGCGGAGTCGATCGCCGAGGGCATGACCGCCGCCGGGCTCCCGACGGTGGTGCTCGACGTCGACGACGTCCTGGCGCACGACGACGTCGTGGCCCGCGCCCGGCTGCTCGTCGTCGGCGCACCCACGCACATGCGCGGGCTGAGCACGCCGCGCTCCCGGGCGCTCGCGCGCGCCCGGGGTGGCCAGGGCGACCTGGGCGTCCACGAGTGGCTCGACGCGCTGCCGGGGCTCAGCGGCCGGTCGACCGCGGTGTTCGACACGCGCTCGTGGTCGCGGTTCGCGGGTTCGGCGGGGTCGCGCATCGAGAAGCTCCTGCGTCGCCGGGGCGCCGAGATCATCGCCCCCACGCAGGCGTTCGGCATCGAGGGTGGCGAGGACGGCCGGGCGACGATCGACGACGCCCAGCTCCAGCTCGCACGCGCGTGGGGCGGGTCGCTCGCGGCGCACCTGCTCTCGCCCGTGCACTGACGGACCAGCCGGGACGAGGACCGGAGACCGCCGGGCGGACCGACCGGGCGAACCTCGCGCACCGACCTTCTGGACGGCCGTCCAGCCGGGCTAGGCTGCGCGCCATGGGTACCCACGACGTCGTGGTCGTCGGCGCAGGCCTCGCCGGGCTCGTCGCGACAGCCGAGCTGACCAGGGCCGGTCGCCGCGTGCTCCTGCTCGACGCCGAGAACGCCGCGTCGCTGGGCGGCCAGGCGTTCTGGTCCTTCGGCGGGCTGTTCCTCGTGGACTCCCCCGAGCAGCGCCGCCTCGGCGTGCACGACTCCGCCGAGCTCGCCCTGGCCGACTGGTTCGGCTCCGCGCAGTTCTCCGACGACGGCTCGGACCGGTGGGGCCGGGCGTGGGCGGAGGGGTTCGTCGACTTCGCCTCGGGCGACCTGCGCTCGTGGCTCCACGCGCAGGGCGTGCGGTGGTTCCCCCTCGTGCAGTGGGCCGAGCGCGGCGGCTACACCGCGGGCGGCCACGGGAACTCCGTGCCGCGCTTCCACGTCACGTGGGGCACGGGGCCGGGCATCCTCGAGCCGTTCGTGCGCACGCTGCTCGACGCGCGGGCCGCGGGCCTGGCCGACGTCCGGTTCCGGCACCGCGTGACCGGTCTCGTCGTCACCGACGGCCGCGTCACCGGCGTACGGGGCGACGTGCTGCGCGACGACGCGGTGGCCCGCGCCGTGCCGTCGTCGCGCGAGGTCGTCGACACCTTCGAGCTCAGCGCGGGCGCCGTCGTGATCGCGACCGGAGGCATCGGCGCGAACCACGACCTCGTCCGCGCCACGTGGCCGGCGCACGCGGGCCGCCTGCCCGCGCGCATGCTCTCGGGCGTGCCGGACCACGTCGACGGCTCGGGCATCGCCGCCGCACGCGACGCCGGCGCCGCGGTGGTGCACGCGGACCGCATGTGGCACTACCCCGAGGGCATCACCAACCACTCGCCGGTGTGGACCCGCCACGGCATCCGCATCCTGCCCGGACCGTCGTCGCTGTGGCTGGACGCCGACGGGCAGCGCCTGCCGGTGCCGCTGTTCCCCGGCTTCGACGCGCTCGGCTCGCTCCAGCACCTCACGCAGCGCGGCGACGACCACTCGTGGTTCGTGCTCGACAAGACGATCCTCGGATCGGAGTTCGCGCTGTCCGGCTCGGAGCAGAACCCGGACCTCACGGGCAAGGACGTCAAGCTCCTGCTGCAGCGCGTCAAGCCGGGTGCGGTCGGTCCGGTCGAGGCGTTCGCCGAGCAGTCGCCCGAGTTCCTGTGGGCGGACACGCCCGCCGAGCTCGCCGCGAAGATGAACGCGCTGACCGGCGATGACCGGATCGACGCGGCGGCGCTCGAGCGCACGATCGTCGAGCGCGACCGCCAGGTCTCGTCGGGGCTCGCCAAGGACCTGCAGGTCGTCGCGACCGCGCAGGCGCGGCGCTACGTCGTCGACAAGCTCATCCGGGTCGCCAAGCCGCACCGCCTGCTCGACCCGGCGCACGGCCCGCTGCTCGCGGTGCGGCTGTCCGTCCTGACGCGCAAGACGCTCGGCGGCCTGCACACCGACCTCGAGGGGCGCGTGCTGGCGCCCGACGGCGAGGTGCTGCCCGGGCTGTGGGCCGTGGGCGAGGCGTCGGGCTTCGGCGGCGGCGGCGTGCACGGGCACCGCGCGCTCGAGGGCACGTTCCTCGGCGGCTGCCTGTTCACGGGCCGCACGGTGGGCCGCGCACTCGCGTCCGACGTGTCCTGACGTCGCCCGCGCTTCCGGCGCCGCGAGCAGCACGGCTCGTGCGTCGGACTCGCGCGCTGCAGATGCCTGGGACGGGCACCTGCGGATAGGTTCGGGACGTGACGACCTCCCCCGCCGCACCGGGTCGGCGCCGCAGGACCGCTCGTGCCTCGACACTGGCCGCGCAGGCCGAGCCGCAGCGCGAGACGAGCACCGCGACCGCCCCCGACGCACCGGCCACCGCCGCCCCCTCCCCGACGCCTGCCACCCCCTCCGCGACGCCCGTCGCGCCCGTCCCGACCATCGTCGCCCCCGCCCCCCGCGCGACGACCGTCATCGGCGCCCCGCCCGTCGGTCGCATCCCGGTCCTGGACGTGTTCCCCGTCGCCGAGGCCGGACGGTTCCCCGCCAAGGCGGTCGTCGGCGAGGCCTTCCCGGTCCGGGCGACCGTGTTCCGCGAGGGCCACGACGCGGTCGCGGCGACGGCCGTGCTCGTGGACCCGGACGGCGCGGTGCACGCGCGTGCGGCGATGGTCGACATCGCACCCGGCCTCGACCGGTACGAGGCGCGCCTGGTCCCCGACCGGACGGGCCTGTGGTCGTTCCACGTCGAGGGCTGGTCGGACCCGTACGCGACCTGGGCCCACGACGCGGCCATCAAGGTCGAGGCGGGCATCGACGTCGAGCTCATGCTCGCGGAGGGTGCGCGCCTGCTGGCCCGCGCGGCCGACCGCACGGGCGACGACGCGATGAGCGAGCACGGTGCCGCGACGCTGCGCGAGGCGGTCGAGGCGTTGCGCGACACGCACCGCTTCCCCGGCGAGCGCCTGGCGTGGGCACTGTCGCCGCACGTGCGCCAGGCCCTGTCGCGCGAGCCGCTGCGCGACCTCGTCAGCGCCTCGCCCAGCTACCCGCTCGTCGTCGACCGGCCACTGGCTCTCACGGGCGCGTGGTACGAGCTGTTCCCCCGCTCGCACGGCGCCACGTGGGACGACCACGCGCAGGAGTGGCGCACCGGCACGTTGCGCACCGCGGCCGAGCAGCTGCCGCGCATCGCGTCGATGGGCTTCGACGTCGTCTACCTCACGCCGATCCACCCGATCGGCCTGACGAACCGCAAGGGCCGCAACAACTCGCTCGGCGCGCTCCCGGGCGACCCCGGGTCGCCGTACGCGATCGGCTCGGCCGACGGCGGGCACGACGCGATCGAGCCCGGCCTGGGCACGTTCGAGGACTTCGACGCGTTCGTCGCCCGCGCCCGCGAGCACGGCATGGAGGTCGCGCTCGACATCGCGCTGCAGTGCTCGCCCGACCACCCGTGGGTCACCGAGCACCCCGAGTGGTTCACGACGAGGGTCGACGGCTCGATCGCCTACGCGGAGAACCCGCCCAAGAAGTACCAGGACATCTACCCGCTGAACTTCGACAACGACCCCGCGGGGCTGTACGCCGAGGTCCGCCGGGTGCTGCAGGTGTGGATCGACCACGGCGTGACGCTGTTCCGCGTCGACAACCCGCACACCAAGCCGCTCGACTTCTGGCACTGGCTGCTCGCGGACGTCGCGCGCGACCACCCCGAGGTGATCTTCCTCTCCGAGGCGTTCACGCGCCCCGCGATGATGCAGACGCTCGCGAAGATCGGCTTCCACCAGTCGTACACGTACTTCACGTGGCGCAGCACCAAGCAGGAGCTCGGCGACTACCTGCAGGAGGTCTCGGGCGACCAGGGTGCGTGGATGCGTCCCGCGTTCTGGCCGACGACGCACGACATCCTGCCGCCGTACCTGCAGGGCGCGGGCGGGCAGGCGTGGGCGATCCGCGCGGTGCTGGCCGCGCTGGGCTCGCCGACGTGGGGCGTCTACTCGGGGTACGAGCTGCTCGAGAACGTGCCGCGGCCGGGCGCCGACGAGCAGATCGACAACGAGAAGTACGAGTTCCGCCCGCGGGACTGGTCGCTCGCGCAGCACCTGGGCATGGCGGACCTGATCGGCAAGCTCAACGAGATCCGCCGCGCGCACCCCGCGCTGCACCAGCTGCGCAACCTGCAGGTCCACCCGACGAGCGACGACGCGACGCTCGCGTTCTCCCGGCACCTCGCGGCCGAGCACTCGCCGACGGGCCGGGCGAGCACGGTCGTCGCGATCGTGTCCCTCGACCCGTGGAACGTGCGCGAGGGCGTGGTCGAGCTCGACCTCGCGTCGTTCGGACTGCCCGCGCACGGACCGGTCGTCGCGCACGACGTCCTGCGCGACGAGCACTACACCTGGGGCCCGCAGGTCTACGTCCGCATCGACCCGGCCGAACGGCCCGCACACGTCGTCGTCCTGGAGCACCCGTGACCGAGACCCCCACGTCCGCGGTCGCGCCGGCCCGCCCCCCGACGGGGTCGCTGCCGCGCGTGCGCGAGCCCGCGCCCACCACGTCGCAGATCAAGCTGCCCACGGGCCGCCAGCCGGCCGTGCCGCCGCTGCCGGGCGACGGCCTGGTCGAGGACCCCGACTGGTACCGCACGGCGGTGTTCTACGAGGTGATGCTCCGCAGCTTCTCCGACTCCACGGGCAGTGGCAGCGGTGACCTGCGCGGCCTGATCGACCGCCTCGACTACCTGCAGTGGCTGGGCATCGACTGTCTGTGGCTGCCGCCGTTCTACCCGAGCCCGCTGCGCGACGGCGGGTACGACGTCGCGGACTACACCGCGGTGGCCAGCCAGTACGGCACGCTCGAGGACTTCGTCGAGCTCGTCGAGCAGGCGCACGCGCGTGGCATGCGGGTGGTCGTCGACCTCGTCATGAACCACACGAGCGACGCGCACCCGTGGTTCCAGGCGTCGCGCAGCGACCCGGAGGGCCCGTACGGCGACTTCTACGTGTGGTCCGACGACGCGACGCGCTACCAGGACGCGCGCATCATCTTCGTCGACACCGAGACGTCCAACTGGACGTTCGACCCCGTGCGCCGGCAGTACTTCTGGCACCGCTTCTTCAGCCACCAGCCGGACCTCAACTTCGAGAACCCGCGCGTGCGCGAGGCGATGCTCGACGTCGCGCGGTTCTGGCTGGGCCTGGGCATCGACGGTTTCCGGCTCGACGCGGTGCCCTACCTGTTCGAGGCCGAGGGCACGAACTGCGAGAACCTGCCCGAGACGCACGCGTTCCTGCGCACGGTGCGCGAGATGCTCGACCGCGAGTTCCCCGGCCGCATCATGCTCGCCGAGGCGAACCAGTGGCCCGAGGACGTCGTGCACTACTTCGGTACCGAGCGCGAGCCCGAGTGCCACATGTGCTTCCACTTCCCGGTGATGCCGCGCATCTACTTCTCGATCCGCGACCAGCGTGCGACGCCGATCGTCGACATCCTGGCCGACACCCCGCCGATCCCGGCGGGCGCGCAGTGGAGCACGTTCCTGCGCAACCACGACGAGCTCACGCTCGAGATGGTCTCGACCGAGGAGCGCGCGTCCATGTACGGCTGGTACGCGCCCGACTCGCGCATGCGCGCGAACGTGGGCATCCGCCGCCGCCTCGCGCCGCTGCTGGACAACTCGCGCAAGGAGATCGAGCTCGCGCACGCCCTGCTGCTCTCGCTGCCCGGCAGCCCGTGCCTGTACTACGGCGACGAGATCGGCATGGGCGACAACATCTGGCTGCCGGACCGCGACGCGGTGCGCACGCCGATGCAGTGGACGCCCGACCGCAACGCCGGCTTCTCCGTCGCCGACCCGGGCAAGCTCTACCTGCCGCTCGTGCAGTCGCTCGTCTTCCACTACGGCCACACCAACGTCGAGGCCCAGCTCGCCCAGCCGACGAGCCTGCTGCACTGGGTCCGCGGCATGCTGTCGGTCCGCAAGCAGCACCCGGCGATGGGGCTCGGCGAGTTCCGCGTCGTGCCGAGCGACAACGAGTCGGTGCTGACGTTCACGCGCAGCACCGCCGAGGAGACGGTGCTGGTCGTCGCGAACCTCGCGGCCACCGCACGCTCCGCGCGCGTCACGATCGCGGACGCCCCTGGCGCCGAGCTGCACGACGTGTTCGGCGGTGCGTCGTTCGGGAGCCTCGACGAGACCGGCTCGGCGCGGTTCACGCTCGGCTCGCGCGAGTTCTTCTGGCTCACCGTCCGCCGGGCTCCGCGGTCGGCCCGCACCTCGTCCGTCGACCCACGGCTCCCGGCCGAGACGTGACCATGCTGACGGCACGCGCGCCGGACGCCTCCGACCAGCGGCTGCTCGCCGCGGTCGCTGCGGACCTGCCCACCCGGCGGTGGTTCCCGGTCAAGGGCGCGGCCGCGGACCTGACCGTGCACGCGGTGGTCCCGCTCGTCGACCCGCTCGGTGCGGCCGACGTGCGCGTGCTGCTGGTGGCCGCCCGCTCGGCGCAGGGCGGCGACACGCTCCTGCAGGTCCCGCTCGTGGTCGTCCCGTCCGACGAGCCCGCCGGCACCCCCCTCGGCGACGGCCGGACCGCGCTCGACGGGGTGGCGCACCCCGCGTTCCTGCGCGCCTGGTTCGACCGGGCCGAGGGCCCGTTGGGGCCGCCCGGACCCGTCGACCTCGAGCACGTCGCGGCGATCACGAGCGAGCAGTCGAACTCGTCGGTCGTGCTCGGTGCGACCGAGGGCGGCGCGCCGGGCCGCGCGATCCTCAAGGTCCTGCGTGCGCTGCAGCCCGGCGAGAACCCGGACATCGACGTCCCGCGCCGGCTCGTCGACGAGGGGTACACGGGCGTCCCCGCGCCGGTCGCGTGGCTGCGCGCGTCGTGGCCCGACCTCGCCTCGCCGCACGCCCTCGTCACCGGCTACCTGGGCGTGACGAGCGAGTTCGTCCCGGGCGCTCGCGACGGGTTCGAGCTGGCGTGCGAGCTCGCGGGTGCGCGCGAGCCCTTCGACGCAGGCGCGTACCGGCTGGGCGCGGTGACCGCGCGCATGCACGCGGCGCTCGCGCGCGCTTACCCCACGGTCGCGGACGCCGACGGCCCCGACCGGCTCGCGCAAGCCTTGCTCGAGCGCTTCGCCTGGGCACGGGACGCGGTCGACGAGCTCGAACGGTACCGCCCGGCCGTCGAGCGCGTCGCGCAGCGCGTCCGCGCCCTGCCGAGCACCCCGCCGCGCCAGCGCGTGCACGGCGACCTGCACCTGGGCCAGGTGCTGGCCGTGGACGACGACTGGCTCGTGCTCGACTTCGAGGGCGAGCCTCTCGCCCCGCTCGAGGCCCGCACCCGTCCCGACCTCGCCGTCCGCGACGTCGCCGGACTGCTGCGCTCGCTCGACTACGCCGCCGCGGTCGGCGGGCTGACCGGCGACGAGGCCCACGCGTGGACGACCGGCGCGCGCGCCGCGCTGCTCGCGGGGTACGGCCAGGCGAGCGCGTCGGAGCCGGGTGCGTCGGACGAGCTGCTCACGCGGGTCCTGGAGCTCGACAAGACGCTGTACGAGGCGGTGTACGAGGCACGCAACCGCCCCGCCTGGCTCCCGATCCCGCTCGCGGGCCTCGACCGGCTGACGTCCGGCGCCTGACCGCACCTCTACGCCTGACCGCCCGACGAGGGGCCGCGCCGACGATCAGGCGCTCGCCGTCACCGTCTCGGTCACGTCGAGCGCCATGCGCATGCCGCCGACCCTCGGTGCGAGCTCGGCCTGCAGCACGAGCGCGGCCGCGCCGACCGCCGCCGCCTCGGGCGCGTTCGACGAGATCGCGACGCGGACGGCGTGGCTGGCCCGCGCGAAGAACGAGCGGGACAGGCGCTCCTCGATCACAGGCAGGTACAGCGAGCCCGCGAGCGCGAACGACGGCCCGGTGAGCACCACGTGCGCGACGTCGAGGACGTTCGCGAGGGTCTGCGCGGCGACCGCGAGGTAGCGCGCGGACCGCCGCAGCAGGGCCATGGGCACCTCGTCGCCGCGCGCGGCGGCCCGGGCGAGCTGCGCGAAGTCCTCCGACACGGAGCGCCCGGCGAGCTCGACGCCCTGCTCACGCGCCTGCGCGACCACGGCGGCGGGGCCCGCGAGCGCCTCGACGCACCCCCGGCTCCCGCACCAGCACTCGGGGCCGTCGACCTCGACGCAGATGTGCCCGACCTCGCCCGCGTTCGAGCTCGACCCGCGGTAGACCGTGCCGTCGACGATGATGCCCGCGCCGATGCCCGTGCCCATGTAGAGCGCGGCGAACGCCGAGCCGGTCGGGACGCCGCCGGACCAGTACTCGCCGATCGCGGCCGCGGTCGCGTCGTTGTCGAGCAGGACCGGCAGGCCGACCGCGTGCTCGAGCGCGCCCGCGAGCGGGAACTCGGTCCACGCCTGCATGACGGGCGGGGTCAGGGTCATGCCGGTGCGCACCGCGAGCGGCCCGGGCGAGACGACGCCGAGCCCGAGGATGCGTGCGGGGTCGACGCCGATGCGCGCGACGGTCGCGCGAATCTCGGCGGCGATGCGCGCGACGACCTCGCGTGGGTCGTCGGCGCCCGCGCCGGGCCGGCGCCAGCGCGCGACGATCGCGCCGCCCAGGTTGGCGATCACGTAGGTGATGCCCGCGTGGTCGAGGTGCACCCCCACGGCGTAGCGCGCGAACGGGTCGAGCTCGAGCAGCATGCGGGGCTTGCCGCCGGTGGACTCTGCGCGGCCCACCTCCAGGACGAGGCCGTCGTCGATGAGCTTGCGCACCACGGTCGAGACCGTGGCGCCGGTGAGCCCGGACACGCGGGTGAGCTCGACCCGCGAGATCGTCCCCGCGGCTCTGATGAGGTCGAGGATCGCCGACCTGCTGCTCGCGTGCACGGCGCCGAGCCCCGGCTGGGAGCTGTTCACCGGCCCTCCTGTCCGCCGGGCGACGCGGGACTCGCGCCGCCGGGCCTCATGGTAACGAGCCGCGTCGCGCCCCGGCCGGGACCGACACGACCCGTTGACTTACTTAGTTCAGTGGATTAAGAATGCCACACGGAGCACGGTCCCCGGACCGACGAGGCAAGGACGCCCCTCCACCCACGGCCGGCACGCGCACGTGCCGGGACCACGAGAGGATCACCGATGTTCCCTCAGAAGCGACGCCGCAGGTACGTGTCCCTCGCCGCGATCGGCACCGTGCTCACCCTGGCGGCGGCGTGCGGCAGCGGCTCTGGTGACGAGCCCACCACGCCGGCGACCGGCGCGGACGCCGAGCCGGCTGGCGAGATCACGGTCCTGACCTGGCGCACCGACCTGGTCGAGGACGGCACGTTCGACGAGTACGTCACCGCGTTCAAGGAGAAGTACCCCGACGTCACGAACGTCAAGGTCGAGGGCATCACCGACTACGAGGGCGAGGTGAAGACGCGCATGAACACCGACAACTACGGCGACGTGCTCGCGATCCCCGGCTCGGTCACCCCCGACCAGCTCGGCGACTTCTTCGAGCCGCTCGGCGCGCAGGACGAGCTCGGCGAGGAGTACCGCTGGATCAACGACAAGTCGTTCGAGGGACTGTCCTACGGCATCCCGGTCGTCGGCAACGTGCAGGGCATCGTCTACAACAAGAAGGTCTGGGACGCCGCGGGCGTCACGGCCTTCCCCACCACGACGCAGGAGTTCCTGGCCGACCTGCAGTCGATCAAGGACGCGGGCATCGAGATCGCGCCGCTCTACACCAACTACAAGGACAGCTGGCCGCTGACCCAGTGGGACGGCGCGCGCGGCGCGGTCACCGCGGACCCGGACTACGTCAACAAGATGACGCAGACGGACACCCCGTGGACCGACGAGTCCGACTCGGGCGTGATCGACGGCCTGCTGTACGACGTGGTCGCGCAGGGCCTGACCGAGGCCGACCCGACGACCACCAACTGGGAGCAGTCCAAGCAGCTGCTCGGCACGGGCAAGATCGCGGCGATGGTGCTCGGTTCCTGGGCGATCCCGCAGATGGCGGCGGCCGCCGAGGCCGCGGGGGCGAGCGCCGACGACATCGCCTACATGCCGTTCCCCGCGCAGGTCGACGGGACGTTCCACGCGGTCGCGGGCGGCGACTACAACCTCGGCATCAACGTGCACTCGTCGAACAAGGTCACCGCGCGTGCGTGGATCGACTGGTTCAACCACGACTCGGGCTTCTCCGAGTCGCAGGTGGGCCTCTCGCCGCTCGTCGACGGCCCCGTGCCCGCCGCGCTGCAGGGCTTCGTCGACGAGGTCGAGCTGCTCACGATGAACGCGGCACCGGCGGGCAAGGAGTCGCTGTTCGCCGACATCGACACCGCGTCCGGCATCGTGACGACCGACCCGAAGTATCGGCAGAAGATCGTCGACGACGCCCGGTCGGGCTCCCGGACCAAGGAGCAGGTCCTCACCGACCTCAACGCCGCGTGGGCGAAGGGCCGCGCGGAGGTCGGCTCCTGAGGTCCCGCAGGATGACCACCGCTGCCACGGGCCTGCGCGGCCCGACGACCGCGGCGGACACGCCCGACGCCCGTGCCGCCCGGGAGCCGCACCCGGGTGGCACGGGCGGGGCCCGCCGACGCCGACGCCTCGTCCCCTACCTGTTCCTCGCGATCCCCGTCGGCCTGCTGGTCCTGCTCACGTACGTCCCCGTCGTGAACATGTTCTGGTACTCCGTGACCGACTGGGACGGCCTCGACAAGGTCAAGACCTTCGTCGGCGCCGACAACTACCGCGAGGTGTTCACGGACCCGGACAACGTGCGGGTCTTCTGGGTCTCGCTGTACTACTTCGTCGGCTCGTTCGTGCAGATGGTCGTCGCGCTGTACTTCGCGACGATCCTGTCGTTCCGGATCCGGTTCAAGAACCTCTGGAAGGGCATCCTGTTCTTCCCGTACCTCATCAACGGCGTCGCGATCGGGCTGATCTTCCTCAACTTCCTGCGCCCCGCGGGCGGGCTCGACTCCACGCTGACAGCGGTCGGGCTCGAGTCGCTCGTGCGGCAGTGGACGGGCGACCCCGACATCGCGAACGTCACGCTCGCGGGCGTCTCCGTGTGGCGGTACATGGGACTGAACTTCGTGATGTTCCTCGGCGCGATCCAGTCGATCAGCAGCGAGGTGTACGAGGCGGCCGAGATCGACGGCGCGAGCCGCTGGCACGAGTTCTGGTTCATCATCCTGCCGTCGATCCGCCCGATCGTCGGGCTCTCGCTGATCCTGGCGATCTCGGGTTCGCTGTCGGTCTACGAGATCCCGAAGGTCATGACGGACGGCGGCAACGGCACCGAGACGTTCGTGATGCGCACGGTCTGGATGGCGTTCAACCGCGGCATGGTCGGGCTCGCTTCCGCGATGGCGGTCGTGCTGCTGCTGATCGTGCTCGTCATCACCTGGATCCAGCGGCTCGTGCTGCCTGACGACGAGGTGGACCTCGCATGATCCGCGCCGCCACCAGCACCGTGAAGTACGTCAGCCTCGTGCTCGCGTCGATCGTGATGCTCCTGCCGATCGTGCTGATCGTCGTCGGGTCCTTCAAGACGAACCAGGAGTTCCTGACGACCGGCCCGTTCACGGCACCCGAGAGCTGGACCAACGTCTCGAACTACGCGACCGCGTTCACGCGAGGCGGGATGATGCGCGGGTTCGTCAACACCGTCGTCATCTTCGGCGTCGCCATCGCCGGCACGATCCTGATCGGCGCCGCGACGGCCTACGCGCTCGACCGGTTCCGGTTCGCCGGGCGGCGCGGTGTGCTCAACCTGTTCCTGCTGGCCACCCTGGTCCCCGGCGTGACCACGCAGGTCGCGACGTTCCAGATCATCAACTGGCTCGGCCTCTACGACAGCCAGGGCGCGCTGATCCTGCTGTTCATGGGTACGGACATCATCTCGATCTACATCTTCCTGCAGTTCGTCCGCAGCATCCCGAGGTCGCTCGACGAGGCCGCGACGATCGACGGAGCGGGCCACCTGCGGATCTTCTTCACGATCATCCTGCCCAACCTGAAGCCCGCGATCGCGACCGTGGTGATCATCAAGGGGATCGGCATCTACAACGAGTTCTTCCTGCCCTTCCTCTACATCACCGACCCGGACAAGCGCCCGATCTCGACCGCCCTGTTCGCGTTCAAGGGCCCGTTCGGCTCGCAGTGGGAGGTCATCTCGGCTGGCGTGGTCATCACGATCGTCCCGATCCTGGTCCTGTTCCTCTTCCTGCAGCGGTTCATCTACAACGGCTTCACCGCGGGAGCGACCAAGTAGCGCCCACGCACCCGCCTCGACGACGAGGCCCCGGCCCACCCGCTCACCGCGCACCACTCGGAGCTCTCCTGATGACGCACACCGACCTCGTCGACGGCTGGCGCCTGACCGCCACCGCCGGCACCCCCGACGACCTGGACGACGCCCTCGCGGCGGCGCTGGCCGCCGGCGTCCCCGCGGCCGTCCCCGGCACGAGCCACACGGCCCTGCTCGACGCGGGCCTCATCCCGGACCCGTACCTCGACCGCAACGAGGAGGCCCTCGCGTGGATGCGGCACGTGGACTGGCGCTACGTGCGTCCGCTCGTGGAGGCCGCGCCCGACGGCGACGAGCGCGTCGACCTCGCGTTCGACGGCATCGACACCGTCGCGACGATCTCGCTCGTCGGCGCCGACGGCGCGGTGCACGAGGTCGGGCGGACCGCGAACCAGCACCGCTCCTTCCGGTTCGACGTGCGTGACCTCGTGGGCTCCGCGGTCGAGCTCCGGGTGGACCTGACCTCCGCGCTGCACCACGCGCAGGCGCTCGAGGCCCGGCTCGGGCACCGCCCGCTGGCCTACCCGCAGCCGTACAACATGGTCCGCAAGATGGCCTGCTCGTTCGGCTGGGACTGGGGGCCCGACCTGCAGACGGCCGGGCTGTGGCGCCCCGCGCGCGTCGAGCGCTGGCGCGTCGCGCGCCTGGCGCAGGTGCGTCCGCTCGTCACGCTCGCCGCGGACGGCACGGGCCGGGCCGAGCTCCACGTCACGGTCGAGCGCTCGGGACTGCCCGGCGGCGACGCGCCGCTCGCGGTGCGCGCGCGCGTCGCGGACGTCGAGGTCACGGGCACGATCGCGCCGGGGCACCTGGAGGGCACCCTCGTCGTCGAGGTCCCCGACGCGCCCGTGTGGTGGCCCGTCGGCCACGGCGCCCAGCCGCTCGTCGACGCGAGCATCGAGCTCACCTCCGGCGGCGCGGTGCTCGGCCGGTGGCACCGCAGGATCGGCTTCCGTGACGTCGCCGTGGACCGCCGCCGCGACGCGCACGGCACGCGCTTCACGCTCGTCGTCAACGGCCGGGAGGTGTTCGTCCGCGGCGCGAACTGGATCCCCGACGACCACCTGCTCACGCGCATCACGCGCGACCGGCTCGCGCGGCGGCTCGACCAGGCCCTCGGCGCGCACCTCAACCTGGTGCGCGTCTGGGGCGGCGGGATCTACGAGAGCGACGACTTCTACGAGCTGTGCGACGAGCGGGGCCTGCTGGTCTGGCAGGACTTCCTGCTCGCGTGCGCCGCGTACCCGCAGGAGTCGCCGCTGCTCGAGGAGATCGAGGCCGAGGCCCGCGAGAACGTCGTCCGCCTCGCGCCCCACCCGAGCCTCGTGATCTGGAACGGCGGCAACGAGAACGTCTGGGGCCACGAGGACTGGGGGTGGAAGGACGAGCTCGGGGACCTCACGTGGGGCCTGCGGTACGCCGCTGAGATCTTCCCCGCGGTCGTCGCCGAGCTCGACCCGACCCGGCCGTACAGCGACAACAGCCCCTCCTCCCCCGGCTTCGCCCCCGACGAGGTGCACCCGTGCGACCCCGACCACGGCACGCACCACCAGTGGGAGGTGTGGAACCGCGTCGACTACACGCACTACCGCGACGACGTGCCGCGGTTCTGCTCGGAGTTCGGCTTCCAGGGCCCGCCCACCTGGGCCACGCTGGAACGCGCGGTGCGCGACGAGCGCGGCGTCATGGTGACCGACAAGCACGACCCGACGTTCCTGCTGCACCAGAAGGCCGACGACGGCAACGGGAAGCTCGGCCGTGGGCTGGCGCCGCACCTCGGCGTGCCCGACGACTTCGCCGACTGGCACTGGGCCACGCAGCTCAACCAGGCGCGCGCCGTCGCGTTCGCGACCGAGCACCACCGCTCGTGGTGGCCGCGCACCGCCGGCTCGATCGTGTGGCAGCTCAACGACTGCTGGCCGGTCACGTCGTGGGCCGCGGTGGACGGCGACGAGCGCCCCAAGCCCCTGTGGTGGGCGCTGCGGCACGCGAACGCGCCCCGGCTGCTCACCGTCCAGCCACGCGACGACCGGCTGGTGGTCGCGGTCGTCAACGACACCGGCGAGCCGTGGACGGGCCGGCTGGACGTCGAGCGCGAGTCGCTGACCGGCGACGAGCGCGCACGCGTCGCGCTCGAGGTCGCGGTCCAGCCGCGCTCGGTCGGCCTGGTCCCGCTGCCCGACGACGTCGCCGTCCCCGACGACGACACGTCGGAGGCCCTCGTCGTCCGGCTCGACGACCAGCGCGCCGTGCACGTGTGGCGCGAGGACGTCGACCTGCGCCTCGACCCCTCCCCGCTCACCGCGAGCGCCGCACCGGTCGCGGGCGGGTACGAGGTCACGGTGCGGGCCCGGTCGCTCGCGCGTGACGTCACGCTGCTCGTCGACCGGCTCGACCCGGCCGCGACGGTCGACGACGCGCTCGTCGACCTGGCCGCCGGCACGAGCGTCACGTTCCGCGTGCGCACCGACGCGGCGCTCGACCTCGACGCGCTGACGTCCCGACCCGTGCTGCGCAGCGCGAACGACGTGGTGGTGGTGACCGCGCCGATAGGCTCGCGGGCGTGACGCACGCAGACGCCGTCGGGCTCGTGCTGGCGCGGCCCGCCCGCCTGCTGGGCATCGAGCCGTTCTTCGCCGAGCTCATCTCGGGCATCGAGGAGCGGCTCTCCGGCGAGGGCCGTTCGCTGCTGCTGCACGTGGTGCCGGACCACGACGCGGAGATCGCCGCGTACCGGCGCTGGGCGGACGGCGGCGTCGACGCGGTGGTCGTCGTCAACGTCGCGCTCGTCGACAAGCGCCTGGACGTGCTCACCGAACTCGGCATCCCGACCGTCGTCGTCGGCGGCCCCACGCCCGACCTGCCCTTCACCAACGTGTGGATCGACAACGGGCGCGCGATGCGCGACGCCGCGGGCCACCTCGCGGCGCTGGGTCACCGGCGCCTCGCGCGCGTGTCCGGACCGGCCGCGCTCGCGCACACGCAGGCCCGCACGGACGCGTTCGTCTCCGAGTGCGAGCGGCTCGGCGTGCAGGGGGTCGTCGTCGAGGGCGACTACCTCGAGGAGTCCGGCACGCGCGCGACCCGCTCGCTGCTGGGTCGGGGCGCGCCGCCGTCGGCGATCGTCTACGACAACGACGTGATGGCGATCGCGGGCCTGCAGGTCGCCGCCGAGATGGGCGTCCCGGTCCCCGACCGGCTGTCGCTGCTCGCGTGGGACGACTCCGCGCTGTGCCGGCTCGCGCACCC
>NZ_BJLQ01000025.1 GCF_006538725.1 Cellulomonas gelida
GGTCGCGCGCCACGACGGCCCGCCGCTGCGCCGGGGTGAACATGCGCCGCGTGCGGCCGACGTCGAGCGGGACGCCCTGCGCGCTCATCACCACCCGCGTCATCGCGCAGTCGCACAGCGCCGCGGCGAGCTCGCTCGCCGACACCACGGCCCCGTCCTCGCTCGTCGCCGGCTCCCACGTGCTCGTCGGCGAAGCGACCCCGGCTTCCCCGTGTGGCGTCGAACCGTCTGGGGCGCGGGAGGTGCGGGCGGCGGCGGAGTGGGCCGCCATGCGGCGCACGGCGAACCACGTCTCCGCGGGGACGAGCAGGCTGACCTGCGGTACGACGCCGGGGGTGGTCACCGCGGCCCCGTCCTCGAGGTGGAGGTCCTCGGTGGCCGGTCGGTCGTCGGGGAGCGCGCGCGGTGCGGGAGCAGGACCGGTGGTGCCGAGCGCGTGGCGCGCGAGTGCGCCGAGCGCGTGGCGCGCTAGTGCGCCGAGCGCGTCCGCTCGTGCCTGCTCCGGAGCGCGCTCGTCGTCGGGCCGGTGACCCGTCGCGTCGAGTGCCGCCTGCAGCGCCTGGCCGGCCAGCGGGTCGAGCCGCCCGCGCAGGAACGTGCCGTCCGACGCGTGCGTCAGGTGGAGGTACCGCGCGCGACGCGCGGCCTCGCGCTCGTCCTCGAACGACGCCGGGTCGTGCGCCGCGGCCAGGAGCGCGAGGTCCCGCGAGAACTGCCGCGCGTCGGACCCGTGCGCGAGCGCGACGACCCGGGCCTGACCCTGCGGTGACGACAGGAACTCCGCCACGGGCGGCGCGGCGCCGCGCAGGACCGTGGCGAGCACCTCGACGTGCGGCTCGAGCACCTGCCGCTCGAGCACCGCGGCACGCACCCCGTCCAGCCGCGTGAGGGTGCGCGCGGTGTCCACCTGACGATCCGCCTGGCCGCGTGTGCCGCCGATCGCCCGCGCCCGCAGGTCGGCGAACTCGCGCTGCGCGCCGGCGTCCGACGCCGCCTGCTGCTGCGCGACGAGCACGGGCGCACGCACGCTCGTGGCGAGGGCCGGGAGGCGGTCGAGCATCGACAGGACGCGCGCCCGGTCGCGCCCCGACCACGAGGCGGCGCCGTGCGTGGCCGAGACCAGCTCCGTCAGCTCGCTCACGACCGCCGCGATCCGGGCCGCTACAGCCTCGGCGTCCCGCGCACCGTCAGACTGCGGGCGCGACGGCCCGGCGGCGCTGCCGGCAAAGCCGGAGGTCTCCGGCGAGGAACGAGACTCGAACACATGTTCGATTCTATGACGAAACGGACATCGCCACAACCCTCCAGGGGTGTGCGAACGACGCGATCCGGCCGGATGGTGACGGGCCGGACGGTCCGGGTCAGGTCAGCGGTGCGGGTCGTCCAGCAGCGAGAGCAGGTACGTGCCGTAGCCGGACTTGCCGAGCGCCGCCGCCCGCGCGCGCAGCCCGTCGTCGTCGAGGAACCCCCGACGCCAGGCGACCTCCTCGGGGGACCCGACCTTGAGGCCCTGCCGGTGCTCGATCGCGCGCACGTAGTCGCTCGCGTCGAGCAGCGACTCGAACGTGCCCGTGTCCAGCCACGCGGTGCCGCGCGGCAGCACCGACACCTGCAGCGCCCCCCGCTCGAGGTAGGCGCGGTTGACGTCGGTGATCTCGTACTCGCCGCGCGCGGACGGCGCGAGGTCACGCGCGATGGCCAGGACGTCGTTGTCGTAGAAGTAGAGGCCGGGGATCGCGTACGACGAGCGAGGCCGGGCCGGCTTCTCCTCGATGGACAACGCGCGGCCCTCGTCGTCGAACTCCACGACGCCGTACGCGGTGGGGTCCGCGACCCGGTAGGCGAACACCGCGGCGCCGTCGACGTCCGCGAACCGCAGGAGCTGGTCGCCCAGGCCCGTCCCGTAGAAGATGTTGTCGCCGAGCACCAGCGCGACCTTCTCGGTGCCGACGAAGTCCGCGCCGATCACGAAGGCCTGGGCGAGCCCGTTCGGCTCGGCCTGCACGGCGTAGCTGATCGAGATGCCGAACTGGCTGCCGTCGCCGAGGAGGCGCCGGAACTGCTCGGCGTCGTGCGGCGTGGTGATGACCAGGACGTCGCGGATGCCCGCGAGCAGGAGCGTGGACAGCGGGTAGTAGATCATCGGCTTGTCCCAGACGGGGACGAGCTGCTTGCTCACGCCGAGCGTGATCGGGTGCAGACGCGTGCCGGAGCCGCCGGCCAGGATGATCCCTCGCATGCTCGGCAGTATGTCGTGAGGGCCGCAGACCGGTCATCGGAACGCGCGTCCGATCTGTCACGCATCTCGGTCACCAGCGCAACACGGTTCTGCCACACTGCGCGCATGGCTTCGACTTCCGCTGCGCCAGAGCGCACCGAGACCCCCACCCCCCAGAACGCCATCGACCGCTACTTCCGCATCACCGAGCGTGGCTCGACGATCGGGACGGAGATCCGTGGCGGCCTCGTCACGTTCTTCACGATGGCCTACATCATCGTCCTGAACCCGATCATCCTGGGGCAGGTCGATGGCACCGGCGCCGCCCTGGCGCCGAAGGCCACCATCGCGGCGACGACGGCGCTCGTCGCCGGCGTCCTGACGATCCTCATGGGCGTCATCGCGAACTTCCCCCTCGCGCTCGCCGCCGGACTCGGCCTGAACGCGGTCGTCGCGTTCTCGATCGCGAACCTGCCGGGCATGACCTGGCAGGACGCGATGGGCATCGTCGTGCTCGAGGGTCTGCTGATCTTCGTCCTCGTGCTCACGGGCTTCCGCAAGGCGGTGTTCGAGGCCGTCCCGACGTGGCTCAAGACCGCGATCAGCGTCGGCATCGGCCTGTTCATCGCCTTCATCGGCTTCTTCGACGCCGGCTTCGTGTCGGCGCCGTGGAACCCCGACTTCCCGCCGTCGGTCCCCGTCGAGCTCGGCATCGGCGGCTCGATCTCGACCTGGCCCGTGGCCGTGTTCGTGTTCGGCCTGCTCCTGACCATCATCCTCATGGTCAAGAAGGTCCGCGGCGCCATCCTCATCTCGATCCTCGCGACCACGGTGCTCGCGATCGTCATCGAGGCCTTCACCGACCTGGACTGGAAGCTCACGACGCCCAAGGTGCCGTCGAGCGTCGTCTCGACGCCGGACTTCTCGCTGCTCGGCCACTTCTCGCTGTTCGGCGCGTTCGGCAAGATCGGCGTGATCTCGGTCCTGCTGCTCGTGTTCTCGCTGCTCCTCGCGGACTTCTTCGACACGATGGGCACGATGGTCGCCGTCGGCGGCGAGGCGGGCCTGCTCGACGAGAACGGCAACCCGCCCAAGACCCAGCAGATCCTCGTGGTCGACTCGATCGCCGCGGCGGCCGGTGGTGCCGCGGGCATCTCGAGCAACACGTCGTACATCGAGTCCGCGTCGGGCGTCGGTGACGGTGCGCGCACGGGCCTGGCGTCGGTCGTCACCGGTATCGCGTTCCTGCTCGCGACGTTCCTGGCGCCGCTCGTCGCGGTGATCCCGTCGGAGGCTGCCGCCCCGGCGCTCGTCGTCGTCGGCTTCCTCATGGTCACGCAGGTGCTGGACATCGACTGGCACGACTACACGATCGCCATCCCGGCGTTCCTGACGATGATCCTCATGCCGTTCGCCTACTCGATCACGGCGGGCATCGGCGCCGGCGTCATCCTGCACGTGGTCCTCCAGATCGTCGTGGGCAAGGCCCGCAAGATCCACCCGCTCATCTGGCTCATCGCCGCGATGTTCGTCCTGTACTTCGTGCGCGGGCCGATCGAGTCGCTCGTCGGCTGACTCCCGCACGTCCCGACGGGCCGGTCCCCCACGGGGCCGGCCCGTCGTGCGTCTGCCACGGCGCGACGTGCCGAGGGAGCGTCGGGTGGGACCACCGATGTGAGGGTGGGGCCCGGCGCGCCGGTACCCTCGTGCGGAGCCAACGTCGAGTAGGAGAGCTGTCGTGCGCATCAGCGTCATCGGTTGTGGGTATCTGGGCGCGGTGCACGCCGCCGCCATGGCATCCCTCGGCCACGAGGTCGTCGGCATCGACGTCGACGAGTCGAAGGTCGAGGCGCTGCGTGCCGGCCGGGCGCCGTTCTTCGAGCCCGGGCTGCCGGAGCTCCTGCTCGAGGCGGGCGCCGGGGGCGGCCTGACCTTCGGCACGGACATCGCGGCGGTCGCGGGTGCGCGCGTGCACTTCGTGTGCGTCGGGACGCCGCAGCTCAAGGGCGAGCTGGGTGCGGACCTGTCGTACGTCGACGCGTCGATCGCGGCGCTGATCCCGCGCCTGCAGCCGGGCGACGTGGTCGTCGGCAAGTCCACGGTCCCGGTCGGTACCGCCGAGCGCCTCGCCGAGGAACTGGCTCCCGCCGGCGCGACGCTGATCTGGAACCCCGAGTTCCTGCGCGAGGGCTTCGCGGTCGAGGACACGCTGCACCCGGACCGGTTCGTCTACGGCCTGCCGACGCAGGACGGCGTCGCGACGGAGGCGGGCGAGGCGGCCAAGCTGCTGCTCGACGAGGTGTACGCGACGCCGCTGGCGGACGACACCCCGCTCGTCGTGACGGACTACGCGACGGCCCAGCTGGTCAAGGTCGCGGCGAACTCGTTCCTCGCGACCAAGATCTCGTTCATCAACGCGATGGCCGAGCTGTGCGAGGCCACGGGCGGCGATGTCACGCAGCTCGCCGACGCGATCGGCTACGACGCGCGCATCGGGCGCCGCTTCCTCAACGCGGGCCTCGGGTTCGGCGGCGGCTGCCTCCCCAAGGACATCCGTGCGTTCATGGCGCGCGCCGGTGAGCTGGGCGTCGACCAGGCGCTCACGTTCCTGCGCGAGGTCGACTCGATCAACGGGCGTCGTCGCGAGCGCATGGTCGAGCTCGCGCGCGAGGTGTGCGGAGGCTCGCTCGTGGGCAAGCGCATCACGGTGCTCGGCGCGACCTTCAAGCCGAACTCCGACGACATCCGTGACTCGCCGGCGCTGTCCGTGGCGGACTCGCTCGAGAAGAACGGCGCGCACGTCGTCGTGACCGACCCGCAGGGCATCGAGAACGCCCGGCGCGCGCGTCCGAACCTGCACTACACCGCCGACGTGCTGGACGCGGTCCGCGACGCCGACGTGGTCCTGCTCGGCACGGAGTGGTCGGAGTACCGCGACCTGGACCCCCAGAAGCTGGGCGAGGTCGTCGCCGGCAAGCACATGCTCGACGGCCGTAACGTGCTCGACCCGACGCAGTGGCGCGCCGCGGGCTGGACGTACCGCGCGCTCGGTCGCCCCTGACCGGCACGCCCGCGCGACCACCGACGCCGCTCGCTCCCCGTCCGGGGGCGGGCGGCGTCGTCGTTCCGACGAGCTCCCGACGAGCCGCCCGGCGAGCTCCCGCGGGAGTTCCAGGCGGGGAGTCCTTCGCAAAGGTCATTACCGCGAGTAATGAGTTATGCTCACGACATGACCGTCACCGCCCCCGCGCTCGCCTCCGAGCTGCGCCGTGCCGTGATCATGGCCGCCCGCCGGATCCGCGCCGAGCGCGGGTCCGCGGACCTGACCGACCCGCAGTACTCGGTGCTCGTCCACCTCGAGAAGCTCGGTCCGCTCACCCCCGGCCAGCTGGCCGACCTCGAGCGCGTCCAGCCGCCGTCGATGACGCGCACCGTGAGCTGCCTGGCCGAGGCCGGCCTGGTCGCCAAGTCGCCGCACGCGACGGACGGCCGCGTCGTCGTCGTCAGCCTCACCGAGACCGGCCGCACCGAGGTCAGCGAGACCAGGCAGCGCCGCTCGGCCTGGCTCGAGGGCCAGCTCGATGCGATGGCGCCCGACGAACGCGCGCGGCTGGCGGACTCGCTCGAGCTGCTGTGGAGGATCGCCCAGGCATGAGCACGTTCGACTCCCTGCGCTTCTTCAACTACCGCCTGTGGTTCGCAGGCGCTCTGGTGGCGAACGTCGGGACCTGGATGCAGCGCGTCGCCCAGGACTGGCTCGTCCTGACGCAGCTCTCCGACGACTCGGGCGTCGCGGTCGGCATCACCACCGCGCTGCAGTTCGCGCCCGTGCTCGCCCTGTCCGCGTACGCGGGCCTCCTCGCGGACCGCATGGACCGGCGCAAGCTCCTGATCGCCACGCAGGTCGGCCAGGGCGTGCTCGCACTCGGCCTCGGCCTGCTCGTGCTCATCGGCAACGCGCAGCTGTGGCACGTGTACCTGTTCGCGCTGCTGCTCGGCTGCGTCTCCGCGATCGACGGCCCCGTGCGCCAGACGTTCGTCGCCGAGCTCGTCCCGCCCGACAAGCTGTCGAACGCCGTGGGCCTCAACAGCGCCTCGTTCAACGCCGCGCGCCTCGTCGGACCCGGCGTGGCCGGGCTCCTGATCGCGTGGGTCGGGACCGGCTGGGTGTTCGTCATCAACGCCGTGACGTTCGGCGCGACGATCTTCGCGCTCACCACGATGCGCCGCTCCGAGCTCCGGCCCATGCCGACGGCGTCGCGCAGCAAGGGGCAGATCCGCGCGGGCATGCGCTACGTGCGCGGTCGCACGGACATCGTCGTGATCATGGTCGTCGTCGGGGTCGTCTCGACGTTCGGCCTCAACTTCCAGCTCACGAGCGCGCTCATGGCGCGCAGCGAGTTCGGCAAGGGTGCGGGGGAGTACGGCATCCTCGGGTCGATCCTGGCGATCGGCTCGCTCACCGGTGCGCTGCTCGCGGCCCGGCGGGAGCGACCGCGGGTCCGGCTCGTGATCGGCGCCGCGTTCGGGTTCGGGATCGCGAGCGGCGTCATGGCGCTCATGCCGACGTACCCGGCCTTCGCGATCGCGTGCATCCCCGTCGGCCTCGCGTCGCTGACGATGATGACCGCCGCGAACGCGACGATCCAGATGACCACCGAGCCCGCGATGCGCGGGCGCGTGATGGCGCTCTACATGATCGTGTTCCTGGGCGCGACGCCCGTGGGGTCGCCCATCGTCGGCTGGATCGGTGAGACGTTCGGCGCCCGGTGGTCGATCGGGATCGGCTCGATCACCGCGCTGCTCGTCTCGACGGGCGCGGCGCTGTGGGCGCGCAAGGCGTGGGACGTCGAGGTCCGCTACCACTTGCGCCGACCGCACCTCGAGGTGCTCTACCCGACGACGCGCGCGACCGGCGTCCCCGAGGTCACCGCACGGCAGGACGCGGTCGCCGAGGCCGGCGCGCGCGACGCCGCGGACGAGGTCACCGCCGCCTGAGGCGCACCGCCGGGCTGCCGGGGGCAACCTGCGTCCCCTGTTCGGGCGCTCGCCGCACGTCGGCGGCGACGAGCCAGTCGCGAAATCACCCGATCTGCGGCTAGGACCTGCGCGCACGACGCGCGAGGATGGTCCCGAAATGTACGAATAGTCCGCTCTCACGACGGTGGGTCGTCCTCATGCGCAAGCTCCTGCGAACCTGTCTGGCACTGATGATCGCCGCACTGGTGGTGGGTGCGCCCTCGATGGCCACCGCCGCCGTCGACCCGTCCCCCTCGCCGACCGTGTACGGGTGCGAGCAGGAGAACCAGTCGGCCGTGGGCGCGGACGACGAGTACTCGCCGCCGCTGCCGTGCGAGCTGCGGGTCCTGGTCAAGGAGCCCATCTGCGACAACGACGTCCCGAAGCTGCGGTACGCGGTCGAGGCGATCGGCTCGCCGAACACGACCGTCACGATCACGTGGCGCAACCCGAGCGGCGCGGACTACGTCCAGGCCGGGCTCCCGCTGTCCGGCGTGGTGCTGTGGCCGGGTGCCGTCGAGCAGAACGGCGTCGGCGTCGACTGGCCGGGCTGGCGTCAGCTGCCGGACGGCACGTGGGTCGAGGGTGACGAGTGGGACTGGGTCCGTCCGTCCGTGCAGGTGAACTTCGCGGTGAACCCGGAGGCCTCGGTCACCGTCGCGTACCCGCCGTCGAGCCCGATGTGCCTCACGAACCCGCCGGGGACCTCGGTCCTCGTCGACGAGCCTGAGCCCCCGGTGCTCTCGGTGACCGGCTCGAACGCGCTGCCGGTCGCGCTGGCGGGTGGCGGGCTCGTGGCCGCGGGCGCGATCGCGCTGGCCATGACGATGCGCCACCGCCGCCGGACGCAGGCCTGACGCACGTGCCACGGGCTCGGCCGGGCACCGGCCGAGCCCGTGGCGTGCGTCAGACGAGCTGGTCGACCACGTGGTCGATGCACGCGGTGAGAGCGAGGGCGTCCCGCGGGTCGACCGCCGGGTAGGTGGCGATGCGGAGCTGGTTGCGGCCGAGCTTGCGGTAGGGCTCGACGTCCACGACGCCGTGCGCCCGCAGCGCCCGCGCGATCGTCGCGGCCTCGACGACCTGCGGGTCGAAGTCGATCGTCGCGACCACCGGCGAGCGGTGCTCGGGCTCGGCGACGAACGGGGTCGCCCAGTCGCGGGCCTGCGCCCACGCGTAGACGTGGCCCGACGAGGCCGCGCTGCGACCCGCCGCGAACGGCAGGCCGCCGTTCTGCAGCATCCAGTCCACCTGCTCGGCGAGCAGCAGGAGCGTCGCGATCGCCGGGGTGTTGAGGGTCTGATCGAGGCGCGAGTTCGTCACCGCGGTCGTCAGCGACAGGCTCTCGGGCACCCAGCGGCCCGCCTCGAGCCGGGCGGCGCGCTCGATCGCCGCGGGGGACATCGCGGCGAGCCACAGCCCGCCGTCGGAGGCGAACGACTTCTGCGGTGCGAAGTAGTAGACGTCGGTCTGCGCGACGTCCACGGCGACACCACCCGCGGCGGAGGTCGCGTCGACGACCACGAGCGCGCCCTGCTCGCGCGAGCCGGCCACGCGCCGCACGGGCGCGACCGCACCCGTCGACGTCTCGTTCTGCGGCCACGCGTACACGTCGACGTCGGCGTGCCCGGGCACGGCCACCGAGCCGGGCGCCGCGGTCGTCACGACCGGCTCCTCGAGGAACGGCGCTCGGGCGGCTGCGGCGGCGAACTTCGAGCCGAACTCACCGAACGCGCCGTGCGCCGAGCGGCGCTCGACCAGGCAGAACGTCGCGACGTCCCAGAACGCGGTCGAGCCGCCGTTACCGAGCACGACCTCGTAGCCGTCGGGCAGCCCCAGCAGCTCGGCGAGGCCCGTGCGCACGCGCCGCACGAGGTTGCGCACAGGCGCCTGCCGGTGCGACGTGCCGAGCAGCGTGGAGCCGGACGCGACGAGGGCCTCGACCTGCTCCGGTCGGATCTTGGACGGACCCGAGCCGAACCGGCCGTCACGCGGCAGGAGCTCGGCGGGGATCGACACGGGTGCGGCGGCGGGCGCGTTCTCGGGCACCTGGCGAGGATAGAGCCCCGCGACCTCGATCCACGTCGTGGACCAACTACCCTGTGACTGCGGCCGACCAGGCACCGGCCGTGGCGACCTGGGAGGCAACGCGGTGAGCGACCTGATCGACACGACGGAGATGTACCTCAAGACGGTCTACGAGCTCACCGAGGAAGGCATCACCCCGCTGCGCGCCCGCATCGCCGAGCGGCTCGGGCACTCGGGCCCCACGGTCTCGCAGACGGTCGCGCGCATGGAGCGCGACGGGCTCGTCGTCGTGACCGGTGACCGTCACCTCGAGCTGACGGACCTCGGGCTCGCCAAGGCCACGCGCGTGATGCGCAAGCACCGCCTCGCCGAGCGGCTGCTCACCGACGTCGTCGGGCTCGAGTGGCCGTACGTCCACGAGGAGGCGTGCCGCTGGGAGCACGTGATGAGCGAGCGCGTCGAGAAGCGCCTCGCCGCGCTGCTCGACCACCCGCACTTCGACCCGTACGGCAACCCGATCCCCGGGCTCTCGGAGATCGGCGAGGAGCAGACGCGCGTCGAGTTCCTCGACGGCGTGGCCTCGCTCATGGAGCCGACGTCGGGCGCCGACGGGACGGCGGTGCTCGCGCGGATCGCCGAGCCGCTGCAGGTCGACGTCGAGCTGCTCGCGCGCCTCGCGGACGCCGGGATCCTGCCGGGCGCGCGGATCACGGTCGAGAAGGCGCCGGGTGTGGTGACCGTGGGCGTGCCGGGTGCGCCGGTGGTCCTGGACCTGCCCGACGAGGTCGCGCGCCACATCTTCATCCGCACGCGCTGACGCGGCTGCGGGAGCGTCACGGGGGCGTCGCGAAGGGCGTCACGGGGGATGTCGCGACGACGGTCTGCCGCGCCCGCGATGCCCCGGTGTGCCCGCATCGCCCGAAACGTGAGACAGGTCACCGAGGGGTGAAACCTCGACGCGTCGGTGACGCACGCTCCCACGGGGTGTGACCTGCGGTGGCATCGATCGGGGTGCGCATGCTCCTGGTCGGTCGTCCGACAGATCTCGTTTCCTTCGTGATCGGAACGTGACAATCGGCGGCACCCTCATGTACGTTCGACCTGCTTCACCGGAACCCCTCCTCCAACGAAGCCCTCGAGCGGAACGCCTAGCCCTGCCGCCGCAAGAGGTCCGCACGAACCGCCGGCAGGGGCGGGGGACCCAATCTGGGCACTTCGGTGTCCTTGGGGTGAAGCCCCGTCGCAGACCTCGGTCTGGGACAGGGCCGGGTGTTCTCCCATCCGAACCCGACAGCTGACCTCGTAGGCGACTAGGAGAACGCGCATGACACATGCACGTCACCGGGCCGCTCGTCGGCCCTCGACGCCGCTGACGGAACTGGCAGCCGCTGCATCGGAGCAGATGGGCACGGTCGGTCGTCGGTCGGCCGTCGTCGCCGCTTCGGGTGGTCTGGTCGTCTCGCTCCTCGGCGCCACCCCCGCGATGGCTTCCCCCTCGGACGACGCCTCTGCCGGTGCCCTCGCTGCCGTGGACACCGAGGCGCTGACTGCCTCGGCTCGCGCGCTGCTCGAGACCGCGCCCGTCGTGAGCGCGCCGGTCAGCGCCGAGTGGAGCATCGACGCCCCCAAGCTCTCGGTCTCGATCCCCAAGAAGAAGACCGTCGCCCCCACCGCGACGCAGACGCGTGAGCGCCAGGTCACCTCGCGCACCGCGCCCCGCGTCTCGAACAACCCGATCCCGCAGGCGGTCTCGGGCAACGCGGTCCTCGAGATCGCCGCGCGCTACGTGGGCGTCCCGTACGTCTCCGGCGGCGCGTCGCCGAGCGGCTTCGACTGCTCGGGCTTCATCTCGTACGTCTACAAGCAGCTCGGTGTGAGCCTGCCGCGCACGTCGAGCGGCATGCGCTACGCGGGCACGGTCGTCTCCCGTGCCGACGCCAAGCCGGGCGACATCATCTGGAGCCCCGGCCACGTGGCGATCTACGCCGGTGGCAACCAGCAGATCGACGCGCCCCGCCCGGGCAAGACGATCCAGTTCCGCTCCATCTGGCAGAGCTCGCCGGTCTTCATCCGAGTCGGCTGACACTCACGCCGTGCCACGAGGCCCCGGACGACACACGATGTCGCCGGGGCCTCGTCGTCTCTGCCGCCGCGGCGGTGAGGCTAGTCTGATCGCGCACCGAAGCTTGTCCGGTCGGGCCAGCCAGGTCCGACCACCAGGTCGGGAGGTCGCCGTGCCGTCGCGAGTCATGACTGCGTCGAAGGACGCGCCAGGAGACGTACCGGGGGATGTGCCAGCCGGCGCGCTCGCCCGCGCCGGACGGGCTGCGCGCCCATGAGCGGCACCCTGGTCCTCAACGCGTCGTACGAGCCGCTGTGCGTGGTTCCGGTGCGCAGGGCCGTGGTGCTGCTGCTGCTCGAGAAGGCGGTCGTCGAGAGACCTGGCGACCGCGTGCTGCACTCCGAGCGGCTCGACGTCGTCGCACCGTCCGTGGTGCGGCTGCAGCGCTACGTGCGGGTCCCGCGCCGCTCGCACGCCCCGATCACGCGGCGTGCGGTGCTCGCGCGTGACCATGAGCGGTGCGCCTACTGCTCCGGTCGGGCGGACACGATCGACCACGTCGTCCCGCGCAGCAGGTCGGGCCCGAACGCCTGGGAGAACGTGGTCGCCGCGTGCGCGCGGTGCAACCACCGCAAGGCCGACCGGTTGCTCTCGGAGATCGGCTGGGAGCTGCGGTTCACGCCGCGGCCCCCGCACACGGCGATCGTCGGTCACGGCGTGCACGCGCGCCGGCCGGACTGGGAGCCCTACCTGCTCGGGTGGTCGGACGCCGTCGTCGCCTGACCGGCCACGGCACGGGCGCGCGCCGCGATCCGCGGCTCGTCCACGCCCGGGCCCGTCGCTCTTGAGGAAGTCTTGGTGTTGACTTGAGGGACACGGCAACCGGGACGGGCGAAGGAGCAGGGCCATGACGCGCGACGACGTGATCCTCGTGGGGGTCGACGGGTCGACCGCGAGCCTCTATGCGCTCGACTGGGCCGCGGCGGAGGCGGAGCGCCGCGGGTGGCGCCTGCACCTGGTCTGCGCGTACGCGCTGCCGTCGTTCGCGGCGGCGTCGCTCGACGGCGGGTACGCAGCGCTCGACGACTCCGCGATCCAGGAGGGTGCGGCCGCCGTGCTCGCCGAGGCGTCCGCCCGGGTCTCCGGCCGGGGCGTCGCGGTCACCGCGAAGGTGCACACGGGTGACGCCGCGGGCGTGCTCGTCGAGCTCTCGCGCGAGGCGAGGCTCGCGGTGGTCGGCACGCGCGGCCGCGGCGGGTTCGCCGACCGTCTGCTCGGCACGGTGTCCTCGGCCCTGCCCGCGCACGCGTACTGCCCGACCGTGGTGGTGCCGCTGCGCGACAACGACGGGCAGCAGCTGCCCGAGGGCGCAGAGATCCCGGCCGTGCCGGCGGTCCGCCGCATCGTCGTCGGCGTGGACGGCTCGCCGCAGGCCGAGCGTGCGCTGCGCTGCGCGATCGACGAGGCCCGCACCTGGGATGCGCAGCTCACGGCCGTCTCGGGCGTGCCCGTGGGGTCGATGACGGGGGTCCTGGCGTGGCTGCCGGCGGCGGTCGACCACGAGCAGGTGCTGAGCGACATGGCCGAGGGGCTCGACGTCGTCGTCGACCGGGCGCTCGCCAGTCAGGCGCCGGCCGGTCGTGCGGTCACCGTGCGGCGGTTCGCGCTCGACGGCACGGGGGCCGAGCTGCTCACCGAGTTCTCGGCCGCGTCCGACCTCGTGGTGCTGGGGTCGCGGGGGCGCGGCGGGTTCCGTGGGCTGCTCCTGGGGTCCACGAGCCAGGCGGTGCTGCACCATGCGACGTGCCCGGTGATGGTCGTGAGCAGCCGCGCTGACGAGCTGCCCGGCGCAGCCGAGGGTCACGCGTCAGGCGAGCCCCCGGCGGATCCTGGAGCCGCACCGGAGGCGTGAGCCGTGCCCGCCCGCGGCGCCAGACCCGGCCGGCACCGGCCGGAGGGTGCCTCAGGGCGTGACGTCGGGACGCCGCACGAGCGCCGAGAGCACGACCGTCGAGCGCGTACGCGAGACGAACGGCTCGGCCGCGAGGCGCTCGACCACCTGCTCGAGGTGGCGCATGTCGCGCGCCCGTACCTGCACGACGAGGTCGACGTCGCCCGTCACGGTGCTGGCCGTCACGACCTCGGGGTACTGCTCGACCGCGGCGCGCATGGTCGCCGGGCTCGTCGAGCCCTGGCAGTAGATCTCGACGAACGCCTCGGTCTGCCAGCCGAGCGCGGCCGGGTCGAGACGGACCGTGAACCCGCGGATCACGCCGTCGTCGCGCATGCGGTCGACGCGGCGCTTCACGGCCGGCGCGGACAGGGCGACCTGAGCGCCGATCTGGGCGTAGGTCGCGCGCGCGTCGGCGGCGAGCGCGCGCAGGATCGCCGAGTCGAGGGCGTCGGTCATGCGCCCATGATCCCGTCCCGGGGGTCAAGTCGTGTCCCCGGCGTGCCGATACCTCATCAGGACGATCCGCCCGAATGCGACGGGAGAACCGACGTGACGCACACCCAGCGCTCCACGGGAGCGCCCGACGAGACCCGCGCCCCGTCCCCGTCGCGCGGCGCCCTGCCCACGCAGCGACCGGCGCGCGGCGCGCGCCCCGCCACGCCCGCGGTACCGACGCAGCGTCCGACGCCCGCGCAGCCTCGCGCGCTGGTGCCGCACCCTCGCGGCACCCGCCCCCTTCCCGCCGAGCCTCAGCCTGCCGAGCCTCAGCCCGTCGAGTCCCGGCACGCGGATCCCCAGCAGGCCGAACGGCTGCACCCCGAGGGCCGGCGCGCCGGTGGCCGAGCACCGCGCGCCGCGGCGTACCGGTTCGCACCTGCCCCGGCGCCCCTCACGCGCCGCGCGCGGGCCCAGCGCCGCGCGCTGCGGGTCGTGGCGGTCGCGGGGGTCGCGGCGCTCGCGGCGACGGCCACGGGCGGCTGGGTCGCCCAGGACCGCGCGCACCGGGAGGCGGTCGCGCTGCAGGAGGCGCGCGTCCGCGTCGACCAGGCGGTGGCCGGTGCGTCGGCGGACGTGTCGTCGGGCGCTCGCGTCGAGGTCGCCACGCTCGTCGGTGAGCGCGCGGCCCAGGTGACCGCGGTCGAGAAGGCGGCGGACGCGGCGACGACGACGCTGGGCGCGACGACGCACGCGGGCGACGAGCCGCGCGCCGCGCTGCAGGCGGCGATCGACGGCGCCCGCGCGACGGCCGCGGATGCGCACGCGTCCCTCGCCGAGCTGCGTGCGGCGGCCGCGGGTCTGGCCGGACCGCAGAAGGCGGCCACGGACGCCGAGGCGGCGTGGGTCACGGCCGAGGAGGCCCGCAAGGCGGCCGCGGAGCGCGCGCGGCAGACCGTGCGGGTGCCGCAGACGCCGACGCGTGGCGGGGGCGGCAGCGCCCCGGCGCCGCGCATCCCCGCGGGCGGGCTGCGGTGCGGTGACACGGGCGGCGCGGGCGCGGGTGAGGCCAGCGCGTCGTCGCTGGGCGCCGCGATCAACTCCTACCGCGCGTCGCTCGGGCTCCCGACGCTCACGGTCTCGCGCTCCGGGTCGCTGACCGCGCACGCGATCCGCATGGGCACCGCAGGCGGGATCTGGCACTCGGGTGGCGACAACATCGTCGGGTGCGCGGGCTCGTCCAGGCCGGTGCACCTGGTGCAGGCGTGGTCGCACTCGCCGGGCCACGACGCGCAGATGCGCCGCACCGACGTCACCACGATGTCCGTGGGCGCCGCGACGCAGAGCGGCTGGCTGTTCGGCGCGGTCCTCTTCCGCTGAGGCCGGCCTACACGCGCGTCAGTGCGGCCGTCGTCCGGGCCAAGGCCTCGGCGAGCTCGTCGGACGTGATCGTCAGCGGTGGCGCGAGGCGCAGCGTGCGGCCGTGCGTGTCCTTGGCGAGCACGCCGTGCGCGAGCAGCGCCTCGCACGCGGCCCGACCGCTGCCGTGGCGCACGTCGAGCCCGGCCCACAGCCCGGCCCGCCGCACGCCGGACAGCACGCCGTTCTCGACGAGCCCCGCGAGCCCCGCGCCGAGCTGCTCGCCGCGCACGCGCGCGGCCGCCTGCAGGTCGCCGGGCGTGAGCAGGTCGATCACGGCGAGCGCGACCGCGCACGCCAGCGGGTTGCCGCCGAACGTCGAGCCGTGCGTGCCGGGGGTGAGCACGCCCAGCACGTCGGACCGCCCGACGACGGCCGAGACGGGCAGGATCCCGCCGCCGAGCGCCTTGCCGAGCGTCACGAGGTCCGGGCGCACGCCCCACGCCTCGCACGCGAGCGTGTGGCCCGTGCGGCCGAGCCCGGACTGGATCTCGTCGGCGACGAGCAGCACGCCGGCCTCGTCGCACGCGGCGCGCACGGCGGGCAGGTAGTCGTCGGGCGGCACGACGACGCCGTGCTCACCCTGGATCGGTTCGAGCAGCACCGCGACCGCGGTCTCGTCGATCGCCGCGCGCAGCGCCGCGGCGTCGCCGAACGGGACGGCACGGAAGCCGGGCGTGAACGGCCCGAACCCGTCGCGCGCGTCGGGGTCGTCGGAGAACGACACGATCGTCGTGGTCCGCCCGTGGAAGTTGCCGTGCGCGACGACGATGGTCGCGCGGTCCGCGGGCACGCCGCGCTTCTCGTAGCCCCACTTGCGCGCGGCCTTGATCGCGGTCTCGACGGCCTCCGCGCCCGTGTTCATGGGCAGCACGAGCGGGTCGCCGACGAGCAGCGGGCCGACGAGCCCGGCCAGGGCCCGCGCGAACGGCTCGAGCAGCGCGTGGTCGAACGCGCGGCTCGTGAGCGTCAGCCGGTCGAGCTGGGCGTGCGCCGCGGCGACGAGCGCCGGGTGCCGGTGGCCGAAGTTGAGCGCGGAGTAGCCCGCGAGCAGGTCCAGGTACCGGCGACCCTCGTCGTCGGTGACCCACGAGCCCTCACCCGAGACGAGCGTGACGGGCAGCGGGGAGTAGTTCTGCGCGAGCCGCGTGCCCGCGATCGTCGGGGTCGTCATGGCGGGCCTCCAGCCGTGCGGGGGAGCGGGCGTGCGCGAGGCGTCAGGCGCGGATCTCGAGCGTGCAGCACTTGGCGCCGCCGCCGCCCTTGAGCAGCTCGCTCGTGTCCACGGGGATGGGCGTGTAGCCGCGCTCGCGCAGCGCCGCGGCCAGGTCGCGCGCGCCGGGGGCGACGACGACGTTCTCGCCGTCCGACACGGCGTTGAGCCCGAGCGCGACGGCGTCGGAGTCGGTCGCGAGGATCGCGTCGGGGAACAGGCGGTTCAGGACGGCCCGGCTGCCCGCGCTGAAGGCCGCCGGGTAGTAGGCGATCTGCGGCGAGGCGGGGTCGGACGAGATCACCGCGAGCGCGGTGTCGAGGTGGTAGTAGCTCGGGTTGACGAGCTCGAGGCTGACGACGGGCCGGCCGAACAGCTCCTGCGCCTCGGCGTGCGCCGCGCGCTCGGTGCGGAAGCCCGTGCCGGCGAGGATCAGGTCCCCGACGACGAGGATGTCGCCCTCGCCCTCGTTGATCATCGCAGCGGTGTGCGTGACGTAGCCGCGGTCGGCGAACCACTTCTGGTACGCGGGGCCCTCGGGCTGACGCTCGGGGTGGCGGAACTTCGCGGAGTAGACGACGCCGTCGACGACCGTCGCGCCGTTCGCGGCGTAGACCATGTCCGGCAGCCCGGCGATCGGCTCGATCGTCTCGACGCGGTGCCCGAGCTCGAGGTAGGTGTCCCGCAGCGTGCGCCACTGCCGCAGCGCGAGCTCCACGTCGGTGTACCGCGTCGCGTCCATCCAGGGGTTGATCTCGTACGACACCGTGTAGTGGACGGGCTCGCACATCAGGTAGTGGCGGTCGGTGCGGCCGGGCGCGGTGGCGGTCATGGGACTCCCTCGGGTGGTCTCGGGGTGGCGAGCTCGGTGGGCGGACGAGGCGGCTGGCTCGCGTGCAGGGTCGGGCGCGCCGGTGGGCGCGCGGCTGCTTCGAGGGTAAGCGCTGCACGTGTGCGCAACCGATGAAGCACGATTGCGCACCTGGGTGCGATCCGTTGCGTCACGACCCACCTGAACGACGATCTGTTGTCGTCGAGTCCCACGCGGGGGTCCGGCCCGCCCGGCCCGAAAGCCCGATAGCCTTTTCGCATGGAGACTCGCGTGCTGGGACGGACAGGTCGGGACGTCGGAGTGATCGGGCTCGGGTGCTGGCAGCTCGGGGCCGACTGGGGCGATGTCGAGGAGGACACCGCGCTGGAGGTGCTGGGAGCGGCCGTGGACGCCGGGGTCACGTTCCTCGACACCGCGGACGTGTACGGCGACGGGCGCTCCGAGCGCCTCGTCGGGAAGTTCGTCGCGTCGCGCGGGGGCGCGGCCTCCGGGATCACGGTCGCGACGAAGATGGGCCGCCGCGCCGACCCGCACGTCGCCGACGCCTACACGCTCGACGCGTTCCGCGCCTGGAACGACCGCTCGCGCGAGAACCTCGGCGTCGACACGCTCGACCTGGTCCAGCTGCACTGCCCGCCCACCGAGGTGTACTCGCGCCAGTCGACGTGGGACGCGCTCGACACCCTGGTCGACGAGGGGCGGATCGCCGCGTACGGCGTGTCCGTCGAGACCGTCGACGAGGCGCTGACCGCGATCGCGCGACCGAACGTCGCGAGCGTGCAGATCATCCTCAACGTGTTCCGGCGCAAGCCGCTCGAGCAGGTGCTTCCCGCGGCCGCCGCGGCGGGCGTCGGGATCATCGCCCGCGTCCCGCTGGCTTCGGGCCTGCTCTCGGGCAAGTACGACGAGGCGACGACGTTCGCCGCGTCCGACCACCGGACGTTCAACCGCAACGGCGAGGCGTTCGACGTGGGCGAGACGTTCTCGGGCGTGCCGTTCGAGGTGGGCGTCGCGGCGGCTCGTGAGGTCGCGGCGCACACGCCCGCGGGCGCGACGACCGCGCAGCTCGCGCTGCGGTGGATCGTCGACCAGCCTGGCGTCTCGGTGGTCATCCCCGGCGCGCGCAACGCCGAGCAGGCGCGCGGCAACGCCGCGGCGGCCGACCTCGCGCCGCTGTCCGACGAGACGCAGGCGGCGCTCGCGGCGATCTACGACGAGCGCGTCCGCACGCACGTCCACGCCCGCTGGTGACCGCCGCGTCGCCGACGCTGACCGCGTCAGACCCGATCGGCGACCAGGTCTGACCGGAGCACGGCGCTCATCGACCGGCCGTACCACCGTGGTGGTGCGGCCGGTCGGTCGTCGCAGGGACGCCTCAGCGGCGGCCGAGCCGCGGCAGCTGGCGGCGCCGCCCCTGCTTGCCCTCGAGCTCGGGTGCACCCTCGTCGGCGGACGCACCCGAGGGTGGGCCGGCCGGGAGCTCGTCGTGGACCTCGGCCGACGGCAGGACGATCGGCTCCCGGAACGTGGCCGGGGCGGGCCCGAACGCCTGACGCGTGCCGCTGATGACCTCGCGGCCGAGCGCGCGCCCACCGCTCGCACCGACGACCACGCCGATGCCGTAGGGCAGCAGCCGCCCGAAGAACAGGCCGGTCTGCTTGGTGAGCTGCTTGCGCAGCATGCGCCGCGTGAGCGTGGTGTTGACCTTCTTGACCGTCGCCATCGGCATGCGCGTGAGCAGCAGCCGCGCGACGTTGGTCGCGCCGAGGCCCGTGACGTCCGTGAGCGCCTTGGCGCCCGACTCGCCGAGGATCGCGGTGAGCAGCAGCGCGCGGCGCCGCTCGACGTCCTCGACCTCGATCCCGTGCACGGACGCAACTGCGAGCACGTACGCCGCCGACGCGCTGAAGAACGTCGCGACGTCGCTCGCGGTGAGCACGACCGCCACGCCCGTGCCGACGGCCGGTGCCGCAGCCGCCGCGCCGACCGCGCCACCCGCACTCGCGACGACGAGCAGGAACTCCTTCTCCAGGAGGCGCACCAGCTGCTCGGGTGACGCCTCCGGGTTGCGCCGACGCAGGCTCGCGACGTGCGCGTGCACCGCGGACGACGGCAGCGACACCGCGCGCGCCATGGCCTCCTCGACGAACCGGGGCACGGCTCAGCGCTCCCCGACGACCGTCAGGCTGACCTGCGCACCCGCCTCGAGCGTGCGCCCGACCGTGCAGTGCTGGTCGATCGCGCGGTGCACCACGGTGAGCAGGCGCTCGCGGGCGTCCGGCGCGAGCGACGAGAGGTCGACGACGAGCCGCTCGGCCAGCGCGGGGTAGCGGTCCTCGTCGTCGTCGGCCAGGCCCTCGACCTCGATCGTGACCGGCACGTCGTCGCCCAGGCGGCGCGCGAGCGCGGCGTCCGACGACAGGCCCGAGCAGCCGGCGAGCGCGACCTTCATGAGCTCGCCGGGCGTGAACGCCTCGTCGTAGGCGATGTCGCCGATCTCGACGGTCGCTCCGCGCGAGTTGTGGCCCACGTAGCGACGCTTGCCGGTCCGTTCGACCCACAGCCGCGTGCCGCCCGCGTTGGCGGGCGTGACGGCGGGCACAGGGGCGGGGGCGGCGGCGGCCGTCGAGGTCGGCTCGGCGTCGGCCGCGGAGGCGTCAGCGGTCGTCTGGCTCGTCATGCGCCGATCCTCGCACGGCCCGCCACCACGGGCGCGGGAGCGCGAACCACGGACGTCCGGACGCGCGCGCGAGGGACGGATTGCGCAACGACTACGGATGGAGGTGCGCGGTCGCCGAACTAGGCTGACCGCGCGCCGGCGGTCGGCGCACGCTCGTCGTCGGGAGGTCGCTCGGTGCACGTCGGACGCTCGACGCCGCGCGCGCTGGTGCGCGCCACGGTGGGCGTGCTCGTCGTCGCCGTCTGCGCGGGGTGCTCGTTCTTCGACCGCGGCGACGACACCGAGGGTCGCTCGGTGTTCGACGTGAAGGTCGGCGAGTGCTTCCGGGCGCCCAAGGACATCACGGTCGAGCTGACCGAGCTCGCGCAGGTCCCGTGCACGGACCCCCACGAGCAGGAGGCGTACGCGCTCGTCGACTACGAGGACACGGCCGCGACGGCCAAGGCGTCCGGCGCCGCGTCGTTCCCCGGCGTCGAGGCCCTCACGGCGTTCGCCCAGGGCGCGTGCGCGCAGGAGTTCGAGGACTACGTGGGCGTCGACTACCGCGACTCGCGGCTGTGGTTCACCTACCTGCTGCCGTCGGCGCGCGGCTGGGAGCAGGATGCGGACCGCACCACGCTGTGCTTCGTCACGACGACGGGCGAGCAGCTCACCCGGTCCGTGGCGGGCACGGGGTGGTGAGCCTCGCGATGGGGCCGACGAGAGGGGCACGACGATGAGCAAGCCCGCAGCGACCTCCACGGCCCTGACGATGTGCTCGTTCGGCCTGGCGCCCGCGTCGCTGAACGTCCTGCCGACCAGCGGCGTCCTGATCGAGGGCAAGCCCGCGGCGACGATCACGGACAGCGCGCCCATGGTCAACGTCCCGCCGTTCGGCATGTGCACGTCCCTGGCCAACCCGACGGTCGCGGCCGCGACCGCCGCCGCACTCGGCGTCCTGACGCCCATGCCGTGCATCCCGGCGACGACGCCCTGGGTCAACGGCGCGACGCAGACCGTGATCGGCGGCCGCCCTGCGCTGACCCTCGGTGCGCAGTGCATGTGTGCGTACGGCGGTGTCATCCAGATCCTGAACCCGGGCTCGATGCGCACGCTCGAGGGCTGACCCCGCGCGCAGCAGTGCCGCGTGGGGCCCCGGGCCACCGAGGTGGCAGGCTGGAGCCCGTGACGTTCTGGCGACGACGAGAGCGCGTGCCGCTCATGCTCACCGGCGGCTTCCACGCGGCGGAGGCCCCCGCGCTGCAGCGCGCGATCATCCAGGCGCTGGGCACGGACCGCGCGCGCGGGGTGCCCGTGCAGGCCGAGCTGGAGATCGTGCGCGGCCGCGGCGAGAACCTCGCAGTCGTGTGGCGCAACGCGATCGTCGGCTTCGTCCCGGCCGACGAGGTCGACGCCCTGGCGGGGCAGCTGCCACCCGCGGGCGCGCGTGAGGTCACGGTCGTGGACGGGTCCGTGTTCCCCGTGGTGCACGAGCCGCCGCGGGCCGGCGACGACAAGCACGGCGTGCTGTGGCGCATCTGGGTGGGCCGGGTGCCCGACGAGATCCCGCCCGTGCCGGACGGCCTGGACCACCTCGACGTCCCCGAGCCCAAGATCCTCGGCATCCCGGTCAACAGGCTGCGGGACGCCCCCTAGCCTGGGCGGGCTCAGGCCTGCGCGAGCTCGAAGAACGGCGGCGCCTGGGTGAGCTGCGCGGGCCGGACGAACGCGAGGCCGCCCCGGTCGAACGCGTCGAACCACTCCTGCCACGTGGCGGGCACGGCGCCGCTGCCGCTGGGCCCGCTCGGGAAGATCGCTGCGGGGACCGGCACCTCGTGCGGGCCGAGCGGCGGGATGAGCGCGGGGCGGCCACCCTGCGCCTCGATCCAGGTGCGGATCTCGCCGTGGTCCGTCGTGCTGCGCTTGGTCTCGTCCAGCGGCACGCCCTCGAAGGCGTCCGTGGCCGGTCCGCGGGTCGTCGTGCGCCGCACCCCGGTCGCGACCCGTTCGACGGTCGTCGTGGCGAGCGGGTCGTGGTGCGGCGCGTGCCGGACCAGCGCGAGGTGCCCGCCCAGGTACCCGCCCACGCCGAGGAACGTGCCGCCCGCCAGCCCGACGAGCACGCCCGCCGCGCGGTGACCGCGGCGGCGCAGCACCCACGACGTCGTGTAGAGCCCGAGCGCCGCCAGGTTGGCGACGCCGTGCACCACGCCGACCCGCCGCACGGCGGGGTCCCTGCGCTCGCTCGTCTCCCAGTCGGCCAAGCCGCTCAGCGCGGTCGGCGCGGCCGCCAGGACGCCGAGGCCGACGAGTCGGTCGGCCGCGCGGCGTCCCGTGACGGGCGCCAGCAGGTCGAGCGCGCTCGCCGAGAACCACAGCCCGATCGGGACGTCGGTGAGCGGCGGGTGGGCGGCATGCCCCGCCGGGACGCCCCGCAGCACGGCTGAGACGGTGCGGGGCCGCAGCACGGCCTGCGCGACGCGCCGCACCACCTCCGCAGGTCCGTCCAGGGCAGTCGAGTCCTCGAGCCGACCCACCGCGGCCCGCGCGGTCCGCCCCGACCGGTGCAGCATCTCGTCCACGTCACCCATCGCGCTCTCCCCGTCGTCGGCCTCGACCCATCCTGGGACGTCGCGAGACCGGCCGCACCCGGGCGTCCTCAGCCACGATCGGGCCTGGCGTGCACCAGTGCCTCCCCGGCCCGGGCGGGCACGGGGCGCAGGGTCACGCGTGCGGCTGCTCCTCCACGTCGAGGGCGGAACGGTACGCCGCGGCGGCCGCGACGGCCGGCGGAGTCCCGGCCAGGACCGCCTCGAGCGCCGGGGCGTACTCCGTGAGCGCCTGCTCGGTCTCGGCGAGGGCGGTGACCAGCAGATGGCCCAGGGCGTCGTCGGGCGGGTCCAGCTCGCCGAGCGCGACGGCGGCCCGGGCCGCGACGGTGGCGCGGGGCAGGTCGAGCTCGAGAGTGGCGACGAACAGGTCGGCGTTGGCGCGCACGACGAGCTCGGTGACCGCAGGCACGGCGTCGGCGGGGACGATCGTCGGCCAGACGGCGTAGAGCGTGACGGAGCGCGCCGCGGGGCGCACGACCGCCAGCACGCGGCCCCCCGGCAGGTCCGAGGCGACGTCGAGGGTGCGCGACGCGGCGTCAGGCGTCGCGGTGCGGCCCGCGTCGACGAACGCGGCGACGACCCGCGCGTAGAACAGGTCGTCGTCGGTCAGGCTCACGGCTGGCCCGCCGGCGCCATGACGGGGGCGGGCGTCGTCGGGGTCGCGCCCGCGGTCTTCTTCTCCTTGAGCGCGTCGCGCAGGAAGGCGATCCAACCCGGGGAGTTGCGACGCGGTGTGCGGCCGAGCTCGGCCTCGAGGTCCTGGACGGTGAGCTGGGCCAGGAACGCCTGCGACTGCGCGTCGGTCGCGTTCTCGGGGAGCTCGTGCGGTCCCACGGCGCACGCGACGCCCGCGGGCAGCGCCTCGACACCCGCGGTGTACGCCTCGGTACGGCCCTTGAGCATGCCCCGCTTCTCGGTGCTCAGCGTCATGCGCAGCTGCCAGAAGATCCCGCGGTCACCCTTGGTGTTGGCGCCGAGCTTGCCCTGACCCGCCAGCTCGTTGCGCTGCGTGCGCAGGTCGCCCGCCTCGCGCCACCCGTCGCGCAGCGACGCTCCCTTGCCGGTGACCTGGTCGAGCTGGGCCTTGAGGTCGTCGAACACGCCCTGCGGGTCCGCCTCGACGTCCATGCCGGCCAGCACGGTCTCGCGGACCTTGAGCAGGAGCGCGTCGTTCGACGTGGACGCGAGGTCGCTCACCTCGGGGGCCTTCGGGTTGACGGGCGTGCGCGGCTTGGGCTTGATCTGGGCGACGTAGTCGCGGGTGATCGGCTTGCCGTCGATCCGGTAGTTCGCGAGGAACGCGAGAGCGACCGTGTCGCCCTGCGCGGCGCGCATCACGATGCCGTCGACCGCCATCTTCGGGTGCTTCTTGAGCTCGTCCTCGGCGGCGCCCTCGAGGTGCAGCACCGCGGACTCCTTCTGCGCGCGCTTGGCCTGCGTCGCGAGCACCTTGTCGGCGATGTAGTGCGCGAGCGAGTGCAGCTTGTCGAGCACGGCCGCGGACGCCTTGATCGCGGCGGGGATGCCGAACCCGCCCGCGCTGGCCACCTGCGCGACCGAGAGCGAGAAGTCCAGGATCGAGGCGCCGAGGGTCCAGCAGCTCTGCTCGAGCTGCTTGGTGTAGACCTGCGAGACCTTCATGAGCGGGTAGACCATGACGTTGACCTTGTCGGTCGAGCCCGCGCGCGCCTCGAACATCGCGTTGTCCGTCTCGCGCTGCCGCATCCCGGACGTCGCGACGTCGGTGACGCCGCTGACCATCGCGAGCGCGGACGTGGCGATGTCCAGCCCGGGGACCACCGACTTGACCCCGCTCGCGACACTCGAGTCGATGGTCTTGGCGAGGTTCGCGGCCTCCTTGGAGGCGTTGACCAGGCCGGTCAGCATCGCGCTGCCCGACTTGGCGGCCTTGAGGCCCTCGTACGGGTCCTTCGTGGACCAGGACGCCTCGATCTGCTGGGCCATGCCGAGTGCCGACTGCACGGCACCGAACAGCGACGTCAGGATCGAGGTGATGTTGCCGATGCCCGCCGCCGCCTTGGTCGCCTCCGACGTCGGGAGGTTCTTGTCGACCTCGTCGCGCTCGCCGGCCTTCTTCATCTTGGCGGCCTTGGCGCCGCTCGTGTAGGCGTCGCCGACGCCCAGCGGGTCGAGGAACGACGGGACGGGCGACTCGGGGTCGTCGTCCTTCGGCAGGTGCTTGCGCAGCTCCTCGTCCTGCTTGCCGCCCACCTTGCCGGCGATCCCACCGCCGACCTTGTCGAGCCCGGTCATGCCCAGGCCGCCGTACTTCCCGACGACCTCGAGCTTCTCGCCGACGGCCTGCCCGATCGGCGCGGACTCGGTCTGCGGGGTCAGGCGCTGCGCGGGGTCGAGCAGCATGAGGTTCGCCTTGACGTTCTCGGCGTTGCGCTCCGCCTGCCGCTTGCGGGCGGCGCCGCGCTTGCCGGCGGCCATCCACGCGGCCTGGTCGAGCGGGCCGTCCTTGGGCGGGAGCTCGGCGAGCGCCTTCGGGTCCAGACCCGCGAGCACCCGCTCGCGTGCCTCCTCCATGACGAGGAACTCGCTCGCGTCCGGGTCCGCCGCGAGCAGCTCGTCCCGCACGACGACCATGCGGTCGTACAGCGTCTCGACCTTCGCGGGGAGCAGGCGCTCCTGGGTGACCTGCGCGTCGCGCTCGGCCGCGGTCACCCCCGCCTGGGCCATGCCGCGCGACTGGCGGACCTGCGCGACCAGCACCTCGGCGGGCGTCTCCCGCGCCGGGCGGTACTTCGTCAGGTCGGGGTACTCGACGTACCAGACCTGCTGGTAGACGAGCGTGGCGCGCTGCTCGTCGGTCCCGCCGACGTTGTTCTGCTGCATCTCCTCGAACACCGCGAACTCGCGCTCGCGGGCCTCGGTCATGCGCTTGTACATGTCGGTGACCTTCGCCTGGGCGGCCTCGCGACCGCCCGCGTAGATCTCCTGCTCCTTGTCCGAGCGTGCCTGCACGCCCTCGGTGCGCGACTGCGCGAGCTGGGCCTTCTCGGTCTTCTCGGTGTTCTTGCTCTTCTTGACCGCCGCGGCCTTGGCCTTCTCCTCGGCCTTGAGGCGGTCCTTGTCGGCCTGCTCCTGCGGCGTGAGCTTCTTGCTCCACGGCCACCGGTGCACGGCCGGCCCGCCCTCGGTGACCACGTGGGCGATCTCGTGCGCGAGCATGCGCTCGCCCGCCGCGGAGTCCGGCGCGAAGCGCCCTGCGCCGAAGAAGATGTCCGAGCCGGTGGTGAACGCGTCCGCCGAGATGGACGACGAGAGCGCGGCCGCGTCCGGGCCGTCGTGCACGCGCACGTGCCCGAGCCCGGTGCCGAACGCCGTCTCCATGCGCCGCCGGACCCCGCCGGGCAGCGGGGCGCCGCCGCCGCGCTTCGACTCGATGCGCGAGGTCGCCGTGGGATCCAGGTCGCCGCCCTCGTGGCCGATGGTCGCGGACGCGGACGCGCCCGACGACGCCGGTGTCGCGGAGCGCCGCAGGTGGCCGCAGCCGGGGTCGTGGCGGTGGGCCTCGTCGGACGACGACGCGCGCAGCCGGGACAGCGCGGCGTCGGCGAGCGCGTCGGCCGCGTGCTCGGCGGGGTCGGCGGCGTGCCCGACCGTGAGCGCGCCGACCGGGCCCGGGGCCGCCTCCGGGGCCGACACGGCCGCGGGGACGAGGGCGTCGGCCGTGGCGGTGCGCCGCAGCGGGGCGTCGACGGGCGCGCTCGTCGGCTCCTGCGCCTCGGGGACGGGGACGCGGGCGTGGTGCGAGCTCATGCTGGCCTCCGGGGGGAACGTGGCCGTGGCGGGGGAGATCCGGTGGCGGCGCGCGGGGGGACGCGCGCCTGCCGGGGCCAGCCTGGTGGGCAGGTCGAGCGCGGGCATCGGCAATCGCTACCGAGTTGCGTGGCCCGAACGGGGCTCGCGCGCGGTGGTTCACCCGGACGGGTGCGTCAGTCGGCGTCGGGCCAGTCCGGGTGGCTGATGCGGCGGCCCAGCTTGGCGACCTCGCGCGCGGAGGCCAGGCGCAGGTCCCGCATCCCCACGGGTCGGCGCTCGGCCACCGCGTCGTACGCGGCGGCCAGCACGATGTTGCGGATGTCGCCGCCCGCGAGCTCGAGCGAGCGCGCGAGCAGGCCGACGTCCACGGGGTCGTCGGGATCGGTCGTCGGGAGCTGGGCCAGGTGGTGCTGCCACAGGTGCTCACGCGTGGTCTCGTCGGGGTCCGGGAAGTGGACCATGAAGTGCAGGCGCCGCGCGAAGGCCGGGTCGAGGTTGCCGCGCAGGTTCGTCGCGAGGATCGTCACGCCCTCGGACGACTCCATGCGCTGCAGCAGGTAGGACACCTCCTGGTTGGCGTAGCGGTCACGCGCGTCGTTCACGGCCGAGCGCGAGCCGAACAGCGAGTCCGCCTCGTCGAAGAACAGCACCGCACCGAGCGACTCCGCGTGCGCGAACACGCGCTCGAGGTTCTTCTCGGTCTCCCCGATGTACTTGTCGACCACCGCGGACAGGTCCACCTGGTAGAGGTCCGCGCCGAGCGAGTCGGCGACGACGTGCGCGGCGAGCGTCTTGCCCGTGCCGGGGCTGCCCGAGAACAGCGCCGAGATCCCGGTGCCCTTGCCGCCCTTGCCGTGCAGCGCGCCGAGCGCGAGCACGTCGTCGCGGTCACGCACCCAGCCGACGAGCCGCTCGACCTCGCGCCGGGTCCGGGGCGGCAGGACCAGGTCGTCGAGCGTCGCGCCCGGGCCGTCCGACGACGCGCGCGACGACCCGCTCGTCGAGAGCCGCCGCGCCGCGGCGCGCACCGTGCTCGCGTCCGGCACGTGCTGCCCGACGAGCTGCGCGTCGGCGAGCGCGCGGCGCGCGACCGTGTCGATCTGCTCGGGCGCGAGGCGCAGCGAGAGCACGTCGCGCGTCGCGACGCCCTCGCCCAGCAGGCGGTCCCACTGCGCCGCGCGGCCCTGCGTGGTCAGGCGGCCCGCGCTCACGGTCGCGGGCAGCGGCAGCCCCCAGCGCGCGTCCCACGCCGCGCGCCCCACGGCGACGACCGGCACGACCGCCGCGTCGAGCTCCACCAGGTGCGCGCCGGCGAGCTGCGCGCCCGCGAGCACGAGCACCGCGCCGGCGAGCCCGGCCTCGAGCACGAGGTCGCGCACGGCCTGCCGCACCACAGGCGGGTCGAGCGGTGCCGCCGGGGACGCGGGCAGGAGCTCGAGGTCGCCGACGAGCACGTCGACGTCGGCGGCGCGGCACGCGGCGACCGCCGCCGACGTCCCGGCCGTGCCGAGCGGCGCGTGCACCCACACGAGCGCCTCGCCCGCGCGCAGCGCGTGGGCGATCGCCTCGGTCCCGGGCGCGTCGGCGGCCACGGGCCGGACCAGCAGGCGCGCGACGTGCGGGGGCGGCGCGGCGACGCCCAGGAGGCGAGCGGCGACGCGCTCGGGCAGGCGCAGGCGCCGTGCGGGCAGCGGGTCGTCGCCGTCGAGCGCGAGCAGGCCGCTGCGGCGCAGCACGCCCGCGGCGGACAGCCGCGTGTGGGCGCCGGGGTCGCTCGCCGACGTCCCGGTGAGCTCGAGCGCCAGGGCCACGGTGGGGCGCGCGGCGCCCGGGTCGCCCGACAGCACGCCCGTGAGCAGGTGCGCGCTGGGGTGCAGCTCGGCGAGCTGCGCGACCGCCAGGAGCGCGCGCGCCTGCTCGTCGAGCCCGAACAGGTCGGCGACGTCCTCGAGCGCCTCGTCGGCCGCGGCGAACCCCGGCGCGTCGGCCAGCAGCGCGCCGAGCGCGGCGGGGCCCGGGCCGCCGGACCCGCCCTCGGCGACGAGGGCGGCCCGCCGCTGCACGGCCACCTGGAGGGCGGCCCGCACGCGGGCTCCTGTCGTCGTCATCGCTCTCCTGCGGTGGTGGGCTGCGCGACGCGGTCACGGGTGCTGCCGTCGTCGGTCGTCGGGGCCGATCATGCCGCCGGACCAGGCCGGACGGAACACCGGACGGGCTGTGCGGGCGAACATCGGTAGCGATTACCGATGCCCGTGCCCGCCGGCGGCTCCTAGCGTCAGGTGTCCTGGTTCTGCCAGGCGCCGGTCGCGCGCGCGGGGGCCCGACGCCGCCGCGGGCCGGGCGTGCACCCGCACGGCGTGTGCACCGCAGGTCCCGACGTCGGCGCCGGCGCGCACACACGGAGGGGAGTCGCACATGCTGATCCCCACGATCGACGACGGGCTCGAACGCCTCCTGCGCGCCGTACTTCCCCTGCCCGTCGAGGCCGGGGACATCTCCTTCGACACGCCCTCGGGCACGTGGTCGGCGCAGGTCAACCGGCTCACGGTCAACCTGTTCCTCTACCAGGTCACCAAGAGCGGGCAGCCGCCGCGGCCGTCGGCGAACCGGCCCGGCGAGCGCGGCACCGAGCGCCGGTTCCCGCTGCCGATGGTCCAGCTCAGCTACCTCGTCAGCGCGTGGGCCGGCTCTCCGCGCGACGAGCACAGCCTGCTCGGCGACGTCCTGACGCGCCTGCTCGCGCACCAGGTGCTGCCCGCCGAGCACCTGCTGCGCCCGCCGTCGTCGCCCGTGCAGCTCGCGGTCGCGAGCGACGAGCTCAACCGGCCGCGCGAGCTGTGGTCGTCGCTCGGCGGGCAGATCAAGGCGTCGTTCACGCTCACGGCGCTCGTCGCCGCCGACGCCTACCAGTGGGAGCTCGCCCCGCCCGCGGTCACGTCCGTCGAACCCGTCACGACCCGGCTGGGCGCCCGTCCATGAGGGTCTCGAGCACCGTCGACCGGCTCGACGTCGTGCCGGGCGGCTCGGGTGTGGTGCCGCTCGAGGTGGTCAACACCTCGGAGGTCATCGAGTCGCTGTCGGTGCACGCGCTGGGCGTCCCGGAGGCCAGCCTCCTGGCCGAGCCCGAGGCGCTCGCGCTGTTCCCCGACGCGGTGGGCGCGCTCACGCTGACCGTCGGCCTGCCCGCGACGTTCCCCGCGGGCACCTACCCCGTGACGTTCGTCGTCGCCGGGCGGGCGCCGGGAGGACGCGAGGCGTACCACGACGTGGACCTCGTCGTGCCGGCGCGCCCGGCGCTGCGCCTGGACGCGACCCCGACGATCGTGCGCACGCGCGGGCGCGGGGCGTTCACCCTCGAGGTCCGCAACGACGGCAACGTGCCTCTCGACGTCGCGCTGCGCCCGCAGGACGGCGACCGCACGGTCCGCACGACGATCACGCCCTCGACCCTCGCGGTCCCACCGGGCGGCGTCGGGACCGCGACGGTGCTGGTCAAGGGCCCGCGCCAGCTGCTGGGCAGCGACCGCGACCGGCAGGTCAAGGTGCACGCCGAGGCCACGGACGTCGAGTCCTCGATCTCGCTGCTGCTGCGGCAGCGCTCGACGATCAGCCGCGGGCTGATGACCGCGCTGATCCTGCTCGCGATCGTCGCGGCGTGGGCGCTGGCCTTCCTGCTCGGCACGAAGCAGGTGCTGGGCGCCGACCCGTACACGAAGGTCGCGCCCGCGTCGTTCTTCGCCGCGACCCAGGCCGAGGGCAGCGCGTCCGTCGACGCCGGCGGGGCGCCGTCCGGCTCGCTCGCGAAGGTCGGCCCCCTGCCCGCGGGTGTCGGTGCGACCGTCTCGGGCACGGTCGTCAGCGCGGCGGACGGTCAGGGCGTCGGCCGGGTCACGGTCGTCGCGCTGCGCGAGGGCCGCGACGGTCTCGTCGAGGTGTCGTCGGCGGCGACGCAGGCGGACGGCACCTACACCATGTCCGGCCTGTTCCCCGGGGCGTACCTGCTGCGCATCGTCGAGGACGGCTACGACGAGGTCTGGTACCCGCAGGCGGTCTCCGAGCTGTCCGCGCAGGAGGTCGACGCCGTCGCCCGCAAGATCCAGGAGGGCACGGACCTGACGGTCACCGGGCACCCCGCGACGCTCGCCGGGCAGGTGGTCGTCGGCGACGAGGAGGACGTCGAGGTCACCGTGACCGCGCGGCCCGCGTGGAGCGGCGCCGACCCGACGCAGCAGTGGCAGACCACGGCCGACGCCGACGGCGCGTACACGTTCGCCGACCTGCCCGCGCCCGGCACCTACGAGCTCACGTTCGCGGCCGAGGGGTACCAGCCGTCGTCGACCACCGAGCGCGTGCTCGGCGGCCAGGAGCGGTTCGCGCTCGACGTGCGTCTCGGCGCCGGCACGGGCTCGATCGCCGGGGTCGTCACGGACGGCACCACCCCGCTCGGCGGCGTCAAGGTGAGCACGACGATCGACGGCAAGGAGCTCGTGGTCGGCACGCCGACCGTCGGCTCCGTGGGCCGCTTCGTCCTGCCGAACCTGCCGACGCCCGGCACCTACGTGCTCACGTTCAGCAAGGACGGCTTCGGCACGACGACCGAGGTCGTCGCCCTCGGCCCGGGCGAGGTGCGCGCCGACCTGTCGGTCGCGCTGCGCGGCGGGACCGGGACGGTCACCGGGCGCGTGGTCGACGCGGCGGGGAACGGGCTCGGCGGCGTCACGGTCTCGGCAGGCGGTGCCGAGTCCGGCGCGAGCACCACGACGCTGACCGCGGGGACGGTCGGGGCGTTCACGCTCACGGGCCTGCGCACGGGCGGCTCGACCACCCTCACGTTCGTCAAGGACGGGTACCAGCCGGTGACGGTGCCCGTGACGATCCCGGCGAGCGGACCCGCGCAGCCCGTCGCGGTCACGCTGCCGTCGGCGCTCGGCACGCTCACGGGTCGGGTCACGCAGGGCGGCAAGGGTCTGGTCGACGCGACCGTGCGCGCGACGAACGGCACGGTCGTGCGCACCACGACGAGCACGCAGGACGGCGACCACGGCTCGGGCACCTACGTCCTGCCCGACCTGCCCGCCGGCACGTACACCGTGACGGTCGTGGTCGACGACGCGGTGGTCGCGACGGCGGTCGTCGACGTCGTCGGCGGCAGCACGCCGACCGTGCGCGACCTGCCGGTGGGTGGGTGACGTGAGACTCGACATCGACCCCCGCCGGCTCGTCGTGCAGCCGGGCGCGCCCGCGACCTTCGTCGCGACCGTCACCAACACGTCCGCCCTGATCGCGGGCTACTCGGTGCGCGTGCTGGGCGCCGACCCGTCGTGGGTGCGGCTCGACGAGCCCGAGCTGCGCCTGTTCCCCGACGAGACGTCGGCCGTCGTCGTCACCCTGACGCTGCCCGAGGGCGTCCCCGCGGGCGAGCGGCGCGTGGCGCTGCAGGTGCGGGACCTGGCCGACGACGGCGCGATCGCCGTCCAGGACGTCGTGCTCGACGTGCCGCCCGCGCCGCGCACGAGCCTCAAGCTCGACCCGCCGACCGTCACGGCCGGCGCGGCCGCGGTGTTCTCCGTCCTGGTGCACAACGAGGGCAACACGCAGCAGGTGGGCCGCGTCGTCGCGCGCGACCCGGAGGCGGCGACGGCCTTCACGTTCCAGCCGCCGAGCTTCAGCATCCCGCCGGGCCAGAGCATGACCCTCGCGCTGCAGGCCCGCGCGCGCCGCCCGTTCGTCGGCGACCCGCGGATGCGGCCGTTCGAGCTGCGGTTCGACGGGCCGAGCGCGCCGCCCGCGGACGCGCCGCCCGCCGCGGCGGGGGTGTTCGTGCAGAAGCCGCGCTTCGCGCGCGGCATGCTCGCGCTGCTCGGCCTGCTGCTCGCGCTCACGACGTTCGCGGTGGTCGTGACGATCGCACTCAGCTCGGTCGTCGGCCGCTCGGCAGCTGACCGCGACCTCGCGCTGCAGGTCGCGCAGGCCCGCAACCAGCAGGCGGCCACGGGCACGTCCGCGCTCTCGGGATCCGTCACGGACCTGTCGACGGGCGCGGGCGTGGGCGACGTGTCGGTGGAGGCGTTCGGCGACGACCCGGCCGAGCCGATCCTGACGACCGCGACCACCGACGACGGCACGTTCGTGCTCGCGCAGCTCCCCGCGGGCGAGTACACGCTGCGCGTGCGGGGCGCGGGCTTCGACGAGACCTGGTACCCGGCCGCGCCCACCCAGGGCGACGCGCAACCCGTGCCCGTGCAGACCGGGCAGTCCGTGACGGACCTGACCGTGCTGGTCGGCGGTGTCCCGGCGACGCTCGCGGGGACGGTGACCGGGACCGACGTCGCGGGGGCGATCCTCACGGTCGAGCTGCCGCTCGACACCGGGCCGCTCGCGGGCACGCCCCCCGAGCAGGGCGAGGCGCCGGCGGTCCCGACGTCGGGCGCCGTGGTGCGGACCGTCCCGGTCGGGGCGGAGGGCACGTTCGAGATCGCCGACCTGCCGTCGCCGGGCGTGTACGACCTGGTGGTCGCGAAGGACGGGTTCGTGTCGTCGGTGCAGCGCGTCGACGTCGCGGCCGGTGAGGACCGCACGGGCGTGCGGCTCGCGCTCGTGCAGGGCGACGGGTCGATCGCCGGGTCCGTCACGGGCTTCTCGGGCCCGGTCGCGGGCGCCACCGTGACCGCGACCAGCGGGCAGGTCGTCGTCGAGACGGTCTCGCTCACGCAGGACGAGGTCGGCTCGTTCGTCCTGCGCGGCCTGCCGACCCCCGCCGCGTACACGGTCGTCGTCTCGGCCGACGGCTACGCACCCGCGACCTTGAACCTGACCCTCACGCAGGCGCAGGCGCTCACGGGCGTCGCGGTCGTGCTGGGCCGCGACGAGGCGACGCTCGGCGGGCTCGTGTCGGTCGCGGGCGGCAAGGCCGACGGCGTCGACGTCACCGTCACCGACGGCGCGCTCACGCTGCAGACGGTCACGCAGTCGACCGACCCCGTGGGTCGGTGGAGCCTGAGCGGGCTGCGCGTCCCGAGCACGTACACCGTGACGTTCTCGCGCGGTGACCTGGAGTCGCAGGTGCTGTCGGTGAGCATCGACGCGTTCGGCAACGTGACCGCGGGTGCGTCGTCGGCGACGTCGGTGGACGTCACGATGCGGCCCGCGACGGCGAGCATCTACGGCGTCGTCCTGCAGCCGCCGGTGCAGGACGCGGACCCGGAGCCCGTGGGCAACGTCCGGGTGACGGTGAGCTCGGGCAGCGAGCAGCGCGTGGTCTACACCGCCTCGACGCCCGCGGGCGAGGTCGGCTCGTACGTCGTGGACGGGCTCGAGCCCGGGACGTACACGGTGACGTTCTCGCGCGCGGGCACGCGCGCCACGTCCGAGATCGTCGTGCTCGCCGCCGCGCAGCGCGAGCCGGTCTCGCCCACGCTCGTCGCGCCCGCACGCATCCAGGGCAAGGTCACGTACGCGGGCGGTGCCGTGGGCGACGGGCTCGCGGTGCTGCTGTACCGCGCGTCGGAGTACGGCACGGCCGCGGGTCCCGTGGCCACGACGACGACCGACGACAAGGGCCGCTACGACTTCGACGACGTCGACGCGCCCGAGAACTACCTCATCGAGGTGCGCGTGACCACGGACGGCAGCGTCCTGGCGACGTCGGCGCCGCTGACGCTCGGGCCCAGCGAGCAGCCTGTCGTGAACATCGTGATCCGCAGCACCTGACCCGCACGACCCGCACCCCACCCGGACATCCACGACGAGCACGAGGAGCAGCGCATGGCGAGGTCACCGCGTCCCGCACGCGTCGCGACGTCCGTGCTCGTCGAGCCCGGGGCGCACGCGACCCCCGGTGCAGCGGCGTTCCTGCGCGTCCACGCCCGCAACGTCACGACGAGCACGCGCGACCTGGTGGTCTCGGTCGTCGGGCTCGAGGGCGGCTGGCTGCCCGCACCCGTGAGCGTGCCCGGCGTCGTGCCGGACGCCACCGTCACGGTCGAGCTCGCGCTGCTGCCGCCTGTGGGCGCCGCGCCGGGCGACTACCCGTTCGTCGTCGCCGTCGAGTCGCACGCGACGCCGCCGGCGCCGCAGGAGCGGGCGACCACCCTGGCCGACGGGTCGCTGCGCGTGGACGGCGTCAGCGGGCTGCTGCTGTCCGTCGAGCCCGCGGACTCCACGGGCGTGCGCTCGAAGCGCGTCCAGGTGGTCCTGGCGAACACCGGCGACCGCTCGGCGCGCGTCGAGCTCGACGCGCGTGCGGACGCGGCCACCGGCGGGTTCGTGCACCTCGACGCGCGTGCGCTCGAGGTCGCGCCGCACTCCAGCGTGCGCATCGGCGCGCGCGCCGGCGTCAGGCGCGCGCAGGTGTTCGGCACCAAGCGCCGCGCGGCGTTCCACGTCACGGCCACGGGCGACCGCGCGCCGCAGCGGTTCGACGCCGCGTTCACGGCCCGCCCGTTGCTGCCGGGATCGGCGCTGCGCGCCACCGCGGTGCTGGGCGTCGCCGTGCTGTGGGTCGGGATGGTGCTGGCCGCACTGCCGTGGTTGTCCGACCAGTTCTCCGGGTCCGGCCGCAGCGTCGACGAGCAGGCCGGGAACAGCGCGACGCCCCGGCCGGGCAGCACGACGGACGGCTCCGCCGGCGGCGGCGCGGCACCGGGCACGGGCGGCGGCGGTTCGGGCGGCGGCTCCGGCGACGGTTCGGGTGGCGGGGCCGGCGGCGGTACGGGACCGGGTGAGGCCGACGAGGGTGTGCGGGTCTCGGGTGTCGTGACGTCGAGCGACCCGTCGGCGGTCACGGTCCAGGTGGTGCCGGCCGGGGCGCTGCCCGCAGCGTCGGAGCAGGCGGGCTCGTCGGACGGGACCACTTCGGACGGGACTGCCTCGGACGGGACTGCCTCGGACGGGACTGCCGCGGACGGGACGGCGACGGGCTCGTCGGCCGCGGGCGCGGGAGCCGTGATCCGGCAGGCCGGCTACGTCCAGGTGGACGCGGCCGCCGCCCGTGCGGTCGTCGCCGCGCCCGCGGACGAGTCGCAGGCCCCGATCGGCAAGATCTCCGGCCTGGCGCTGCCCGTCGAGCGCGCGGACGTCGCGAGCCAGCGCCGGACGACGACGACGGGAGCCGACGGCGCGTGGGCGTTCGCCGGGCTGTCCGCCACGGGCCGCTACCTGCTCACGTTCGCCAAGGCGGGCTACGAGACGCAGCGCTTCTGGGTCACGGGCGCGGAGGCCGCCGCGGCCCCGCTCGAGCTCGCGCTCACGCCCGGCCGCGGTCGCCTCGCAGGCGTCGTCACGGGGCCGTCGGGCCCGGCGGGCGGGGTGGTGCTGACGATCTCGGACGGCACGACGACCGTGACGACACGCACCGCGACGTCGGGCAGCGTGGGTCGCTGGGAGGTCGACGGGCTGTCGACGCCCAGCACGTACCTGGTCACGGCGTCCTCGGACACGCTGGGCGCGCAGTCGGCGCTCGCGACGCTGCCGGCGGCGGGGTCGCGGACGGTGAACCTGACGCTGCGCGCGGGTGTGGCCACGCTCGCCGGGCTCGTCTCGGGGCGCGACGCCCGGGGCGGCCAGGGCGGGCTCGGCGGGGTGCGGGTCACGGCGCGCGCGGGTGACGTGGAGCGCTCGGCGACGACCGTGACGGGCGATCGCCGCGGCACGTTCGTCCTGCCTGGGCTGCCCGTCCCGGGCCGCTACACGCTGACGTTCGAGGCGGACGGCTACTCGACGCAGACCCGCCGCGTGGACCTCACCGCCGGTGGTCTCGACGAGCTCCCGGTGACGCTCGCGTCGATCGGCGGCACCGTCAACGGCACCGCGCGGGACGAGACGGGGGCGGGGGTCGCAGCGGCCGGGCTGACGCTGACCGGCACCGCGGGGACGTTCAAGACGATGTCGTCGTCGGACGCGACGGGCACGTACCGGTTCGACGGGATCCCCGCGGGCGAGTACACGCTCGTCGCGGAGGCGTTCGGTCACGAGCCCGCGTCCGCGCAGGTCACGGTCGTCGGGTCACGGCCCGCGACGGCCGAGCTCGTGCTGCGCACGCTCGAGGGCGACGGGCTCGAGGCGACGTCCACCATCGTCGGACGCGCGACGGACGCGGGGACCGGGGCACGGATCACCTGCCCCCACCTGCTCCCGGGGGAGAAGTGCGAGCTCACGGTCTCGACGGTGGTCCGAGCGCCGGGCGAGCCCGCGCGGACCGTCACGGTGCGCTCCCAGCCGGACCGCCCGTACGAGCTGCCCGCCTCCGGTGAGCGCGGCCTGTACCCGGGGCTGTACCGCCTGACCCTCTCGGCGCCCGGCTACGAGCCCGCGACCGTGGACGTGACCGTGCCGATGGGCCAGGTGGTCGAGGCCGCGACCGTCGCGATGTACCCGTCTCCGTCGATCGTCGGGTCGGTCTCGGCGCGCATCGGCGTGGTGCCGACCACCACGTGCGTCGTCGCGGTGCCCGCGGGCGAGCCCGCGCCGGGCGCCGACCCGTGCCGCCAGGTGGACGACACGTGCGAGAGCACGGCGGGTGCGTGCGCGTTCATCGGCCTCAACGGCTCGTACCAGATCGACCGGCTGAGCAAGGGCGGCTACACGGTCCACGTGATCCCGCCCGCGAGCGCGGACTACGTCCGACCCGACCCCGTGTCGGTGACGCTGACGCCCGGCGACGTCAAGCGCGTGGACTGGTTGCTCGACCGGCTCGGCGTGCTCTTCGTGTCCGTCTACTCGACCGACGGCACGGGCTCGATCTCGCCCGCGAACGGCGCGACCGTGACGGCCGAGGACGGGACCACCACCCGCGGGGCGACCACGGTCGACGGCGTCGCCCGGATCTCCGGGCTGCCGCGCGGGACGTACACGGTCACCGCGACGGCCGTGAGCGGCCAGACGGGCGAGGCCACGGGCGTGCAGGTGGGCCTCAACCAGGAGGTCCAGACGCAGGTGGTGCTCACCCGGGCCACGGGCGACGTCACGATGCGGGTCGTGACGCTGCTGGGCGGGACCAGCGAGACGCCCGTCGGCGGCGCACGCGTCACGGTCTCCGGCGTGACCGGCTACCGCGGCGTGACGCCTGTGCAGTCGACCGGCACGCCGGTCGCAGTGACCACGTCGACCGGGCGCTTCACGGTCTGCACGGCGGCCAGCGGCTGCTCGACCGACCCGGAGGTCACCGCGCTCGCGCTCGTCGAGAACCGCATGGACGTGCGGGTCACGGCGGACGGCTACGAGCCGTACGCCCAGAACGGCGTCGACACCACGACGACCGCGCCCATCACCCTCACCCCGACCGGCCGGGCGTTCACCGGGAACGTGGTGCTCGAGGGGTCGACCAACCCCGCGCTGGAGTACGGCGACGTCGAGTTCTCGGTGACCGCGGCGCCGCCCGGGGTCGGCCAGATCTCGATCACCGCGGCGAGCGACGGCACGCTCACGTGGAACGACTCGCAGCAGCCCGTGGGCAGCGGCCTGATCCGCCCGGGTCTGTACAAGGTGGAGGCGTCCCTCGCCGGCTACCTGTCGCTGCCTCCCGTGACGCTCGACGTCCTGCCCAACCAGCCCGCGCCCGCGTTGACCGTCACGCTGCGCAAGTTCGGCCTGCTGCGCATCGCGGTCGAGTCGGCCGACACGCACGAGGACGTCTTCGGGACCGTGATCACGGTGACGCGCAACGGCACGTCGGAGCGGCGGACCGCCCTGCCGGGCGACGAGTTCGTCGACTTCGGTCAGTTCGCGCCGGGCTCCTACCCCGTCGAGGTCCGGGCCGCCGGCTTCGCGCGGTACACCGGGACGGTCGTGGTGACCGCCGGGCAAGGGATCGAGCCGCCGTGGCTCATCTCGCTCGTCCGGCTCGGCACGATCGAGGGCACGGTGAAGTCGCAGATCACGCCGATGCTCGTGCAGGACGTGAGCGGCGCGCTCGTCGAGGGCCGCGGGCCGTCCGACGTGCGGTTGTCGACGACGACCGCGACCAACGGCACCTACTCCTTGACGGGCTCGGTGGAGACCGCCGGCCTCGCCTTCGGCAGCTGGCAGCTCACCGCGAGCGCCGCGGGATACCGGTCGCCGGCCGACGACACCGACACGATCACGGTCGGCGTCCCGTCCTCCGTGCCGGTCACGGGTCAGAACCTCATGCTCGACCCCGAGCCCGCGTCGCTGACGTTGTTCGCGACCAACCAGGGTGCTCCCGCGGCGGGCCTGACGGTCCGGCTCACGTACAACGACGGCAGCGTCCCGCCGCCGGCGGCGATCCCGCCGACGTGCGCGGGACCGGTCACCGACCCCGGGCCGTGCGTGGACACCGCAGCGGGCACGTACGTCTTCCGTGACCTCAAGCCGCTCACGTACACGCTGACGATCTCGGGCGACGGCTTCTCGCCGCTGTCGATGCCGGTGACGATCGCCGCCGGGGAGATCCGCTCGATGACCGTGCCGGTCACGGCGCCCAACGGCTCGATCCAGGGCATCGTGCAGCTGCAGCAGGCGGACGGCAGCATGACGAACGTCTCCGGTGTCGACGTCACGCTGGACCCGGCCGACCCGGGGGCAGCCTCGCGCACCGCGACCACCGGGACGGACGGCCGGTACCGCTTCCCGACGGTCCCGGCCGGCTCGTACACGCTGAGCGTGTCCGACGACGGGTTGTCGGCCAGCCGGGTCGTCGTCCTGCAACCCGGCGACGGGCTCGTCGTCGACCTCATCCTCACGGTCCGCACGTTCTCGCTCGCGGTGACCGTCAACTCGTCGTCGGACCTGACGGGTGCGCTCGTCAACGTCACGAGCGGGACGACGACACGCGCGGCCCAGCCCGTCGTCAGGTCAGGCACCAACCGCTTCACGACGACGTTCTCGCAGCTCCCTGCGGGGACGTGGACCGTCGCGCTGTCCGGGCCGTCCGGGCACCTCGGCGTCTGGACGCAGGACGTGACGATCAGCAACGCGGACGCGACGGCCACGTTCACCGTCGCCGAGACGCAGGTCCGCCTGCGCGCGACGTCGGCGGTGACCGGCGCACCCGGGACCGTCGCGGCCACCGTGAGCCCCACGTCGGACGGGGACCCGCGCGACGTCACGCTGGCGGTCGGCGGCAGCGACACCGTCCTGTGGCTGCCGAACACGGGCGCGAGCGTGACCGCGAGCGTCACGGGCGGCTGGGGCCTGACCGTCAGCCCGACGACGATCGCCGCAGGCGCGACCTTCCAGCTCGTCACCATCACCGTCGAACCCGTCGCGACGACGATCGCGGTCACCAGCTCGCCCGCGACCGTCGACCTGGGTGACGACGTGGCGGTCGCCGTGCGCGTGACGGCAGGCGCCACGGCGGTGACCGCCGGGCAGGCCGTGCTCGAACGCAACGTCGGCGGGACGTGGACGCAGATCGACACGGGCACGCTGGCGACGGGCGGTGCGAACGCCGGCACCGTGACGCTGTCCGCGAGCACCGCCGGCTGGCCGGGCGGCGCCGCGTCCCTGCGCGTGCGGTACGCCGGCTCGGGTCTCTACGCGGCGTCGAGCAACGTGACCGTGCCCGCCGTGACGATCGTGCTGCCGACCGCGGTCGAGCTCACCGCGACCGCCACGGTGCTGACCGCCACGGTCACGACGACCGCGTCGGGCAACCCCGCGGGCACCGTGTCGTTCCAGGTGCGCATCACCGGGACGTGGACGGACATCGCGGGCTGCACCGCCCGCCCGGTCTCGACGACGACGGGCATCGCGACGTGCACACCGTCCCCGGCGCTCGCCGCCAGCTCAGCGGTGCGCGCACGCTTCGTCGGCTCGTCGTCCACCTGGGCGACCTCCGCCTGGACCGAGGCCCAGACCCCCGCCGCTGGCCCCTGAGGCGCGGGCGTCGACGGCGAGTCGCGGAGCTGGAGGCTGAGCCGGAGGTGCACCGGCGACCCAGCGCGGGACCTCGGAGCCCGGGCTCACGCTTGGCGCAGCTGCCTTCTGGCGCTCGTGGCGGACCCGGACCGACGGACCGACTGCGACCCCACGAGCTGGCAGGATTGCGCGACCGGGTCGAGCATGCGCGAGCGCAGGTCGCCGACTTCGAGGTCGCCGTGCTCGGCCTCGGCAGCGAACGCGTCCGTCATGGCGTCCGGGATGCGCTCGGCGAGGCTGACCACCCTGGCGGTGACGGCGTCCGGCTCGAGGTCGGCCTCGCGTGCGAACCGACGCCACCGGTCGAGGTCGATCTGGTCGAAGCGACGCCGGCCGCCGATCGCCATGGCTGACGTGCGCAGGCCGGTCTGGTTCGTGGAGTCGTACGGCAGGCCGGACGCGACGTCATAGAGCGGAGCGAGCCGCACGATGGTCTCGAGCAACAGGACCGAGTAGTTCTTCGCGTGGGCGTCGGGGGCCTGGATCAGGACGTTGAAGGCCAGCGCGTCGACAAAGGCGTCCAGGTTGTGCTGCCGGTCGGAGCGTGTGCTGCTGGCCCGCAGCAGGTCGACGATCCGCACCGCCCGCGGGCCGCCGCCAGACTCGTACTTGTCGCCCGGGTAGGTGCCGGTGGCCTGGCACATGTCCTCCTGGTGGAGTCGGACGAGGTGACCGTCCCGGTCGCGGCGCCGGTCGTAGCGTTCGACGATGAGCGCCGACTCGGAGCCGAACCGCTCGAAGCTCGACTTCGCAGCTGAGAGGCCGGTCCGTCGGGCGGTCTGCAGGCTGATGTGCTCGTTGAGGGCCTGGGACCGGAAGCCGTCCACGCCGGGCTTGATGATGTGGGTCGTCGGCTCGGCGCCAGTGGCTTCGCACCACGCCTCGCCTTCGCGCCGCAGGGCGAACTTGGCCTGTGCGCCTGCCAGAGACCAGCGCTCTCGCGGGGCGAGCCAGCTGGCGGCGGGGTTGGTGCGCAGCTCGGCCAGGCGCCTCTCGATGTCGCGGTCGGTGAGCGGTTCGAGCGTGCCGCTGCGCGCCAGGACATCCGCGACCTCGTCCTCGGCGCAGAACTGCACTGCGCCGGCACAGTCCAGCCCCATGTTCGCCAGCAGTGCGAACGGGTTGCGGGCAGACACGTCGAACTCGCGTGACATCGCCTCCCGGGCGGACTCCCGCTCGGGAAGGAGCCCTTCCAGGAACGGGCCCACGACCCGCTGGCGGAAAGGGCCACCGCCAAGAGGCATGGTCAGTGAGACCGGTGTGGTGCCTGGGTCGTCGTGGTACGTCAGTCGGTGCTGCCCGCCCTGGGTCTGCTCAAGGTCGGCGACGTGCTGTCCGTACAGCAGCACAGCCAGTTGCCGGCTGCTCACAGGTCACCCAGAAGGTCGGTGAGCTCGTTCGAGCGGCGCCGTGCGGGGGTGACGCTGAGGTCGAGCCCGAGCGCGTCGAGCGTGTCGAGGATCTTCCCCAGCTCAGCCCGCTCCGACTGCCCTTGCTCGAGCGAGATGAGCCATCGCCTGCTGACCCCGGCCCGTTCGGCCAGTTGCGCCTGCGTGAGGCCTTCCCGCCTGCGGGCGCTCAGGATTGTGGCCCCGATCTGTGCAGGCGTGGTGAGCGGAATGCCGGCCATGAAGTGATCGTACGTGCACACCGATCCGATGTGCAAGGACGGTAACATCCGGCCAATGCGCAAGCTCGCTCACATGTGCGCCCCGCCCCAGTGGCAGGTGCTAGAAGAGCCAGACGAGTAGGAGGGCCACGGCTGCGGTCACGGTCGCGGTCAGGACGACGACCCACCACGTGTCCGGGTGATTGCACGGGATGAGCTGCGAAACCGCACTGAGCCGGTCCAGCAGGAGTTCGGTGCGCTCACCACAGGCCTGACGACGAAGTATCAGTACCCCAGCGGTGCGAACGCGAAGGGTCCGCACCGGCTCTCGTCGGCGGTCACCACGAAGACCGGGACGAGCACGCAGACTGCCACGGTCTTCGAGTACGACCTTGCTGGTAACCAGACGAAACGCACCGGCACGGGCAGGCCGAGCCAGATCCTGACGTGGGACGCCGAGGGTGAGCTGCGCCAGGTGAACACGACCGGTGCTGGTACCACCGGTGAGGGCACGATGACTGACGGTGAGGCGTCGTTCGTCTACGACGCGTCCGGTGAACGCCTGGTACGCAAGACCGACGCGGGGACGACCGTGTACCTGCCTGGCGGGCAGGAGTTCACGGTCCAGAGCTCGGGTGGGGTGGCGGCTAGCCGCTACTACTCGTTCGCGGGCAGCACGGTCGCGGTGCGCACGGGACGCGGGCTGGGCGGGGTCGACTCGATCGTGTGCGACCGCAACGGCACCCCGCTGGTGTCGGTGAAGAACACGCAGCGTGCGGGCAAGGTGGTCAAGCAGTACACCGACCCGTTCGGTGGGATCCGTGGCGGTGGGGTGTCCACCGTCAACGGTGACCGCCAGTTCGTCGGGCAGCCGCGTGATGACGCCACGGGGTTGTCGATGCTCGGTGCCCGGTACTACGACGAGGGCACGGGTCAGTTCGTGTCGGTCGATCCGCAGCTTGATCCGTCGAACCCGGCGCAGTTCAACGCCTACGTGTACTCGGGCAACAACCCGTTGACGTGGTCTGATCCTTCGGGTCTGAACTGGTTGAGCGACCGGGTCTCGGGTGCGGTGAAGTCGGCTTTTTGCGAGCTTGGTCAACAAGTACCAGGCGGAGATCGTCGGGGTGGTGGCCGGTGGTGTGACCTTCGCCGGGTGCATGGTCGGCACGGCGGGGGCCGGGTCGGTCGGCTGTGCCGCTGCGGCGGGTGCGGTCGGTGGTGCGGTCACGAACCTGTGGAAGTCCAAGGTTCAGCACACCCAGGCCTTCTCGTGGAACTCATTGGCCGCCGACACGGTCGTCGGCGGGGTCTTGGGTGCTGCGGGTGGTGTGATCGGCAAGGCAGTCGCCCCGATCGCCAAGACCCTCGCCGCGTCCGTCTCGAACAGTGTGCGCACGGCAACCGCCAGAGCCGGCGGGGCGGTCGCTTCCGCGGCCAGGAAGGCGGGCGACGCGGTCAAGACCGTCGCCAAGCGCGCCACCAACGCCGCCCGTTCCGGAGGTGGCAAGGCCGCCGCTGCAACTGGCGACGCCGCAAACACAGCCCGGGCGGGTGCCGACGATGTCCTGAACGGTGTGCGCCTCCGGGCACAGTTGACTGGCGAGGAGATCTCGGGTGGTCACGCCTTCCAGAAGCACGTACTTGATCGGGCGGAGTTTCCGGGGATCAGGACGCGACCGCAGTTCGCGTCGCACGTCGAGGATGTTGTGCTGAGAGGTGAGATGCGTACGCTCTCGGGGGGGGCGAACCGCCTACTGGCAGAACGGGACGGTAGTGATTCGCAACCCAAGGGCTGTCGACGGCGGCACTGCGTTCCGGACCACGACCGGATACGACTACTTCCTGAACGCACTCCACTGAGGTCGGTGACATGAGACTGATTGACTCGGACGGCGATCTTGCTGTCGCAATGACACACGATGAGCTTCGCCTGCTGGCGAGTTGCATCGGAGAGGCACTAGAGGCGGTGGAAGAGTGGGAGTTCTCGACGCGCCTCGGAGCCGACGTTTCTGCGGCGCGGACCTTGCGCTCCGAAATCAACGACGTGCTGAAGGACGCCCCAGATGCGCCGTGAGCACCTCGGCTAGTTGTGATGCCCAGGCAGGTTGTCCCGCCGTTCGGCGGTGAGTCGGCCAGACAGACGAAAGTGAACCGCCCCGGCTTCAGTGGAGGGTCGGGGTGTGTGCCGCGTTCCGTGGAAGTGGTCTGCCCCTTGTTCGGGTCTGCCGCATCCCGTTCTTCTGCACGACGTCGCGCTCGGGGACATTGTCCAGACGTCACCCGGGGGCGAACCGGACTACGGATCTTGTCGACGTGCTGATGGTGACCGGCGACGGCTACACGGTCGTGGGCGGGCTAGAAGAGCCAGACCAGTAGGAGGGTGAGGGCTGCGGTGACGGTGGCGGTCACGACGACGACCCACCAGGTGTCGGGGTGGTTGCAGGGGATGAGCTCTGGCGGCGCCTGCACGACGACCACGGGGGCGGGCGGCGGGGGTGCGGCCGGGGGCACGGGTGGCGGTGGGGTCATGCTCGACCCGCAGCGCACGCACGTCACGGCGACGGGTGTGTTGAGCTCGGCGCACACGGGGCACGCGAGCGTCGCGGACAGTGCGGACCCGGACGCGCCGGGGGCGCGCCAGCGCGCGTCGTCGGTGTCCTCGTCGGTCAGCGGTGCGGACGAGGGCCGCGCCCAGAACAGCGGGTAGTCGCACTGCGGGCAGAAGTCGCTCGCGAGGCGTGCGCCGGCCTGCACGTGCGCGGTGGCGCCGCACTCCGGGCACGTGACCTCGAGCGTGTCGCGCGATGCGTCGACGTCCGTCATGACGCCATCTCCCCTTCCTCCGCGAGCACGGGCCACACCGTCCGGCCCGCCACTCGCACCTCCACCTGCACGTGCGCGGGGACCTCGTCGAGCACCAGCGCGAGGAAGTCCGACTCGCTGAGCGGTCCCGTCGAGTCGACCTCGAGCACTGCCCAGGCCGGTCCGTCGGGTGCCGCGCCCTCGCCGTACACGCCGCCGCTCTCGGTGACCCGCACCGGTCCGCCGGAGTAGAGCTCGAGCAACCGGGACAGACCCCGGACCGTGCCGCGCCACTGCAGCGTCTGCGCCGCTGTTCGCAGGATACGTCGCTGCGTCGCCGCCGGGTACGACGTGTCGATGCCGGGCATGCCGAGCCAGTGGCCCATCTGCCGCACCATCGCGGTGGGCGTCACGTCGACGTCCGCGAGGTAGGGCAGGTTGTCGGCGTGCTGCAGGAGCGTGCCGCCCTGCTCCTGGAAGATCGAGACGAACCGCACGAAGAAGTCCTCCGACAGCATCCCGTAGGGGAGCTGCCGCAGGAGCCAGTCGGCGGGGCGGCCGGTCATCGCACCACCACGCGGTGGTCGGCGGACAGGAACAGCGCGTGGTCGGCGAGCGTGATCGTCTCGCGGCCGCCGCCGATGCGCCGCCCGGTGCGCAGGTCGTACTCGAACAGCTGCAGCTCGTCGACGGCGAGGACGCCGTCGACGCCTTCGACCACCTGTGTCGCGGCCGATGCCGTGAGCGAGGCGTCGAACGGCCAGCCGGTGCCGTCGGGGCCGCCCGTGAGCGGGTGGACGTACCGCGTCAGGGCGTCCGACACGCGCTGACGGACCATCGCGGCGGGACGGCCGGGCAGGGTGCGGACGAGCGCGGCGACGCTGACGCCCTGGTAGAACGGCGTGCCGATCTCGACGGGCACGCCGACCATGCGGCGCTCGTCGATCGAGGTCGCGACCGCGTCGAACAGCGTGGGCGAGAGCGCGAAGTCGTCGATGCGGTGCGTGCGCGCGTCGGTGCGGACCTGCGGCACGATCAGCACGCGCACGACGGGCGAGCCGCTCGTCGCGGCGGGCAGGCAGCGCGCGCGGGCGACCTCGACGGACGCCTGCCGGGTGATCGCCTCGAAGTCCGCCGCGGTGACGGCGCGCTGGCCGGTGCGCAGCGTGAGCGGGCCGCGCACCTTGGCCTCGGCGACCGTCTCGGCGTCCACGCCGCCGGACGCTGGCCGCGCGTTGGAGACCGACGAGACGAACGGCAGCCCGCTGCGCAGCGACGTCAGGGTGCGCGCGCCGACGTTCCCGCGCGCGCCGCCGCCCGTGCGGTACGGGGTCACGCGGATCTCCGCACCGTCGGGCGGGACCGCGCCGTGCTGGCGCACCGCACCGTCGGGGTGCCGGATCGCGGGCCCGAACCGGACCTCGCCCGTGGTCGAGTCCCACACGATGTGCCGGTCACCGGGGCCCGACGAGGCGAAGTCCGGCACCTCGTCCCAGCGCTGGGTGACGCCGCGCGCGACGACGAGCACACCCTCCTCGTCGCGCCGGCTCGCGACCGGTGCCCCCGAGACGGTGAACGACTGGCCCGGCTGGCCCGTGGAGCGGCCCAGCAGCTCGGCGGGCAGGGTCGTCGAGTGCTCGGCGGGCACGGTCACGCCGAGCGCGAGGATCGAGGCGCTGGCCACGCGGGGTGAGGCGGCGAACGTCGGCTGGCCCGGCTGCGGGCGCTGCAGCCGCACGCGCACCCAGTGCGCGAGCTGGCCGCCGAGCAGCAGCGGCTCGTGGCGCTGCGGGAGCAGCAGGAGCACCGAGCCGGACTTGTTCAGCCCGCCGGTGGTGTCGGACTCGACCTGGCACGCGATCCACGCCTCGCCGTCCCACGCCTCCCACGCGAGCGGGGCGTTCGTCGGGTCCACGCCGATGCCCTCGGCACGTGCGGACAGGTCGAGGCGCACCGCGTACCCGGCGAGCGACGCGCGCGCCCCGAGGTAGAGCGCGTCACCGGGGGCGACGGGCTGCGAGGTGAAGCACGTCGCGGACGCGCCGGGGACGGTCAGGTCCTCCCACACGTCGGTCGCCTGACCCTCGGCGTTGATCGCCTGCGCGGCGACCAGCTCGGGCGGGGACACGACCGCCTCGGCGCTCGTCGAGAACACGACCGGCTCGTCGCCGACGGTCGCGACCTCGGTGCCCGCGGGCACGTGCACCGCGCGGTCCGCGGGCGCCGACAGCCAGAACGTCAGGTCCGCGTGCGCCACGGCGGGCGGGAACGGCTCGATCCCGACGAGGTTGAGGAAGTGCACGTACATGCGCTCGGGCACCTGGTTGACCCGGAAGAGCACCATCTCGCTCATCCACGCGAACAGCTCGATGAGCGCGACGCCCGGATCGGCGACGTTGTGGTTGGTCCACTCGGGAGTGAACCGGGGGATGAGCCGCTTGGTCTCGTCGACGATGTCCTGGAACGTGCGGTCGTCGAGGTGCGGAGGGTCGAGCGGGGCCATCAGGTGTCCTCACGGGGGATCACGTAGAACGGGTAGACCAGGTTGCGCCGGTCGTTGGTGGACTTCACGCGGTAGGTGATCTGGATGCGGACCAGGCCGGAGTCGTCGTCGTCCTGGACGGGCCGGACGTCGTCGACGTCGATCCGCGGCTCCCACTGGGCCAGGGCGTCGCGCACGGCCTGCGAGATCAGGCCGAGCAGGTTCGGTGTCACGGGCTCGAACATCAGGTCCCAGATCCTGCAGCCGAACTGCGGACGCATGAGGCGCTCACCGGGTGCGGTGAGCAGCACCACGCGGATCGCGTCCTCGATGTCGCCGCCGGGCGCGGTCAGGGCGATCGCGCCGGTGTGGTCGACCCCGAGCGGCCACGCGAACCCTCGTCCGACGAAGTCCGCCGCGCTGGTGATCTCGCTCATCAGTTGATCTTCACCATCGTTCCCTTGATCTCGAGGATGCCGCCGGCCTCGACCTTGGTGCTCGCCTTGCCCTTGATCGACGCCTCGAGGCCCTCGATCGCGACGCCGAGCTGGCCCTTCGCCTCGATCTTCTGCTTCGAGTCCAGCACGATGCCGTCGGTGGCCTCGATCGTGATCGTCGAGCCCTTGAGCGTGACGGCGCCCTTGCCGTCGAACGTGAGCGACGAGCGCCCGACCGTGACGGTCAGCGGCACGTCCCCGTTCGCGACGATGTCCACACCCTTCTTGCCGAGCTTGACCTTCTGGTTGCCGCCCGCGGCGAGCAGCTCGATGTACGACTCCTCGGGACCGCTGCCCTCGGACAGGTGCACGGCGTGGCCGGTCTCGGTACGGATGAGGTGCCCGATCACCTTGCCGTCCTGGATCAGCACCTGGTCGGGTGCCACGGACTTGGCGCTGAACAGGCCCCCGAGCACCACGGGACGCGCGACGTCGTCGTTCTCGAACCCCACGAGCACCTCGTCGCCGACGCTCGGCAGGAAGACCTGACCGCGCTTGGCGCCCGCACCCATGTGCACGACGCGTGCCCACGCGGACTTCGCCTGCGCCGCGGCGGTGGGCAACGAGACGCTGACCCGACCGAGGGCGGCGGGGTCCTTCAGACCGTCCACGACGCCGACGACGAGCCCGGCGTGGCGGAAGCTCGACGGGCCCCACCCCTGGTCCCACGGGTCGGCGAGCGTGACCGGGTCGCGGTCGCCCGCGACGAACAGCGTGCGCGCGCCGGACCGGTCGATGACGTGCGTGACCTCACGCACGTAGTACGTGCCGTTGCCCGGACCCGCACCGTCGATCGTCACCGTGCCCCCGGCGCGCAGCGCGGGCGTGAACAGCGCACGTCCGCGCGCGAGCATGCGGCCGGTGCGCGCGGCGATGCCGCGGGCCAGCAGGACCGCCTCCTGCGCGGAGGCCGGCGAGACGCGCGTGCCCGTGTAGCTGTTGCGCTTGTCGCCCGAGGCGGGCTGCTGCCCGGACCGCGACTGCGGGCTGCTCGCCTCGCCGGTCACGGCGGTCTGCTGCTCGGGGTTCCAGCCGCGCACGGTCACGTCGGTGGGCGCGTCACCGACCTGCCGGACCGCGAAGGTCTGCAGGTCGATCGCGAGCGTGAGCGAGACGGGCGTGGCCCCCGGAGCGCCGCCGGTCGCGGCGATCCACAGGTCGAACGTCTCCTCGGTGACCAGCCAGTCGAGCCCGTACCGCTGCGCGATCTCGTCGACGAGCGCGAGCGCGCTGCCGTTGCGCAGCACGAACGGCGTCGTCGTCGTGGGCACGCCCTCCTTGCTGCCGAGCCGCAGGGGCGTCGTCACGAGCTTGGTCACGACGTCCGCCAGGCTCATCTCGTGGTACGTCTCGGCGCCGCTCGCGCGCGTGAGCTCGATCGCGAGGTCGTCCGCGACGACGACGAGGCGGGGCCCGTCGTTGTCCATCTCGCTCGACACCGACGTGACGGTCCCGACGAACAGCGTCGTGGCCGACAGGTCGACGCTCGTGACGGACAGCTTCGAGCCGATTGTCACCGTGGACGCCTCGGCGAGCGCGAAGCCCTGGTCCGCGAACGTCAGCGTGGCGCGGCCGATCGCCCGCAGCCCCGCCCGCACGCGCACGTCGGTGAGCTGCTCGGCCCACACGCCGTCCAGGTCGCGCCCGTCCACGCTCACCCGCGGCCAGGTGAGCAGGGTCTCCTCGCGCACGACCGTCACGAGTCGATCCTCGGCACGGTCAGCAGGGTCCCGGGACGCAGCGCGAGCGGGTCGGCGATCGCGTTCGCGGCGGCCAGCGTGCGCCAGCGCGTCGAGTCGCCGTAGTACCGCGCGGCGATGCGGTCGAGCGTCTCGCCCGACTGCACGCGGTGTACGCGGTGCGGCTTGGGCGTCCCCGACGTCGGGTTCTGCCGCCCGAACGCCTGCGACGGCTCGTACTGGCGCAACGTCAAGCCCACGGTCGCGCGCAGCGGGGTGCCCGTCCCGGAGAAGTAGGTGAACGTCAGGTCGAGGTCCGCGACGACCGCCTTGAACGAGTGCAGGTCACCCCAGTGGAACGTCACGTACGGCGGGCGCACGTTGTGGCTCGACTCGTCCGACCCCGGCAGGCCCGGGTCGATGTCCATGAGCGCCACGATCTTGCCCGTGTGCGCCGCGACCGACGTCCCGTCGTTCGTCGTGTCGAAGAACAGGTCGACGCGCAGCACGCCCGACTCCGCTCCCGTGTACCGCAGCCGCGGCACGTCACGTCCGGGCACGGCCGCACCGGCCCACGAGTTGCTGCGGCTGATCTGCAGCTGCGAGGGGTTGAACAGGCACGGGATCCGGGCCCCGCCCTCGACCTCGAGGAACGCCTTCTCCACCGCCATCAGAACACCTCCGAACCGCGCCGCCAGGAGCGCCGCTCCGTCTCTTCCTCGAGCCGACGCTCCACGAGCCGCAGCACGTGGTCGTCGAGCTCTTCGCGCCGCCACGTCTCGAGCCGCGCCACGAGGCGCTCCTCGACGGTGCGGGCGATCTCGGCGATCGTCTCCTCCGACGCGCCGGGTGCGGTCAGCGCCGCGGCCGGCGGTGCGGGCGCGAACAGGTCCATGGGCCCTCCTGTGCTGTCGGGGCGGGACCCGCCGATGGTCGTCGTGCCGCGCGCGCCGCTCGGGCTCGCGGGCGTCCAGGCGCGCGGGGTGGTCGTCGCTGCGGGAAGCACCGGCGGCGCGCCCCCGGTCCGGCCCGGGACGGAGCCCCGCTGCCACGCGCGGGGCGCGGCAGGTGCTGCGGTCGTGGGCGTGCGGCGCACCACGGTCCGCGGCGGCAGCACCGCCCACGCGGCGGGCAGCGCAGGTGCGCCCGCGGCGGTCGAGGGGGCCACGGGCGCCGGCCCGCGTGCGGCGAGCGGACTGGACGCGAGCGCCTCGGCCGCGAGCGCGCTCGCGGACAGCGAGGAGCCGCCACCCCACGGTCCCGACGAGGGTGCGGCCGACGAGGGTGCGGCAGACGAAGCGGCGCGCGGTGGGCTCAGGGACGACGAGGTCGTCGGCGACCAGGCGGCGGGCGGCGCGGCGGAGGCGTGCCCGGTCGGACGCCAGGCGCCGGGCTCGCCGGCGCGACGCACGGGTGAGCGCGGGCCGGGACGGTGCGACGTGCTGCCCGGACGCTGCTGCGTCCCGGTGGTCCCGGTCGTCCCGTTGGTCGTGGTGATCGAGCGCCGGACGGTCGTCGCGACGGGCGCGCTAGGCCGGGCGGCCAGCGCGCCGGACGCCGGGGCCGCGACGGGTGCCCCCGCGCTCATGCCGGTGGCCGGGTTGACGGGGACGGGTGCGAGCAGCGCGACCGTGTGACCAGGGCCGCGACGAGGGGTCGCGGCCGGCTCCCATGCAGCGGGCGACGCGATCGCGGACCAGTCGACGTCCCGACCGCCCGCGTACGCCCGCCGGACCGGCACGCTGGCCGCCGGGGCCGCGGCACCCGCGGCAGGACGTGCGGCCGGCCGTGCAGCCGACGGCTGTCCGGCCGAGAGCTGTCCGGTCGACGGCTGTGCGGGCGACGGCTGTGCGGTGGACGGTTGTGCGGGCGACGGCTGTGCGGTGGACGGTTGTGCGGGCGAGAGTCGTGCAGCCGACGGCTGTGCGGTCGACGACGACGTCGCCGAGGGCGTCGCACCGGCCGTGGCGCTGCCGGTCCGGGGGCTCGGGACGCCGCTCGTGGCGTGCTGGTCGGCGCTCGCGGACGTGCCTGAGCCGACGCGTCCGCTGACGGGCGTCGCCGCGCTGGTGGACCCGACTGCAGGCTGCGGGGCGGTGGGTGCGGTCGCGCGTGGGGCGGAGGTGCTGACGGAGCGGCGCAGGGCTGCGGGTGCCGCGTCGCGCGGCAGGCCGTGCAGGGCGCTCGCCGCGGGAGGCGCCGGAGCCTGTGCGCGGCGCGCGACGGGTGCGTCCGTGCGCGCCGTACGGCCCGGCTGGGCACCGGACCAACGCGTGGCGCGTCGCAGCACGGCCGGCTCGAGCCCGAGGCCGCGGCGCGAGTCGTCGATCCAGCCCGGACGATGCCCAACCCGGCGGTGTCCGCCGCCCGGGAGCCCGCCCACGCCGCGCGCGGCCGACGGCGTCGAAGCGCCCGCCGACCCGTCTTGCACTGCCGACCCGTCCTGCACTGCCGACCCGTCCTGCGCTGCCTGGCCGTGGTGCGCTGCCGATCCGTGGTGCGTTGCCGACCCTCCACGCGCCGTAGATCCGGGCTGCGCCACCGGTCCGGGCTGCGCCACGTCATGCGATGCGGCGGCGACGCCCGGAGCGGGGATCGCCCCGCTCGGCGCCGTCCAGCGGCGGACCGTGCTCGCGGCCGGTGACGCCTGGGTGGAGGAGGTCGCCGCGGTCGCGGCGGAGGCCGTGGACGTGCGGCTCGTCGCCGCTGCGGGGGTGGGGACCGCGGTGCTGGCCGAGGGTGCGGCCGAGGTCGCAGGAGAGGGGCGGTCCGACGAGACACGTGCTCCCGCGCCGATCGGCTGGTCCGCGGCCAGGCCGCGGCTCGCGTTCGGCGCCGGGGCGACCATGCGTCGCGCAGCCGCCGTCGGGTTCCCGGGGATCGGGGTGGCCGGACGCCGCAGCTGCGACCCGCGCCCGGCCAGCATCCGCCGGACGGGCCCGAGCAGGCCGCGCCGCGTGGCGCCCGGAAGCGCGTCGCCACCGATCGCGCGGTCCGCGCCGAGCGCACGTGGCAGCGCGGACACGGGCGCCGGGCCACCGACCGCGACGTGGGCGCCGCTCGACGCGCCCGCGCCCGGGCTGGACGACCCCGGGCTGGACGACCCCGGGCTGGACGACACCGACGCCGAGGACGCCGACGCCGTCGATGGCGAGGCCACCGCGGGCGCAGACGGGGTCGGGGAAGCGGCAGCGGAGGAAGGAACGCGCGGGCGAGCCGGCGCCACAGCGCTCGTCGGCTGGCTCTTCGGCTGGCTCGTCGTCCGGAGCACGGGTGCGCCGCCCGGACGCGCCGGCGCCGCGTCGGGCGCGCGCACGGCGGGCTGGGCGCGGGCGACGCGCGCGTCGGTCACCGCGGCCGCGCGCGCTCGTCGGCGCAGGAATCGTCCGGCGGGCCGCAACGCGGAGACCGGTCCCGGCGCGCTCGTCACGTCGCTGCCGGGTGAGGCGAGCGATCGTCGGACGGGTGCGGGGCTCGTCGTCGCGACAGCGGGAGTCCGGTCCGCCGGGCCGGTGGCGACCGCGGGCGACGACGAGGGTCCGGACCCCGGGACGTTCCCCGGTTGCGACCGCGCGTCGCCGGGTGGCCGGGCGGGCATGCGGGCCGCGGAGCGTGGCCGTGCCGCGTCGGCGTTCGTGACCATCCGTCCGGCCGCTTGGACGTCGGGCGTGACGCGCACGCGCACGGTCTGCGGCGCGAGCCGGTCGCGGACGCTGCCGGGGCGGCGGGCGCC
>NZ_BJLQ01000026.1 GCF_006538725.1 Cellulomonas gelida
GAGCCGCTGCGCGACTGGCTCGCCGGGTTCGACCTGGTGGTCGACACCCGTGCGGGTGACAGCTTCAGCGACATGTACGGCCTGCGGCGGCTGGCCACGCACAGCCTGCTCGCCCGGCTCGTCGCGAGCACCAGCACGCCGCTGGTCATGGCGCCGCAGACCATCGGGCCGTTCGCCTCGCGCCGGGCCCGGGCGGTCGGGCGTCGTTCCATGAAGGACGCCCGACTCGTCATGTCGCGCGACTCGGCCAGCGCCGCGTACGCGCGCTCGCTGCGCCGCCCGGTGGACGTCGAGTCGACCGACGTCGTGTTCGCGCTGCCCCGGCCCGCCGTCGCGACGAGCCGCGACGTCGTGCTCAACGTCTCGGGGCTGCTGTGGGCCGAGAACCCGCACGTCGACCACGTCGCGTACCGGCGCGCGGTCACCGACGTGGCGCGCGGGCTCGTGGCCGACGGCCGGCGCCTGAGCCTCCTCGCGCACGTGCTCGACTCGCCCGTCGCGGACAACGACGTGCCCGCGGTCAAGGAGCTCGCCGAGCTGCTCGACGACGGCGACGTCGAGCTGGTCGTGCCCGACGACCTCGACGACGTCCGCGCGGTCACCGCCTCCGCGCGTCTCGTCGTCGGCTCGCGCATGCACGCGTGCCTCAACGCGCTGTCGACCGGCACGCCCGCCGTCCCCCTGGCGTACTCGCGCAAGTTCGAGCCGCTGCTGAAGGACCTCGGGTGGCAGCACACGGTCGACCTGCGCACGGCCGAGGACCCGGCCGCCGCGGTGCTCGCCCTCTCGCGCCTGGACCTCACGAGCGAGGTCGACCACACGCTGGCCCGCGCCCAGGAGCTGCTCGGGCGCGCGGTGGTCGCGCTCGGGGAGGTCGGGGGCGTCAGGTGAGCGAGCCCGCCGCCGCACGCCTCGACGCCCTGATCGACCGCGTCGTGGGGACCGGGTGCTGCACGGGCTGCGGGATGTGCGCGCAGCTCGACGACGGCCTCGCGCTCACCCTCGACGCGCACGGCTTCGCCCGACCGCACCGCGTCGGCGCCTCGACCGCCGACGACGAGGCGGTGCGGACGTTCCGCGCGGCGTGCCCCGGGATGACGGTGCGCGCGCAGCGGCCCGGGCGCGGGGCCGCCCCCGCCGCGACCTACCACCCGCAGCTCGGCCCCGTCCTGGCGTGCTGGGAGGCGGCGGCCACCGACCCGGATCTGCGGCACCGCGGGAGCTCGGGCGGCGTCCTCAGCGCGCTCGCGGCGTGGGCGACGAGCACCGGCGAGGTGGCGCAGGTCGTCGGGGCGCGCGCGGCGGCCGATCCCCGCCGGACCGTGTCGGTGACGATCCGCACGCGCGCCGAGGCGCTCGCCTCCGCGGGTTCCCGCTACGAGCCCGCCTCGGCGGCCGCTCACCCGCTCGCCACCGACGCGGGCGGCGCGACGATCGGCAAGCCCTGCGAGGCCGCGGCCCTGCGTGCACTGTCGCGCGCGCAGGGCGCCCCCGCGCCGCTCCTGCTGTCCTTCTTCTGCGCGGGGACGCCGTCGGCGCACGCGACCGACGCTCTCGTCGAGCAGCTCGGGCTCGCGCCCGGACAGGTCCCCGACGAGCTCTGGTACCGCGGTCGCGGGTGGCCCGGCCGGTTCACGGTGCGCGGGCCGGGCGGCGAGCAGGTGTCGGCCTCGTACGAGGAGTCGTGGGGCGGCGTGCTGGGCCCCGCCGTCCAGTGGCGGTGCCGGACCTGCCCGGACGGCATCGGGGAGAGCAGCGACGTCACGGCGGGCGACTTCTGGCGCGCCGACGAGCGCGGTTACCCGGTGTTCGACGAGTCCGACGGCTGGAGCGCGCTCGTCGCACGCACCCCGCGCGGCCTCGACCTCGTGCGGCGCGCAGTCGCCGCGGGGGTGCTGACGGTCCGCCCGATCACGCCCGACGAGGTCATGGCCGTGCAGCCGTCGCAGCGCAAGCGTCGCCGGACGCTCGCGGGCCGGTTGCTCGGCGCGCGCGTCGCCGGTGCGCGGGTGCCGCGCTACCGCGGCTTCGGCCTGGTGCGGCTCGGCGGGCAGCACCTGCGCGAGTCGGTGCAGACCGCCCGCGGCACGTTCCGTCGGGTGCGCTCAGGCGCGCTGCGGCGGTCGGCATGACCGTGTCGCTGCAGCAGAGCGCGGCCCGCGGCGTCCTGCCCACGGGCCTGGGCCTGGTCGCGCGCCTGCTCATCCAGGTGCTCACGGTCGTCGTCCTGGCGCGTCTGCTCGACCCGCGCGACTACGGCCTGGTCGCGATGGTCGTGGCGATCGTCGGCGTGGGCGAGATCCTGCGCGACTTCGGCCTGAGCTCGGCCGCGATCCAGGCCGCGACGCTCAGCCGCGAGCAGCGCTCCAACCTGTTCTGGCTCAACTCCGGGATCGGCGCGGCGATCGGGGTCGTGGTGTTCGCGCTCGCCGAGCCGCTCGCCGCGCTGTACGACGAGCCCGCGCTCGTCGCGATCACCCGCGCACTGTCCGTGACGTTCCTGCTCAACGGGATGATGACGCAGTACCGCGCCGACCTGGTGCGCGCGATGCGGTTCGGCGCCGTGGCCCGCACCGACGTGCTCGCACCAGCGCTCGCGCTGGCCACGGGCGTCGCGCTCGCTCTGGCCGGGGCTGGGTACTGGGCGCTGGTCGCGCAGCAGCTGACGCAGTCCGTCGTCGCGCTCGTCGCCTTCGGCGCCTCGGCCCGCTGGCTGCCCGGCCGGTACGACCGCAGCGCCCCCATGCGCGGCCTGTACCGGTTCGGCCGCAACCTGCTCGTCAGCCAGCTGGTCGGTTACCTCGCGAACAACGTGGACTCGCTCACGATCGGGTACCGGTTCGGCCCCGCGCCGCTCGGCATCTACAACCGCGCGTTCCAGCTCCTGATGAACCCGCTCAACCAGGTGCGCGCACCGAGCGTGACCGTCGCGCTGCCCGTCCTCAGCCGGGCGGGCATCTCCCCCGCGTTCGACCAGGTCGTGCGCACGGGCCAACTCGTGCTCGCCTACCCGGTGACCGTCGCGCTCGCCGTGCTGACGGGTGTGGCCGTCCCGCTCGTCGCGATCCTGCTGGGCGACCCGTGGGCGCAGGTGCCGCCGGTGCTCCGCCTGCTCGCGGTCGCCGGGATCTTCCAGACGCTGTCGTACGTCGGCTACTGGGTGTACCTCGCCCGCGGTCTCACGCGCGACCTCATGCAGTACACGCTCGTGTCGGCCGCGATCCGGATCGTGTGCATCGTGGTCGGCAGCACGTGGGGCGTGGTCGGCGTGGCCGCCGGGTACGCGATCGCCCCGATGCTCGCGTGGCCGATCTCGCTGTGGTGGCTCAGCCGCGTCACGCCCGTGCCGGTCCGCAGCCTGTACGGCGGCGCCGGGCGCGTGCTCGCGGTCGGCGCGCTCACCGCGGCGGCGACGTGGCTGGCCGTGGACCTGCTGCACGAGGCGGGACCGTGGTGGCAGTGCGTCGTCGGGGCGTCGGCCGGGCTGGCCGCCGCTGCCGTGTGCGCGCTCGTCGTCCCCGCGCTGCGGCGTGACGCGCAGACCCTGCGGCGGGCGGGCACGCTCGCGCTGCGCCGCACCGGTCGCGGCACGACGCCGGCGACCGACGGCTGAGGGCTGACGGCTGAGAGCAGCGGGCCGCGGGGCCCGTCGGCCCCGTTCCGGCAGGCCGACGCGCGTCAGACCCGCTCGTACTCCGAGACCACTCGGCCCGCGGCACCCGCGAGCATCCCGACCCCGCGCTGCGTGGTGCGTCGTCCCATGAGCTGCTCGACCGGGTCCCGCCGTACGGCCCCGAGCGCCGTGCGCACGAGCCCGCCCGCGACCCGCACACCACCGCGCACCGCGTAGCGCACGACGACGAGCGCCCGCTCGACGCCCGGCCGCGCGACCGCGTGCTCGGCACGAGCCGCCGAGTTGCCGCTGCGCCGTGCGCGCCGCAGCACCCACCCGGCCGTCATGCGGTCGGCCGGGATGCGCTCACGAACCACGGCCTCGTCGCAGGTCACCAGGCGCAGGCCCCGGGCGACGAGCGTGCGCGTGAACATGGTGTCGCTGCCACCGCTGAGCCCGAACCGCTCGTCGAACCGCACGCCGAGCGGTCGCACCGCGCGCAGGTCGAGCAGGAGGTTGCCCGTGCCGGCGGCCTCGAGCTCGGTGCCGGTGCGCAGCCGGCGCCGACCGAAGAACGGGGCCGCGGTCATCCACCCCTCGGGCGGCTGCTCGTAGTCCGCGACGACCGCCCCGACGACCACGGGCGCCCCGGTGCTGCGGTGGTAGCCGAGCATCGCCTCGAGCCAGCCCGGCTCGGGCCGTTCGTCGTCGTCGACGAACACGAGCACGTCGGCGTCGGCCGTCTCGTCGAGCGCGCGGTTGCGCGCCGCGGCGATGCCGGGACGCGGCTCGTGCGCGTACCGCAGCCGTGCGTCGTCGTAGGCCGTGACCCACGCACGCGCCGACCCGTCGGGGTCGTTGTCGACGACGAGCAGCGTCGCGCCCTCGTCCTGCGACGCCGCGAGGAAGGCCGGGACGGCCTCGCGCAGGTCGTCCGGTCGTCGGTACGTGAGCATCGCCACGACGACGCGCTCCGTGCCGCACCCACCCTGCATCGTCCCGCTCCCCGCCTCGACCACCCGTCTGACCACCCGTCTGACCACCGAGTTCACCCTCGACGGCCCGGTGGGGACAGTACCGACTTCGATAGCATCCAGCGGTCCCCTTCGCCCGCTTTCCGCGGAATTCGCCCGCTCACCGGAGGTTCACCGTGGGATCGCGCACGACGAGCGGGACGCGTCGGCTCGTCGTCGCCCACCCGTCCACCGAGCTCTACGGGGCGGACCTGCAGATGCTCGAGTCCGTCCGCGCGGCGCTCGCGGCGGGGTGGACCGTCACCCTCGTGCTGCCGGCCGACGGCCCCCTCGCGGAGCGCGCGCACGGGCTGGGCGCGGACGTGGTGATCGCTTCGTTCCCGGTGCTGCGCAAGTCGCTGCTGAGCCCACGCGGTCTCGTCGGGCTCGCGGCACGGTCGGCGACGGCCCTGGTGCGCGCGGCCAGGTTCCTGCGCTCGACGCACGCCGACGTGCTCTACGTGAGCACCGTGACGATCCCCGTGTGGCTCGCGGCCGCCCGGCTCGCGCGCGTGCCGTCGCTGTGCCACGTCCACGAGGCCGAGGAGGACCAGCCGCGCGCCATCACCGCAGGCCTGACCGCCCCGCTCCTGCTCGCCGACGCGCTCGTCGCGAACAGCGCCGCGGCGCAGCGCGCCCTCGGGGGCGCGTTCCCGAGCCTCGCGCGGCGCACGACCGTCGTCGTCAACGGGGTGCCCGGCCCGCCGGTGGACCCGTCGCCGCGCGAGCAGGACGGCCCGCTGCGCGTCGTGCTCGTCGGCCGGCTCTCACCGCGCAAGGGCACCGACGTCGCGGTCGAGGCCGTGCACCGGCTCGTCCGTGACGGCTACGACGTGCGCCTGCGCCTGGCGGGCAGCGTGTTCGAGGGGTACGAGTGGTTCGAGGACGACCTGCGCCGGCGGATCGCCGAGCACGGGCTCGGCGACCGCGTCGAGCTGCTCGGGTTCGTCCACCCGGTGTGGGACGAGCTCGAGCGGGCCGACGTCGCCCTGGTGCCCTCGCGCGTCGAGCCGTTCGGCAACGCCGCGGTCGAGGCCCTGCTCGCGCACCGCGCGGTCGTCGCGTCGCGCGTGCAGGGGCTCGCGGAGATCGTGCGGGACCACGAGACCGGCCTGCTCGTCCCGCCCGACGACCCGACCGCGCTCGCTGCCGCGGTGCGCGCGCTCGCGGACGACCCCGACCTGCGCCGACGCCTGGCGGCCCAGGGCCGCGCGGACGCGCTCGCGCGGTTTGGCACGCAGCGCTACGGCGACGCCGTGGCGTCCGCCCTCGACGCCCTGGCCGGCCCGCGGGTCGCGGCGGACGTCTCATGAGCCTGCCGCGCGTGCTCGTCGTGGTCCCGGCGCACGACGAGGAGCAGGTGATCGCCCGCTGCGTCGGTTCGCTGCTGGCCGCGCCCGGCGTCCAGACGCGGGTCGTCGTCGTGGCGAACGGGTGCACGGACGGCACGGCCGATCGCGTGCGCGAGCTGGGCGAGCCACGCGTGACGGTCGTCGACCTGCCGACGAGCGGCAAGGCCCAGGCGGTACGCGCGGGGCTCGCGCACGCGGCGGACGAGGACGTGGTCGCGGTCGTCGACGCCGACGTGGTGCTCGACGACGCAGCACTGCCCGGGCTCGCGGCCGCGCTCGCCGGCACCGAGCCGCGCGTCGGGGCGCCTGCGCTCGAGCTCGACCTGTCCGCGTCCTCGTGGGCCGTACGCCGGTACTACGCGGCATGGCTGCACGAGCCGCACGTGCGGACGGGCGACATCGGCGCGAGGGGCGTCTACGCCGTGAACCGCGCGGGCCTGCCGCGCCTCGCGGACCTGCCCGACGTCATCGCCGACGACGGCTGGGCGCGCGCGGTGTTCGCCCCGCACGAGCGCGTCGTGAGCGCGGGGACGTCGACGGTCCGCCCGCCCCGGACGCTGCGCGCCCAGGTGCGCCGACGCGCGCGCATCATCGCCGGCGGCCGTGAGCTCGCCCGGGTCCTGCCGCCCGACCGCCGTCCGGCCTCCCCCACCCAGGGCGCGTTCCCGCGCGCCCCGCGCACGTGGCGGTCCCGGCTGGCCGACGACGGCCTGGTCGGGACGGTCGTCTGGTACGCGGTCGAGCTACCCGCGCACGCGATCGACCGTCGTCACCGGCGGCGCGGCTCGGCCACGCCGTGGGGCCGGGACTCCACGACGCGCTGATCGCCGCCGGGCGCGCGTCGCCCGAGCAGGAGCCAGGCGCCCGCGCACGACCCCCGCAGCGCGGGCCACAGCGTGGTCGCCGGGTGCCGCAGCGCGTGCCCCCGGCCACCGCCGCGCGTCCCCACGTCCCAGGCGTAGCCCGGCGCGCCCGCGAGCCAGCGCAGCGCTGCGCGACGCGGGAGGTTGCGGCGCGCGAACAGCAGGCGGTTGCGGCAGTTGTAGTAGCGGTACAGCGCCGACTTGCCCGTGCCCTGCGTCCCGCCGACGTCATGGGTCGCCACGACGTCGTCGCGCACGACGAGGCGAGCGCCCGCCCGGTTGGCGCGCACGCTCAGCTCGAGGTCCTCCCAGTACATGAAGTACGCGGCGCTGAAGCCGCCGATCCGCTCCCACAGGCCGGCGGACAGCGCGAGGCACGCGCCCGTGAGCCACGGCTCATGGTCCGGGTCGAGCGGGCCGCGGGTCGCCAGCGCACCGGTGCGCAGGTCGAGCGTGCCGCGCGAGAACGCGGGCCGCCCGTCGCCGTGCCGCACCGCGGGGGCGATCATCAGGGCGTCGTCGGCGGCAGCCTGCGCGAGCAGGTCGGCGGCGGCGTGGGGGTCGATCTCGACGTCGGGGTTGAGCAGCAGCAGGGCCCGGCTGCCGAGCGCCAGCGCGCGTGCGGCGCCGGCGTTCATGCCCGCCCCGAAGCCGACGTTCGGCTGGGTGACGAGCTCCCAGCCGTGCCGGTCCGCGAGCGCGGTGATCGCTGCGCGCTCGTCGGGCGAGCTCAGGTTGTCCACGACCACGACCCGCACACCGGGGGTCGCGGCGAACGCGCTCAGGTTGCGCGCGAGCAGCGCGGACGAGCCGTAGTTGACGACGACGACCGCACCGTCCGCGGGTGTCTCGTCAGGGGCGGTCTGCGGCATGTGCCCGATCGTAACGACGCGACCCCGGGGCTGGTCGTGGATCGGTCGGTCAGCTGCGCGGCCGCGCCTTGACGGCTGTCCCGTCGGACCAGACGTTGCCGGACAGGACGAGCGCGTTGAGCGTCGCCTGGTCCGCGACGATCGCGCAGCCGGCGTGGATCTGGGTCCGGGTGAACACGTTGCTCTTCAGCGCCACGGGGCTGATCTGGCCGTACCCCTTCTCGGCGAGGTTCACCGCGCAGCCTCCGTCGCTGATGTGGTTGCCCACCATCGAGAGGTTGCTGACCGCACCCTGGTCCTGCGTGACCATCACCGACGCACTGTGCGAGCCGGAGAACGTGTTGCGCAGCAGCTTGATGCCGTCGCCCTTGCTGATCTGGACGTTGTCGTCGTGCGTCCAGTCACCGCCCTGGTTCGGGTCGTTCGCGAACCGCACGTTGTCGTGCAACCACGAGTCCTGCACCAGGACGTCGCCGTCCGTGACCATGAGCTGGTCGGTCACCGTGTGGATGTCCACCCGCGTGAGCGTGAAGTTGCTGCCGATGACGCCGCGCAGGTGAGGCGAGGGGATCCGCGCGTAGAGCTCGGAGTCCTCGATCGTGACGCTGCCGCTGCCCTGCACCATCACGAGGGCGATGCTGGCGCTGACCGCACGGCCGTTGATCACCGAGTTGCGGATGACCGTGCCGGGCGCCTGGACCCAGACGATGCCGCGGATCTCCTTGCCGTCGATGACGGTGCCGGGCTCGGTGACCTTCACGTCGCCGTCGACGACCGTCAGGCGCGTGCCGGTGGGGACGCCCGTGTTGCCGGGCCCGGGACGCCCGGTGGACGGCGCGCTCGGCGACGGGCTGGGCGTGCTCGGCGGGCGCGTCGGGGACGTCGTCGGCTGCGGGGCCGGGCTGGTGCTCGGCGCGGGCGACGGCGTGGCCGAGGCTGTCGGGCTCGGCGACGCGGTCGCGCCGGGGCTGGGGGTCGTCGACGGGCTCGGGGCCGGGGTCGTGATGCCCGGCCGGTTCCGGGAGATCGGCTGGTCGACGCCCTCGCACCGCCAGAAGCGGACCAGGCAGACGGTCGCCTGGTTGCGTCCCTCGTCGGCGTTCTCGAACCGCACCTCGGTACCGAGGGACCCGGCCGCGGACGAGCCGCCCGCGGCTCCCGCAGCGGCACCGCCGTCGGTCGCACCGGCCGGTGCGACGCCGTCAGCGAGGGGCGCCGGACGGGCGGCGACGTGGGGCGCCGGGGCACCGACCTCGTCGAGGACGACCTGGGCCGAGGCCATGCCGCCGGCGACCATGCCGACCAAGAGCGCGCCGACGACGGTCGCGACCGCCGAGAGTGCTCGTTGTCCGATCATCGCCCCAGGTTCTCTGTCCGGCTGCTTCACTGTCCGACTGCGCGACGACGGCGCTGCGAGGGCGCCGTCGTTGGTTCGGGAGCCTAGGGCGAGCACACGGACGAGTGAATGGGACCCGGCGATCGGGTGTCCTGATCGCCGGCGGACGGGCGAGCGCCTGGACGCGCGCCACGCGGGCCCACCAGGCATGACGGCGCAATCGTGACATCGCCGACATCGAGATGTGACCTTCGTCACAGCCGTTATCGAATTGCGACCAAACCGACAATCAGGAGAGCTCGCGGAACCACTTCACCAGGGCCGCGAGGACGAACAGGGTCGTGGCCAGCACGAGAGCGCCGTACACGACGAGGAACGCGACGGGCAGACCGAGCAGCAGGAACGACAGGCACAGGACGCCGTAGTCCGTGGGCACCAGGAGCAGTGCGCGCAACCGGCCCGCCTGCCCCGGCTCCGCGACGCTCGTCGTCCCGCGCGCGCGGCGCATCTGCTCAGTGAGGATCATCGCGAAGAACAGCACGGTGCCGACGACCGCGTGCAGCAGCGGGATCGCGAGCCACCCGTCGTCGACGGCGTCGAACCGGTAGAGCCCGACGAGCAGCGCGAGCGGCAGTGTCACGACCTTCGTGGCATCCACGACGTGGTCGAGCCACTCGCCCGCCTGGCTCGAGGTGCCCGACAGCCGCGCGACCTGCCCGTCGGCCGAGTCGAGCGCGTAGCCCAGGACGAGCGCGCCGGCCACGACGACGCCCAGCCACCACGTCTGCGGCAGCAGAGCGAGCAGCGCGATGCCCGTGAACGTCGCGAGCGCGCTGAGACCGGTCACCTGGTTCGGGGTGAGCCCGCGGGAGTACGCCCACGCGGCCAGGAACCGCCCCAGACGCCGGTTGACGAACCGCGAGTACGCGGGTGCGCCACGTGCGGCCGTCTTCTGCGCCGCGACCAGGCGCGCGTACGCCTCGCGGTACGAGCTCGACCGGTCGGCCGCGGGCACGGGCGCGGTGCGCTCACTCACCGTGCGCCACCGCCGTCACGGCGACGGACCGGGCACCGTCGCGTCCCGCGTCGCCCCGCCTCCGCACCCGCTGCGGGCCGGGCGCGCTGCGCGCGACCAGGTCGCGGGCCAGCGACTCGTACCCCGTCGCGACGTCGTCCCAGTCGAAGTCCCGCGCCCGCTCGCGCAGCGACGCACCCGCCGACGCGGTCGCGGTCGGGTCGGCCTCCGCGGCCTCGACCGCACGGGCCACTCCCGCGGCGTCGCCGAAGTACTGGCCGTGCTCGCGCAGCACGTCGCGGTTGAAGGAGACGTCGTAGGCGATCGTGGCCGTTCCGGCACCGATCGCGCGCAGGAGCGACGGGTTCGTCCCGCCGACGCTGTGGCCGTGCACGTACGTCGCGGCGTTGGCGTAGAGCTGGTCGAGCAGCTCGGCGTCCCACACCCCGCCGAGGAAGCGCACGCGCGGGTCGTCGGCGGCCGCCGCGTGCACCCGGTTCGTGTAGTCGTCCGCGTACGGCGCCGAGCCCACGACGACGAGAGGGCGCTCCGCCGCGCTCGCGACATACCCTGCGACCGCGAGCTCGACGTGGTTCTCCGGCTCGAACCGCGCGACGACGAGGTGGTACCCCCCGGGCGTCAGGTCGAGCTCACCGAGGCGACTCGACTCCTGGGCGATCACCGGCGCGCCGTACGCGAGGTACCGGGTCGGCACACCGAACTCGTCGGTGTAGTAGCGGGCGATCCCCGGCGCGTCGGCGATCAGCGCGTCCGACCAGCGCACCGCGAGCTCCTCGGCGCGGCGGTAGTAGCGCTGTCCCGTGGGACCCCACTTGGCACGCTTCCACTCCAGTCCGTCGACGTGGGTCGCGACCGGGATCCGCGCGGTGCGCAGGGCCGGCAGGAGCGGGGCGTTGGCGGCGTTGAAGACGAACGCGGCGTCGACCCGGTGGCCGAGCACGTGGCCGACCGAGAGCGCCGTGTGGCTCAGCGTCTCCAGGGAGCGCTTGCGCAGCGCGGGCAGCACGACTCGGCGCATGCCCAGGTAGGTCGGCAGACCCTCGTCGTCCGGGTGCGAGCGGCAATAGACGACGACGCGGTGCCCCCGCTCGGCGAGCCGGCGGCCGACCTCCTCGACGGCCGTCTCGAAGCCTCCGTAGCGCGCCGGGACACCGCGCGTGCCGATCATCGCGATCGACAACGGTGCCGGCCGCGGACCGGCCCCCTGCCGTGCCCTGCCCAACGTCATCAGCTCCTGAGGTAGGCGACCTGGTGAGGATATCGACCACTTTGGCGCCGTTCACTGCACCTTGTCCGGTTTCACCCGCTTGGCCCCGTGCCGAGCCCGGGTACGCCGGCGCCCGGGGGCCCCGCCGCGGCCGGCGGCGCCCCCATTCTGTGATGCACGTCACTTCTTGACGGGTGCGCATTTCGTGATTCAGGTCACGGGTCAATTCGGACAGATCGCGCAATAGGAGCGATTTGGTGCCGGTTTACGCGATTCGTCGGGGACGGGCACGGGATCTCCACAAGTCCGAATTGCTCCGCGGTTCGGCGCCTTGACCTGCGGCGTTACCTCCCGTGCTGGGCGAGAAGGGCGTACATAGGCCTTTAGGGCCAGAAATCCCGTCCTTACAGACCGGTAACTTTTGAGTCGGTTCCACCGATTGATCCGCCAAGAGGTGCATTTCCTCGGGCGAGGCGACAAAGGCGTCGCGCGTCAATTTCACCCGTTCTTTCACCCCCTCATGGAGCACGCAATGAAGCACGTCCCCCTGCCCCGCGTGAACGCCGGCACACCGGCCGCGCGGCGCATCGGCGCCACCGCGGTCGCGGCACTCCTCGCGACCGGGCTCGCGCTGCCCGCACAGGCGGCCGCGACGTCCGCGACCACCGCGACCCCGACCGCGACGGTCTCCCCCACCGTCCGCCACGAGTGGCGCACGGTCGCGGCCGACACGTTCTCGCGCACGACCTCCGACGGCTGGGGCGCAGCCGAGACCGGCGGCGACTGGCGGCACACCGGCACCGCGACGCAGTTCTCGACCGTGGGCGGCAAGGGCGTCCTGACGGTGACGCGCGCCGGGTCCACGATCACGTCCGCCCTGCCCTCGGCGACGTCGACGAGCACCGTCCTGACCGCGACGACGACCGCACAGGCCGCGCAGACGGGCAGCGGGACCCACCTGTCGTACCTCGCACGCCGCGTCGGCGCCGCGAGCTACGGCGCCAAGGTCCGGCTGCAGGCCTCGGGCGTGAGCACCCTCGCGCTCGTCGAGAGCGGCACGTCGCTGACCACCGCGACGCTGCCCGGGACGTTCGGCGCCGGGGACCCGATCACGGTCCGCGTCGAGGCCGCGGGCACCAGCCCGACGACGCTGCGCGCGAAGGCCTGGCGCGCAGGCACCGTCGAGCCGAGCGACTGGACGCTCACCGCGACGAGCTCGACCGCGGCGCTGCAGACCGCGGGCGACGTCGCTGTGAACTCCTACCTGTCGGGCTCGGTCACGAACCTGCCGCAGCCGTTCGCGTACGACGACGTCACGGTGTCGCAGCTCGTCGACGTGCCGAACGCCCTGCCGAACGCGCGCTTCACGAGCACCTCGACGGACCTCGCCGCGACGTTCGACGCCACAGCCTCCGCGGACGACGACGGCACGATCGCGCAGTACAGCTGGGCGTTCGGCGACGGCGAGATCGCGACCGGTGCCACCGCCGAGCACAGCTACGCGCAGGCCGGCACCTACGCGGTGACGCTCGCGGTGACCGACAACGACGGCGACACGTCGACCACCACGCAGGACGTCGTCGTCACCGAGCCCGCGCCCCCGGCGCTCGCCGCGGACGACTTCGACGTCACCCGCACCGGTGGCTGGGGCACGGCCGACGAGGGCGGCGCCTGGACGCACGCCGGCTCGGTCGCCAACTACGCGGTCGCCACCCCGAACGGCCGCCAGGTCGTCACGGCGGCCGGGTCCACCCGGACGTCCGAGCTCACCGCGGTGTCCAGCACCGAGACGGACCTCACCACGACGGTGAGCGTCGACAAGCCGGCGACCGGCTCCGGGGTGTACCTCGCGGCGATCGGCCGCAAGGTCGCGACCAACAGCTACAGCGCCCGCGTGCGCCTGCTCGACACGGGTGCGGCGCAGCTCGGCGTGGCGATGAACTCCACGACGCTGTCCTCGACCAGCCTCCCCGGCTACTCGACGGGCGACAAGCTGCAGGTCCGCGTGCAGGTCTCCGGCACCAAGCCCACGACTCTGCGCGCCAAGGCCTGGCGCCAGGGGACGACCGAGCCCGCCGACTGGCAGGTCGTCGCGACCGACAGCACCGCGTCCCTCCAGACGGCCGGCGGCGTCGGCGTCAGCACCTACGTCGCCAGCAGCGCCACCAACGCGCCGCTGACCGCGCAGTGGACGGACCTGCTCGCGACGTCGATCGACGACGACCCGGCCGTGAGCCCGGAGCCCTCGCAGCCCGACGACGACAAGGGTGAGCAGACGCCCGAGACCGGTGCGGCGCAGCCCGGTCCCACGAACACCGGCGCACGCCAGAGCGTGTTCTCGAAGGTGCACGAGGGCAACCTCGTGATCAGCACCGACGGCACCGTGATCGACGGCTGGGACATTCGCGGCTACGTCAATGTCAAGGCGAAGAACGTGGTCATCCGCAACTCCATCATCCGTGGTTCCGTTCCTGCTCAGCGCAATGATCTGGTGCGCGTCCAGGGCGACGACTACTCGGTGACGATCGAGGACTCGACGTTGCGCCCGAGCGAGCTGTCGCCGAACGTCGACGGCGTCAAGGGCTGGAACTTCACCCTGCGTCGCGTCGACATCTCCGACGTCGTCGACCCGGTGCACATCCACGGCGACAACGTGACGGTCGTCGACTCGTGGCTGCACGACAACTCGCACTACGACAACGACCCGAACTGGAGCGGTGGCCCGAGCCACGACGACACCATCCAGATCCAGGGTGGTGCGAACATCACGATCCACCACAACACGCTGGAGGACTCCTACAGCGCGGCACTGATGATCACGCAGGCGACCGCAGCGGTCACCGGCATCAGGATCACGGACAACTGGATCGACAACGGCGGGTGCAGCATCAACATCGCCGACAACGCGACGCGCGGCGCCCTGGCCGGTGCCGTCATCACGGGCAACACGTTCGGCCGCGGCCAGACGTACAAGAACTGCGCCATCCGGGTCCCCACGGCCTGGACGCTCGACGTGGCCGGGAACGCCTACGTCGACGGTGTGGCGGTCGCGCGCACCAACTTCTGACGCCGACCGACGAAGGGCGGGCGCGCTCGAGGGCGCCCGCCCTTCGTCATGCGCGGATCAGGCCCCGCACGCCAGCTGCGGGCCGTGCCGGCCGGCATCGAGGGTCGGCGTGCGCTCGATCTCGAGAGTCTCGACGCCCGACGCAGTCGTGACGCGCGCCTGCACGCTCGTCGTCTGCCCCGGCGTCAGCACCACGTCGAGCGCCGCCACCTGGCGGCCGTCCTGCTCCTGCCGGCGCGGTCCGACCGTCACCGGCGCACCGCCGTCGACGCTCACCGTGACCTCGTCGAGCGTCCCGCCGCGCGGCGCGTACAGGAGCACCTGCGTCGCGATGCTCCCCGCGGGCACGCCGTTGACCCCGCCCCCGGTGACGTAGACGGGCAGCGTGCCGGCGGCGTCGGCGGGCGCGTTGCTGGTCAGGGTCAGCTCGAGCTGCGTGGCGGCGCCGGCGGACGAGCACGTCAGGGCATCGGCCGCCAGGTCCGTCGCCAGGTAGTAGTCCATCTTCGAGATCGTGCGGTCGTTGAGGAACACGCCCGCCGTGCGCGCCGCGCGCTCGGCGTCGCCGAGGAAGTCCCGCAGCAGCCCCGCGTCCCGGAGCCGGGCGGTGACCGCGTCGTCGGCGGTCCAGACCGCGGCCCGCCCGTCGCCGGCCGCCTCCCGGACCGTCTCCACCAGGGCCGTCCCGTCGTACCCCCCGGCGAGGGTCGCCGCGGTGACGGCCTGCGCGACCGCCGCGAAGTACGCGTCCGAGTCGTCGCCGTCCGGGTACTGCAGGTACACGCCCGACAGCAGCGTCTCGAGCGCGTTGCCCGCGTCGAGCACCGCGCCGTCGGGCGTCGTCGTCGGGCCGATCACCGACAGGAGCGAGCCGAGCACGACGGGGTCGACCGTGATCACGCCGTCGACGTCGCGCCCCGTGTCGAGCGTCCACAGCGCGCGGGCGAGCTCGGCGGTCCGGCCGAAGTCGGGCGTGGCCGTGACGGACTGCATGAACCGCGCCGGTGCGTCGCCGAACAGCGTGAGCTCCGCGGCGCTCCACGGCAGCACCGTCGCCTCGGGCCGGGCCAGGGAACGCGCCGGTCGCTGGTCGCCGAGCTCGATCTGGCCGTCGACGGCGTGCACCTCGAGCACCGAGCCGACGATGCCACCCGCGCTGCGGAGCTCGGCGGGGTTGAGCACGAGGACCAGGTAGCTGCGCGGCCCGTCCGCACCCAGCAGCGTCGGGATGGTCGCGAGCGCGGTGTCGGCGCCGTCGAGCTGCGTCGCCAGGTCCGCGAGCTCGTCGCGCACGGGGACGAACCTGTCCGCGAGCGTTCCCACGAGTGCGTCGACGTCGACGTCGCGCAACCTCGCGACCGCCGCGTCGGTCGCGGCGCTGGCCTGTGCGACCGCGGGCGCGGCCGTCCGCAGCGCGGCGACGTCGATGCGACCGTCACGCGGCACGAGCGCGTCGAGCGAGAGCCCGTCGGACGCCTCGACGAGCGGCGGGAGCGCCCCCGTGGCCATGCCCTCGAGCGCGTCGGCCACGGCGGACGCCGCACCGAGCTGCTCACCGAGGAACGGCACGTGCTCCGCGACGCGCCACACCGGGTCACCGGTGGCAGCGCTCGCGCGCGCAGCCGCGTCCTGCAGACCGGGGACGAGCGGGTCGAGCGCGGCGACGTCCCCGTCGGAGACCGCGGCGCGCGCGGCCGTCAGGTCGTCCTGCGCGTCCCGCAACGCGCCGACGAGCTGGATGCCGCGCCACACGAGCCAGCCGCCCGCGACGACCAGCACCAGCAGGACGACGCCCAGTCCTCGACGGACCAGGCGGGTCCACCCCCGTCGAGGGCTGGGCGCCGGGTCGACGTCCGAAGCCCCGGCGACGTCCCCGGGAGGATCGCCGACGGACGCCTCGGAGTGCACGGTCAATACGCTCCCGTCCCTGCCAGCACGGCGCGTCCGGTCTTCCACAGGATCATGAGGTCCATCGCGACCGACCAGTTGTCCACGTACCGCAGGTCGAGCCGGACCGACTCCTCCCAGTCGAGGTCGGAGCGGCCGCTCACCTGCCACAGGCCCGTCAGCCCGGGCTTGACGTGCAGGCGGCGCTGGACGCTGTCGTGGTAGTCGGCGACCTCGGACTCGAGCGGCGGGCGCGGCCCGACGATCGACATGTCGCCGCGCACGACGTTCCACAGCTGGGGGAGCTCGTCGATCGAGAACCGCCGCAGCACGCGTCCGACGCGCGTCACGCGGGGGTCCTGCCGCATCTTGAACAGCACGTCGTTGCCCTCGGAGAGCTCCTGGAGCTCCGAGCGGCGCCGGTCCGCGTCCACGTACATCGTGCGCAGCTTGTAGATCGTGAACGTGGAGCCGTCGATGCCGACGCGAGTCTGCTTGTAGAACGCGGGCCCGCGCGAGTCGAGCCGGATCGCCACGGCGCTGACCAGCACGATCGGCAGCGCGACGATGCTCGCCAGGACGGACACGGCGAAGTCGAGCAGGGACTTGCCGATGAGCTTGCGCCGCGGCTGGTCGACCTGGACCTCGAGCAGCGAGAGCCCGGCGGTGGGACGCACCGACAGCCGCGGCCCGGCGACCTCGACCAGGTCGGGCGCGACCACGAGGTGCGCACCCGCGCGGCCGAGCGCCCACGACAGCCGACGCAGCGCCTCGCCGTGGACCGAGGCACCGGTCACGACGACGACCTCGGCGGCCCGGTCCGCGACGACCTGGACGACGTCCGCGATCGCGCCGACCACGGGCACGCCCTCGACGAGATCCGCGTCGTCGACGGACGGCAGGCACACGCCGTCGACCCGGTAGCCGTGGTGGACCGCGGCGGACAGGTCCCGCACCACCCGGCCGGCCGACTTCTGGTCGCCCACGACGATCGTGCCCATCATCGCGGTGCCCGAGCACCGCTGGCGGTGCAGCCGCAGCCGCATCGCGTACCGCTGGAGGCCGGCGAGCACGACGACGCCGGGGATGCCGAGCAGCACGACGTGCCGCGGGACGTCGACCCACGTGAAGTAGGCGAGCGCCATCACCACGACGCCGAGGGTCACCGCCGCGCGACCGAGCGCCTGGAACTCCGTCGGCCCGTCACCCAGCACGTTGCGCCCGTACCCGCGGCACAGGCCCACGGCCGCGACGAACAGCGGCGCGGCGAGCAACGCCACGACCGCGGTGCGCGAGGTCGGGACCGCCGAGACGGCGACCGCGGCACCCACGAGCGCCGCGGCGACGACGTCGCTCAGCATCGCCAGCAGCGCGTAGCGCACCCCCATGTGCTGCCACAGCACGCGGCGCGCGCTCATCGAGTTGAAGATCGTCTCCCGGGGGACGAACGGCTCCGGTGACGCCCAGGACCGGCGTGGCTCGACCGCACGTCCTCGGCGGTCGGGCAGTCCTGGAACAGCGGCCGGGGCTCTCCCCACGGTGAGCGTCATCAGCGATCTCTCCCCCATCAGCACCTGGAACGTCCCGCACGACGTTCCAGTGACAGAAGGAGGCTATTCGCCCGCTTAGATACCGTCAGCGTTCTTTGTCCGTTTTCACCCGGTTCGCGACCCGTTTGGACCCCATCGGGTGAGGGGGCGGGCGTCAGGCCTTGGTGTGGTACCTCTGCTGCGCGGCCTCGAGCCCCTCGAGCACCACGGCCTCGACGGCGTCCGCGGCGTGGTCGAGCAGCCAGGGCAGCTCCTTCGCCTCGGTCTTCGAGAAGTCCTTGAGCACGAAGTCGGCCGGGTCCTGGCGGCCCGGCGGCCGCCCGACGCCCACGCGCACCCGCACGTAGTCCTTGGTGCCGAGCGCCTTGCTGGTGTCCCGCAGGCCGTTGTGCCCGCCCTCGCCGCCGCCGCGCTTGAGCCGCACGTCGGCGAACGGGATGTCGAGCTCGTCGTGCACCATCACGACGCGCTCGGGCTCGACGCCGTAGTACTTCGCGAGCGCGGCGACGGGGCCGCCCGACACGTTCATGTACGTGGTCGGCTTGGCCAGGACGACGCGCGGGCCGGGGGCGCCGCCGGGCAGCACGCCGAGGCGCGCCTCGGCGACCGCGGCCTGCGGGCGGCGCGACAGCAGTCCGCCGGCACGCGCCCCGAACGGCACGCCCGTGCGCCGCGCGAGCTCGTCGAGCACCATCTGCCCGACGTTGTGCCGGTTGCCCGCGTACTGCGGCCCGGGGTTGCCGAGGCCCACGACGAGCCAGGGTCCGTCGGTCACGGAGGTCCTCCAGGTGGGAGCGTGGCGGGTCCGGACGCACGGACGCCCGGTACCGCGTGTGACGGTACCGGGCGTCGGCGTCGATCAGGTGCGAGCGGAGGCTCAGGCGCCTGCGGCCTCGGCGGCCGCAGCGTCCTCGGCGAGGTCCTCGGCCGACGCGCGCGGCGTCGAGATCGCGACGATCGCGAGGTCCGCGTCGTCCGACAGCGTCGAGCCCGTGGGCAGCGGGATGTCGCTGGCCTTGACGATCGTGCCGTCGGCCAGACCCGTGATGTCGACCTCGACGGACGAGGGCAGGTGCGTGGCCTCGGCCTCGAGCGCCAGCGTCTGCGTCTCGACGACGTGGATCGTGCCGGGGGCGGACTCGCCGACGACCACGACGGGGATCTCGACGAGGACCTTCTCGCCCTTCTTCACGATGAGGAGGTCGACGTGCTCGATGACGTTGCGGACCGGCTCGCGCTGGACGTCCTTGGCGAGGGCGAGCACCGGCTTGCCGTCGATCTCGATCTCGAACAGCGCGTTGGCCTGCTTCACCGCGAGCATCGTCTGGTGGCCCGGCAGGGCGACGTGCACCGGCTCGGTGCCGTGCCCGTACAGGACGGCGGGGATCTGACCCGCGCGACGCAGGCGGCGCGCGGCACCCTTGCCGAACTCGGTGCGGGCGGTGGCGGCGAGCTTGACCTCGGACACGATGACTCCAGTGGTGCAGGGCGCACGGTGGCGCGCGGAACTGACGAAGGCTGGCGCTTGGGCCGGTGGTCCCACGAGGGGACGGAAGTTCAGGCGCAGCCTCGACGCGGGGCGCAGGACGGGCGTCACGCACACACGCGGAGGCGCTCGCCCAGTCGATCACGGACTGAACGGTGCGGTGGGTGGTGCTCCAACCGGCCGTCCGACGTCCCTCGCCGAGGCAACCCGAGGATCTTACAGGCTGCAGGGACCAGGCCCCAACCGGGGCCCGGTCACCGACCGGGCGACGTTCGGCTCAGGCGTTGCCGTCGAACAGGCTCGTCACCGAGCCGTCGTCGAACACCTCACGGATCGCGCGGGCGATCAGCGGGGCGATCGACAGGACCGTGAGCTGCTCGAAGCGCTTCTCGTCCTCGACCGGCAGCGTGTCCGTGATGACGACCTCACGCACGCCGCACGAGCTGAGGCGCCCCACGGCCGGCTCCGACAGGATGCCGTGCGTCGCGGCGACGATCACGTCCTTCGCGCCGGCCTCCTTGAGCACCCGCACGGCTTCGGCGATCGTGCCGCCCGTGTCGATCAGGTCGTCGACGAGCACGCACGAGCGGCCCTCGACGTCACCGACCACGCGGTTGGCGACCGACTTGTTGGCGGTGCGCACGTCACGCGTCTTGTGCACGAACGCGAGCGGGCCTCCGCCGAGCTTGGCGGCCCACTGCTCGGCCACGCGGATGCGACCGGCGTCGGGTGAGACCACGGTGACGTTCGTCAGGTCGACGCGCGAGCGCACGTAGTCCACAAGGATCGGCATGGCCCACAGGTGGTCCACAGGGCCGTCGAAGAAGCCCTGGATCTGCGACGTATGCAGGTCGACCGACATGATGCGGTCCGCACCGGCGGTCTTGAACATGTCGGCCAGCAGGCGCGCCGAGATGGGCTCACGGCCGCGGCTCTTCTTGTCCTGGCGCGCGTAGCCGTAGAACGGCGCGACGACCGTGATCGTCTTGGCCGAGGCGCGCTTGAGCGCGTCGACCATGAGCAGCTGCTCCATGATCCACTTGTTGATCACGGGCGAGGCGTGCGGCTGCAGGACGAACGCGTCCGCACCGCGCACCGACTCCCCGAACCGCGTGTAGATCTCGCCGTTGGCGAAGTCGTACGCGGTGGTCGGGACGAGCTCGATGCCGAGCTCCTCGGCCACCGATTCGGACAGCTCGGCGTGCGCCCGGCCCGAGACGACGACCAGTCGCTTCTCGCCGTCGTGGGAGATGATCCCGGTCATCGCGTGTGCGTCCCCTCGGTGCCGTTCTCGGTGGTCCGTGCCGGGTCCGGCAGGTGGGCGGGCTGGTCGGGCAGGGTCGGCGGCGGCGTCACCGGGATGCCACGGGCCGCGGTCGCGGCGCGCTCGCGCTCGGCACGGGCCTGCGGCGACAGGTCGTCGTCACCCGTCGAGCCGGTCGCCTTGGCGGCGGCCTCGGCCGCGGGGGTGCCCGCGCGTGAGCGCTGCACCCAGCCCTCGATGTTGCGCTGCGCACCCGCGCTCACGCCGAGCGCCCCGGCGGGGACGTCACGGCGGATCACCGAGCCGGCGCCGGTGTACGCGCCGTCGCCGATCGTGACCGGCGCGACGAACATGTTGTCCGCGCCCGTGCGGGCGTGCGAGCCGATCGTCGTGCGGTGCTTGTGCACGCCGTCGTAGTTGACCGTCACCGACGCGGCGCCGACGTTCGAGTGCTCGCCGATCGTCGCGTCCCCGATGTACGACAGGTGCGGGACCTTCGAGCCGTCGCCGATCTGCGCGTTCTTGGTCTCGACGAACGTGCCGATCTTGCCCTTGCGGCCCAGGACCGTGCCGGGGCGCAGGTAGGCGAACGGTCCGACGCTGGCCTTCTCGCCGATCACCGCGAGGCTGCCGTGCGTGCGCGACACCGTCGCGCCCTTGCCGACCTCGACGTCGGTGAGCGTGGTGTCCGGGCCGATCTTCGCGCCCTCGCGGACCACCGTCGCGCCGTGCAGCTGCGTGCCGGGCAGGAGCGTCACGTCACGCTCGAGCTCCACGTCGACGTCGACCCACGTCGTGGCCGGGTCGACGATCGTGACGCCCTCGCGCATCCAGTCCTCGAGCAGGCGGCGGTTGAGCTCGGCTGCGAGCGCCGCGAGCTGGACGCGGTCGTTCACGCCCTCGACCGCATACGGGTCGTCGGTGCGCAGCGCACGCACGTGGCCGCCGTCCTCACGCGCGATCGCCAGCACGTCGGTCAGGTACACCTCGCCCTGCGCGTTGTCGCGGCCCAGACGCCCGAGCGCGCTGCGCAGCACCGCGGCGTCGAACACGTAGATGGAGGAGTTGATCTCGCCGATCGCACGCTCGTCGTCGGACGCGTCCTTGTGCTCGACGATCCGCAGCACGTCTCCCGTGCCGGGCTCGCGCACGATCCGGCCGTAGCCGGTCGCGTCCTCGAGCTCGGTGGTGAGCACCGTGACGGCGTTGCCGTCGGCGTGGTGGGCCGCGAGCAGCTCGCCCAGCGTGCCCGCGTCGAGCAGGGGGACGTCACCCGCGACGACGACGACCGCGCCCTCGAGCAGCACGCCCGACGCGGACCCGGGCACGCCCGGGCCGTCGAGCGCGGCCACCGCGCCGGCCTGCGCGGCGGCGTCGAGCGCCGACATCGCGACCTGGACCGCGCGGCCCGTGCCGGGGATGGCGTCCTGGTCGGCGATCAGCGCCTCGGGCGCGATGTCCGCGACGTGCGCGGCGACCTTCTCGCGCTCGTGCCGCACGACGACGACCACACGGGCCGGGTCGAGGGACTGAGCGGTCGCCAGCGCGTGCCCGAGCATGCTCCGGCCGGCCAGGGTGTGCAGGACCTTGGGTGTCGCCGAGCGCATCCGTGTTCCTTCGCCTGCGGCGAGGACGATGACGGCGGCTGGGCGGGGGGTGGTCACCTGTGGGTGCTCCTCGCGGGGTGTGCCCGACGAGCCGGGCGGCGGAACCGTGCGCGTCCGTCACTCTACCGCCGCGCTCCCCCGCTCCCGGACGGTCCGGGAGTCCCGGCCGTCCGGTGTGACCAAGGACCCACCCGCGTGCCGGGGCGACGACGACACGACCCCGACGCGCCGACCTGCGGCGGCACACCACCCGTTCGCCGGATCGACCGGCCGCCCCCGCTCTGCCACGGTGCTCACGGCGCGCACCGGGCGCGGCAGACAGGGGGCCTCGACATGAGGACACGCATTGCCGCGTCGATCGGCGCACTCGTACTCTCGCTCGGGGTGCTCCTGGCACCCGCTGCGTCCGCCGCGGACGAGACCTACACCGTCACGGCGACCGTCACGACGCGCGGCGGCACACCGATCCCCGACGAGGACGTCAGGCTCCTGCCTGCCGGCGGTACCGACGAGGACCCGGTCGACGAGGGTGCCACCGACGCCTCCGGCGTCATCACCTTCCGGGACGTCCCCGCGGGCGACTACGTCGTCTCCTACCACAGCGTCTGGGAGCAGAGCGCGCCCGCGACGGTCGCCGTCACCGTCGACGGCAGCGAGGAGGTGTCCTTCGTCCACCCGCGCCTCGTCGCCCTGTCGGGCCAGGTCGTCGACGACCTGACCGGCACGCCGGTCCCGTACGTGATGATCTCGGGCTACCGCGAGCTGCGCACGGCCGACCTCACGCTCGCGACCGACGTGAACGGTCGTGGAGCGACCTTCGCGCCGGCCGGCTCGTACACCGTGCGCTTCGACGAGTGGAACGAGGTCTACCGCCGCACCGTGCTCGCGAAGCTGACGCTGAAGGCGGGCTCCGACGTCACGGGCAGGGTCTTCCGGCTCGTCCGCAAGTCGCACGTGACCGGGCGCGTCACTCTCGGGGACAAGGCTGTCGACGACGCGCGCGTCCACATCGGCAGCGAGTACGTCCAGACCTCGTCGTCGGGCCGGTACTCACGGGACGTCGAACCCGGCTCCTACTCCGTGCGGGTCGCCGGCGACTCCGAGCGGCGCTGGTTCACGACGTACTTCGGCAATACGGTCCGCAAGCCGGACGCGAAGAAGGTCGTCGTCCCGCTCGGCCGAGACGGCGTCGCGGACATCGCGCTCGTGCGCTCCGCGACCATCACGGGCCGCGTCGTCGGCCGTGACGGACGCGCCGCCAAGGGCATCACGGTGTACGCGTGGAACACCGACCGCGAGGGCCAGGTGAGCGCCCGGACGAACAGCGACGGCCGGTACATCCTGCGCGGGCTCGCCACCGGCGAGGTCGGGCTGCAGGCGCAGGGCGGGACGTCGTCGCTGCCCGCCGAGGGCAAGGCGACCGTGTGGGCGCGTCAGGGCGAGACGGTCGCGGCCAAGCAGATCACGCTGATGGACGACGCGATCATCTACGGCCAGGTCAAGACCACGGGCTCGAGCCCCACCAAGCAGGACGTCTCGCTGTCGACCTCGTCGGGCGAGTTCCTCGGCACGTTCCGGCCCGACGCCGACGGCTGGGTCGGCTTCGCGGCGCTGCCCGCCGGGACGTACTACGTGCACGTCGACGGCTCGAACCTGCGCCGTCAGGTCGTCGTCCGCGCGCACAAGACGGCGACGTTCGGGACCCTCACGCGCGGCGAGCTGCGGACCGTGTCCGGCAAGGTCACCGACTGGGCGGGCAAGCCCGTCGCCGGGGCGTCCGTGCACGTCTACGACCAGTACGGCACGGCGTACGCGACGGTGCGCACCGGGTCCACCGGCAGGTACACGATCCGCAGCGTGGTCTCCGGCAGCTACCAGGTGAAGGTCACGCCGAAGGCGTCCAGCCCGCTCGCATGGGGGCAGGTCGCCCTCAGCGTGCGCGCCGGCAAGGACTCCGTGCGGGACGTGCGGCTCGGCAAGGGCGCGACCGTCACCGGGCTCGTCGTGAACACCAAGGGCAAGCCCGCGATCGGGGTCACGGTCTGGTCGCAGGAGGGCCACAAGGCCACCACCGACGCGACCGGCCGCTACACCCTCACGGGCGTCAAGCCGGGCCGGCAGACCCTGAAGATCACCGACCCCGACTACGTGGGCGGCTACCGCGACGCGACGACGACCGTGACCGCCAAGGGTGGCGCGACCGTCACCGCCGCGCGAGCGACCGTCCGCTGACCTCGTCCCCGCCTCGCCCGAGCGTCCACCGCCGGGCGAGGCGGCGGGCAGTCACCGCACCGACGACCACGGTCGCGCCGAAGCCGACGAGCAGCAGCGCGACCAGGTCAGTCTCGCGCCCCTCGCGCAGCGGGTGGTCCGCCAGGTCCACGAGCGCGGTGGTGGCGGTCCCCCACCCGAGCACGACGCTCGTCGTCAGCACCCCGACGAGCCCGACGACCGCGCGCCGCGTGCGGGCCTCGATCGCCCCGCCGGCCGCGGCGGGCACCATCAGCACCGAGAACACGATCGCGATCCCGAGCGTCCCGACCACCGAGAACCCCGTCTCGGCGTCGACGACGCCCGCGACGAGCCGCATCAGCACCCGCGCGACGAGCGCCGTGCCCAGCCCGACGACGACCGCTGCCCCGCCCGCCGCGCCGACGGCCCTTCCCCACGCGGGCCTCGTGCGGTCCGTCCTCTCGGAGCGGTCGTCCGCAGGGGCGGGCTCGGAGGCGCCGAGCGGCGTCGTCGGATCGGCGGTCAACGTGGCTTCGTCAGTCGTCATGCCGTCCCATGAGCCGACGACAGCCCGCGAGGTACCCGCGCACGCCACGATCACTCGTTCGTGTCGAGGTCACCGCCGCCGGACTGGATGGATGGCTCCGCCCCCAGGATTCGAACCTGGACCGCAAGGCTCCAAAGGCCTGCGTGCTGCCGTTACACCAGGGCGGATCGTCGGTCGCGCGCGGCGCCGACGGCGCCCCAGTCTGCCAGCCCGCCCCCCACAACCCGCACCGCCGCCCGCCACCGCTCAGCACGGCGTCGAGATCGGCAGTTCGGCGTGAGATCGGCAGTCCGGAGTGCCGATCTCGCGCGAGAGTGCCGACCTCGCGCGGGGCGCCGATCTCACGGCGGGGCGCCGAGCTAGCGCGGGGTGGCGACCTCGCTCGGGCGCCGGGGGCGCGCCCCGGTGTCGGGCCGCGCCAGCCCCGACCCGGCGGCTCGTGCAGGGATCGGCGCGGGGGCGGGGGCTGGGCGAGCAGGGTGCTGGTGAGAAGCGGGGCTGGTGAGGGGCGTGGGCACGGCATGATGGTGGCCGTGGCGGAGAAGCGAGCACCTCGGTCCCGGATGACCGGGGTCCAGCGGCGTGCCCAGCTGCTCGACGTCTCGCGCAAGCTGTTCGCCGAGAAGGGGTTCGACGGCACGAGCGTCGAGGAGATCGCGGCGCGCGCCGAGGTGTCCAAGCCGGTGGTGTACGAGCACTTAGGCGGCAAGGAAGGCGTGTACGCGGTCGTCGTCGACCGGGAGATCCAGGGCCTGACCGGCGCGCTCACGGGTGCGCTCGAGGGCGGCGGGCACCCGAAGGTGCTGGTCGAGCGGACCGCGCTGGCGCTGCTGTCGTACATCGAGTCCAACGAGGACGGGTTCCGGATCCTCGTGCGGGACTCCCCCGTGGCGCAGGCGACCGGCACGTTCTCGAGCCTGATCGGCGACGTCGCCACGCAGGTCGAGCACCTGCTCGCCGACGAGTTCAAGAAGCAGGGTCAGGACCCGAAGGCCGCGCCCATCTATGCGCAGATGCTCGTCGGGATGGTGGCCCTGACGGGGCAGTGGTGGCTCGACGCGCGCCGGCCAGGCAAGACGGACGTCGCCGCCCACCTCGTGAACCTCGCGTGGAACGGGTTGTCCGCGCTCGAGCGCCGGCCCTCCCTCACGAAGGTCACCGTGGTCGAGTCGGCGCACGCGACGCCCGACGCCGCGGGGCGCGCGACGGCCGTCGACGCACCCTGACCCCAGCCGGCCCTGGAACTCCACCCGCCGCCAGCTCGACAGGTCCGGGCGGGAGTTTGTCGATGTCGAGTAATCTCGTCGGCATGGCACCCGACGACGGCACGCCCCACGACGAGGTGGACCGGATCGTCGCTGCCTGGCAGCGCGAGCGGCCCGACCTGGACGTCCGCCCGCTCGAGGTGCTCTCGCGCGTGAGCCGCCTCGCGCGGCACCTCGACCTCGCCCGGCGCGGCGCGTTCGAGCGCCACGACCTGGAGACGTGGGAGTTCGACGTGCTCTCCGCGCTGCGGCGCGCGGGTGCGCCGTACCGCCTGTCCCCCGGCGCGCTGCTGACGCTCACGCTCGTGACGTCCGGGACCATGACGAACCGCATCGACCGGCTCGCGGACAAGGGTCTGGTCGAGCGTCAGCCGTCGCCCGACGACCGGCGCGGCGTGCTCGTGCAGCTCACCCCGAGCGGCCTGGCGCGCGTGGACGCCGCGTTCGCGGACCTGCTCGACACCGAGCGCACGCTCCTGGGCGACCTGGCCGAGCCGGACCGCACGCAGCTCGCCGCGCTCCTGCGCGAGGCCCTGCTCCCGTTCGACTCCCCCCACACCCCCTGACCCACCGCGCGACCCAGCACCTGCTGCGGCCAACACCGGCGTGTCGCGCGAGCAAGCGCTGGGTCGCGGGCGGTGGGGTCAGGTGGTGAGCTCGGCGGCCTCCAGCCAGGCCTCTTCGAGCTCGTCGCGCTCGGCGGCCAGGGCGCGCAGCTCGGTGTCGAGACGCTGGATCGCCTCGTAGTCGGTGGCCTGGGCCGCGAGCTGGGTGTGCAGCGCGGACTCGAGCTCGGCGATCTTGGCCAGGCGGCGCTCGATGCGGGCGACCTCCTTGCGCGCGGTGCGCACGTCCGCGGCCGAGCGCGCCGGGGTCGGTGCCGCGCCGGCGCCGGTGGACGCGGTCTCGTCGGACGACGAGGGCTGCGCCGACGATCCCGACGACGGCCCCGACGACGGTCCTGACGACGAGCCCGCTGTCAGCGCCGTACGACGCAGCGCGAGGTACTCCTCGACGCCGCCCGGCAGGTCGCGCAGGTTCCCGTCGCCGAGCAGCGCGAGCTGGCGGTCGCACACGCGCTCGAGCAGGTAGCGGTCGTGCGAGACGACGATCAGCGTGCCCGGCCAGCCGTCGAGCAGGTCCTCGAGAGCTGCGAGCGTGTCGGTGTCGAGGTCGTTAGTCGGCTCGTCGAGCAGCAGCACGTTCGGCTCGCCGACGAGCAGGCGCAGCAGCGACAGCCGGCGGCGCTCGCCGCCGGACAGGTCCCGCACGGGCGTGCGCGCACGGTCGCGCGTGAAGCCGAGCCGTTCGACGAGCTGCGCCGCGGTGAGCTCCTTGCCGCCGACGACGACCGAGCGCTTCTCGGCCTCGATGACCTCGATGACCCGCAGGTCGGCGACCTCGTCGAGGTCCTCGACGTCCTGCTGCAGCTCGGCGACCTGGACCGTCTTGCCGCGCTTGACGCGGCCCGCGTCGGGCTTGAGGCGGCCGGACAGCAGGCGCAGCAGGCTCGTCTTGCCCGCGCCGTTGACGCCGACGAGCCCGTACCGGTCGCCCGGCCCGATCCGCCACGTGACGCCGTCCAGCAGCGTGCGGCCGCCGAACGCGAGCGTGACGTCCTCGACGTCGAGCACGTCCTTGCCGAGCCGCGCGGTCGCCATGCGCGACAGCTCGAGCGGGTCGCGCGGCGGCGGCTCGTCGGCGATGAGCGCGTTGGCGGCGTCGATGCGGAACTTGGGCTTGGACGTGCGTGCGGGAGCGCCGCGGCGCAGCCACGCGAGCTCCTTGCGCAGCAGGTTCTGCCGCTTCTCCTCGGTGACCGCCGCGGTCCGCGACCGCTCGGCGCGCGCGAGCACGTAGGCCGCGTAGCCGCCGTCGTACTGGTCGACCCCGCCGTCGTGCACCTCCCACGTGCGCGTGCAGACCGCGTCGAGGAACCAGCGGTCGTGGGTCACGACGACGAGCGCGCCCGAGCTGCGCGCGAACCGCTGGACCAGGTGATCGGCGAGCCAGGCCACACCCTCGACGTCGAGGTGGTTGGTGGGCTCGTCGAGCACGAGCACCTCGTCGTCGCGGACGAGCAGCGCGGCCAGGGCGACGCGGCGTCGCTGACCGCCGGACAGCGTGGCGACGTCGGCCTGCGGGTCGACGTCCGGCAGCAGGCCCGCGTGCACCGCGCGGATGCGCGGGTCCGAGGCCCACTCGTGCGCGTCCGCCGAGCCGTGGATCGCGTCGAGCACGGTGCCGGGTGCCAGGTCGTCGCGCTGGTCGAGCATCGCGAGCCGGACGCCACCGGCGCGCGTGACACGGCCGTCGTCGGGCTCCTGGACGCCCGCCAGGACGCGCAGCAGCGTGGACTTGCCGGCGCCGTTCGGGCCGACGACGCCGATGCGCTGCCCGTCGTCCAGCCCGAGGCTGACCTCGTCGAGGAGGACACGGGTGCCGAGCGCGAGGGTGACGCGATCCGCGCCGAGCAGGTGAGCCATGAGGGTACGAGGCTACCGGCCCGGCGCGGCACGTCCGCGCTCAGCGGGACAGGTACGCGCCCAGGGCGTCGAGGATGCTCGCGCACCCGGTCTCGCGGTTGACGGCGTCCTGCTCGCCGCCGGTGTACACGCCCTGCTCGATGTAGGTGAGCCGCGTCCCGCCGTCGACGGCCTCGAAGAGCGTGGTGACCAGCGACGTCGAGAAGTACTCCTCGCCGATCCACATGTCGTAGGTGTGCACGATCCGCCGGTTCTCGACGAGGTCGCTGTACCGGGCGACGAAGCGGCTGCGCGGGCCGTCGTGCCACACGCCGTCCTCGACGGTCGTCCCGCCGACCCGGAAGTCGTGGCTGGCCTCGCTGGTCTCGAAGCCAGGGTCGTTGCCGAACCACTGCGCGCGCTCGTCGGCGTCGGCGTGCGCGGCCCACACGCGCTCCACGGGGACGGGGTAGGTGCGCTCGAGGGTGAACGTCGCGTGGGCGAGGTCGGTCGTCGTGCTGGTCATGGCTGCTCCTGGGGTGCGTCGACGAGGTGCTCGCCGAGGCGGTCGAGGCGGCGCTCGGCCGGCGTGCGCTGGTGCTGGAGCCAGGCCGTCGGTCCGACGAGCGCGTCGGGGACGAGCGTGCAGGTGCGGACGCGGCCGACCTTGTGCGAGGTCACGATGCCCGCGGCCTCGAGCACCGCGAGGTGCTGCAGGACCGCCGGGAGCGACATCGCCAGGGGTTCGGCGAGCGTGCCGACCGTGGCGGGACCGCGGACGAGTCGTTCGACGATCGCCCGGCGGCTCGCGTCCGACAGGGCGCGGAACGCCGTGTCGAGATCGGAATGGTTAAGCATCTCCTTAAGTATCAGACCCGACGAGGCCACCGTCAAGAGGTGCGTGCGATCAGGAGGCGGTCAGTCGGTCGAGACGACGCGGGCACCGGGCACCGGGCCGGACGCCGTGAGCACCCGGTCCGCCGCACCCGATGCGGTGAACGCCGCCGCGAGCACGAGCGCGTGCTGCCGGCTGCGCGCCAGCGCGGCGACCGTGGGGCCCGAGCCCGAGACGATGACGCCCAGGGCGCCCGCGTCCTGCGCGACCGCGAGCGGCTCGGCCAGGCGCGGGTCGAGCTCCAGCGCCGCCGGCTGCAGGTCGTTGTGGAGCGCCGCGCCCAGCGCGCGGGCGTCCCCCGCGCGCAGCGCCTGCAGCAGCGGCACGTCGTCGTCCAGGTCCGGCGGGAGCGCCACGTCCTGCGCGTCCGCGCGCAGCGCGTCGAGCGCGCCGTACACCACGCCCGCCGACAGGCCGCGGTCCTGCACCGCGAACGCCCAGTGGAACTCGCCGCGCCCGAGCACCGGCGTGAGCAGGTCGCCGCGGCCCTGACCGACCGCGGTGTGACCCTGCAGGACGAACGGCACGTCCGAGCCGAGCCGCGCGGCCAGCGCGAGAAGGTCCGCGCGCGACAGCCCGGTCTGCCACAGCGCGTCGCACGCGAGGAGCGCCGCGGCGGCGTCCGCCGAGCCGCCGGCCATGCCGCCCGCCACGGGCACGCCCTTGTCGATGTGCAGGTGGACGCCCTCGTCGATCCCCGCGGCCTCGGCCAGCAGCTCCGCGGCACGCAGCGCGAGGTTCGACGCGTCGGTCGGCACGAGCTCGTGCTGCGGACCCGAGACCGTCACCACGCGCTCGTCGGACGTGCGCGCCGTGACCTCCTCGAACACCGAGACGGCTTGGAAGACGGTCGTCAGCGCGTGGTAGCCGTCGCGGTCGACCGGCCCCACGTGGAGCGAGAGGTTGACCTTGCCGGGGGCGCGCACACGCACCTCGCGCGTGGTGGCGACGTCCACCGGGCTCAGCGTCACGGCTCCACTGTGCCAGCCCGCGACCGACCGCGCGGGTCAGGCCGCAGGCTGACCTCCGGAAGGCGCTCCGCGATCCGGGCGAACCCCCCGATGTCGACCGTCTCACCGCGCGCCTGCGCGTCGACCCCGGCATCGGCCAGGGCGGTCACCGTGGCCTCGCCCGAGCCGAACAGCGGCGCGAGCGCCGCGCGCAGCATCTTGCGACGCTGCGCGAACGCGGTGTCGACGACCTGGAACACCTGCTCACGCGTCGCGGACGTGCGCGGCGGCTCGCGGCGGTCCAGCCGGACGAGCGCCGAGTCGACGTTCGGGACCGGCCAGAACACCGAGCGCCCGATCGTGGACGTGCGGCGGACGTGGGCGTACCAGGCGGCCTTCGCCGAGGGCACGCCGTACGTCCGGCTCCCCGGCGGCGCAGCGAGCCGGTCGGCGACCTCGGCCTGCACCATGACGAGCCCGTGCTCGAGCGAGTCGAACCGCTCGAGGAACGTCAGCAGAACGGGCACCGAGACGTTGTAGGGCAGGTTCGCGACGAGCGCGCGCGGCGGCGGCCCGGGGAGCTGGGTGACCTCGAGCGCGTCGCGCAGCACGACCGTGAGCCGCGCGCGGCCCTCGTCGTCCCGCAGCACCGCGTGGCCGTCCTCGTCGTCGACGCGGTGGAGCCCCGGCACGTGCGTGGCGACCGTCTCCGGGAGCAGGCGCGCGAGCACGGGGTCGATCTCGACCGCCACGACGTCCGCGTCCGCCTCGAGCAGCCCGAGCGTGAGCGACCCCAGGCCCGGTCCGATCTCGACCACGCGCATCCGCGGCTCGACGTCGGCCTGACGCACGATCTTGCGGACCGTCCCGCCGTCGAGCACGAAGTTCTGCCCGAGCGTCTTCGTCGGCCGCACGCCCGCACGCTCCGCGAGCTCGCGGATCTGGGCGGGCCCGAGCAGCGTCACGGACGAGGTCATGCTCGCAAGCCTACGAGGGCGCCCGCCCCGGTCACGCCACCACACCCCTGGCGGGTGCGGGACGGACCAGGACGGGCGCCCTCGTCGTGCGGGTGTGCGCTCAGCTGAACAGGCGCGGGCCGCAGTGCGGCCACTGCCCGGCGCCGGAGCGCAGGTAGAGCATCTTGGCGCGCGACGTCTGCTCCGCGGGCGACGCCTGCGAGGGCAGGCCCGCGCCGCCGACCGAGCGCCACGTGCCCACCGAGAACTGGTAGAGGCCGTGGTAGAGGCCGTTCGCCGAGACGATCGACGGGTTGCCGCCCGACTCGCACTTGGCGAGCGCCGCCCAGTTCAGCGAGTCCGCGTCGCGCGTGTCACCGATCGGGCCGGCCTTGCCGGAGCCGCCGCCGCCCGTGGTCACGGGGCGCTTCTTGGTGCCGACCGCGACGACCTCGTCGACCGGGTTGCGCGTCTGGGTGTCGGCGACGAGCACGCGCGCGGTCTCCTTGCCGTCGACCGTCGTCACGCGCTCGACGATCGTCCGCGCACCCGCGACACCCTTGGTCGCGACGACCTTGGTGCCCTGGTAGCGCGACGCGTCGTCCTTCGTGCTCGACGAGAACGCGACCTCCTCGGTCCGCGTCACGGTCTGGATCGTGACGCGCTGCACGACGACGCGCACGTCGCCGGAGTCGTCGTTGTCGAGCGCAACCGTGTCGTAGGCGCCGAGCTCGATGCCGGCCGACTCGAGCGCGTCCGCGACCGTGGTGCGCGCGTCGTCGACCGCGACCTCGCCGCCGTCGACGACGATCGTCGCCGGGCCGCGCAGGGACAGGTCGAGCGCGAGCTCGGGACGGCCGCCACCGGACCGCGAGGCCACGATCTGGACCGCGGGGTCGCGCACGGCGAGCAGGTCGAGCGCCTCGTCGGCCGTGAGCGCGGTGGTCCACACCGTGCGCTCCTTGCCGTCCTGGGCGACGGTCACCTCGCGCGCGTGGCGCACGGTGACCACGTCGCCGTCGGACAGGCCGCCGGTCGGGCTGACCGCGTCGCGCTCGGCGACCACGACGCCCTCGTCGTCGAGCAGCCCCTCGACGGAGCCGGAGAACGTGGAGACCTCGCGGGCCTGACCGTCGACGTCGATCGTCACGGTCTTGTGCGCGTGGGCGAAGGCGGCGGTGCCGCCGGCCAGGACGAGTGCACCGGCCGCGATCGCGGCGGGCAGGGCCAGGCGTCGGCCCGGTCGGCCGCCCTGGTTCTCGGTGCTGGGGTTCGTCGTGGGGTCCACGGTGCTGTCCGTGGCGTCCGACGAGGTGGCGCGCTGGCGCGCGAAGGGGCGGACGATGCGGGTCGAGAAGGTCACGGGGCTCCAGCCGTCGTGATTCCCGGGCACGGGGGGCGGAGCGCGTCCAGCACGGACGCCCGACGTGCCTCGCCGGCAGGAGCCGGTGCGTGCCGTGACGGCTGGAGGGAGCCGTCACCGTCGGTTCCGGATCCCCGATCCGGCTGACAGTGGCCTGGCCCGCACGTGCCGGGCCGACCTCGCCGTGTCTCCGGTCCGCAGGACGCACGGGACACGAACGGAGTAACGACAGGCGACCGTAACCTGATCGTGATCCGGCCGCCAACCGTTGTTGCCCCGGGCTGCGGCGCGGTCAGACCATGCGGAAGCCGCCCCGGACCCGCGCGCAGGTCGAGCGATGGTCAAGAAACCGTCAGTACCAGTGCTTCTGGGTAAAGTGCGCCCACGCCCCGCACGGGGTCTTGTAACGGCTCTTGATGTAGTTCAGGCCCCATGTGATCTGCGTCGCAGGATTCGTCCGCCAGTCGCTCGCGATCGAGGCCATCTTCGAGCCCGGCAGCGCCTGCGGGATGCCGTACGCACCCGAGCCCTTGTTGTGGGCGTCGACCCGCCAGCCGCTCTCGTGGTTCCAGAGCGTGAGCAGGCAGGCGAACTGGTCGTCGCCCCAGCCCCGAGCCGCGGCCATCTCCTTGCCCAGCGCCTGCGCGCTACCCGGGGAGACCTTCGCGTTCGTCGGGAGCTGCGACGTCCCGACCTTGACGATCTGCGTCACGGGCGTCGTCGTGATGATCGACGTGACCACCGTGCGGCCGACCACGACGCCACCGACCACGTCGAGGTCGTACGTCGTGGTGCGCACGCCCGCACGCCCGGCCTGCGTGACGATCCGCGTGCCCTTGATGAGGTCGTCGTCCTCGATCTCCTGCGTCTCGAACGGCAGCGCCTCGGTGACGACCTCGCCACCGGTCTGCCCGCGCGTGACCAGCACCGCGAGCCCGTCGACCGCCGCGGCGTCGAGCGGCACCGAGAGCTGGTCGCCCTCGTTCATCACGAGCCCGATGTCCCGCAGCGCGTCGCGCACGGTGCTCGCCGTGGAGACGCCGTCGATCACCTGGCCGTCGACGACGAGGTGGATGGTCTTCTGCGTCGAGACGTGCAGGGTTCCGCGCCCGAGGGACGACGAGCGCGACGCCGACAGTCGGACCTCACCGTCGCGCAGCCCGAGCGCCTCGACGGCCTCGCCGACGGTCAGCGCCGTGGTCCACACCGTCTCCGGGGCGCCGTCGACCTCGACCTGGAGCTGCCGCGCGTGCCGCACGACGATCTGCTCGCCCTTGGCCACGGCCTCGCCGGTGCCGGGTGCGACGAGGTCGCGCTCCCCGACCGCGATGCCGCCCGCGGCGAGCACCTGGCCGACCGTGCGACCGAAGCCCTCGACCTGCACGAGCTGACCGTCGACGTCGACGGTCACCTCCTTGTGCAGCACCGCGAACGCGCTGGTGGCCCCGACGACGAGCGCGACGACGAGTCCCTGCGCGAGCCGCGCACCCGCTCGGCGTGAACCGCTCGCCGACCCCGCGGCAGCACGGCGCCTGGGGCTCTGGTGCGCGGAGCTCACGCTGCGAGTCCTTCCGCCGTCGGGTCTGAGATCGGGTCTGTCCTGCTCGTCAGCCCTGCCCCGGCCGGACGCTGGACCGACCGTAACTGATTCGTGATCGGCCGCGGTAGCCGGTCGCTGGACAGTTCCACGGGCTGGTCACCCGGTCGCGCGACGCCGTCCGGCGTGTCGCTCGGCGTGTCGCGCTGAGGGGTGTCCTGCCGTGCGAGCGGCGGCGTCCCGCGCTGCGGACGCGGGGCGATCACCACGCGCCGTACACCGCCTCCGACGTCCGTGACAGGGTCGCGCACAGCTCCGCCAGGTCCGCACCGCGCGCGTCGGCCAGCGCCCGGACCGTCCCGGGCAGCAGGTACGGCGCGTTCGGCCGGCCGCGGTGGGGATGCACCGTGAGGTACGGGGCGTCCGTCTCGACCAGCAGGAGCTCGGCGGGCAGCGCGCGCGCCGCGTCCCGCAGGTGCTCGTTCGACGGGAACGAGACGGGCCCCGCGAACGAGCAGAACCAGCCGTGCTCGGCCGCGACCGCGGCGAGCCCCGGACCGCCCGAGAAGCAGTGGAACACCGTGCGCTCGGGGGCGCCGTCACGCAGCAGCACCTCGACGACCTCGTCGTGCGCGTCCCGGTCGTGGATCTGCAGCGCGAGCCCGAGCTCCTTGGCGAGCGCGACGTGCGCGCGGAACGCCTCGAGCTGGACCTCGCGCCCGCGCGGACCCGCCCGGAAGAAGTCGAGCCCCGTCTCGCCGATCGCGCGGATCCGGGGGTTGCCGCGGGCCGTGCGCGCCACGAGGTCGAGCGCCTCGTCGAGCGCCAGGTCGTGGTGCGGCGCAGGGTCCGGGTCGAGGCCGTCCGGCGCGACCTCGTGCACGCCCGCGTGCAGCACGGCCTCGTTGGGGTGGATCGCGACCGCCCCGAGCAGCGCGGCGTGCTCGCGCACGACCTCGTCCGTCCAGCGCACGGCCGCCACGTCGCAGCCCACCTGCACGAGCCGCGGCACGCCCACGCGCGCGGCGCGCTCGAGCTGCGCGGCCAGGCTGGGCGGCGCGGACTCGTCCGTGCCGTCCCAGCCGGGCGCGCGCCAGCCGACGACCGTCTCGAGGTGCGTGTGGTTGTCGACGACCGGCAGCGGCAACGGTTCCGGGGGCGCGGGCCACCCGCGCTCACGTGCGCGCGCCATCAGCGGGCCTGGTAGCGCTCGAGCTCCTCCTCGACGATCGAGTCGTCGAGCTTGGTGAACACCGGCGTGGGCTTGGCCACGGGCGTCCCGGGCACCAGCCGCGCCGACGCCCAGGCCGGCACGTCGCGGTAGTCGCCCGTGATGACCGGGTAGTGGCGCGAGTCGTCGTCGAGGTCCGTGACCTCGTCGATGCGCGGCTGCGGCGCGAACACGCCCGTGCCACCCAGCGTCTCGTGCACCTTCTGCGCCGAGTGCGGCAGGAACGGCGCGAGCAGCGTGTTGGCGTCGCTCACGACCTGCGCCGCGGTGTTCAGCACCGTGCCCAGCCGCTCGCGGTCGCCCGTGAGCTTCCACGGCTCGGTCTCCGAGACGTACCGGTTGGCGTCCTGGACCAGGCGCATCGCCGCGTCGATCCCCGCGCGGTGGCGGTGCGTGCCGATCAGCTCGCCCACCTTCGCGAAGGACTCCGACGACTGGCGCAGCATCGCCGCGTCGACCTCGTGCAGCTCGCCCGCGGCCGGGATCTCGCCGAAGTTCTTGTGGATCATGCTCGCGGTGCGGTTCACGAGGTTGCCCCAGCCGGCCACGAGCTCGTCGTTGGTGCGCCGCAGGAAGTCCGCCCACGTGAAGTCCGCGTCCTGGTTCTCCGGACCGGCGACCGAGATGAAGTAGCGCAGCGCGTCCGGCTGGTAGCGCGCGAGCATGTCGCGCACGTAGATGACGATGCCGCGCGACGACGCGAACTTCTTGCCCTCCATGGTGAGGAACTCGCTGCTGACGACCTCGGTCGGCAGCTGCAGGTCCCCGAACACGCCGGGCGTGCCGCCCCGGGCGCCCTTCCCGTCGTAGGCCAGCAGCTCCGCGGGCCAGATCTGGGAGTGGAAGGTGATGTTGTCCTTGCCCATGAAGTAGTACGAGAGCGCGGCCGGGTCGTTCCACCACTGGCGCCACGCGTCGTCGTCGCCCGACCGGCGCGCCCACTCGACCGACGCCGACAGGTACCCGATCACCGCGTCGAACCACACGTACAGGCGCTTGTTCGGGTTCTCCTCCCAACCGGCCAGCGGCACGGGGATCCCCCAGTCGATGTCGCGCGTCATGGCGCGCGGGCGCATGTCGTCGATGAGGTTGAGGCTGAAGTTCAGGACGTTCGGGCGCCAGTCCTTGCGGCCGCGCAGCCAGATCTCGAGCGCGTTCGCGAACGCCGGCAAGTCGAGGAAGAAGTGCGTCGACTCGACGAACTTCGGGGCCTCGCCGTTGACGCGGCTGCGCGGGTTGATCAGGTCGATCGGGTCGAGCTGGTTGCCGCAGTTGTCGCACTGGTCGCCGCGTGCGCCGTCGTAGCCGCAGATCGGGCACGTGCCCTCGATGTAGCGGTCCGGCAGCGTGCGGCCCGTGCTCGGGCTGATCGCGCCCATGGTCGTCTTCTCGACCATGTAGCCGTTCTTGTGCACCGTGCGGAACATCTCCTGGACGACCGCGTAGTGGTTGCGCGTCGTCGTCCGCGTGAACAGGTCGTACGTCAGGCCGAGCGCCGCGAGGTCCTCGACGATCACGCGGTTGTACGTGTCCGCGAGCGCCTGGGGCGTCGTGCCCTGCTTCTCGGCCTCGACCAGGATCGGCGTCCCGTGCTCGTCGGTGCCCGAGACCATCAGCACGTCGTGACCCGCCATGCGCATGTAACGCGAGAAGACGTCCGAGGGGACGCCGAAGCCGGCGACGTGACCGATGTGGCGGGGACCGTTCGCGTAGGGCCACGCGACGGCCGACAGGATGCGGGACATGCGGTGATCCTAGGTGAGCCGCCGTCGCACCCGGGGTCGAGACCGGGGGACGGACCTCGAGTCGTCGCGATGCACGACGAGCGCGCCCCGACGGGCCGGTGCCCGTCCGGGACACGCCCGTCGGCTCAGCCCGGGTTCCGGCGCGGCGGCCGGGCGGTCGACCCGCGACTCATCGCGAGGACGGCCCCAGGGCGAGGCGCCGCTTGGCGACGCGAGCGACCGCGAGCGCCGCGAGGCCCGCCACGAAGAGGGTCCACCCGGCGACCCACCCCTGCGCCACGCTCGCGCCGGTCAGCGCCAGCGCGCCCATCGAGGTCGCGTCGAGCTCGTACATGGTGTTGCTCCTTCCTCGCCCGACAGCTCGGGCGTCCACGGGTACCGGCGCACGTCACGGCGCGCCGGTCGGGTTGGCGGTGACGTGGTTCCACGTCACGTCGCGCCGTGCGGCCGCGCACACGACCGCACGCAGGAACGCCGCCTGCAGGGCGGCGTCGTAGACGATCTCGGGGATCACCGCCGCGGCGAGCAGGCGACCGTCGCGGCCCACGGGCCACACGGTCACGAGCCGGTTGACGACGAAGACCCCGCCGATCGCCAGCCAGAAGGGGCTGACGGCGAACACCCCGGCGACGACCGAGGCCACGGTCAGCACCGTGAGCAGCGCGAGCGTCGCCATGCCGACGCCGATCATCAGCTGCTGCCCGACGTACCGCGCGGTGGTCCGCGTGAACCCGTACTCCCGCAGGTTGTCGAGCATCCCCTTGTACCAGCGCACGCGCTGGCGATGCAGGTCGCCCCACGTCGGCATGAGCTCGGTGAGGCACACGCACTCCTGCGGCGCCTCGAGCCGCCAGCCCAGCGTCTTGAGCGCGAGCGTGAGCTCGGAGTCCTCGGTGATGGCGGTGCGGTCGTACACGTCCCCGGGGCTGCCGGGCAGCCGCCGGCCGCGCTCGGCGGCCACCTCGTCGAGCGCGGTGAGGCGGAACATCGACGCGGTCCCCGTCACGACGCTCACGCGCTGCGTCGTGAGGATCTGCGTGCGGTAGCGCTCGTACTCGTTGGCCTGCAGCTGCTGCAGCACGGACCGCGGGCGCTCGCCCACGAAGATCCCGCTCACCGCGCCGAGCCGTACGTCCGCGTCGAGCCGGGCCAGAGCCGTCTCGACGAACGCGGGCGCCAGGCGCGTGTCCGCATCGACGACGAGGACGTACTGCGCCGGTGAGGTGCGCAGCCGGACCAGCGCCTGGTCGAGCGCGCCGGCCTTCCGCGCCGTGTTGGCGACGGTCTCGACGACCTCGGCGCCGTGCCTGCGCGCCACGTCGGCTGTGTCGTCGGTGCAGTTGTCGGCGATCACGACGACCCGCTGCGGGGCGCCCGTCTGCTCCGCCAGCGCCGCGAGCGTCCCGCCGATCGCGTCCGCCTCGTCGTGCGCGGGGACCAGCACGACGAGGCGGTCGGGCGGCACGCTCGTGCGCGTGCGCTCGCTCGTCCTCGTCTCGACCTGACCCCCGTGCATCGTGACCGTCCGTGCGTGCCGTGGCGGCCCCCTCGGCCGCGTGTGCCTCCATCGCACGTCCGGCGCACGGGGTGCTCAGCCACGGTCAGGCGCGCGTGAGCAGCGCCCAGCACGCGCGTGAGCACCCGGGGCGCGCCTGGCGGGTGCGCCGGTGCCCGCCGTCGTGCACCGGGATCGCTCGGGAGCCGGCAGGCGGGCGGGACCGGTCCGGAGCCGTCAGACGAGGCGGGCGAGGTCCTCGCGCGACGTCACGCCGAGCTTGCGGTAGATGCGGTACAGGTGGTTGTCGATCGTGCGGTCGCTCACGACGAGGCGCTCGGCCGCCTCCCTGTTCGTCAGCCCGGCTGCCACGAGGCGAGCGACCTCGAGCTCGCGCGGCGTGAGGTCCGCCGTGGGCGCCGCAGACGGCACCAGGAGAGCCAGCTCCTGACCGGACCCCGCGACGAGCTCCGTCAGCCGCGCGGCCTCGTGCACCGCGTCACCGGGCGGGCCTGAGCGGCGCAGCACGCGCACGGCACTCGCGTGCGCGAGGGTCGCGTGCAGCAGCAACCCGCCGGCCCGCAGATCGTCCGCCACCTGCAGCAGTGCGGTCGCCGAGCCCGCGGCCGCGGCCTCGAGGTAGCGACCGAGCAGCGGCAGCAGCGACCCTTGGGCGTCCTGCGCGAGCGCTGCCGCGCGCGCCGCGACCGCGGGGTCGACGTGCAGGTCCACGAGCAGCGCCGCGTCGAACACCGCGGCGAGCGCCCAGCCCTCGTCGACGAGCCCAGCGACCGCTCGCCACGCCGGAGCTGCGGCCTGCTCCGGGGGGAGGCCGGACGCGAGCGCGAGCGCGGCGTGCGCCGGGCCCGGCCGGGCGATGGGGAAGGGCAGGGCGCGCAGGTCGAGCGCCTCGAGCTGCTCGGTCATGCTGCGCGCGGCCGGCAGGTTGTGCTCGGCGAGCGAGAGGAAGGCCCCCAGGGCGAGCAGGCCCGCGCGCGGCTGCGGGCGCAACGGCGACGGCGCGTTGAGCGCGAACATGATCGTCAGGTGCTCACGCAGGTCCGTGAGCCGGCCCGCGAGCAGCAGGCCGAGCGCAACGGTGTAGCCGTGCGGCTCGATCTCCGCCTGGTCGAGGCCGCCCTGGGCCTCGTCGAACAGCCGCATCGCCGTGGACGTGCCCTCGTCCAGCGCTCCCGTGCACACACGCGCCAGCGGCCCCAGCGCCTCGCCGTCGCGTCGCGGCGAGGTCGTCGGCAGCGCGAGCCGCGCCAGCGCCGTCGCTGCGTCGGCCATCCGGCCCGCGGCTATCAGGTGCTCACCACCGATCAGCGCGACGACCGTCTCGACCTGCGCGTCCGCCGAGCTCGACGACGCGCTCGCGGGGTCGAGCCGGCCGACCAGGTCACTGCCGTCGTCGCTCGGTGGCGGGAACGCTCCCGAGTCGTCGACACCCAGCAGACGCAGGTGCTCCTGCGTCGCGTCGAACACCGCGCTCTGCTCGGGGTGCGCGCGTCGCGCCACGGCGAGGAGGCGGACGGCCGCCGGCGCGTCCCGCAGGACGAGCGCACGGTACGTCGCCTCCCAGGTGAGCACGAGGGCCTGCAGCGGCGCGTCCGAGGGTTGCGCCAGCTCGCGCGACTGGGCCAGCACCATCTCGATCGTCTCGGCAGGTGCGCCGTCGCCGAGCAGCGCGTCGAGGTACATCACGGTCGACCTGCCCGTCGGCTCGCGCTCCCACGCGTGCCGGCGCACCAGCAGGTTCGTCCGCGACTGCTCGCGTAGCAGCCGCCCGAGCACCGCCGCCGACTCAGGCGACGTGGACCACCGCAGCGGCGAGCCGAGCACAGCCCGACGCCCACCCGCGACATCCGTGCTCCGGCCGAACGCCGCGCTGATCTGCTCCGCTGCGCGCCGGCCACGGGCTCCGCGGTCAGCGTTCCGCAGGTGGTCCGTGAGCAGCGGCGGGAACAGCGCGACGACGAGCCGCCCCTCGGTCTCGACGAAGCGCAGGAGACCGTGGTCGTCCAGCTGCACGAGCACGGGCCAGGGCACGAGCTGCAGCGCCGCTGCGAGCTCGGTGGGCCCGAGCGCCGCGAGCAGGTGCAGGGCCTCGCGACCCGCCTCGTCCAGCCCTTCCTGCAGTCGACCGACGACGACCGCGAGGGCCGGCGTCACGAGGTCCTGCCGCGCGACCCAGCGTCCGCCCTCCGGCACGACCCGTCCCGCACGCCGGGCCGCGACGACGACCGTCCGCGCGATCCCCGGCAACCCGCCCGAGAGCGCGAAGACCCGGCCGACCACGTCGACGTCCACGCCACCCGGCAGCAGCTCGACCGTCATGCGGTGGACGTCCTCGAACGCGAGCGGGGGCACCGTCAGCAGTGCGGTGTCCCCGACACCCACGGCCACGTCCACGACGCGCGTGCCCGGCACCGGCGGGCGGGACGTCGCCACGACGCTCACGTCGGCACGCGTACGCACCGCCGCGAGGACGGCCGCCGAGGTCTCGTCGAGCCGCTCGGCGTCGTCGACGAGAAGGACGGTGCGCCGGGCGGCCACACGCTGCACGAGCTGGTCCGAGGCCGCCGCGAGCGCGCTCGGTGCGGCAGGTCCGGACAGCAGGCCCGCCAGCGCGAGGGACTCGAGCGGACGACCCTCCCCGCGCACGGCGTCGATCCTCAGCACGTCGAACCCGACGTCTGCGACGACGTCTCGCACCTGGCCGAGCAGCCGCGTGCGACCCGACCCGGGCAGGCCGACGACCACCACGTCCACCCGCGACTCGGCGGCCTCACGGACCTGGTCCACGAGGCCTTCGCGCGCGTCCGGGCCGCTCACGTCTCCACCCTAGGGCGATGCGGGCCGCGCGGCCGGGTCAGCCGCGGGCGGCACGAAAGGGGCGATGATCGTCGTGAAGTAGCCGATCATGTCGGTCCTGGTCGCGACCGCGCGCCCCGTGTCGATCGCTCCCTCGTGCTCCAGGAGGCGCCGGCTGGTGCGGATGAACGCGTCCAGCACGTCGTCCGCGAGGCCCAGCAGCGCGCGCACGGTGCGCGCGACCGCGTCGACCAGCGGGCTGATGTGCTCGGCCGCCTTGATCGCGAGCCGCGCCGCGCGGGCAGCGGCGGCCACCGGTCCGCACACCGACGCGACGAAGCACGCGATGATCTCTGCGAGCGTGTCGCGGATCAGGTCGTGCACGGCGCGCACGATCTGCGCGCAGACCCCGACGGCGGCGCCGACAGCCCCGGCCGCTGCCGCGAGCGCCTCGGTGGTCGAGGTCAGGACCGCGCTCGCGCCGACGTAGGCCGTCACCGCCGGCCCGCGCATGCCCGCGGTGTCCTGGCCCACGTCGCTGCGGTAGCGCGCGGCGACGTCGTCGAGCGCCCCGCTGATCGAGCCCCACGTCGCGGCGTAGGCGGCGACCACGTCCGCATCACCCGCGAAAGCGTCGAGCATGCCCTTGAGCGGTGCGACGTGGTCGAGCAGCCAGCCGGCCCCCCAGCTCACCGCCGCACCGAGCGGGTCGAACGCCGCGCCGGCGACCCCCGCACCGAGCGCGAGCCCGGACAGCGCCCCGTCGATCCACGCCCCGCTGTCGAGCGCCCGTGAGCAGCTCACGAGGTCGTCGATCGCGCCGGCGCCCGACCACGCCGACTCGGACGGCACCACGGGAGTCGGCACGACCACCACGCCGCTCATCGCAGCGCCTTGCGGAACGTGGCAGCCACGAGGTCGTCGACCTCGTCGCTGACCGCCGCCCCCGCACGCACGGCGTCCGCGGCGACGGCGAGCACTCCCGACAGCCCGTCGATCGCGCCTGCGGCGGCCCCCTGCACCAGCGACATCCGCACCCCCAGCGGCGCCAGGACGACGCCGTACGCGAGACGGTCCGCCGCCATCGCGCGGGCGCGGCCCGCGATCCCCGCCACGTCCTGGCCGTGCGCGTCGACGCGTCGCGCGTGGTCCCGCCATCGATCCGTGTCGACCTCGTACCCGTCCATCACAACCCCCTGCTCGTCCGGAAGGTGTCGTGACGGTAGCCGGACGCGGCCGAGCCCCGCGCGGAGCCTGTGGACAACCAGGAGTCACGCACTCACGGCGCGCTCGACGCACCTCGGGCCACCGTCGGCGCCCCGACCACGCGTGCGCTCTCGACGGACGGCCGTGCGCGCGTCAGCGCACGACGACCCGCAGGATCCGGTCGTCGCCGGGACGCGGGTCGCCGCGCCCGTCGGTGTTGTTCGTCGCCACCAGGAGCGACCCGTCGGCGGCCACGGCGACCGCGCGCAGCCGGCCGTGCTCGCCGGTCAGGAGCGCCTGCGGCTCGCCCACCCCGTCGGCGTCGGTCGCGCCCGCGGGCCTCAGCGGCACGCGCCAGAGCCGCTCGCCGCGCAGTCCCGCGACGTAGACGGCCTCGTCGGTCACCGCGAGGCCGCTCGGCGAGGCGTCCGCGGTGGCCCACACGGCCACCGGGTCGACGAACCCCTCGTCGGCCCCGCCCTCGCCCTCCACCTCGGGCCAGCCGTAGTTGCCGCCCGGGTGGATGACGTTGACCTCGTCGAACGTGTTCTGCCCGAACTCCGAGGCGAACATCCGCCCGTCGCTCACCCACCCCAGGCCCTGCACGTTGCGATGCCCGAGGCTCCACACGGGCGAGTCGGGGTCGGGGTTGCCCGGGGCCGGCCGGCCGTCTGCCGTGACCCGCAGGATCTTCCCGCCGAGATCCGCTGGGTCCTGCGCTCGCGCGACGTCACCCGCGTCGCCCGTGCTCACGTAGAGGAATCCGTCCGGCCCGACGGCGAGACGACCGCCGTCGTGGTTGCGCGCCGCGGGGATGCCCGTGAGCACAGCCGTGAGCTCGCCGAGCCTGCGGTCGCGCAGCGTGCCGCGCAGCACGCGGTTGTCGCCGGCCGCCGTCGCGTACAGCGCCAGGTCGATCCCCTCGTCGGACTCCCCCAGCACCGCGACGCCCAGGAGCCCGCCCTCGCCCTGCGGCTGGACGACGTCCTCGAGCTGGTCCGCTCCCGGTCCCGCGACGTCCCGGACCGCACCGTCCGGCGTCACGACGACGAGCCGCGCGGCGTCCCGCAGCGTCACGAGCACGCTTCCGTCGTCGAGCGGCGCCAGGCCCCACGGCACGTCGAGCCCGGTCGCCAGCGTGCTCACCGACGCCTCGACCGTGTCGGGCCCCGAGGGCGAGCCGGACGGCGCCGACGCCCCTGCCGACGGTCGGCCGCCGGACGCGCTCGTCGTCCCGGAGGTGCACCCCGCCACGACGCCCGCAACCATCACCACCCCGACGACACCGCGCCACCGCCCGCCCCCGAGACCAGCGCGGCCACGCCGCTCACCCCTCGCCCGACCCAGCGACCGCTCCGGCCCCCCGCCGCCATGCCCGGAGCAGCTGCTGGCTCGTCGCTCAGGTCCCGAGCGACGCAGCGACCGCTCCGGCTCACGCCCGCCGAGTCCGGAGTCACCGCTGCGTCGCCGCCGAGCCGCCGCGCGAGCCGTCGATGGCTCAGGCGACGTGGAGGGCTCGGCTGCGCGAGCGCTGGGTCGGTGGTGTGCGGGCTGCGTCGGTGCCGGAGGGACGGGCCGCATCTCGGACCTCAGTCGGTGACGTCGTCGAACGCCGAGACGCTGTCGACGAGCTCGACGCCCGCCGCGCGCAGGTCGTCGCGCGCCGCTGCGCCCAGCTCGGGCGTCACCGGCACGGTCAGGTCGGTCAGGACGCGGGTGTGCAGGCCCTCGGCGTGCGCGTCGAGCGCGGTCGCGCGCACGCAGTGGGACTCGGCGATCCCGACGACGTCCACGTCCGTCACCCGCTCGTCGCGCAGGACCGCCGCGAGCGCTCGGCCCTGCCCGTCCACGCCCTCGAACCCCGAGTAGGCCGCCGCGTACTGACCCTTGCGCACGCTCGCGTCCGGACCGAGCTCGGACAAGGCCGGGTGCAGCTCGGCCTCGGCGGTGCCCGCCACGCCGTGCGGCGGCCAGGTGTCGACGAAGTCGGGGTGCTCGGAGAAGTGCGCGCCCGGGTCGATGTGCCAGTCCTGCGTGGTGACGACGACGTCGTACCGGTCGCGCCGCGCGGCGGCGTAGCGCGCGATCGCCTCGGCCACGGCGTTGCCGCCCGCGACCGGCAGCGCACCGCCCTCGCAGAACGTCGGCTGCACATCCACGACGAGCAACGCCCGACGCTCCTGGTCCATCACGCCCTCCTGGCTCGACGCCCTCACTCCGTCGTCCCAGCCTCGCACGCCCTCACCTGCGACACCACGGCTCAGCCTCGGCGACGCGCTCCTGGCGTCCGCAGGTTCGACGCAGCGATGAATGCAGCGATGAATGCAGCGGCGATGCGTCAGCCGCGCACGTCTGCTGCCGTCATCCCTGCCTCCACCGGGGAGGTCAGGGGGCAGGGCGCGAGTGAGCGGCGGGGAGGGAGGCGTCGTAGAGGGTGCGGGTGGGCAGGCCGGCGGCGGTGGCCACCGCGCGCGCGGCGTCCTTGAGGCGCTCACCCGCGTCGACGCGGGCGCGGACCTGCGCGACCAGCGAGGTCAGGTCACCGCCACCCGCGGGCCGGGTCGCGCCGCCGACGACCACCACGATCTCTCCCCGCACCTCGCCCGCCGCCCAGGCCACGAGCTCGCCGAGCGAGCCCCGGCGGATCTCCTCGTACGTCTTGGTCAGCTCGCGGCACACCGCAGCGGGCCGGTCCTCGCCGAACGCCTCCGCCATCGCCGCCAGCAGCGCCCCGACACGGTGCGGCGCCTCGAAGAAGACCATCGTGCGGCGCTCGTCGGCCAGCGCCGCGAGCGTCCGCGCGCGCTCCCCCGGCTTGCGCGGCGCGAAGCCCTCGAAGCAGAACCGGTCGGTCGGCAGCCCCGACAGCGCCAGGGCTGTGAGCACGGCGCTCGGCCCGGGCGCGGCCGTGACGGGAAGCCCGGCCTGCACCGCGGCGGTCACGACACGGAACCCCGGGTCGGAGACCGCGGGCATCCCCGCGTCCGTCACCACCACGACCGTCCCGCCACCCGCGACGACGTCCAGGAGGTCTCCCGCGCGCTCCGCCTCGTTGTGCTCGTGGTACGAGACCACGCGACCGCGCACCTCGATCCCGAGGCGCCCGACGAGCGCCCGCAGGCGACGCGTGTCCTCGGCGGCGACGACGTCGGCGGTCGCCAGCAGCTCGCGCAGGCGCACCGACGCGTCGTCGACGTTGCCGATGGGGGTCGCCGCGAGCACCAGCCGGCCGGTCGAGGCGTCCACGTCCATGCCCCCACCCTGCCATCGCCGCGCCCGGACGACGGCCGCGCGCCGCCGCACCCGCACCCGGCCCGCGCGCAGCCGCGCACGCGCGAGCGACCGGGGGTGCGACGAGTGCGACGATCCGGAGACGGACGAGTCCCCACGAACTGGTCGCGCCCGTACCATGTCCGCGTGCCGCACACGCATGACGACGCCGTCGACCCCGCCCTGGGCGGTCCCGAAGGGCCGCCCGCGCGCGCGACCGGCGCTGCGCGGACGGTCGACGAGGGGCGGGCCACGCCCCCGCCGGGCAGCGACCAGTCGCCGTACGCCATGTCCGACGACGACGTGCGGCGCGCCGACGAGCGCGCCGCAACCGCTGCGGCAGCGGGCTGGCCCTCCACGACGGCCGTCCTGCCGTACCCCGCCGAGCCCGTCGCACCCCCGTCGCCCCCGGACAAGGACGAGCTGCTCGAGCGCCTGCTCGGTCGCGCGTCGCTCGCCCTCGACGCGACGCGCCGCAACCGGCTGATCGGCTGGGCGTGGACGCTCGCGATCACCGTCTTCGCGGGGATCCTGCGGTTCTGGAACCTGGGGTCGCCGCACTCGCTCGTCTTCGACGAGACGTACTACGTCAAGGACGGCTGGGCGCTCGTCACGCGCGGCTACGAGGCGGACTGGGGCGAGGACCCCAACCCGGGCTTCGAGTCGGGTGACGACTCGATGCTCGGCACCCGCCCCGAGTACTTCGTCCACCCGCAGGTCGGCAAGTGGCTGATCGGGCTGGGCATGAAGGTCGGCGGCGGCATGGAGTCGTCGTTCTCGTGGCGGCTCGCGGTCGCGCTGTTCGGCACGCTGAGCGTGCTGCTCATGGTGCGGATCGCGCGACGGCTGTTCGCGTCGAACGCGTGGGGCGCGGTCGCGGGCGGGCTGCTCGCGGTGGACGGCCTCGCGATCGTCATGTCGCGCACGTCGCTCCTGGACCCGTTCCTCATGTTCTTCGCGCTCGCGGCGTTCGGCGCGCTCCTGCTCGACCGTGAGCAGGCACGACGACGCCTCGCGGAACGCACCGCGAACGTGCTCGCCGCGGGCGGTGACCTCGGCTGGGGCCCGTCGCTCGGCATGCGATGGTGGCGCGTGGCCGCCGCGGTGCTGCTCGGGCTCGCGATCGGCACCAAGTGGTCCGGCCTCTACTTCCTGGCGGTGTTCGGGCTGCTCACGGTGATGTGGGACGCCACCGCACGCCGGACGGTCGGTGTCCGGAGGTGGGCGGTCGGGGCGCTCGTCAAGGACGCCCTGGTTGCCGGCGTGGTCATGGTGGGCACGGCGTTCGTCGTCTACGTCGCCACGTGGTGGTCGTGGTTCACGCACCCGCAGTCGTGGGGCCGCAACTGGGCGGCCGAGCACCCGGGCGAGGGTCTGACGTGGCTGCCGGGGCCGCTGCGCTCGCTGGCCGACTTCCACGTCCAGATGTGGAACTTCCACAAGGGCCTCGACACGCCCCACACGTACGAGGCGCACCCGCTGGGCTGGATCGTGCAGTGGCGGCCCACGTCGTTCTACTGGGGCGACGTGGCGAACCTGACCGGCGCCGAGGCGCAGGACGCGTGCGGCACGGACCACTGCGCGCAGGCGATCCTCGCGGTCGGCAACCCGATCCTGTGGTGGGCGGGGGCGGCCGCGATCCTCGTCGCGATCTTCTGGCTGATCCGGTACCGCGACTGGGTCGCCGGCGCGGTGCTGTCCGGGCTGCTCGCGGGCTGGGTGCCCTGGTTCTTCTTCGCAAGCCGCACGATCTTCGACTTCTACGCGATCGCGTTCACGCCCTGGGTGGTGCTCACGCTCGTGTACGTCCTGACGCTCATCGTCGGTCCGCCCACGCTGCCCGACCGCGCCCGGCGCGGCGCGATCATCGGTGTCGGGGTGTTCCTGGGGATCGTCGTCGCGGTGGGCGTCTACTTCTACCCGATCTGGGCGGGCTGGGTGGTCCCGTACGACTTCTGGCACCAGCACATCTGGATGCGCCAGTGGGTCTAGCCGGCTCCACGCGTGGCGCGGCCGAACCTACCGGCGGGTAGCGGAGCGCCAGTCGACCTGGGGGCTGGCGTACCAGCGCAGGCCGATGCGGTTCCACAGGTCGCTGTGGTGGGCGACGCGCGTGCGGAAGTCCTCCCAGTCGCGGCGCTCGGGAGCGGTCCACGCGACCTCGGCGACGGCCGCGAGGCGCGGCAGCAGCATGGTCGTGAGCCCGTCCAGGTCGCGGATGGTCTCGGTCCACACGGCGGCCTCGACGCCGATCACGGCGTCCGCGGGCACGCCGTCGATCAGCGTCGTGGGCTCCCACTCGTAGGCGTCACGCAGCTCGATGTGCCCGGCCCACTCGAGGCCCAGCTCGGTGTGCTCGTCGTACTTCATGTCGAGGTACGCCTTGGACCCGGGCGACATGAGGAGCTTCGCGCCGGCGTGGGCGGCCGCGACGAACGGGGCGGCCTCGACGCGCGTGTCCCAGTACTGCACGACCGTCCCGGGCTCGAGCGGGGTCGTCGCGATCTCCTGCCAGCCGACGACCTTCTTGCCGGCCGCGCGCACGGCAGCGGCAGCCTGCGCGACGAGGCGCGCATACTCGTCGTGGTCCATGGTCAGGACCTCGTCGCCGCCGATGTGCACGTACTCGCCCGGCGTCATGGTCGCGACGTCGTCGAACACCGCGCGCAGGAACTCGGAGGTCGCCGGCAGGTCCGCGTACAGCCGCGAGAAGCCGACCTCGATGCCCGTGTACGCGTCCGTGGGGACGCCGTCGGGCGTGAGCTCGCCGTACGCATGGGTCGCGGCGTTGACGTGACCGGGGACGTCGATCTCGGGGACGACCGTGATGCCGCGCACGGCGGCGTACTGCACGAGGTCGCCGAAGTCGGTGGGCGTGTAGTAACCGCCCGGGTCGCCGCCGACCGACGTGCCGGACGACTTGCGCGCCAGGTGCGGGCGGGACGGGACGTGCAGGCGCCAGCCCTGGTCGTCGGTGAGGTGCAGGTGCAGCACGTTGAGCTTGTAGTGCGCCATGAGCCCGATGACGACCTTGAGCGAGTCGACGGGCAGGAAGTGCCGGGCGACGTCGACGGACAGGCCGCGCCAGCCGAACCGCGGCGCGTCGTCGATGCGGACGCAGGGCGCGCGCCACGAGCCGTCGCCGTTGTGCTCGAGGACCTGCCGCAGCGTGACCACGGCGTGCGTGAGCCCCTCGGACGTGCGCGCGACGGCCTCGACGCGCTGGGGCGTCACGACGAGCCGGTACGCCTCGTCGCCCTCGAGGAGCCCCGGGTCGTCGGCGACGATCCGCAACCGGATCACGTCGCGCGCGCCGCGCGCCTCGTCGCTGTAGCGGACCTCGATCGCCTGTCCGGTCACGCGGCCCAGGAGGTCCGCAGCGAGCACGCCGTGGGCGATCAGGTCCGGACGCGGGTCGACGACGACGGTCGTGGACTCACCGACGACGAAGGCTGCCCCGTCCTGGGTCTCACAACGTGCGGGACGGGGGACGATCCCGAGCTGGGTCACGGTGCTCCCTGAGTGCGATCGCGTGGCGCAGCCGCGCGGACGGTGGTGCGCCGACCCGCACGGGCAGCGGCTGACCGAGCCGGGCGAGTCGTCAGGCGGCACGCTACCCGACCGCGCCGAGCCGCCGGGCGACCACGGCGCACGTCGCGAGCTGGATCTGGTGGAACACGATCACCGGCAGCGCGACGCTGGCCGCCACGACGGGCGAGAACAGCACCGCGGCCATGGGCAGGCCGGTCGCGAGGCTCTTCTTCGACCCGCACATGAGCAGCGCGATGCGGTCCCCGCGGTCCAGGCCGATCCGCGCGCCGCTCCACCACGTGAGCGCGAGCATCGCCGCGAGCAGCACGGAGCACACGACGACGAGCGCGGCGAGCGCCGCGAGGGTCACGTGGTCCCACGCGCCGGTGGCCTGCGCCTCGCTCACCGACGTGTACGCGACGAGCAGGATGACGAGCCGGTCGCACACGCGCGTGAGCAGCGGTCGCGCGCGCAGCCACGGCCCGAGCCACCGCTCGACGAGCTGGCCCGCGACGAACGGCAGCAGGATCTGCAGCACGACCCCGCGCACCGAGCCGGCGTCGAGACCGCCCGTCGTCGCGCCCAGGAGCAGCGTGACGAGCAGCGGCGTGAGCAGGACGCCGACGACGTTGGAGATCGTGGCGCCCGTGATGGCGCCCGCGACGTTGCCGCGCGCGAGCGACGTGAACACGATCGACGCCTGCACGGTCGACGGCAGCAGCGACAGGTACAGCAGCCCGGTCTGCAGCTCGGGCGCGAGGAACGCGTCGGGCACGAGCTGCGCCGCGAGGCCGAGCACGGGGAACACGACGTACGTCGCGGCGAGCATCGAGCCCTGCAGGCGCCAGTTGCGCAGGCCGCGCAGCACCTCGTGCGTGGGCATGCGCGCGCCGTACAGGAAGAACAGCACGACGATCGCGCCGGTCCGCACGACCTCGAGCACCTCGGCGAACCCGCCGCGCGCGGGCCACAGGAGCCCGACGACGAGCACCGCGACGATCATCACGACGAGCGGGTCGACCCAGGCCCGCACGCGGCTCAGCACGGCCGACGATCGGGGCACGGCGGGGCCGGGGTCGTCGTCGGGCACGACGTCATCCTGCCGCACGTGCCGCGGCGCCCCCTGCACGCCGCGGCACGCACTGTGCGCGCGTCCTCACGCGCCGCGCGACGGCGGCCGACCGCCCTCCCGGTC
>NZ_BJLQ01000027.1 GCF_006538725.1 Cellulomonas gelida
CTTCCAGGCGCACTTCAACTCGGGCAACCCGGTGCCGTCGAACTACGACACCACGCTGCGCAACTTCGCCAACCTGGGCGTCGACGTGCAGATCACCGAGCTCGACATCGAGGGCTCGGGCAGCTCGCAGGCCCAGCAGTACCAGGGTGTCGTGCAGGCGTGCCTCTCGGTCGCGCGCTGCACCGGCATCACGGTCTGGGGCGTGCGGGACAGCGACTCGTGGCGCGCCTCGGGCACGCCGCTGCTGTTCGACGGCTCGGGCAACAAGAAGCAGGCGTACACCAGCGTCCTGAACCAGCTGAACTCGGGCGGCACGCCGGTGCCGGGCGAGACGACGGGCAACCCGACGCAGAACCCGACGGGCAACCCCACCAGCAACCCGACGACGCCCCCGCCCACCGGTGGTGGCAGCTGCACCGCCAGCTACTCCGAGGGCCAGAAGTGGAACGACCGCTTCAACGGCAACGTGACGATCCGCGCGAACGGCAACATCAGCTCGTGGACCGCCACCGTCCAGCTGCAGAACCCGCAGCTCATCAGCGCCGTCTGGGGAGCCCAGGCGAGCTGGCCGGCCCAGCGCACGATGGTCGTGACGGGTGGCGCGCTCGGCAGCGGGCAGTCGACCAGCTTCGGCTTCACCGTGAACCACGGCGGCAACTGGACCTGGCCGTCGATCAGCTGCTCGGCCTCCTGACCTCGCCGAGCTAGACGGGGGCGGACGCGGCACCGTGCGGTGTGCCGCGTCCGCCCTTCGTCGTCCCCGTGGCTCCCCCCGTGCCGGTGTCGGTGGCCGGTGGGACCGTGGCCGGATGGAGATCACGAAGCTGCAGCCGGCCGGGCTCGTCGTGAGCCCGGCCTTCAGTCACGTCGCCGTCGTGCCCGCGGGGGCGACGACGATCTACGTCGGGGGCCAGGACGGCGTCGACGAGAACGGCGCGATCGTCTCCGACGACGTCGCCGAGCAGTCGGTCCGGGCGCTCGACAACGCGAGCACCGCGCTCGAGGCGGCGGGTGCCACGCTCGCCGACGTCGTCCAGTGGACCGTGCTCATCCACGAGGACGCGGACCTGGGAGCCGCGTACGGCGCGATCGCACCGCGACTCGCCGCGGGCGCCGCGCCACCGCTCGTGATCGCCGCGCGCGTCGCGGGCCTCGGCGTCCCGGGCGCCCTCATCGAGATCGCCGCGATCGCCGCGACGCTCCCCGCCTGACCGCGTCACCCAGTCGTACCCGCGCGAGGCGGACCACGCGGCGTATCGGTCGGTGACTACCCGTGCTCGGTGCATGCGTCGGCGACCGCGCCGACCGCCGAGCCGTCCTGGTCCGTGCCCGGGTCGGAGCACATCATCGCGACGACGACGGAGCGCCGGTCGAGGTGCGCGCGCGCGACCGCCTGGAACCCCGCACCCCAGCCGTGCGTCTGGACGACCGTCTCGGTCCCGTGCCGCAGGAGGAACGCGCCGAGCGCCGCATAGCTCGTCGGTCCCGGCGCGGACCACAGGGTGCGCGCGCTCGTGGGCGTCAGGACGCCGTCCGACGACCCGTGCCACGAGTCCACGAGGTCGGTGAGCAGGAGCGCGAGAGCCGTGGGCGTCGCCCAGAGCCCCGCAGCGGCGAGCCCGCGGTACACCGCCCGGTCGCCGGCCACGACGCCACCGGACGTGGTGTGCCCGACCGCGGCGAGATCGTCGACGACCCGCTCGGCTCGCCCGCCCGCACCGGCATCGACGTAGGCCCACGCCGTGCTCGCACCCGGCCCGGCTGCCGGACCGGTCAGGCCGAGCGGCGCCAGCACCAGGTCGTCGACGACGTCCGCGTACGGCCGTCCGGTCGCGCGCGCCACGACGTGCTCGACGACCCAGTAGCCCACGTCGGAGTACGCGAAGCCCTCACCGGGCGGGACGGTGACGGGAACCGGGCCGGTGGTGCCGGGCCCAGTGCTGGTGCCGAGCCCGGTGGTGGTGCCGAGCCCGGTGCGCACGAGCGCGGCGACGTCCGGCGCCGGCCCCGGTGCGACCGGCTCGCCCGCGGCGTCGGGGTCGACGAACCCGGCCTGGTGCGAGAGCAGGTGCGCCAGCGTGACGGGGCGGGCGGGGTCGTCGTCGGAGCGTGCGAGGGGTGCGTCGAGGTGCCGCTCGACGTCGGCGTGCAGATCCACCGTCCCGAGCTCGGCGAGCCGCAGCACCGCGACGGCCGCGACGAGCTTGCTCATCGAGCACGCGTGCAGGAGCGTCCCTGGCCGCAGCGGCCGGCCGGTGCGGACGTCGGCCAGTCCCGTCGCGCCCGCGTCCGGCTCGAGGCCGCTGCCGCCGACGGCGACGCTCAGCCCGACCGAGGGACGGTCGGACGACACACCTGCGATCAGACCCTCCGCCGGCCGACCTCCAGCAGCTCGACGAGCGGGAAGCCCACCAGCATCAGGCCGACGAGCACGAGGCCGACCAGCATCAGGCCGACGAGCGGCAGGCCGGCGAGCAGCGGGCTGATCAGCGGGAACGGTCGACGTCGGAGGCTCGGTCACGCCGCGACAGTAGGCCCGAGCACCCACAACCCCCCGCGACCCAGCGCCTACTCAGGGGAGAGGCCGTGGGAGCCGGAGCAGGCGCTGGGTCGCGGGAGGGGTTCGGGGTGAGGAGGGGGAGGGGGCCGGGGTCAGGGGACGACGTAGCCCGCGGCGCGGAGCAGCTCGTACCACTCCGGGCGTGTGAGGGTCAGGTCGGAGCCGGCGGCCGCCGCGGTGACGCGCGACGGTGTCGTCGTGCCGAGCACCACCTGCGTGCGGCCGGGGATCCGGGTGATCCACGCGGTGGCGATCGCGAGCGGCTCGACGTCGTACTGGGCCGCGAGCCGGTCGATCACGGCGTTGAGCTCGGGGTAGCGGTCCGCGTCGAGGAACACCCCGTCGAAGAACCCGGCCTGGAACGGCGACCACGCCTGGATCGCGATCTCGTTCAGGCGGCAGTAGTCGAGCAGGCCGCCGCCGTCGCGGACGATCGACTGGTCGAGCCCCTGCATGTTGCCCGCGACGCCCTGCGCGACGAGCGGGGAGTGCGTGATCGACAGCTGCACCTGGTTGGCGACGAGCGGCTGACGCACGGACGTGCGGAGCAGGTCGATCTGCCGCGGCGTGTGGTTCGAGACGCCGAAGTGCCGGACCTTGCCCGCGGCCTCGAGCTCGTCGAACGCGCGCGCGACCTCCTCGGGCTCGACGAGCGCGTCGGGCCGGTGCAGCAGCAGGATGTCGATCCGGTCGGTGCCCAGCGCACGCAACGAGCCCTCGACCGTCTCCATGAGGTGCTCGTAGGAGAAGTCGAAGTACGGCCCGTCGGTGACGATCCCGGCCTTGGTCTGGATCGTCAGCTCGTCGCGCTGCGACGGCGTCAGCGCCATCGCCTCGGCGAACCGGCGCTCGCACGTGTGGACCTCGCCGCCGTAGATGTCGGCGTGGTCGACGAAGTCGATGCCCGCGTCGCGCGCGGTGCGCACGAGCTCGCGGATCTCGTCGTCGGACTTGTCCGCGATCCGCATGAGCCCGAGGACGACCTCGGGGGCCTCGATGTCGGTCCCGGCCAGGGTGAAACGCTTCACGGTCAGCTCACCTGCTCAGGTCAGTGCGCGAGCGCGGACAGGGCCGCGATCTCGTCGTCGGTCAGGGTCAGCTCCGCGGCGCGCAGCGAGTCCTGGATGGTCGCGGGGCGCGACGAGCCGGGGATCGGGATGACGACGGGCGCGAGCGCGAGCTCCCACGCGAGCGTCACCTGCTGCGGGCTCACGCCGTGGGCGTCGGCGACGTCCTGGAACACCGAGTGCCGCCCTCCGACCTCGCCTGCGCGGCTGATGCCGCCGAGCGGGCTCCACGGCAGGAACGCGATGCCGAGCGCGGCGCAGTGCTCGAGCTCGCCCTGCGACGACCGGAACGCGGGCGAGAACTGGTTCTGCACCGAGACGAGGCGTCCGCCGAGGATCTCGTTGGCCAGGTCGATCTGCTCGACGTTCGCGTTGGAGATGCCCGCGAGCTCGATGACGCCCTCGTCGAGCAGGTCGCGGATCGCGCCGACCGAGTCCGCGTACGGCACGCGGGGGTCGGGGCGGTGGAACTGGTAGAGGCCGATCGCCTCGACGCCGAGGCGCTTGGCGGAGGCCTTCGCGGCCTCCTTGAGGTACTCGGGGCGTCCGTCCTGCGTCCAGGTGCCGTCGCCCGGGCGCAGGTGGCCGCCCTTGGTCGCGACGAGCACGTCGGACGTGTCGCCACCGTAGGAGCGCAGGGCCGCGGCGATGAGCTCCTCGTTGTGCCCGACCTCGCCGGCGAGCAGGTGGTAGGCGTCCGCGGTGTCGATCAGGGTCACGCCCGCGTCGAGCGCGGCGTGGATCGTGGCGACGGAACGGGCCTCGTCGGGCCGGCCCTCGATGGACATCGGCATGCCGCCGAGGCCGATCGCCGAGACGGTGCGGGGGCCGAGGGTGCGCTGCTGCACGTCTGTCTCACTTCTCTCGTGGTGTGGCTCCGACCGTAGGTACGCTTGATCAAGAAGTCCAACAACTACAAGCGATGCCATTCACCACCGGAGTCGATCAATGGATCTGCGTCAGATGGAGTACCTCGTCGCGCTCGCCGACGAGCAGCACTTCACCCGGGCCGCCGCGATCGCGGGCGTCTCCCAGTCTGGGCTCTCGGCCGCGATCCGCAGCCTGGAGGACGAGCTCGGCACGCCGCTGTTCCTGCGCACCACGCGTCGCGTCGAGCCCACCGACGCGTGCCGCGCCCTGCTCCCGCACGCCCGCACGATGCTCGCCGAGGCGGTCGCCGGACGCGACGCCGTCGTGCGCGCGACGAGCGAGCTGTCGGGCCGCCTGCGCGTCGGCGCCGAGCAGTGCCTCGGGATGGTCGACGTCCCCGCGCTGCTGTCGCGGCTGCAGCGGCGATACCCGCAGGTCGACATCGACTTCACGCAGGGCGGCTCGCACGCGCTCGCCACGCAGGTGCGGGCGGGCGCGCTCGACATCGCCTTCGTCGCGACGACCGACCACCTCGGGGCCACCGCGCGGACCGTGCTCGGCCAGCGCCCCGTGGTGCTCGTCTGCCCGCCCGAGCACCCGCTCGCCTCGACCGGCCGCATCGACTGGCCCGAGCTCGCCGACACCGACTTCGTCGACTTCCACCCCTCGTGGGGCGTGCGCTCGCTCAACGACGCCGCGTTCGCGGCCCGCGGCGTGCACCGGCGCGTGCGGTGCACGGTCGACGACATCCACACGCTGCTCGAGCTCGTCGACCGGGGCATGGGCGTCGCGCTGGTGCCCGAGCACATCGCCGCCAAGCCCCAGGCCGCGCGGCTCACCACCGTCCGCATGGTCCCCGAGGCCGAGCCGCAGTGGATCGTCTCCGCGGTGCATGCCACGCCGGCGAGCCCCGCGGCGCTCGCGCTGCTCGAGCTCCTGGACGCCGCCGAGGTGCCGCGCGAGCCAGTCCCGGCCTGACGGCACTGCTCTGGTCGCCCGGGACTGCGTCGGGGCGGCCGACGTGACGGACCCCGGCACACCCGCGGCTGTATCGGCGCTGTATCGCCCCCGGTGGCGCGCGACCTAGCCTCGCCGCGCGCGCCCAGCACACCGACGACGGGCGCCCGGAGCCCGACGAGGAGTGCCGTGGAGACGCTGAGCCTGGCCTGCCGCTGCCTGCTCGTCCTGGTCTTCCTCGCGTCGTCGACCGGCAAGCTCCGCCGCGAGGCGTTCGGCGAGTTCCGCGCGTCGGTCCGCGCCGCTCGCCTGCTGCCCGAGGCCGCCGTCTCGCCGGCGCTCACGACGGTGGTCGCCGCCGAGCTCGCCGCCGCCGTCCTGCTCGTCGTGCCGCCGACCGTGCGGTTCGGTGCGGTGCTCGCCGGAGGGCTGCTCGCGGGGTTCGTCGTCGTGATCCTGGCGTCCGCACGTCGCCGCACGGGACTCGCGTGCCGGTGCTTCGGGGGCGACGGCGCCGTGCTCGGCCTGCGCCACGTCGCCCGCAACGTGGTCCTCCTGGCCGCGTGCGCGGTCGTCGTGCTGGTGCCGCCGTCGCTGCCCGCGCGCGTGGAGCCCGGCGTCCTCGCGTTCGTCGCCGCGGGCGTGCTGGCCGTCCTGGCCATCCGGCTGGACGACCTCCTGGACCTCGCCGCCCCGCCCGCCCGCACCTGGGAGCCCTCGTGACCTACCTGGCCGCCACCGTCGTCCTGCTCGCCGCCGTCGTCCTCCTGCAGCTGTGGGTCACGCTCGACCAGTCGCGCCGCATCGAGGCGCTGCGGGCGGGCATCGACCGTCTCGAGGCGCGGTTCGACGCGGGCCCCGGCAGCGCCGGCCTGGCCGGGATGCACCCCGTGGGTCTGCCCGTCGCCGAGTTCGACGCGGTCACGGTCGACGGTGAGGTGCTCACGCGCGAGGACCTGACGGGCTGGACGCTCGTCGCAGCCGTCAGCCCGAACTGCCCGCCGTGCCAGGAGCGCCTCCCGGAGTTCCTCTCCGCTGCCGCCCTCGTCCCTGGGGGCCGCGCCCAGGTCCTCGCCCTCGTCATGGACGACGGCGGTCTGCCTCCCGCGCTCGTCGCGCAGCTCCAGGACGTGGCGCGGGTCGTCGCGATCCGACCGGACAGCGCGGTGTTCCGTGCGCTCGGGCTGCAGTACCTGCCGACCTTCCAGTGGGTGTCGCCCGATCGCGTGGTGGAGCTCGCCGGCCCCACGGTCGACCTCGGTGTGGTCGCGCACCTGCTCACGCCCCCGGTCGGGGCCCCCACGTGACGCACGGTCCGCGCGAGGTCACCGGGGAGTCCGAACCCGCACCCGCGGGCACGGGTCGGCTCGCGGGGCGTGCGCTGCGTCTCGCGTGGGACGCCTCGCGCGGTGTCACGTCCGCCTACTTCCTGGTCGCGCTCGCGGCACCGGCGTTGCCCGTGCTCGTCGCCTGGGCGACGAAGGGCGTCCTCGACGCGCTCCAGGCGGGTGCCCCCACCGACGAGCTGCTGCTCGGCGCGCTGGTGCTGGGCGGGCTCGGTCTGCTCGCGGGCTGGGCACCCCAGGTCCAGCAGTACCTGCGCGCCGAGCTCAACCGCGCCGCCGGCCTGCGCACGCTCGAGCTGCTCTACCGGGCCGTGGGACGGTTGCAAGGGCTCGTGCGGTTCGAGACCCCGCGCTTCCTGGACCGTCTGCGCCTCGCCCAGCAGTCCACGCACGGGGTGCCGACGATGGTCGTGCAGACCCTCTTCGGGCTGCTCGGCGGCAGCCTGACGATCGTAGGGTTCCTGACCTCGCTGCTCGCGATCAACGTCGTGATGAGCGTCGCGGTCGTGCTGTCCGCGCTCCCGGTGCTCGTCGTCGAGCTCGCGCTGGCGCGGCGGCGCGCCGACGTCATGTGGCGCACCACGCCCGCGCAGCGACGCGAGTTCGTGTACGGGACGTACCTCACCGACCCGCAGGCCGCGCAGGAGATCCGGCTCTTCGGGTTCGGTCCGTTCCTGCTCGGCCGGATCCTCGCCGACCGCCGCGGCGTGGACGCGGCCGACCGCCGCGTCGACCGCCAGGACCTGCGGCTGCAGGTCCCGCTCGCGCTGTGCTCGGCGCTCGTGGCGGGGGCCGGGCTGGTCTGGGCGGTGCTCGCGGCGCAGGCCGGACGGCTCACGATCGGGGACGTGACGCTCTTCGTCGCCGCCGTCGCGGGCGTGCAGCAGGCGTTGGTCGCCGTCGTCCAGTCGCTGGCGCAGGCGCACGAGAGCCTCCTGCTGTTCGGGCACCTCGACGCGGTGCTCGAGGCGCCGCCGGACCTCCCGGTGGCCGCTGAGCCCGTACCCGTCCCGCCCCTGCGCGACGGCATCCGGTTCGAGGACGTCTGGTTCCGCTACGCCCCCGACCTGCCCTGGGTCCTGCGGGGGGTGGACCTGGTGCTGCCTGCGGGTGACTCGCTCGGTGTGGTCGGCATGAACGGCGCGGGCAAGAGCACGCTCGTGAAGCTCCTGTGCCGGTTCTACGACCCGCAGCGCGGGCGCATCCTGTGGGACGGCGTGGACCTGCGCGACCTCGACCCCGCGGAGCTCCGGTCGCGGCTCGGCGCCGTGTTCCAGAGCTTCGTGACGTACGACCTCACCGCCGCGGAGAACATCGCGCTCGGCCGCGTTGACGCCGTCCGCGACCGCGCCCGCGTCGAGGAGGCGGCCGTCCTGGCGGGGGTCGACGACGTGCTGCGCACCCTGCCCCGCGGCTACGACACGCTCCTGACCCGCACGATGGCAGGCCTCGACGGCGACCAGGACCCGTCGGACGGGGACGCGGACGGCGCCGACGTGACCGGTGTACCGCTGTCCGGCGGCCAGGGCCAGCGGCTCGCGCTCGCGCGCGCGTACCTCGGGGACAGCGAGCTGCTCATCCTCGACGAGCCCAGCTCCGGCCTGGACGCCGCGGCCGAGGACGAGATCCACCGCAGCCTGCAGCACCTGCGGGCCGGGACCACGGCGCTGCTGATCTCGCACCGGCTCGGCGCGATCCGGGTCGCCGACCGGATCGTCGTGCTGGACGACGGCGTGGTCCGTGAGACCGGCGACCACGCCACCCTGATGGCCGCCGAGGGCCTGTACGCCCGGCTCTTCGCGCTCCAGGCCCGGGGCTACCGCGACCTGCTGCCCGCCTCCGAGCCGGGTGGTCCGCTGCCGGCCGGCCGACTGTAGGGGGAATGTGCGGCGGCTCCCTAGCGTCGGTGGCGCCCGGGCCGACCGGTCGGGCGGACGAGAGGAGAAGCCGTGAACGGCTACTGGCAGTACCGGTGTGAAGGAACGACGTACCAGCGGCGTTACTGCACGGGCAGCATCTGCTCGCCCTGGATGTACTACGGCCGCTGCGGCTGACGACTGGTCCCCGGCCGGGCGTCGCACGGACGCGACGCCCGGCCGGGCCTCACCGCCGGCCCACCCCACGGCCGGTCTGCCTCACCACCGACCCGCCTCGCGGCCGGCCTGCCCGACGAGGTCGGCAGTCTCGCGTGAGGTCGGTAGTCCGGACCGACGATCTCGCTGGAGAGTGCCGACCTCGTCGGCGTCGGGCGGCGGTGGCGTCGGGCCTCATCGCCGGTTCGGTGGCCCGCCTGGCTGTGCGGCCCGGAGATCGACCAGCCGACCCAGGGCCTGGGCGACGACCTCGGCGTCGCCCGCTCCGGATGCGACCAGGCCCGTCAGCTCGGTGCGCGACGACCGGCCGAGGGCGACGACGACCGCCGCGAGCAGCTCCCCGTCGGCCGCCGCGTACAGCTCCCCGTCGTCCGCCGCGAGCACCACGCCGTCGTCCGGCGCGAGCGCCTCATGGTCGTCCGGGGCGAGGGTCCGGCCCGCGAACGGCTCGTGGCTTGGGAGCGCTACCACGTTGCCGGAAGGCAGCGGGGCGGAGCGCCTCGACTCCTCGCGGAGGCGCCGTTCGAGGTCCTCGAGGGACACCGCCGTCCCGCCCGCGAGCCGCGCGCCCGCGAGACTGACCTGCCGGGGACGCCGGTCGCACAGCTCGACGACCCGCGCCGCCACCGCGCGCTGCTCTCGGGTGAACGGCCGTCGAGCCGCCGCCTCGAACAGCCTGATCGCCTCCGCCGCGCCGAGCGCCGGGACGGGGACGTCCGCGGCCGAGACCAGCGTCGCCGGGAGGGCGCGGCACGCGACGAGCACCGCCGAACCCTCGTCGCCGGGGAGCAGCGGCAGCACCTGGGCGGCGTCGACGGCGTTGTCGACGACCAGCAGGACCCGGCGGCCGTGGAGGGTCGAGCGCAGCCGGGCAGGTGCGTCGGCCCGCAGCGGCGCGGGCACGCCGGGCTCGGCCCCGAGCGAGCGCAGCGCGCCCTCGACGAGCGTCGCCGGGTCCCGACGCCCGTTCTGCAGGTCCAGGTAGACCTGACCGTCGGGGTACTGCGCCGCGACCGCGCGCGCGGCTGCGGCGACCACGCTCGACGTCCCGGATCCCGACGGTCCGTGCACGGCGACGACGACCGGAGCGACGCGGCGACCGCGCGACCCGTCGAGGGCGCGCACGGCGCGGGCGACCGGCTCGTCGGCACCCACCAGCAGGCCGGGTGGCGCGGGGACCTCGTGCGGGACGACGCCCCGCGGCGCCACCGGGAGCCGCGGCGCCGCGACGGGCTGGAGCGCGCCGTCTCGGGTCCCGGCGGGACCCTCGTGCGCGTCTCGAGCCGCGGCGGCCCGCAGGTGCTCGGCGACGGTCACCTCCACGGCGCTGGGGCCACCGGGCAGGGGAGGGGCCGCGACGTCACCGTTCAGGATGCCGCGCTGCACGCGCTGCAGCCCGGGCCCCGGTTCGATGCCGAGCTCGCCGACGAGCGCCGCGCGCGCGGCGGCGTAGACGCGCAGGGCACCCGCGTGGTCGCCGACGTGCCACAACGCGAGCATCAGCAGCTCCTGCGCCGACTCCGCGAGCGGGTTCGCCGCTGCGTGCTCGCGCGCGAGCGACACGACCTCGCTCCCGCGGTGCAGGGCGATGCCCACGCGCAGCCGCAGCTCCGTCAAGGACCGGTACTCGTCCTCCAGCGCCGTGCGCATGGCGTCGAGGCGGGGACCGAGGAGCAGCCCCTCGAGCGGGCGGCCACGCCACTCGGCGCACGCCGCTTCGAGCAGAGGGAGGGCGGCCGTGAGGTCGTGGTCGCCCACCGCCGCGCGGCCGCGCGCCGCGAGCGAGCGGGCCCGCGAGAGGTCGAGCTCGTGCTCGTGGGTCAGCAGCCGGTAGCCGGAGCCGACGGTCTGGAGCCGTCCGTGCGGCAGACATCGCCGGACCTGGGTGGCGTAGGTCCGCAGGTTGGCGACGGCCGAGCGGGGGCAGCCCTCGGGCCACAGGTCGTCGAGGAGGCCCTCGACCGTGGCGGTGCGGTCGGCGCGCAGCAGCAGGGTGGCGACGAGCGCCTTGACCTTGGCAGCGCGCAGCGGGACCGCGACGCCCTCCACCCGGATCTCCGGCTCGCCGAGCACGCGGCACTCCATCGGCGCGTGCGCCGCCACCTCGTCGGTGCCCATGACAGACATCCCGTGCCCCCTGCCCGGCCGCCGGCGCAGCCTCCGACGCTGGAGAGCCGGCACGACCGTGAACGGTTCGGAACATAGCAGCGCATCTGGTCGATTCGTCGGGATCGCGACGTCGGAAGGCGTCGGGGGGCCGGACCGGACCGGCACCCGCCGCCGGTCCGGCCGGCGGCGGAGTCGGACACGGGTCCAGTCGCCGAGCGCCCGTCGTGGCGTGAGCATGGCGGGGTCCCGACCTGTGCACCGACGGAGCTGCCACCATGACGACCACGACGCGGAACCTGCCCGAGTACACCGACGAGGAAGCCGCCGAAGTTCTGCGGGACGACACCGGGGTTCCGGTCGGGGTGGTCGAGAAGCCACGCTGGACACCCGGGAAGGTCGCGCTGTGGGTCGTGATCTCGCTGGTCGGCGCGACCGGCTGGACGATGCTCGCGATCATCCGCGGCGAAGAGGTCAACACGATCTGGTTCGTCGTGACCGCCGTGGCGACGTACGCGATCGCGTATCGGTTCTACGCGCTGTACGTGCAGCGCCGGATCATGCGGCCCGACGACACGCGCGCGACCCCGGCCGAGCGCATCAACAACGGCCGCGACTTCGACCCCACCGACCGGCGCGTCCTGTACGGCCACCACTTCGCCGCGATCGCGGGGGCGGGTCCGCTCGTCGGGCCGGTGCTCGCCGCGCAGATGGGCTACCTGCCCGGGACGCTGTGGATCATCTTCGGCGTCGTGGTCGCCGGCGGGGTCCAGGACATGCTCGTGCTGTTCTACTCGATGCGGCGCGGCGGGCGTTCGCTCGGGCAGATGGCGCGCGACGAGATCGGCAGGTTCGGCGGGACCGTCGCGATCGTCGTCGTGTTCGTCATGCTGATGATCGTCCTGGCCGTGCTCGCGCTCGTGTGCGTGAACGCGCTCGCGGACAGCCCGTGGGGCGTGTTCTCGGTGGGCTGCACCATCCCGATCGCGCTGCTCATGGGTCTGTACCTGCGGTTCCTGCGGCCCGGACGCGTCAGCGAGGTCTCGATCATCGGGTTCCTCGCGCTGCTCGCCGCGATCATCGGCGGGCGGTACGTCGCGGAGTCGTCGTGGGGCGAGTTCTTCCACCTGACGCCCACCACGCTCGTCGTCTGCATGGTGGTCTACGGGTTCCTCGCGGCGGTGCTGCCGGTGTGGCTGCTGCTCACGCCGCGGGATTACCTGTCGACGTTCATGAAGGTCGGCACGATCATCGTGCTCGCCGTGGGCATCGTGGTCGTGCGGCCGATCGCGCAGATGCCGGACTTCACGGAGTTCGCGTTCAACACCGAGGGGCCCGTGTTCGCCGGCGCCCTGTTCCCGTTCCTGTTCATCACCATCGCGTGCGGCGCGCTCTCGGGGATGCACGCCATGGTCGCCTCCGGCACGACGCCGAAGATGATCCAGAAGGAGTCGCAGACCCGGATGATCGGGTACGGCGGCATGCTCATGGAGTCGTTCGTGGCGATCATGGCGCTCGCGGCGGCGGTCTCGCTCAACCAGGGCATCTACTTCTCGATGAACATGTCCGCGGCGTCCATCCAGTCCACCGCGGGCTCGTCGTACTCCGCGCAGGCGACGCCCGAGGAGAACGCCGCCGCCGCCGTCGCGAACCTCGGCGTGTCCGACCCCGCCGGCAACCAGCCCGAGATCATCTGGGAGACGGTCGTCGACGGCGACGAGGTCACGCTCACCGGAGCCCCTGCGCTCGAGGCCGTGGCCGACGACGTGGGCGAGCCGTCCGTCGTGTCGCGCACCGGCGGCGCGCCGACCCTCGCGGTCGGGATGGCGAACATCATGCACAACGTCGTCGGCGGCAAAGCCATGATGTCGTTCTGGTACCACTTCGCGATCATGTTCGAGGCGCTGTTCATCCTGTCCGCGGTGGACGCGGTGACCCGTGTGGCGCGGTTCCAGCTCGGCGACGCGATCGGCAACGTGCTGCCCAAGTTCCGCGACCCCGGGTGGCGCGTCGGCTCGTGGCTGACCACGGGTGTCGTCGTCGCGGCGTGGGGATCGCTGCTGCTCATGGGCGTGACCGATCCCAACGGCGGGATCCGGACGCTGTTCCCGTTGTTCGGGATCGCCAACCAGCTCATCGCTGCCTGCGCGCTCACGATCGTCACGGTGATGGTGGTCAAGAAGGGCTACCTGAAGTGGGTGTGGATCCCACTGGTGCCGCTCGCGGTGGACACCGCCACGACGTTCACCGCGTCGTTCCAGAAGATCTTCTCGAGCGACCTGGCGCTCGGGTACTGGGCGCTGCACAACGCGACGAAGGACACGATCGCCGCGGGCGGGCTCGAGGGGCAGGCGCTCGCCGACGCGCACGCCACGGTCCGCAACACCGCGATCCAGGGGACGCTGTCGATCGCGTTCCTGGTGCTCGTGGCGCTGCTCATGGTCACGGCGCTGATGGCCGTGCTCAAGGCGGTGCGTGCGGGCGCGGGCCGGGGTGCGCCCGCCCAGTCCAGTGAGGACCCGTACGAGCCGTCGCACTTCTACGCACCGCAGGGGCTGCTCGTGCCGAGCCCGCTCGAGCGCAAGGTCGAGACGGAGTACGCGCAGGTCGGCGACCCGAGACTGCTCGCGGGAGGGCACCACTGATGTGGGCACGGCTGCTCGACGGCGCGCGCGGCGTCGCGACGAGCGTGCGGCGGTTCGTCCGTGAGTCCACAGGTGAGGCGGCGTACGACCGGTACGTCGCCGCGCACGCCGGCGCCGACCACCCGCCGCTGACCCGCGCGCAGTGGTGGCGTGCGCGCGACGACGCCCGCGAGCTCCTCACGCACGACCGCTGCTGCTGACGGCGGGCTCGTCCGACGAACGAGCGTCCGACGAACGCGGCTCCTGGCTCGGACGCGGCGTCCCGACCGGCCCACGGGTGGAGAACGGCACGCCTGGCGTGACCAGGTCCACCCGATACGCGCGCCGAGACGCCTCTCGTGCGGGAAGGTGGGGCTACCGACTGACGAAGGGGTGCAGATGGCTGACCTTGTGGGAGCCGGGCGTGAGCGGCTGGAGGCGGCGCGGGCGTCCGCGCACGGGAGAGACGCGCAGCTCGTCGTGCACGACGGGGTGCTCCGGCAGACCGTGCTCGCGCTCGTCGCTGGTACCGAGCTCGCGGAGCACAACTCGCCGCACGCGGCCAGCCTGCAGGTGCTCGTCGGGCGGGTGCGCGTGACCGGGATCGACGAGTCCGAGGTGGCCGAGGGCGAGCTCGTCGTGCTCACCCACGAGCGGCACGCGGTCCTGGCGCTCGAGGACTCCGTCTTCCTGCTCACGACCGTCACCGGGCTCGAGCCCGGCCAGCGCACCGGCTGACACGCGGGCGCGGGAGCGCGGCCGGGTGGTCAGCCGGCGGAGGACGGGCCGGCGGCGAGCAGGGCCGCGAGCTCGTCGAGCTGCGTCAGGATCGCGTCCCGACCGTCGCTCTGCGGCAGCTCGGCGCGTGCGGTCGTCGGGAGATCGGCGACGAGCCCCACGAGCTCGGTGCGCTGCTCGGGCGTGAGGTCGTCCAGGCTGAGCATGCCGAGGTTGTACTCGCTGATCTCCCGCAGGATCTCGGCGAGCGGCTCGGACGCACGGTCGGCCAGCGCGTCGAGCGTCCAGTAGAAGATCGACGACGACGTGCTCCAGTCGCGGCCGTCCTCGAGAAACACCGTTCCCGCCATCACTTGTCTCCCACGATGACGACCTGGACGTTCGCCAGGCCTCTCACGAACTCGCGGACGAGCACCCGCTGCTCCTCGGTGAACTGTGCCACGTCCACCGGCACGACCTGCGCCTTCTTGAGGTGCAGCACGATCTGCTCCTTCAGCTTGTCCCACTGCTTGTCGAAGAACTTCGCCGGGAAGTTGCCCACGGCGTCGTAGGTCGTGCCGTGCTGGTCGACCCAGTCGTGCCGGGCGCCCGGCTCGGCGCGGCGCAGCCTGACCTGCCGCTCGTCGATGATCCGCCGAGCGGTCTCGTACTCCGACTGCCGGAACTTGCCGACGGCCGGGTCGAACGCGAGCAGGTACGCGGGGGTCCCGGGGGTCGGCGAGGCGGGCAACGCGTCGTCCGGGCCGAGGAACTCGCCCCCGACCGGGAGGTGGCTGAGCGGTGCCGGGGTCAGGGCCGGTGTGGCGGGGGTGGGGACCGGCTCGGGCTCGGGCGCGCTCGGTGTCGCGATCTCGTGCGTCAGCTCACTCACGGAAGGCCCCCTCCGCCCCGACCCGCGGACTGCGTGCCGGTGACGTGGGCCAGCCTCGCGTGCGGCCGGCGGCCCGTGCGTCGGTATCCACTACGCAAAGCGCCGCGTCGGTGTCCGCTGTGCAGAGCGCCGCGCGGCGCCCGGCATCCGTATCGTCGGCAGGCATGAGCACCGAACCGCGGCAGGCAGGCACCGACGACGTCGTGGCGATCCACGCGCTGCGCCGTTCGCTCGAGGACTGGATGGCCGCGCGCGGGATCGACCAGTGGCCCGTCGGCTCGGTTCCGCTCGAGCGCATCGCGGCGCAGGTCGCGGACGGGCAGTGGTGGGTGGTGCGGGACGACGACGGAGTGGTCGCCGCCGTGCGACTCGTCGGTACGGACCCGGAGTACTGGGGCGACGACGACGCGTCGGCGCTGTACGTGCACGGGCTCATGGTCGGGCGGCGCGCGTCGGGCTCCGGGCTGGGCCGGGCGCTCGTCGAGTGGGCGGACTCGCGGGCGCGTGCGGCGGGGGTGACGTGGCTGCGCCTCGACCACCGCGCGTCCAACCCGCACCTGGACGACGTCTACCGCTCGTGGGGCTTCGAGCCCGTCGCGCAGACGGGCCGGCCCGGGTTCGAGGTCGTCCTGATGCAGCGACCGCTCACCTGACCCCCACGCCGTCCGACGGCGCCGTAGGCTCGCTCGGCATGGGGGCCACACCGCAGCAGCCGAACCAGCCTGAGCCGAACCCGTCGCAGCCGCAGCCGTACCCGGGCCCGCCCCCGGGCCAGCCGTACGCGGGTCCGCCATCCTCGGGTCAGCCATCCCCGGGTCAGCCGTACCCGGGTCAGCCGTACCCCGGTCAGCCGTACCCCGGTCAGCCGTACGCGGCGGGGGCGACCGTGCCCTACGGGCCGTACGGAGGGCCGCCGCCGGGCGTGCCGCCGCGGCCGGTCAAGACGTCGCTCGCCGGGCCGATCACGCTCACAGCCGTGGGAGTCTTCCTGGTCGTCGCGACGATCGTCGTCGCGTTCTTCGTCGTGCGGACGTTCGTGTCGATCGTGCCGCTCGGCGTGCTCGACGGCAGCGGGAACCCGGGTTCGTCGTCGCTCGCGTCGACCGACGCCCCCGGCACGACGACCGCCACGCTCGAGCCCGGCTACTACGACCTGTACCTCGTGGTCCCGGCGAGCGAGCGCTACGCGAACCTCGAGAGCACGGCGCAGCTCACCGGCCCCGACGGCGAGCTGGTGACCGCCGAGCCGCCCGGCGTGAACGGCAACGCGAGCATGGGGGGCAGCCGCGCGTTCACCGTCGCGGGGTTCCGCGTCGAGTCGGCGGGCGAGTACACGTTGACGGTCCCGGCCGCGTCGTCCGACGACGCGCTGGTCGTGCTCGTCGAGGGACACGACGTCGCGGGCTTCGTCTCGGGTCTGCTGGGCACGGTCGGGGGCGTGTTCGTCGCGATCGGCCTGGGCGTCGTCGGGTTCGGGCTGACCGTGGGCGGTGTGATCTGGTGGGTGGTGCGCGCCAAGGCGCGCCGCCGGTCGCTCGCGGGACCGCAGGCCGCGTAGCCGAGCGGGGTCAGTGCAGGACCGCGCCCCGACGACGAGCGTGCAGCACGGCGGGACCGTGAGCGCCCGGTCCGTCGGGCGGGGCGGTCTCGACCGTCCAGTCGCCCGGGCCGAGCAGCGCCGCGAGCTCGCCCTCGCCCGCGTCGGCCCCGACGACGAGTGAACCGCGCGGTGCGACGAGCGCCGCGAGCGCGCAGAGCCAGCGGTCAGGTCGAGGAGTGACGCTCGTCGACGTCACGAGGTCGAACCGCTGCGCGGTGAGCCAGGTCGCGGGGTCGGCGCACACCCAGGTGAACCGGCTCGTCGCACCCGCGTGCTCCCGGGCGCGGTCGAGCGAGTCCTGCGCCGGGTCGACGACGGTCACGGTCCAGCCGCGCTCGGCCAGCACCGTCGCGTCGGTGCCCGCGGCGCCGACGACGAGCGCGCGCCCAGGGGTGAGTCCCGCGAACCGCTCGGCGACGCCGCTCATCAGCCGCTCACCTCGTCGTCGGGCGTTGTCACGCGCCCATCCTGGGCCCGGGACGCATGCGCTGTCGACGCCACGGGGTGGTGCCGTTCGGTGCTGCCCGTTCGGTGCTGCCCGGTCGGTGCGCGGGGTCGGTGCTGCTGCGGTCGGTGCTGCTGCGGTCGGTGCCGGCTGGCGGTCAGTCGCCCACCTGGAAGACCGTCGCCGAGCGGGGGCGGCGTGAGCGACGCCGGCGCCACGCGGTCCGGATCCACACCTCGCGGCCCTCGGCGACGGTGTCCTGCGTGAACCGGACCCGCTCGACGCGCCCGTCGGGGAACGTCACGACGGCCTGACCGGGCACGTCCTTGACCTTGTTGCGGCCGTAGCGACGGCCGTCGGATCGGGCCTCGAGCGCCTGGGCGTAGTCGGCGAGGGAGACGCCGCGCGCGGGCGCGGTGCCGGGGCGGTTCTGCACGCGCGTGACCGAGGCGCGCTGGTAGGTCGAGTGCATCGGGTTCTCCCGGGGGGAGTCGTGCGGCGGGGGAGCCGGCGGGGAGGGCGGCGACGCTGCCGCCCGGGTGTCGGGGAGGAGCGGGCCGTGGCCGGCGTGATACCTCGCTACGTTGGCGCCATGCCCGACGGCCCGCCCGCCCCCTCGGCCCCGACGCCCCCGTCGACCGGTCCGGGCGCGCCGGCGTCACCGGCTCGGCCGGGCTCGCGCGGATCGCACGGCGGGCGGACGCAGGCGCGGTTCGCGCGGTGGGTGCGGTTCGCGCTCGGGGTGCTGGCGGTGCTCGTCGGGCTGTTCCTGGCGTTGCGGCCGTTCTCGTCGCTCGCGGTGCTGCTGATCGCGGCGGTCGTGGGGCTCGTCGTCGCGGGCGGCACGCAGCTCGTCGCGGCGGGTCGGGACGGTCGCCACCTGCGCTGGGTGTCCGGTGCGCTCTACCTCGCGGCGGCGGTCGTCGTGCTGGTGTGGCCCGGTCCGACGATCCGTGTGCTCGCGCTCGTCGTCGGCGTCGCGCTCGTCGTCGACGGGGCCCTGGACCTGTGGGCGGGGGTGCGGGCGCGCGGGACCGCGCGGTGGAACGCGTGCCTCGGGGGCGCGGCGTCGGTGCTGCTCGGGCTCGTCGCGCTCGCGTGGCCGGACGTCACGCTGCTCGTCGTGGGACTGGTCTTCGGGCTCAAGGTGGTGATGCTCGGCGCGCGTGCGATCGTCGCGGTGACCACGGGCAGACCCGCCCGGGCGGGCGCTCGCGAGCGGGCGCGCCCGGGACGGTGGCGGCTCGGCGGCAACGCGGCGGTGCTGCTGCTGGCGGTCGTCGTCGCGGTGGTCAGCGTGGGGCTGCAGCGCGGAGCGCACCGGCCCGACGCGTTCTACACGCCACCCGAGGCCGTGCCCGCCGAGCCGGGACGGCTGATCCGCAGCGAGCCCTTCGCGGCGGACTGGGTCCCGGACGGCGTCGCGGCCTGGCGGATCCTCTACACCACGACGCGTGACGACCGGACGCCCGCGGTGGCGTCGGGGCTGGTGCTCGTGCCGCGGTCGTCGGTCGGTGCGGGGGCGCCGCCCGCCGACGTCGTGACCTGGGCGCACGGCACCACCGGCGTCTCGCCGGGCTGCGCGCCGTCCGTGCTCGAGTCGGGGCTCGCGGCCGGGGCGATGTTCGTCGCCGACCAGGTCGCGGCGCACGGCTGGGCGATGGTCGCGACCGACTACGTGGGCCTCGGCACCCGGGGCCCGCACGCGTACCTCGTCGGCGACGCCACGGCACGCTCGGTCCTCGACTCGATCCGCGCCGCGCACCAGCTCGGGGGCGTCGCGCTCGCGGACCGGACGGTCGTGTGGGGGCACTCGCAGGGCGGGGGAGCCGCGCTGTGGACGGGCGTGCTCGCGTCGTCGTACGCGCCCGAGCTCACGCTCGACGGCGTCGCCGCGCTGGCGCCCGCGGCCAACCTGCCGGAGCTCGTGCACAGCCTCGACGGCATCACGGGCGGGGAGCTGTTCGCGGCGTACGTCGCGGAGGGCTACACGAGCACCTACCCGGACGTGCGGTTCGACGACTACGTGCGCCCGGCTGCGCGCACGCTCGTGCGGGAGATGGCGCAGCGGTGCCTCGAGGACCCGGGCGTCCTGGTCTCGGTGCTCTCGACCCTCGTGCTCGACAAGCCCATCTGGGACGGCGACCCGGACCGCGGCGCGCTGCACGACCGCCTCGCGCAGAACGTGCCGTCCGGCCCGATCGACGCGCCGGTGCTCGTCGGGCAGGGCGCCGACGACTCGCTCGTCCTGCCGGCCGCGCAGGACGCCTACGTGCGGGCGCGCTGCGACGCCGGGTACGCCGTGGACTACCGCACCTACGCGGGGCTCAACCACGTGCCGCTCGTCGAGGCGGGCTCGCCGGCGATGCGCGACCTGTTCGCCTGGACGGGTGCCCGCTTCGCGGGCCAGCCGGCCGCGGACACCTGCTGAGGCGTCACCGCACCCGGCGTGCCTTGCGGAACCCGTCGAACGTGTCCCACAGCCCGCTGCCGACGAACACGAACGCCAGCACGGTCGCGACGATGCTCGTGACCTCGGCCGCGTCCCCCTCGACGAGCGCCGGGAAGAACTCGGGGTTGACCAGCCGGTCCTGCGCGTAGAGCCACAGCACGCCGACGACGAGCACCAGGTTGAGCACCGCGTTCGCGGCCGCCAGCGGCATCGTCCAGCGCCGCCGCGCGTACACGGTCACCGCGATCAGCGCCTCCGCGGCGAGCAGGACGAACAGGCCCGTGGTCCACACCGGCCACAGCGAGGGGTCGAGGAACGACTCGTCCGTCTGGCCCGTCACGACGACGCCGCGCGCGTGGTCCCAGAGCACCGCACCGGCGGCGAGCGCCAGCAGCCCGAGGGTCGCGACGAGCTCGCCCAGACCCGTGCCGGTGTCCTGCTTCTCGGGCAGCTTCTCGACGCTCCACGGCGCGAGCGGCTCGTGGTCCGCCCGCGACGTGCGCTCGACGACCGCGAACACGAGCGTCGTCCAGAACGCGAGGTGCACCGCGACACCGATCGCGGTGACGACGACCGAGCCGACGACCGAGCCGAACGAGTCGCCGTCGAGCGCGCCCCCGAGGGCGACCGCGAACGCCACGCAGGGCACGACGATCGCGAGCAGGAGCCTGAGCAGGCGCGACCACGCCAGGAAGAAGCGCGGGCCGATCAGGTGCAGCGGGCGGTCGGTGTAGCCCGCGGCGAGCGCGTCGGGGTCGCCGAGCGCGGTCAGGACGGCGCGCTCGGCCGCCGCGGGGTCCGCGCCCTGCGCGGCGCGCGCCTCGACCTGGTCGTCGATCGACGCGCGCAGCTCGGCGGCCACGTCGGCGCGCTGCGCGTCCGGCACGGTGCGCGTCGCGGCCTCGACGTACCGCGCGGTCAGGCTCGCGTCGGTGAGGGCCTCGCTGGTCGCGCCCGGGTGGGCTGGGGTGCGGTGCATGGTCACTCCTTGTCGGGCAGGGCGTCGACCGCGGCGGCGATCGCGCGGAGCTCGTCGGTCAGGGTGCGGGCGAGCTGCCGGCCGGCGGCGCTGGTCCGGTAGAACTTGCGCGGCCGCGACTCGTCGGTGTTCCACTCGCTCGTGAGGTGCCCCTGCTTCTCCAGGCGGCGCAGCAGCGGGTACAGCGTGTTGGCGTCGGTCTCGAACCCCCGCGCGGCGAGCTCCTCGAGCAGCCCGTACCCGTAGCCGGGCTGCTCCAGCAGGCGGAGGCAGGCCAGCACGACCGTCCCCCGGCGCAGCTCCTGCCGGTGGATCTCCCACGTCTCGTCGTCGGTCACACAGACACAATACTGTGTGTCGCACATCATCGTCCAGCCCCAACATCACGCACCCCATCCAGACCGACCCAGCACCTCCTCCGGCCACACCACCGCTCACCCGGCGCAACCCCTGGGTCGCGGCGGGTATGGCTGCCCGACCCAGGGGTTGCTCCGGCGTGCGCGCCCATCGCCCGGAGCAGTCGCTGGGTCGCGGTGGGGGTGGGTGCGCGACCCAGGGGTTGCTCAGGCCTGCGCGCCCGTTGGCCGGAGTAGGTGCTGGGTCGCGGTGGGGGTGAGTGGGCGAGGCAGGGGTTGCTCCGGCGTGCGCGCCCGTTGGCCGGAGTAGGTGCTGGGTCGCGGTGGGGGTGGGTGGGAGTGGGGGGTGGTTGGGGGTGAGGTGGGGTGTGGGGCGGGGGGGGACAGGCCGGTGTGGGGTCGGCCGGTCGGGTGAAACGCGCCTCGTCGGCCTGGTGATCAGCGGGTGAAAGTCATGATCAGGCAAAGAAGTAGTGGACGGCGTGCGTCTGACCTGCGAGGCTGCTCCGTTCGCCGCTGGACGGTCGGGACACCGGCCACCACGGGGGACACCCGACACGTCCCCGTGCGCTGCCAGCACCGATGCGCACGGACCGGCCTCGACGAAGGAGCAACGCATGGGCTTTGCGGACAAGCTGCGCGGTCAGCTGATCGACATCATCGAGTTCCTCGACGACTCGCGGGACACGATCGTGTGGCGCTTCCCGCGGCAGGGGAACGAGATCAAGAACCAGGCACAGCTCGTGGTCCGTGAGGGTCAGGTCGCGGTCTTCGAGAACGAGGGCCAGATCGCCGACGTCTTCGGCCCGGGCCGGTACGTGCTCGAGACGAAGAACCTGCCGATCCTCACGACGCTCAAGGGCTGGAAGTACGGCTTCAACTCGCCGTTCAAGGCCGAGGTGTACTTCGTCGCGACCCGTCAGTTCACGGACTTCAAGTGGGGCACGCAGCACCCGATCACGCTGCGCGACCCGGAGTTCGGCATGGTCCGCCTGCGGGCGTTCGGCACGTACGCGCTGCAGGTCGCCGACCCGTCGGTGCTGCTGCGCCAGCTCGTCGGGACGGACTCGAACTTCCGCACCGACGAGATCGGGGAGTTCTTCCGGCAGAACATCATCGGCCACCTCGCGCCGGCGATCGCGAGCTCGGGCATCCCGATGCTCGACCTCGCCGCGAACCAGCAGTCGCTCTCCTCGAGGCTCGCGCCCGCGCTGAGCGCCGAGCTCGCCGAGTACGGCGTGACGATCCCGCGGTTCGTCATCGAGAACGTCTCCCTGCCGCCCGAGGTCGAGGCCGCGCTCGACAAGCGCACGCAGATGGGCGTGCTCGGCGACCTCGACGCGTACACGAAGTTCCAGACCGCGACCGCGATCGGCGACGCCGCGAACAACCCCGGCGGCGCGGGCGAGGGCCTCGGGCTGGGCATGGGCATGGCGATGGGCACGCAGATGGCGCAGACCATCGCGCAGTCCAACCAGGCCCACCAGGCGGCGCCCCAGGCCGCGCCGGCCGGACCCCCGCCGCTGCCCGTCACCGACGAGCTCTGGTACTACGCGACCGGCGGCTCGCAGGTCGGCCCGGTGACGCCCGAGGCGCTCGCGCAGCAGGTCGGCGCGGGGCAGGTCACGCGCGACACCCTCGTCTGGAAGCAAGGCATGGCCGCCTGGACCGCCGCGGGTGAGGTGCCGAACCTCGCCGGGCTGTTCCACGCCCCGCCGCCGCTGCCGCCGACGGCCGCCCCGACGCCGGGCGCCTGACCATGACGCACGACTCCTTCGCGCCGCCGCCGCTCCCGCAGGACACGACGGCCGGTCCCTGGACCGACACGCCCTCGACCGACTCGACCCCGACCGCCGCGACGGCCGGCTGGGGCGAGGACTCGGCCGCCGTCGAGCGCGGTCGCTGCCCGGTGTGCGGTGCGGCCCTCGCGTACGGCGCGGGCTCCTCCGCGCTGGTCTGCGGCTCGTGCGGCCACCGCGTCGAGATCACGCACGGCGACGACGAGAGCGTCTCCGAGCACTCGTTCGAGCAGTGGCTCGCGCACAACGACCGCTACGAGGTCGCCTCGATCGGCGGCCAGGTGCTCGCGTGCGACGGCTGCGGCGCGAGCACCGAGACCAAGGACGTCGCCGGGCACTGCCAGTTCTGCGGCGGGAACCTGGTCGCGTCGTCGAACCCCGAGGGCGTCATCCCGCCCGAGGGCGTGCTGCCGTTCCTGGTCGACAGCCGCGCCGCGCGCGACAACTTCACGAAGTGGGTGCGCTCGCGGTGGTTCGCACCGGGCGCGCTCAAGCAGGTCGGGGACACGGAGTCCATCCGCGGGACCTACCTGCCGCACTGGACGTTCGACGCCAACACGACGAGCGACTACACGGGCCAGCGCGGCGAGCACTACACCGAGAAGCAGGGCGACCAGGAGGTGCGGCGCACGCGCTGGCACCACGCCAGCGGCCGCATCCGCAACACGTTCGACGACCTGCTCGTCCCCGCGTCGACCACGCTGCCGCGCAACCGGGTCGCCAAGCTCGGCCCGTGGACGCTCGGCGAGGTCAAGCCGTACAAGGCCGAGTACCTCGTCGGGCACTCGGCGGTGCGGTACGACGTCGACCCGCAGGCTGGGTACGTCGAGGCGAAGCAGACGATGGACGACGAGATCCGCGCCGACGTCAAGCGCGACATCGGCGGCGACGAGCAGCGGATCCACCACATCGACACCACCTACTCGCAGGTGATGTTCAAGCTGATCCTCCTGCCCATCTGGATCGCGACGTTCATGTACGCCGGCAAGCAGTGGCAGGTCATGGTCAACGCGAACACCGGCGAGGTCGTCGGGGACCGCCCCTACAGCGTCCCGAAGATCGTCGCCGCGGTCGTGGTCGGGCTCGTCCTGGCCGGGGTGGCGTTCTGGCTGTTCAACCGCGACGGCTAGCGCCCGCTTCACGACGACGGCGACCTCCCGGGGGTGGGGGGTCGCCGTCGTCATGCTCAGCCGGTGCTCAGTCGTCGTTGCCGTACGTGTGCTCCCAGCGGTCCTCGACCGCCGGCGAGACGCTGCCCTGAGCCACGAGGTCCGTGCCGCGGCCACCGCTCAGCGCGTCGGTGTCGCGCCCGCCCTCGAGCAGGTCGTGGCCGTCCTGGCCCCACAGCTTGTCGCGCCCCGCCTCACCCTCGAGGTGGTCGTTGCTCGTCCCGCCGTAGAGCCGGTCGTCGCCGGTGCCGCCCTCGAGCTCGTCCTTGCCGGCGCCGCCGTCGATCCAGTCCGCGCCCGAGCCGCCGTCGATCTCGTCGTGGCCCGTCCCGCCGCAGATCGTGTCGTCGCCACCGTTGCCGTCGATCTCGTCGTCGCCCCCGAGCCCGACGATCACGTCAGCACCCGACGTCCCCTCGATCTCGTCCGCGGCGCCGGTCCCGACGATCGTCGCGGCCTTGCCGTGGCACGTGGGGACGGCGGCGCTCGCGGCCGTGCCGCCGACCACCGTCAGGGCGAGCCCCACGCCGAGGGCTGCGACGCCCGTCGTCCACGCGAGCACTGGCTTCTTCGTCATGGTCACTCCTCAGTCGATGGCAACCCGTCGTGCACGAGGGAACCGGCCGGCGATGAGGCGCACGTGAGCGCTCCGTGAGAGAACCCTCATCTGACGCGTCGGTGCGGTCAGCGGAAGTGGGTGGCGAGCCAGTCGAGGAGGAGGGACTTCTCGGCGGCCTGGACGCGGGTGCGCAGGGAGGCCACGTCGTCGGACGGCTCGACGGGCACGACCGCCTGGGCCAGGACGGGACCCGCGTCGTACTCGGCCGTGACGATGTGCACGGACGCGCCGGTCTGCGGGGCGCCGTCGGCAAGGACCGCGGCGTGCACGCGGTCGCCGTACATGCCCTGGCCGCCGTACGCGGGCAGGAGCGCGGGGTGGGTGTTCACGACGAGACCGCTGAACGCGTCGAGCGTGCGCGGACCGAGCTTCTTCATGTAGCCGGCCAGCACGACGAGCTCGACGCGCGCGTCCGCGAGCGCTTCGACCATCGCGGAGTCGAGAACGTCCGGGTCGGGGTGCGTCACGCCGGACAGGTGCAGGGTCGGCACGCCACGGGTGCGCGCGTGCTCGAGCGCGCCCGAGCCGCTGTTGTTGCTGATGACCAGGGCGACCGTCGCGTCGATCGTCGTCCCGGCCGCGTCCATGATCGCCGCGGCGGTGGACCCGGTGCCGGACGCGAGGATGGCGAGGCGCGCGCGAGGGACGTCGGAGGTGGGGGAGGTCACGCGCACAGCATAGGAGCGGCTCGTCGTCGGGCGATTCTCCCGGTCGCACGCAGGTGGCCACCCGGGCGACCCCTGCCCGCCCCGGAGCGTTCGTCGGCGCTTCACCTGGCGGTGCCATCGTCGCAGCGCCCCGGCGGCTGCCGGGTCCCACGACGACCGGGCGGACCCGGTGGGAGGAGCGCAGCGCGCGATGGCCGTCGTGCCCGTGCTCGTCGGCACCCGCCCCTTCGGGAGTGCCTCCGCGGAGGCGGACGGCGGGGGAGAGCCTCCGACGATCCCGCCCGCACCGCCGCCGGCCATCCCCCCTGCGCAGCAGGACGAGCCGCGCCGGATCGGCACGCGCCGCTCGGGCAGCGACCGCGTGTTCCGCGCGGTGCTCACCGCGAGCGGTGTCGGGGTGCTCGTCGTCATGGCGACCGTGGGGCTGTTCCTGCTCGCCCGGGCGTGGGACGCGCTGCGCGTGGCGGGGTGGGGGTTCCTCACCACGCAGGCGTGGGAACCGGACTCCGGGAACTTCGGGATCGCCGCGATCCTCGTCGGGACGGTGCTGATCGCGCTCGTGGCGATCCTCGTCGCGGTGCCGTTCTCGCTCGGTGTCGCGCTGTACATCAACGAGTTCGCGCCGCCGCGCATCAAGCCCGCGCTGACCAGCGTGGTCGACCTCATGGCCGCGATCCCGTCGGTGGTGTTCGGCCTGTGGGGCTTCTTCTTCCTGCAGGGGCACGTCACGGGGCTCGCACGCTGGCTGTCGACGACGTTCTCGTGGTTCGGCCCGTTCCAGGTCCCCGGGACGGACCCGACCGACCCGCTCGCGACCGCGACCGTCTACACGTCGTCGACGTTCATCGCGGGACTCGTCGTCGCCATGATGATCACGCCGGTGATCGCGTCGATCATGCGCGAGGTGTTCTCGCAGGCGCCCGTGGGTGAGCGCGAGGGGGCGCTCGCGCTGGGCTCGACGCGCTGGGGGATGATCCGGTCCGTCGTCCTGCCGTTCGGCAAGGGCGGCATCATCGGCGGGACCATGCTCGGGCTCGGCCGCGCGCTGGGCGAGACCATCGCCGTCTACATGATCATCTCGCCGGTGTTCGCGATCCAGTGGCACGTGCTCGCGAACGGCGGCAGCTCGGTGTCCTCGCTCATCGCGCTGCGCTACGGCGAGTCGACGCCGTTCGGGATGTCCGCGCTCATGGCGGCCGGTCTGGCGCTGTTCCTGATGACGCTGGTCGTCAACTTCGTCGCGTCGTCGGTGGTCGCGCGCTCGCGTTCGGGGGCGAGCAGCTGATGAGCACGACGACGAGCACGACGAGCACCGGGACGACGAGCACCGGGACGACGAGCACAGGCACGACGAGCGGGGCGGAGACCCGGCGTCAGCTGCGCGGCATCCGGCTCGGCGACCTGCTCGACGTCGTCGGCGCGGCCGTGGCCGCGTTCGCGCTCACCGGGCTGCTCGCCTCCCAGGTGCTGCCGATCAACCACCCGATGGGCTTCGGCGCGGTCGGGGTCGCGCTGTTCGTCCTGCTGTACGCGCTCCTCGTCGGGCTGACGGAGAGCTCGGTGATGGTCCGTGACCGGCTCGTGGCGGTCGTCGTGCACGGGCTCGCGGGGGCGGTGATCCTCGTGCTCGCGTTCGTCGTCGTGTTCACCGTCGCGCGCGGCGCGAGCGCGCTGCCGCACCTGAACTTCTTCACCGACGACATGGCGCAGGCCGGTCCGCTCGACCCGCTCGACCGTGGCGGGATCTGGCACGCGATCGTCGGGACGCTGCTGCAGATCGCGATCGCGCTGGTGATCACCGTGCCGCTCGGCCTGCTCACGGCACTGTTCCTCAGCGAGATGCCCGGGCGGCTCGCGCGGCTGGTGCGCACGGTGGTCGAGGCGATGACCGCGCTGCCGTCGATCGTCGCGGGGCTGTTCGTCTACGCGACGCTGATCCTCGCGCTCGGGGTGCCGAAGTCCGGCGTGGCCGCGGCGACCGCGATCAGCATCATGATGCTGCCGATCATGGTCCGGTCCTCGGACGTGGTGCTGCGGCTGGTGCCCGGGACGCTCAAGGAGGCGTCGTACGCGCTCGGCGCGGGCCAGCTGCGCACCGTCACCCACGTGGTGCTGCCCACCGCGCGCTCGGGCCTGACCACGGCGGTGATCCTCGCGACCGCGCGCGGCATCGGCGAGACCTCGCCGGTGCTGCTGACCTCGGGCTTCACGGCCGCGCTCAACGCGGACCCCACGCAGGGCCCGATGGTCTCGTTGCCGCTGGCGATCTTCCAGTTCGTGAAGTCACCCGAGCCGACGATGGTCGCGCGCGGGTTCGGCACGGCCGCCGTGCTGATGCTCCTGGTCCTGCTGCTGTTCGTCGTCGCGCGGGTCGTCGGCGGACGCACGCCGCTCACGGTCGACGCGCAGCGTCGCCGCCGCGAGCAGCGCCGCGCCGCGCTCGCCGCCGCGTGGCGGTCCGAGCTGCAGCGCACCCGCGCCCTGCTGCGTCGGGGCCGCGGTCAGCGGCCCTCGCCCGTCCCCGTCGCTCTCGAGGAGATCCCGTGAACCGCACCACGCGCACCACCCTCGCGGGGGTGCTCGCGCTCGTCGTCGCCGGGCTCGGCGCCGTGCTCGCGGCGGTGCCCGCGAGCGCCGCCGACTCCTACGTGCCCGTGAACGGCGCGGGCTCGTCGTGGAGCTCGAACGCGGTCGACCAGTGGCGGCGCAACGTCGAGCAGTACGGCATGCGCATCAACTACGCGAGCACGGGCTCGTCCGACGGGCGCAACCAGTTCAAGGCCGGGACGGTCGACTTCGCGATCACCGAGATCCCGTACGGCCTGACCGACGGCGGCGTGGTCGACACGCCGCCGACGCGCGGCTTCGTGTACCTGCCGATCGTCGCGGGCGGCACGGCGTTCATGTACAACCTCACGGCGGGCGGCAAGCGGATCACGAACCTGCGGCTGTCGGGCGAGGCGGTCGCGGGCATCTTCGCGGGGACCATCACCTCGTGGGACGACCCGGCGATCGCCGACGACAACCCCTCGATCCAGCTCCCGAAGCGCAAGATCGTGCCCGTGGTCCGCTCGGACGGCTCGGGCTCGACCGCACAGCTCACGACGTGGCTGGCCTCGCAGCACCGCTCGGTCTGGGACGCGTACTGCAAGGCCGCGGGCCGCTCGACCCCGTGCGGCGTCACGTCGACCTACCCGGTGATCCCGGGCCGCGGCTTCGTCGCGCAGCCCAACTCCCAGGGGGTCGCGGGGTACGTCGCGCAGACCGGCAACGAGGGCACGATCACCTACGTCGAGTACTCGTACGCCCTGAAGACCGGCTACCCGGTGGCCAAGGTGCTGAACCAGGCGGGCTACTTCGTCGAGCCGACCGCCTCGAACGTGGCCGTCGGGCTGCTCAAGGCGACGATCGACACCGACGAGGGCTCGCCGACGTACCTCACGCAGGACCTCACCGGGGTGTTCACGAGCGCCGACGACCGCACGTACCCGTTGTCGTCGTACTCCTACGTCGTCGTGCCGACCGGGACCGAGAACGGCTTCACGACCGCGAAGGGCTACACGCTCGGCGCGTTCGCGAACTACTTCCTGTGCGAGGGCCAGCAGCAGGCCGAGGTCCTGGGGTACTCGCCGCTGCCGATCAACCTCGTCAAGGCGGGCATGGACCAGATCGGCAAGATCCCCGGCTCCACGACCGTCACCCTCGACGTCGCGAAGTGCCACAACCCGACGTTCTCCTCCGACGGCAGCAACACGCTCGCCACGAACGCCCCGCACCCGTCCGCGTGCGACAAGCGCGGCGCCGACGAGCAGTGCGACGCACCCACCGGCGGTGCTCCCGGCGCGCCGGGCGGCGGCGGTGACGGCGGCAAGGGCGGCGGCGGCTCGGGCAGTGGCTCGGGCGGCGGCGGGACCGGTGGCACCGGCGGGACCGGCGGCTCGGGGTCTGGTGGCACCGGCGACGGGACGACGGACCAGGGCGGCACCGGCGACGGCACGGGTGGCACGGACGGCGTGAACGGCGGCGCCGGCGGCTCGGGTGGGCAGGGCGGGAGCAACGCCGGCGGGTGGGGCGCGCTCGCGGGCGGCGGGCCGGTGATGTGCGAGGACGACACGGGCGTGTGCACCAACGTCGTGGCGATGCCGGTCGAGACCGCCGCGGGCACGACGAGCGGGGTGAACCCGTGGGCGGTCGTCGCGGCGGGGGCGCTGGTGGTCGCGATCGTCGTCGTGCCGCCGCTGGTCGCGCGCGGCGCGGCGGTGCGGGCGGCGCAGGCGGCGGACGGTCCGGGCGGCTCGTCGCGGCGTGCGTCACGGCGTGCGTCACGGGTGAGCCGGCGGCGCGCGCGTCGGGCCGCGGCGGGTGCGGCGTGACCCCGCAGCGCCTGCGCCGGTTCGGCGCGTGGCTCACGGCCACGGGCACGCTCGTCGTCGCGCTGGGGGCGGGGATGCTCGCCGCGGCCGGGGCTCCGGCCGGGGCCGCGGACCGCACCCAGACCGGCAGCTCGCACGTCGTGCAGGCATGGTCCGACGCGTCGGTGGTCGGCACGCGCGACTCGTCGGACGACGACTACGCGACGTTCCGTGACCTCGAGGTCACGGTCAGCCAGACGCGGGACCTCACGCACCAGGGGGTCGTGGTCTCGTGGTCGGGCGGGCGCCCGACGAGTGCGGGCCGGTTCGCGACGAACTTCCTGCAGGTGATGCAGTGCTGGGGCGACGAGGCCAGCGGCCCGACCCCCGAGCAGTGTCAGTGGGGTGCGCCGAACCCCGCGCTGTCGTCGCTGCTGGGCGACCGCGTGGGGCTGCGCACGCTCAAGGCCGGGGAGGACGAGCGGCAGGCGTACGACGCGGCGCACCAGGTCCCACCGCCGATCATCAACCCGAACCTCAAGGCGTACGCGATGCCGTTCACGCCCGTCGGCGGCACGCCGGTCACCGACGTCGCGGACTACTTCACGCCGACCTCCACCAACGAGATCACGGGCGCGCGCACGGGCGACGACGGCACCGGCGCGGCCACCTTCGAGGTGCAGACCGCGCTCGAGGCACCGCACCTCGGTTGCGGCGAGGCGCGTGGGTCCGGCGCGGCGCGCGCGTGCTGGCTCGTCGTCGTGCCGCGTGGCGAGCTGCTCGCCGACGGCACGTTCGCGCAGGACACGCCCTCGGGCGCGATCGCGGGCTCGCCGCTGTCCGCGTCGAACTGGGCGAACCGCATGGTGTTCCCGCTGCAGTTCTCCCCGATCGGGTCGTCGTGCCCGATGGGCAGCGCCGAGCAGCGCCTGGTCGGCAACGAGCTGTTCTCCGCCGCGATGACGTCGTGGCAGCCCGCCCTGTGCCGCACGGGCACGACGTTCGGGTTCTCGCAGGTCGGGGACGACGAGGCGCGCGCGCAGCTGGTCTCCACGGTCCCGGGTGCCTCGGGCTTCGCGGTCGTGAACGAGCCGGTGCCGAGCGAGCCGACAGCGGGCGCCGAGGACCCCGTCGAGGACACCGGCCTGCGTTACGCGCCGCTCGCGCAGGGCGCGATCGTCATCGCGTTCCAGATCGACCGCGCGCTGCGCGCCGACAGCCCCGACATCGGGCGGGCGGGCACGCCGGTCGAGGACCTCGTGCTCAACGCGCGGCTCGTCGCGAAGCTGCTCACGCAGTCCTACCGCGCCGACGTCCCGGGCGGCGGCACGACCGCACCGCTCACGACCAACCCGCGCAGCATCGTCAACGACCCCGAGCTCGTCGCGCTCAACCCCGAGCTCGCCCAGCTCGTGGCGACCGCCGCGCCCGAAGGCCTCCTGGTGAGCATCGGCTCGTCGGACGCGTACGCGCAGCTGTGGCGCTGGATCGTCGCGGACCCGTACGCGCGCGCGTTCCTGCAGGGCGAGCCCGACGAGTACGGCATGCGGATCAACCCCGTGTACGCCGCGCTCGACCTCGCGGACGACACGAGCCTCGACAGCTTCCCCAAGTCGGACCTCACGACGTACCGGCAGGACGAGACCGTGCCGGCACCGGGCTACGGCACCCTCGACCTGCGGCCGTACACGCAGGACATGGCCGACGCCGCGGTGCGCGTGCAGCGCGCGAACGCCGGCGCGAAGGTCGTGTGGGAGCCGAACAAGGTGCCGCCGTCGTTCGTCTCGTCCGGAGCGCAGCTGCCGGGTCAGCGGTTCGAGCTCGCGGTCACGGACCTGACCTCCGCGCAGCGCTACGGCCTGCGCACGGCGCGGCTCGTGAACGCCGCGGGCCAGGCGGTCGGTGCCGACGACACGAGCATGCGCGCGGCCGTCGACGCGATGGTCCCGACGCCGGTCGAGGGCGTCGTCCGCACGGACCCGGGCACCCGGGTGCTGGGCGCCTACCCGCTGACGCTGGTCGAGTACGCGGGCGTCGCGGTCTGCCGCGCGGACGACGAGCAGCGCGGCGACTACGCGAGCCTCCTGCGCTACGCGGTGACGACCGGGCAGCAGCGCGGCGACGCCAAGGGTCTGCTGCCGCGCGGCTACCTGCCGCTCTCCGAGCGCGACGTGCAGCGCACGCTCGACCTCGCCGAGACCCTCGAGGACGACGCGCAGCTCGCGCAGCTGTGCCCGGCGGAGCCGAGCCCCGCCCCGACGCCCACGCCGACCCCGACGCCCACCGCGACGCCGACCACGGCACCCGCCCCCGACCCGGCGGCTCCGGCAGCCCCGCCCGCCCCGGTCCGACCCGCGCCCACGTCCACGCCCGGGTCGACCCCCGCGCCCGCCGCCGACCCCGACACGGGCATCGCCGAGCCGGACGCGCCGCTGACGGGCGCCGCACCGCTCGGGGCCGCGCGGCTCGCGGTCACCGGGTCCATGGAGCTGGGCGCCGCGTGCGCGCTGACCGGGCCGGTGCTCATGCGTCGGGCGCGCGTGCTCGCGGCGCGTGAGTCGTCGCATTGAGCGGCGGAGTTCGTGCCGTGATGACGGGCCGTTGTCAGGCGCGCCACCTGGCGTTCGCCTGCGATTCCTAGGTTGACCTGCGGTGCGGCCTGACCGCGCCGGCACGACCCCTTCGTCGCCTCAGAGAGGAACACCATGAAGGTCTCCACCTTCGGGCGGATCGGCCTGACCGCGGGCCTCGTCGCGCTCGCCGTCAGCACGGTGGGCGCGCCCGCGCTCGCGGACCCGCCGGCCGGCACGTTCGGCACCCTGGCGGGCCTGGGCTCGGACACCACGCAGGACGTCGTCGGCGGACTCGCCACGGCCGTCGGCAGCGGCGTCCTGGCCTCGTACGACGCGACCGGCTCGAGCACCGTCGTGACGCGCTCCGGCGGCGTCGCGATCCCGCGGGCGAACAACTCCGGCGGCGGACGCGACCTCCTGCGGGTCGCGATCGGCCAGACCGAGACGGCCGCGATCCCGGTCTTCAGCTCGAGCCCCGTGACGGTCACGACCGCGCAGGTCGCGGGCCAGGTGCAGTTCGCGCGCTCGTCGAGCGGCCCCTCCAGCAGCGACGTCACCGCGGACGGCGTCCTGACGTACGTGCCGTTCGCGATCGACGCGGTCTCCTACGCCACGGCGCCGGGCTCGGTCGTGCCGGCCAACCTGACGAAGGCGCAGATCGTCTCGATCTACAAGGGCGAGTACACGAAGGTCGTCGTCAACGGCGGCACCACCACCCTGCAGGGCCCGGCGTACACGCCCGTGGCCGGTGACACCGTCACCGCGATCACCACGTTCCTGCCCGCCGCGGGCTCGGGCACGCGCTCCTACTGGCTGGGCCAGATGGGCATCACCGAGCAGCAGATCTCCGACGGGACGTACCCGAACCTCAAGGCCGTGGACTTCGACGGCGAGTCGGTGCAGGAGCACAAGGGTGCCGCGCTCGTCTCCGGCACCGCGGCGCAGAACGCCGGCGCCATCGCGCCGTTCTCGATCGCGCAGTGGGTCGCGCAGGGCAACGCCAAGGTCACCGACCACCGCGCGGGCGCGCTCATCAACGGCGTGAACGGCGTCGCCGCGACCACGGGCGACGCGGGCGCGCACACCCTCGCGCTCAACTCGTCGTTCAACGCGTTCACCCGTCCCGTCTACAACGTCGTGCCCTCGGCGCTGGCCGACGACCCGACCTCGCAGGTGGCGCGCACGTTCGTCGGCTCGAGCTCGCGCGTGTGCCAGCAGACGTCGACGATCACGTCGTACGGGTTCGGTCTGCTGTCCGGCAGCGTGACGTGCGGCGACACGACGACGCGCGCGTACCGGGCGTCGACGAGCCAGGTCGCCGTGACGCTCGCGAAGTCGTCGGCCGTCGTCGGCTCGTCGGTCGGCGCGACCGTCTCCGTGACGTCCGTGGGCAACGGCGGCGGCGTCGTGCGCCTCTACTCGGCCACCGACGCGCTGCTCGGCTCGGTCACCGTGCCCGCGGGCGCGTCGACCGCCACGGGCGCCTTCACGCCGACGACCGCCGGCTCGCTCGCGGTGCGCGGCGTGTTCGTCCCGAGCCTGCTCGGGGTCGCCGCCTCGGAGTCCGCCGCGCAGCCGCTCACCGTCGTCGCCGCTGCGGTCGCCTCGACCACCCGCGTGACCGTGAGCTCGCCGCGCACGGTCGGAAAGTCGTTCACGGCGACCGCCACGGTCACGGCGACCAAGCCCGTGCCCGGCACCGTGACGTTCTACGACGGCAGCAAGGTCCTCAAGAAGGTCTCGATCGCGTCGGGCAAGAAGACGGCGACGCTCTCGATCAAGGCGACCAAGACCACGTACGCGCTCAAGGCCGTGTTCGCGCCGTCGAGCGCCGCGACCGTCAAGGGCTCGACGAGCGCCGTGGTCAAGGTGACCGTCGCCAAGGCGGCCGCGAAGCTCGCCGTGACGGCGCCGTCGAAGATCAGCGCGGGTCGGTCCGCGAAGGTCGCCGTCACGGTGACCGCGACCGGTGTCACGCCGTCCGGCAAGGTCACGGTCAAGGAGGGCAGCAAGGTGCTCGGCACCGCGACGCTCCAGGGCGGCAAGGCGACGATCACGGTCAAGGGCCTCAAGAAGGGCTCGCACACCCTCGTCGTGAGCTACGCCGGCTCGACGACGGTCTCGACCGCGAAGGTCAGCAAGACCGTCAAGGTCGTCTGACGGACTGACGCGCCCACGATGACCACCACCGCCCACCGCCTCGACGTCGCCCTCGCGCCCGTCCCGCCGAGCGAACGCTCCCGCCTGCTCGGCACGACGCTCGCGATCGTCGCCGCCCTGGCGGTGGGCGTGGTGGTCAACGCCGTCCTGCTCTCGCCGCTGCACCACGCGCGCGACCAGCGGCTCGCGTACGCGAGCTTCCGCTACGACCTCGCGAACGGGACCGCGCCCGTCGGTCAGGTCACCCCGTCCGACGAGCTGCTGGCGCTCGGCACGCCCGTGGCGATCGTGCAGATCCCGCGCCTCGGGGTCGACGAGGTCGTGCTCGAGGGCACGACGTCCTCGGTGCTCAAGTCCGGCCCCGGGCACCGGCGCGACACGGTGCTGCCGGGCCAGGCCGGCCCGAGCGTCGTGATGGGCCGGGCCGCCGCGTACGGCGGGGTGTTCGGCTCGATCGCGGCGCTCCGCGCGGGCGACACCGTGCTCACCACCACCGGGCAGGGCACCAGCACGTACGTCGTCTCGGGCGTCCGCCGTCCCGGCGACCCGCTGCCCGACCCGCTCGCGTCCGGCGACGGGCGCCTCACGCTGGTCAGCGCGAGCGGGTCGCGCTGGGCGCCGGACTCGCTCGTGCGCGTCGACGCCGAGCTCGTCACGCCCTCGCTGCCGACGCCCGTGGGCGTGCTGGCCCGGACCGTGCTGGGGGACGACGAGGCCGCGTTCGCCGGTGAGCGCTCGGCGTGGCCCACGTTCCTGCTGGCGCTCGTCGCGCTGGCCGGTGCCGCGGTGCTCGTCGTCGTGATGCGGCGCTGGTGGGGACGCTGGCAGGCGTGGGTCGTGGGGCTGCCGCTCGTCGGCGTGTGCGCCGCGATGGCCGCCGGGGAGCTGTTCTCGCTCCTGCCCAACCTCGTCTGACGCTCATGCCGCGGTGGTCCCCGGTTCGACCGGCGGTGTTCGTCGGGCGTTCACGTCGTCGTCGTCCGGGTGCGGCACGGTGACCCGGTGAGCCTCGACCTCGCGGAAGCGACCCGTGACCCCCTGACCGAGACGCTCGTCCTGGCCGGCGGCCTGGCGCTCCCCGCCGAGCGGCACGCGATGCAGGCGAAGGCGGTCTCGGCGTGGTTCGGCACGCACAAGGTGCTCGAGCGCGTGTCGCTCGACGTGCCGGCGGGCAAGGTCACCGCGCTCATCGGCCCGTCGGGCTGCGGCAAGTCCACGTTCCTGCGGATCCTCAACCGCATGCACGAGCTCGTGCCCTCGGCCGCGCTCGCGGGCGAGGTGCTGCTCGACGGCGAGGACATCTACGACCCGGGCAAGCGCGTGACCCACGCGCGTCGGAACATCGGGATGGTGTTCCAGAAGCCCAACCCGTTCCCGGCGATGTCGATCCAGGACAACGTGGTGGCCGGGCTCGCGCTCACCGGGGTGCGCGTCTCGTCGCGCGCCCGGGCGGACCTCGTCGAGGAGTGCCTGACGCGCGCCGGGCTGTGGAACGAGGTCAAGGACCGGCTGCGCGCGCCGGGCGGGGGACTGTCCGGCGGTCAGCAGCAGCGCCTGTGCATCGCGCGCTCGCTCGCGGTCCGGCCGCGTGTGCTGCTCATGGACGAGCCGTGCTCCGCGCTCGACCCGACGTCCACGCGCCGCGTCGAGGAGACGATCGCCGCGCTGAAGGGCGACATGACGGTCGTGATCGTCACGCACAACATGCAGCAGGCGGCGCGCGTCTCCGACCGGTGCGCGTTCTTCCTGGCCGAGGCGGGCACGCCCGGCGGGATCGTCGAGCACGGCCCGACCGCGGCCATGTTCGGCGACCCGCAGGACCAGCGCACCGCCGACTACGTCAACGGCCGCTTCGGCTGACCCGCGTCGACGCCCAGGTCCGACGCAGGGACCGGGTCGAGCGTCATCTGCGCGCAACACGGGCGTCACACGGCGCTCGTACCGTCGCAGCAACGGGGCAAGGACAGCGCGGTCGCACCGCGCACCGCCCACCCCGAACGGCGGACGTGAGGGAGGAGCGCGGGTGTTCGAGCACGTGGACCCGTTCATCGGCACGGACGCGACCGACCTGCCCGCGCCCACGGGCCTCGCCGCGACGTGGTGGTGGCCCAAGCCGCAGGTCGGCAACACGCACCCGGGGGCGACGTTCCCGTTGGGCATGGTCTCCGCGTGCGCCTACTCGGGTGCCTACCCCACCGGCTACGGACGCTACGACCTGTCGACCGAGGGTCTGCCGCCGGTCCTGCACGACCGGCTCGTCGCGAGCGGGTTCACGCACTTCCAGCAGTCCGGCACGGGCGCGATCCGTAAGTACTACAACTACTTCCGCGTGACGCCGATGCTGCGCCCGCTCGACGACCTCGGCAGCACGTGGGAGATCGTCGACGAGCAGGCGGAGCCCGGGTACTACGCCGCGACGCTCGCCTCGGGGGTGCGCGCGGAGATCACGGTCGGGCCCAAGTCGGCCGTGCACCGGTACACGTTCCCCGCGCACCACGACGCGCGCGTGGTCATCGACTTCTCGCTCGGCGGGCTGGACATCCCGTTCGGACGGACCGTGCCGCTGCGGGCGCACCTGGGCACGGTCGGGGCGGGCTGCGCGGAGGGTGAGGTCGTGGTCGAGGGCGCGCCGCTCGCGGTGCGTGTCGAGTGCGACGCCCCGGGCTGGCGGCAGCTGCTCTGGTACGACCGCCGCCTCATGCCGGGCGGCACGCGCCTGGACTTCGACCGCATCCGCCCGACGACGCTGCGGCCGTTCGGCCTCATGTGGGCCGGACCGACGCACGCCGGCCAGGTCGTCGAGCTGCGGTTCGGGTTCTCGCTGCGGGGGGTCGAGCAGGCGCGCGAGTCGCTCGAGCGTGAGTGCGGGCCGGGCCCGCGCTCGTTCGACGAGCGCCGCGCCGCCACGCGCGACGTGTGGCGCGAGCACCTGGGCAAGGTCGCGGTGGACACGCCCTCGTCGGACAAGCAGCAGGTGCTCGCCACGGCGCTGTACCACTCGCTCATCAAGCCGTGCCTCGCGGTCGACGAGTCCCCGTTCTGGCCCACGCCCGGCCCGTTCGCGTTCGACCTGTCGACCATGTGGGACATCTACCGCACGCACCTGCCGCTCATGACGGCGCTCGTGCCGGACAAGGCGGTCGAGCTCGCGAACGCGTTGCTGCAGATCGCCGAGGAGGAGGGCAACCTCCCGATCGGGTACCGCATGGCGCGCGGCGCGGACCGGTTCTCGCGGCAGGGCTCGGCGCTCGCGCACACGTTCCTCGCGGACGTGTGCGCGCTCGAGCTGCCGGGCGTCGACTGGGACTGGGCGCTCGTGCACATGCACGACGACCTGCGCCGTACGTACGGCGAGGAGTACCTGACCAAGGGCATCACCCACCCGGTGAGCCACACGCTCGACATCGCGTTCGGCTACTGGTGCACCGCGGTGGTCGCGGCGCGGGTGGGGGACCGCACGCTCGTCGACCAGCTCAGCGCGCTCGCGGGCGGGTGGCCGCGCGCGTTCGACCCGCGCGACGGGCTGCTCGTCGACTCCACCTGGTACGAGGGCGGCAAGTGGAACTACTCGTTCCGGCTGCTGCACGACATGGCCTCGCGCATCACGCTCGCGGGCGGCGACGACGCGTTCGTCCGGATGCTCGACCGGTTCTTCGGGTTCGGCGCGGACCCCGTCAAGCAGCCCGGGCACGCGCCCGGGATCGACGAGATGACCGCGGGCTACGCCCTGCACCGGTTCGAGGGGCTCAACAACGAGCCGGACATGGAGGCGCCCTGGTCGTACATGTACGCCGGGCGCCCCGACCGCACCGCGCAGGTGGTGCACGACGTGGTGCAGCAGCAGTTCGGCACGGGTCGCGGCGGGCTGCCCGGCAACGACGACTCCGGCGGGCTCTCGTCCTGGTACGTGTGGGCGTCGCTCGGGCTGTTCCCGGTCGCCGGGCAGAACCTGTTCCTGCTCAACGCGCCCGCGTGGCGCGAGGCCCGGCTCGACGTGGGCGGCGCGCCGCTGTCGATCGAGACCACCGGGTTCGTCGAGCCCGAGCCCGGCGGCCCGGCTCAGCACGTGCAGTCGGTGCACCTCGACGGTGAGCCGCTCGACCGGCCGTACCTGACGGGTGCCGAGCTGCACCGCGGCGGGCGCGTGCTCGTCGGGCTGGGGCCGGAGCCGTCGGGGTGGGGCAGACGACATCGCCCACCCAGCACACCCGCCCCGGCCGGCAGCAGCCTTCCCAGGCCAGCGACCCGCTGACCGGCGCGGCCCGGCGCCGTCCGTCGGGCACCCACGCGTGATCCCCACCCCCCCCCTGATCCGAGAGGACGACGCCCGTGACCCGTCACGTCGCCCGCCCGAACCGCCGCCTCGTCGTCGTCGTGCGCGCCGATCCCGTCATCTGCGGCCACTCCGGCGAGGCCCGCAACCTCGCCGAGGCCGCGCTCGACCGCGGGTTCGACGAGGTGCGGATCGTCACCTGGCCCATCGACCGGCTGCAGGCCGCCGGCCTGCCGCTCAAGCCGCTCGACGGCGTCCTGCCGTACAGCCCGGGGATCGTGGTCGAGCGCCCCGAGCCCGTCGGCGACTACAAGGTGCCCGACGGCCGCTGGCTCGCGGGCCTGACCGGGCGCCTCGTCGAGCTGTTCACCGACGGCGTCCCGACCGTCGCGATGTCGCTCTACCTGTCCCCGCACGCGACCGCGATCGCCGACGCGGTGCACGTCGCTCGTCGGACCGGGCTCCCGGTCGACGTCGTGACGGTGGCCGAGGCCGTCGGCTCCGACGTCACCAACGTGGTGCGCGCGTGCGTCGAGGAGGGCCGGTTCGGCGCCGCCGCGCACGTGCTCGCGTCCTACCTCGAGCACGACGTGTGCCTCGCGGTCTCGCAGTACACGCGCGACCTCGTCGTCGCCGAGGCGGCCGCGCTCGACGCCGAGCACGGGACCCGGTTCGCCGCGCAGCTCGCCGAGCGCGTCGCGATCTCCTACCCGGCCGTGGACGTCGCGGCGTACCTGTCCCGCGACGAGGACGAGACCGCGCGCGTGCTGCACGCGCGGGGCCTGACCCACGGCGGGTACGTGCTCTACCTGTCCCGGCTCGCGCACGCCAAGGGCGTCGACGACCTCATCGCGGGCTACGCGCGCTCCGGCGCCCCCGCCGCGGGTCAGCGCCTGGTGATCGCCGGCAACGGCCCGCAGGCCGACGATCTGCACGCGCTCGCGGCCGCGTCGGGCCACGGCGAGCTCGTCACCTTCCTGCACGACGTCACCGACGACGAGAAGGTGCATCTCATGGCGGGCTGCACCACGTTCGTCCTGCCGTCCAAGCCGCGCCCGGAGTTCGTCGAGACGTTCGGGATCGCGCTGGTCGAGAACATGCTGTCCGGCGGCGGGCCGGTGGTGACCACCGTGACCGGGGGGATCGGCGAGGCGGTCGGTGACACCGCGCTGATCGTGCCCGTGTCCGACCCGGACGCGATCGCCGCGGCGATCGACCGGGTCGTGGCGATGGGCGCCGACGAGCGTCGCGCCTGGTCGGCGCGGGCGCGCGAGCACGCGCTGCAGTTCGAGCGCGGCGTGGTCCTCGACAAGATCCTCGCCCGCGTCGCCGCCACCGCCCGCACCCCGGCCCTCACCCACTGACCCACCGCCCCCACTCGTCGCCCCCACTCGTCGCCCCCACTCGCGCCTTCGTCGCTCCCGCCCGCCGCTTCGTCGCTCCCGCGCCGGTTCGTTGCTCCGAGCCGACGAACCGGCGCCGGAGCGACGAACCGGCTCACGAGACGGTGCGCGCGCGAGCGGGTGCCGACGCGCGGCGACCGGTTCGTGGGCCGTTCGGCCGTCGCGGGGGCGGGTGCGCGGCGGGAACCTGGGTGCCTGCGGGCTGCGCTCAGGGCGGAGGGGTCGTGGCGGTCGAGGTCGTGTGGGTGCCGGTGGGGGCGGGCGAGCGGGTGTCCGTCGTCGCCGTGAGCGGGTGGCTGTTCGAGCGTGCGGTCGCGGCGCTGGCGCGTCGTCGCCCGCGTCGCCTCGTGCACGCGGCGCTCGTCGTCCACCTGCCACCACCGCCCGGCCCCGACGTGAGCGCGCGCGCCACGTGGACCGTCGAGATGGTGCCGGCGTGGGCGGGTCCACCGGGCACGGCCGTGGCGCTGTCGGGGCCGGTCGGGCTCAAGGTGCTGGGCCGCTCGCGCTGGTTCCGGTACGAGGTGCGCGTGCGCCCGGGCGTCGCGATCCCCGACGTCGCGTACGCGGTCGCGCGCACCGAGCTCGACGAGGGCGACGAGCGCGCGGGCCTGCTGCTCGCGTGCACGTCCGACGTGCCGGAGCTGACGTGGGGCCGGCCCGTCGGGACCGCGGGCATGTGGAACTCGAACTCGGTCGTCGCGTGGCTGCTGCGCGCGTCGGGTCACGACCTGAAGGACGTGCGGCCGCCGGACGGGTGGCGTGCGCCCGGGTGGGAGGCCGGTCTGGCGGTCGGTGCCGGCCGCGCGTCACGGCAGCCCGGGAGGGTGCTCGGGGTCTGGGGGCCCCACAGTCGCGTGCCCTGACGTCCTGGTGGGCGAGTCGACAGCCCGCGGGACGAACCGCCACAATCACGACGTCCTGCCTGTGAGCCGACGAAGGGGACGCGCACATGTCCGGGTCCACCCCGCGGGAGATCCCCGTCCCGCGCGTCCCGACGAGCGTGCGGCTGCTGTGCGGCATCGGCGGGACGGGGCTCGTCGTGCTGGGATGCGTCGCGGTGTTCGTCTCCGAGAACAGCGCCGGCACGGCAGCGGTGATCGCCGCCGGGATCGCGCTCCTGCTCGTCGCGGTGCTCGCCGACCGCATCACGGCGGTCGAGGCCGGTGGCGTGAAGGTCGAGCTGGGCGAGGTGGCCGCGCGCAAGCTCGACGAGGCCGACGAGGCGGAGGACCAGGGCGACCACGAGCGCGCGGCAGAGCTGCGCGACGAGGCGCGCGCGCTGATCACGGGCAACGCCGACGACATCGCGCGGTTCGCGCGGACGCGACGGTCGTCACCGGGCTGGCGGCGCTCGGCCGACCAGGAGCTGCAGGTGCGCGCGTGGGCCCAGGACGCGCAGGAGAAGAAGCCGACGAGGGAGGCCCTCGAGGCCCTCTACGCCGACGCTCGCGAGGAGTTCTCCGTCGGCGTCGAGGAGCGCCGGGTCATGGTGCTGGCGATGATGAGCGGCTACCCGCCCGCGGCCAGCCACGCGGTCGCGACCAGGGCGATCACCGAGCCCGTGAGCGCGTTCGAGCAGTACCACGGCCTCGTCGTCGCGCACGTGCTCGCGCTGCACGACCCGGGCTCGGCCGCGACCCACGCGCTGCGCGAGGTGGTGGCCGAGGCCCTGGCGTCCGGCGGTCTCGGCCACGCCGGCACGGATCGCGTCGCCCTGGCCCGCCGCGTGCTCGAGCTCGTGCCGACGCGCCCGCACGCGACCGCTGACCCCGCGCGCACACCGCGCGGCTGATCCCGCACCGCGTCAGTCCTTCGGGAGCGCCGTGCCCTGCGGGTCGCGCGACCACCTCAGCACCTTGGTCGCGTCGGTCTCCAGCTCGTCCCACGTCACCCGGTGCTTGAACATGCTGCGGAACTCGAACGGCAGCAACGGCGCGGCGGGGTCCGACGCGTCCACGCCCACCTCGTTCATCCCCCCGAACAGCACCTGCTGGCTGACCTGCTCGTCACTGCCCAGACCGGCGCGCACGTACTCGCCCAGGGACGCGCTGCCGACGGCCGGGTCGTCGCTCGTCAGGCTGTAGCCCTCGGTGAGGTCCACGCCGAGCTTCTCGCCCAGGTGATCGGAGAACGTGTCGAGGATCTCCTCGACGTTGGCGGAGAGATACCCCTGGGCGGCCGGGTCCAGCATCGAGAACGCCAGTGCGAGCGAGGCCCGGGGGAGCGCGACGACCTTGTTCTTCGGCTGCCCCTTGCCGAACGGCTCGCTGGCGGCCGCACGATCACGAAGACGCTCCCGCGGCTCTCGGCGGTCGTCGAGCTTCGTCTTCTTCTTCTTGAGCTTCTCGAGCCGGTCCGTCTCGTCAGGGGTCAGACCGGACGTCGCCTCCTTGCGCTCGAGCGCGCGGATCTTGGTTCGCAGGCTCTTCACGGGCTTGTCCGTCTTGGCGAGCACCCTCTCGGCGTCCTCGCGCTGCAGGCCGACCGTCCGGTCGATGAACACCCGCATCTGCATGTAGGTCAGCGCGAGCTGGCCGAGGACCTCCTGCTGGACGTCGGCGGTGAACGCGACCGCGGGAGGCGTCGTCACCAGGACGCGCGCCGCGACCTCGCGGGCGTCCGTCGACAGCTGGACCCCCCGGGTCGAGGCAGTGTCCTTGCGGCTGACGTTCGTGACCTTCGTCAGCATCGTGTGCCAGTCGCGGGGCCGGAAGCCGACCGTGTAGTGGACGTACACCTTGCCGTCGTCGCCGGCGGGGTCCGGGCTCGGCGCGACGCGGAACGTCGAGGTGTCGCCGTGGACGCTGGCCTTGGCCTGGTACTCGTCCCCCGGGCCCGCCGCCACGCCGTGGGCGGTGACGTGCGGGACGACCGTCCCGAGCGCGCCATGACCCGCGTAGAGACGGTCGCGCAGCGTCTTCATCGCGGTCAGGCGGACCTGGAGCTGGGCGATCGCGTCGGCCTCCGAGCCGGCGAGCTGGTCGAAGTGCTTCATGACGAACTCGAGGTTCGAGTACTGGATCCTCTTGTCCCGAGCGTTGACGAACGACGTCTTGTCGGACACCAGGGAGAAGTGCGGGTGGCTGAGCACCTTCGTGTCGCCCTCGGCGACCTTGGCTCCCGTGGGCGTCTGGATCTGCCTCTTCGTCTCCGCCTCGAGCCCCATGCTGCGCCGGATCGTCAGGGGACGGGGTGCGGTCGGCGGCGCGTCCGGCTCGTCACCCCCGTACCGGCGGAGCGCGCCCAGCGGGCGGATGGTGGGCTCGGCGTCGGGCCGCCGGGTGCCGGTCGCGCCATCGGGTACGTGGCCTGCGACGGCGAACGGCACGGGACTGGGAGCGAGGTGCGACGCGGCGGGTGCGCCGGGCGCGGCGGGACCACCCTGCTTGCGCTCAGGCGCCGCGTGCGGTGCCGCGTGCTGCTGCTCGGACATCTGCGCCCCCGGCCGAAGTCGTCCTCGCCAGGTTCTCGCCGCGGGGCCGGGCCGTCAACCGCCGCGGGTCGCACGGGTTCCTGACGAGGCGCGCGGGCCGCGCTACGCGCGCCCGGCGGTGCCGGTCCTGCGTCGCCGGAGCGGGCCGGTGACGTCGGGGCGCCAGCCGAACCGACGCGTCGGCCGCGCGGTCGCGGCCGGCACGCGGTAGTACGGCAGGTGGAGCGTGGGGCGGAAGCCCAGGGTCGTCGCGAGCCGGTACGAGCCGACGTTGTCCTCGCGGCACGACCACACGGGCGTCAGGTGCGAGACGAGCAGGTTGTCGATCATGGCCGCCGCGGCGGTCGTCGCGAGGCCGCGGCGCCGCCAGTCGGGCGCGGTCTCGATCCCGAGCTCGACCTGACGGCCCGCCCGGTACGACGCGAACGCCATCGCCGCGACCTGCGGCCCGTCGGCGAGCACCCACCCGCCGCCGTTGGCCAGGAACGTGTCGGCGTCGGGCCAGAACTCGCTCGGCACCACCGACCCGGGCCAGTCGAAGTCGGCGCGCACCGTGCGGCGCACCTGCCACGGCTCGACGGGCAGGTGCTCGTCGCGCCGCGCCCAGAACGCGCCGGCGTCGAACGCGAAGTTCACGCGCGTGTGCCGCACGACGCGCTCACCGCCCGCGAGCTGGTCGTGGTCCTCGAACGGGACGGCGTCGAGCGTGTCGTCCCAGTCGATCGCGTCCCAGCGCGGGTCGACCTGCAACCACTCGCCCTGCCCCTCGTCGGCGCGCTCGCGCAGGTACGCGACGACCAGGTCGAGGGCCTCGTCGACCGCGTCGCCCCAGACGAGCGACATGCCGTACGGGTGCACGGCGTGGAACGCGCGCGGGTCCTCGGCGCGGTCCGCCCACAGCTCACCGGCGACCGTCTCCTCGACCACCGCGCGGGCGAACGCGGTGTTCATGGGGACCTCGGCGAGGGTGCGTGCCGCGATCGCGCGCAGATCGGTGCTCACGAGATCTCCAGGACGGGCCGGTCACCGTCGCGTGAGGCACCCGCCCGTTCGTCCCGCGTCGGACGACGAGGCCGGGCGCCACCGGCGGCGGCGGATCAGAAGGTGAACGTGGCCACCTGCTCACGCAGGCTGCGCGACAGGCTGGCGAGCTCGGCCACGTGGTCGGAGACAGATCCTACGGCGCGGGTGCTCGACAGCGCGGAGGCCGCGACGCCGGTGATGTTGGTCGCGATCTCGCCCGAGCCGGTCGCGGCCTCCGCGACGCCGCGCGACATCTCGTTCGTCGTGGCGGTCTGCTCTTCCACGGCCGAGGCGATCGTCAGCTGGTACTGGTTGATGTTCGCGATGATCGTGCCGATCTCGCCGATCGCCGTCACCGCACCGGTGGTGTCCTGCTGGATCGCCTCGACCCGACGCGCGATGTCCTCGGTGGCCTTCGCGGTCTCGTTCGCGAGCTCCTTGACTTCACCCGCGACCACGGCGAAGCCCTTGCCGGCCTCCCCGGCCCGCGCGGCCTCGATCGTCGCGTTGAGCGCGAGCAGGTTGGTCTGCTGCGCGATCGTCGTGATGAGCTTGACGACGTTGCCGATCTCGGCCGACGAGGTCCCCAGCCGGGTCACGGTGTCGTTCGCGTGGGCCGCCATGTCGGTGGCCGTGGTCGCGACCTTCGCGGCGTCGGCGGCGTTCTGTGCGATCTCCCGGATCGAGCTGCCCATCTGCTCGGCGCCCGCCGCGACCGCTTGCACGTTGCGCGAGACCTGCTCGGCCGCCTCGGCCACGACCCCCGCCTGCGCGGACGTCTCCTCGGACCCCGCGACGACCTGCGACGACGCGGCGGACAGCGACTCCGACGACGCCGCCACCGCGGCCGCCGCGTCCACCACGCGCGACAGCGTGGCGCCCACGGCCTCCTGCGCGGTGGTGAGCGACGCGGCCATCTGTCCGAGCTCGTCGGAGGTCGTCACGCGTGCGCGGACGGTCAGGTCGCCGCGGGCGAGCGCGGTGACCGCGACCTGCAGGGCCTGGACCGCGCGCCGCAACGAGCTCGCCAGCGCCAGCCCGAGCGCGAGCAGCGCCGCGACGCCGACCGCCAGGGTCACGAGCAGGAGCGTGATCTCCCGCGCGGCGTCCGCCTCGGCCTCGCGCGCCATGGCGTCGAGGTCGGCCGCGACCCCCTGCTCGACGGCGTGCAGGTTGTCGAGCATCTGCCCCCCGACCGCGGCCACCTCCTCGCGCGCCGCCTGGAACGCCTCGCGGTCACCCGCGCGCGCGACGGCGACGAGCTTCTGCTGCACCGCGCCGCGGTAGGCGTCGAGCGTGGACTGGAACGCGGAGAACTCGTCCGGGAGTGCGGCGCCGTTCGTCGAGTACTCGCCCTTGAACCGGGAGACGGCGCTGTCGAGGGCGACGCTCGCATCGGCGTAGGCGTCGACGCTCGCCTCGACGTCGTCGCCCACGTACGTCCCGATCACGGCGACCTCGTGGCGCACCGTCCACAGCGCGTCCTTGAGCTCCTGCAACGCGGCGGACACGGACGTCTGCGTGCGCGCCATCTCGGCGGTCGTCGCACGCAGCCGGCCCGTGCTGGCCGTCGCGAGCAGCCCGATCGTCAACGCCACGACGATCGCGACCGCGACGACACCCAGCACCTTGGTGCGCACGGCGATGCGGAACGAGAGCCGAGGCGCCGCGAACCGGGGCGCCGGGAGTCGGGGTAGGGAGAGTCGTGGCAGCGACATCGTGGGCTCCAGAGTCTGGTGCGGCAGCAGTGCCGCTGGTCGTCCCGATCGGCTGCGGGAGCGCCGCGCTGACCGATGTGAGCCCGCGACCTGCGCGTTTCATCCGGACGAGTGAGGTGCCCCGTCACCTGATGGGTGGTTCACCGCTCTCGCGGAGCGCCCGCCTCGTCGTCCGAGGGCGTACGGGGGCGACGACGGGACCGACGCGCCGCCGCCCGTCACGGTCAGCGCGCGACCGTCACGGTCCGGAGGTAGTCCGACGACCGACGACCGTGGGGGCCGCGCGGACGCCCGCCCCCGCGGCCGCCCGTCCGCCCCTTCCTGCGGGCGCACGCCGGGCAAGCAGAAGGGCCTCTGACCCGGGTCATACCCTGGTCAGAGGCCCTTGCTCTGTGTGCGCGAGGGGGGATTTGAACCCCCACGCCCTTTCGGACACTGGCACCTGAAGCCAGCGCGTCTGCCGTTCCGCCACTCGCGCGCGCTGGAGAAGGCTAGCACGATCGAGAGGCCCTCCTGTCCACCCGACGGGCCACCGACCCGCCCTCGGAACGGTCGCTGGTGCGCCGGACGCGTGGGCGGCGAGGATGGCGCCATGACCGACGACGCGCCCGTGCTGGTGACCGGTGGAACAGGGATGCTCGGGCGTGAGGTGGTCGCCGAGCTCGTCCGACGAGGGCGCGCGGTGCGGGTGCTGAGCCGTCGCCCGGGGCCGTCGGTTCCGGGGGTCGAGCGGGTCGTCGGTGACCTGACGACGGGGGAGGGTGTCGACGACGCGCTCGCGGGCGTCACGTGCGTGATCCACTGCGCGAGCGAGCCGGCCAAGCCCGCGCACGACGTGACCGCCGCCGCCCGGCTCCTGCTCGCGGCGCGCAGCACGGGCGGTGCCGCGCCGCACGTCGTGTACATCTCGATCGTCGGCGTCGACCGGATCCCGTACTCCTACTACCGCGCCAAGCACCAGGTCGAGGAGCTGCTCGAGGCCGGCGACGTGCCGTGGACGGTCCTGCGCACGACGCAGTTCCACCCGTTCGTCGCGCTGCTGCTGGACCGCCTCACGCTCGGGCCGGTGACGGTCCTGCCCAGCGGCACGAGTCTGCAGCCGGTCGACGTGGGCGAGGTCGCCGCGAGGCTCGTCGACCTCGTCGAGGCCGGGCCGTCGGGCCGGGTCGAGGACATGGGCGGGCCGCAGGTGCTCACCGTCGACGAGGTCGTCGAGACGCTCGAGCGAGCGACCGGGCGCCGGCGGCGCACCGTGTACGTGCGGCTACCGGGCAAGGCGTTCGCCGCGTTCCGCGCCGGGCACCAGCTCACGCCCGGCCACGCCACGGGTCGTCGGACGTTCGCGGAGGCTGTCGCGCCCTCGTCGGACGGCTGAACCCGTCCGGTCAGGCGACGTGACCCGTCCAGCGCGTCCCGTCCCAGAAGCCGTACCGGCCGTTCGCCAGCGGGTACCAGCCCGGCGGCACGGCCACGGGCGCGGGGTGGAGCACGCCGTGCGGCAGGCACGCCCACACGAGCGTCGCGACCCACCCGACGAGGGTCCAGCCGAGCAGCAGGTTGACCCAGAAGATGCCCCACCGCGCGGCCTTGCCGCGGGTCGCGGCGATCGCCCACGGAAGCAGGTAGAAGCTCGTGAAGACGGTGACGACCCACGCGACCACCACGACCGCGCTCGACGGCGGCACCTGGTCCGTGCGCGTGGCGAGCCAGGGCGGCGGCGGGCCGGTCGGCGCCGGCGGGTAGACCGTGACGTCGTACGGCTGCACGGGCGCGACGTCGTCGTGCACGCCCCACGCGGAGCCCGGTGTGCCCGGAGGCGACACCGGCGGCGTGCCGTAGACGGGCGTGGGCGGGCCGGACGCGACCACCGGGACCCCGTACGGGCTCGTCGGCGGCACGTCGTACGGGCCGCGGTCGCTCTCGGTGCCCCCCACGGCGGTCCCTTCCGTCAGTCGCGTGCGGTCAGGACGAGCGGGCCGTCCTTGGTCAGCGCGACGGTGTGCTCGAAGTGCGCGGCGAGCGACCCGTCCGTCGAGCGGATCGTCCAGCCGTCGTCGTCGACGACGTACCCGTTGCCGCCCGACATGAACCACGGCTCGATCGCGATGACGAGCCCCTCCTGCAGCTTCAGGCCGCTGCGGCGGCGGCCGTCGTTCGGGACGTGCGGGTCCTCGTGCATCGTGCGGCCCACGCCGTGCCCGCCGAAGTCGGTGTTGATGCCGTACCCGGCCTGGTGGCCGACGTCCCCGATCGCCGCGGAGATGTCGCCCATGCGCCCGCCGACCTTCGCCGCCGCGATGCCCGCGTACAGCGCGCGCTCGGTGGTCTCGATGAGGCGCTGGGCCTCGGGCGTCGTCGTCCCGACCTGGAACGTGATCGCGGAGTCCGCGACCCACCCCTGCACCTGCGCCGCGAAGTCGATCGACAGCACGTCGCCGTCGGCCAGCACGTACGGCGACGGCAGGCCGTGCAGCGCAGCGTCGTTCACCGACGTGCACAGCACGCCCGGGTACGGGATCGCACCGAATGAGGGGTGGTAGCCGAGGTACACCGAGTGCGCGCCCGCGTCGGCGATCATCCGGTGCGCGTGGTCGTCGAGCGCCTGCAGCGTCATCCCGACCTTCGCGACGTCGCGCAAAGACGAGAGCACGCCGGCGACGAACTTCCCCGCGGGGCGCATCGCCGTCAGCTCGGACCTGGTCTTCAGCATCACGCCCTCACCTTGCCACCTCGCGGCGGTCCGCCGTAGCCGCATCGCCCCTACTGTCGAACCGGCGTCCCGCGCCCCGTCACCTCGACGAGCGGGACGGTCCCGCACACCCTCGGGAGGACGACATGACCACGGCGACCCACCTGGTGCTGCTGCGCGGCGACGAGCGTGCGTGGGAGGCGCGCACCGACGACGAGATCGCGGCCAACGACGCCGCGCACGTCCGTTTCAACGCGCTCGCCGCCGAGCGCGGGCACACGATCATCCGCGGCGAGGAGCTGGGCCCGACCGCCGTGGGGAAGGTCGTGCGACGACGAGCCGGCACGACGACGACCGTGACCGACGGCCCGTTCGGCGAGACGACCGAGATCGTCGGAGGCCTCTACCTCGTCGCCACGACGGACGTCGACGACCTGGCCACCCTCGTCGCCGACACCCTCACCGAAGACGCCGAGATCCGCCCCCTCGTCCCCCACCCCTGACCCCTCCAACCCGCCTCGCCCGCGCCCGACCCGCCGACCCAGCACCTGGTCGGGCTTGCGGCGCTGATTCCGCGAGCAACCGCTGGGTCGGGGGTGGGGGGATCGTCGAGACAGCGGTTGCTCCGGCGAACGAGGGCTGGGGGGCGAGTAAGCGCTGGGTCGGCGGGGTGGGTGGGGAGTGTGGGCCGCACCCCGCCGACCCGCACCCGCCGACCCGCACCCCGCCGACCCACGCCCGTCGACCCGCACCCGCCGACCC
>NZ_BJLQ01000028.1 GCF_006538725.1 Cellulomonas gelida
ATCCCGACCTGACCGCCGGGGGCGATGTCGACCATGCTGTGTGGTGCTCCTTCGGTTCGTCGCCGCGGCAGGGCCGGGCGGGCGTGAGTCCCCGCGTTCGTCGCGCCCGGGCGTCACGCGCCCTGACCGTGCGAGGGACCGACGCCACGGACCCGGCGGCTCCTGCCGGATGTCGTGGACCCGGCCGGTATGCCGGGAGAGGTGCCGCCTCAGCCTAGTAGCCCCGCGGGACGCCTCCGCGGGGCCGATCACGAGGCAAGACTCCTCACGGTCGGGCGGTCGGCGGCGTGAGGTCCTCGCGCACCGCGGCGGCGATCGCCGACCCCCGCCCGAACCGCTCTTCGACCAGCGCCACGGCCGAACGGTCGGCCGCTGCGGCGGCCGCGCGCGCCGTGTCCTCGACGAGCCGGGCGAGCCCGGCCGGCCGCAGCGCGCACGCGCCGTCGGTGAGCCGCAGACGTACGAGCCGGCCGCGCGCGTCGACCTCGACGCCCACGTCACCTCCTGGTGACCGCGCCGCACCCCGCACCGCGTCCATGTCGTCGCGCAGGGCGGCCAGCTCCTGCGCGTGCCGTCGCGCGTCGACGAGCTCGGCGGCCACGCGCTCCTCGGCGCCGTCCACCCACACGCCCGCAGCCGGTGGAGCGGCATCCGGCACGCGCGGCGGCGGGGCGAGCGGCACCCCCGTGTGCGGCGTGGCGGACGGCGAGGCCTGCCCGGTCGCGGGCACCGTCCGCGGGACCCGCCTCGTCGCCTGCGGCACGAACCGGTCCGGGTTCCCGTTCGTCGTCGTCATCTCACGCCCCCTGCTCTCTCGTCGGACGCCCTCACGGCACGTCGCGACCGGACGCTAGCCACCGCACGCCGGTGCGTGTGCGCGTCCTCCACAGGCGACCGGCGCGCCGTGCACGACGCAGGTGGTGCCGTTGCCTACGCTCGGCAACCATGAGCCCCGCCGGTCCCGACGACGTGCCTGCCGAGTTCGTGCAGGCCCTGCGCTCGCTGCGCACGGTGAACGTGCGACCGGAGGTCGTGCTGGACGAGGTCCCCGGCCCGGCGCGCATCGCGCCGTACTCGGCCGCCCTCACTGCGGAGGTCCGCACCGCGCGTCGCTCCGTCGCGGCCGCCGAGCTCGCCTCGGGACGCTTCGTCGTGCTGTACGACCCGGCCGGCCAGGAGGCCTGGGACGGTCGGTTCCGCCTCGTCACGCTCGTGCGCGCGACGCTCGAGGCCGAGGTCGGCGCCGACCCGCTGCTCGCCGAGGTCGCATGGAGCTGGTTCCTCGACGCGCTCGAGAGCGTGGGGCTCGAGCCGCACGCACCCGGCGGCACCGTCACACGCGTGCTGTCGCAGAGCTTCGGCGCGCTCGAGGTGCGCGCCGAGCAGACCGAGCTCGAGATCCGCGCGTCGTGGACGGCGACGGACCCCGACCTGCGCGACCACCTGCGCGCCTGGGAGACGCTCCTGTGCGCGGCGGCCGGGCTGCCCCCGTTGCCCGACGGCGTGGTGCCGCTGAGCCCTCGTCACTGAGGCGTCTCGGCGGGCCCGAGCGTCCGCGTGACCCCGTCCGGTGCGGGCCCCGCCCGACGTGCGCTTGCGCGATCTGACCGTCTTCGTCCGACCAGGGCTCAAGTCCCCGCCCGACCCTGCCGATCAGCAGGTCGTGACCATCGAGCCGCTGCGCCGCGCACCCGCCGCCCGCACGTCCGCCACGTCGGGGGGCCCGGTCGCGACCCGCCCCGCCGCGGCACATCACATGTGCGTGGTGGTCACCGAGCTCGCCGACGGCGACGGCACGACTCTCGTGCAGAACCTGCGGCGCCGCGGCAGCCAGCGCGTCGTCGTCCTGACCCGGCGCGCGAGCCGCGGCGAGCTCAGCGTGCTGCTCTCGGGCGGGATGCGCGGCGCCGTGGCCAGCGCGACCGCGCCGTCGTTGACCCGCACGCCGGCGGCGCCCCCGCCGCCCCCCGCGCTGCCCGAGCTGACGACCCGCGAGCTGAGCGTCCTCAAGCTCGTCGCGCAGGGCCGCAGCAACCGGCTGATCGGCGAAGAGCTCGGCCTGTCCGCCCTCACGGTCAAGAGCCACCTGGCCCGCATCTCGCGCAAGTTCGGCACCGGCGACCGCGCGCACCTGGTCGCGATGTCGTTCCGCGGCGGCCTGCTCGACTGAGCACCCGCGGCACGGGTACCCCTGCTGCCGGGCGCTGCCCTGTCCCGGCGTGCCGCCGGTGTGACGAACGCGGCGGGCACGAGATCCGCGCGGCCTGCACGGCCCGCGGGCCGTCGTCGCCTACGGTGGAACCATGCAATCCGTGGACGACGAGCGTGCGTCGGCCGTCGTCCCACCGGGCGACGCCCCCGAGGCGCCCGGCACCGACCACCCCCAGGCGCAGACCCCCGCGCCGGTCGTCCCCCTGACGGAACCCGCCGACGGCATCCCCGTCGTCGTCGAGACGCCGGCGGCACTCGCGGCCGTCATCGAGGCCTTCGGTGCCGGGACCGGTCCGGTTGCGGTCGACGCCGAGCGCGCGTCCGGCTACCGGTACGGCCAGCGCACGTACCTCGTGCAGCTGCGTCGCGAGGGCGCCGGGACGGCGCTCATCGACCCGATCGCGCTGCCCGACCTGTCGGCGCTCTCCGACGCCCTGGTCGGTGTCGAGTGGGTGCTGCACGCCGCGTCGCAGGACCTCCCGGGTCTGACCGAGCAGGGCATGCACCCGACGCGCGTGTTCGACACCGAGCTCGCGGCCCGGCTGCTCGGCATGGAGCGCGTGGGCCTGGCGGCGGTCGTCGCCGACACGCTCGGTCTCGGCCTGGCCAAGGAGCACTCGGCGGTCGACTGGTCGACGCGCCCGCTGCCCAGCGAGTGGCTGCGCTACGCGGCCCTGGACGTCGAGGTCCTCGTCGAGGTGCGGGCGGTGCTCGCCGAGCGACTGGCGCTCGCCGGCAAGGCCGAGTGGGCCGCTCAGGAGTTCGAGGCCGTGCGCACCGCTCCCCCGCCCGCCCCGCGCGCCGAGCCGTGGCGCCGCGTCTCCGGCCTGCACGCGATCCGTGACGCGCGACGCCTCGCCGTCGTGCGTGAGCTGTGGAGCACGCGGGACCAGAACGCGCGTCAGCGTGACGTCTCGCCCGGCCGGGTGCTGCCCGACACCGCGATCGTCGCGGCGGCGCAGGCGCTCCCGCGCTCGGTCCCCCAGCTCACCGCGCTGCCGCCGTTCGCGGGCAAGGGCACGCGGCGCCGCGCGACGCTCTGGCAGTCCGCGATCGACCGCGCGCTCGCCCTCCCCGACGCCGACCTGCCCTCGGTGCGCGGCCCCAAGAGCGACGCCCCGCCGCCCCCGCGCGCGTGGGCGGACCGTGACCCGGCCGCGGCCGCACGCCTGACCGCGGCGCGCGACGTGGTCGCCGAGCTGTCGGCCCGGTACGCCGTGCCGGTCGAGAACATCGTGCAGCCGGACCTGCTGCGCCGCCTGTGCTGGACGCCCCCGCGGTCGCTCGACGCCGCGTCCGTGGCGGAGCACCTGGTCGCGGGCGGTGCGCGTCCGTGGCAGGTCGGCCTCGTCACCGAGCCGCTCGCCGCGGCCTTCGCGACGCTCGGCGACTGACCCAGCGCGCCGTCGGACGCACGGCGACCCGGCCTGACCCCTCCCGCCGCAGCTCAGCGGATGTTACTCTCGAGTAACTTCGGTCTCGTGGGCCGAAGGTCCTGCGCTCCGCATGATCCACACGGAGGCAGGACAGGTACCGCACTCCCCGGTCCCGCCCGACCGTACGGACACCGTCGTCCCCAGGAGGCCCCGATGCCCGCCGCATCTCGAGCTCGTCGCACCGTCTTCGTCGACGGGGTACGCACCCCGTTCGGACGCGCCCGTCCCGACGGGCTCTACGCCCACACCCGCGCCGACGACCTCGTCGTCAAGACCGTGCGCGAGCTCCTGCGCCGGCACCCCCAGCTACCGCCCGCACGGGTCGACGAGGTCGCGATCGCCGCCACCACGCAGCAGGGCGACCAGGGCCTGACCCTGGGCCGCACGGTCGGGATGCTCGCGGGCCTGCCGTCGAGCGTGCCCGGCTACGCGATCGACCGCATGTGCGCGGGCGCCATGACGGCGGTGACGAACGTCGCCGCCGCGATCGGGGTGGGCGCGGCCGACGTCGCTCTCGCCGGCGGGGTCGAGCACATGGGCCGGCACCCGATGGGCTTCGACGCCGAGCCGAACCCGCGGTTCCTCGCGGAGCGGATCGTCGCCGCCGACGCGCTCAACATGGGCGTGACCGCCGAGAACCTGCACGACCGCTTCCCCGCGCTCACGCGCGAGCGGGCCGACGCGTACGGCGCGGCGAGCCAGCGCAAGTACGCCGCCGCCCTCGCGTCGGGCCGGATCGACCCCGACCTCGTCCCGGTCGCCACGCGCGACCCGGAGCAGGGCTGGGGCCTGGCCACGGCCGACGAGCCGCCGCGGCCCGGGACGACCGCCGAGGCCATCGCGTCGCTGCCCACGCCGTTCCGGCCGGGCGGTCGCGTCACGGCCGGGACGTCGGCGCCGCTCACCGACGGCGCCGCGTCCTGTCTGCTCGCGGCCGAGGACACCGCCGCCGAGCTCGGGCTGCCCGTGGGCATGCGGATGGTTCAGTTCGCGTACGCGGGCGTGGAGCCCGAGATCATGGGCGTCGGGCCGGTGCCCGCGACGCGACGCGCGCTCGAGCGCGCGGGCCTGACCATCGAGGACATCGGGCTGTTCGAGATCAACGAGGCGTTCGCGGTCCAGGTGCTCGCGTTCCTCGACGCGTTCGGCATCGCCGACGACGACCCCCGTGTGAACCCGTACGGCGGCGCGATCGCCGTCGGGCACCCGCTCGCGTCCTCGGGCGTGCGTCTCATGACCCAGCTCGCGCGCCAGTTCGCCGAGCACCCCGAGGTGCGCTACGGCGTGACCACGATGTGCGTGGGCCTGGGCCAGGGCGGGACCGTCATCTGGGAGAACCCGCACCACGCCGACTACGTGCCGACGAACGACGAGGAGGTCGCCCGATGAGCGCCGACGTGACGACCGCGGCGGACGCCGCCCCGACCGACGCGCCCCCGGCGCCCCGCGCCGAGCGGGTCTCGCACGCCCTGGCCCGCGACGTGACGCTGCCCGGCGGCGCCGGCACGCTCGTCCTGGTCACGATCGACAACGGGCTGGACCACACGAAGCCGACGACCCTCGGCCCGCAGGGGATGGCCGAGCTCACGGCGACGCTGACCGCGGTGCGTGAGCGCGTGCAGGCCGGCCAGGTGCAGGCCGTGGCCGTCACCGGCAAGCCGTACTTCCTCGCGGCCGGCGCCGACCTGACCCAGGTCGCCGGTGTCGTCTCGCGCGACGAGGCGCTCCAGCTCGGCCGCCAGGGCCACGCCGCCTACGCGCTCCTGCAGGACATGGGCGTCCCCACGTTCGCGTTCGTCAACGGCGTCGCGCTCGGCGGCGGGCTCGAGCTCGCGCTCAACTGCCAGTACCGGACGGTTGCGGCCGACGTGCGCGCGCTCGCCCTGCCGGAGACGGGCCTGGGCCTGGTGCCCGGCTGGGGCGGCGCCTACGTCGTCCCGCGCCTCGTGGGCGTGCAGGCCGCGCTCGACGTCATCCTCGCCCGTCCCGCGGCCAACAAGCCGTACACGGCGCAGCAGGCCGCGCAGGTCGGCCTCGTGGACGTCGTGCTCGACACCGCGGACTTCCTCGAGGAGTCGATCCGCTGGGCCGCCCGTGTGGTGACCGGCGAGGTCGTCGTCGAGCGTCGCCCGCTCGACGACGAGGCGACCTGGCGGGCCGTGACCGACGCGGCGCGGCAGCGTCTCGACGCCACGATCGCCGGCTCGCGCCCCGCGCCGTACCGCGCGCTCGACCTCGTCGCCGCCGCACGCACGGCGTCGCGCGACGAGGCGTTCGCCGCCGAGGACGAGGCGCTCGCCGACCTGATCATGTCCGACGAGATGCGCGCGAGCGTCTACTCGTTCGGGCTCCTCTCGAGCGGCAAGCGACCGGTCGGGGCGCCCGACAAGGCGCTCGCGCGCCCGGTCACGCGCGTCGGGATCGTCGGTGCAGGTCTCATGGCGGCCCAGATCGCGCTCCTGTTCGCGCAGCGTCTCGGCGTGCCGGTGGTCATGCGCGACCTGGACGACGAGCGCGTCGCCAAGGGGCTCGAGGCGGTCCAGGCCGGCGTCGAGCGCCTGACCTCTTCGGGCCGGCTCTCCGAGTCGGCGGCGTCCCGGCTGATCGGCTCGATCCGCGGCACGACCCGGCTCGAGGACCTGGCGGGCTGCGACTTCGTCATCGAGGCCGTCACCGAGGTGCTCTCGCTCAAGAAGCGGGTCTTCGCGGAGGTCGAGCAGGTCGTGGCGCCGGACGCGATCCTCGCGACCAACACCTCGGCGCTGTCGATCACCGCGATGGCCGCCGACCTGCAGCACCCCGAGCGCGTCGTCGGCCTGCACTTCTTCAACCCGGTCGCGGCGATGCCGCTGGTCGAGGTGATCCACGCCGAGCACACCTCGCCCGAGGCGCTCGCCACCGGAGTCGCGGTCGCCGCCAAGCTCCGCAAGACCGCGGTGCTGTGCGCGGACCGCCCCGGCTTCGTCGTGAACCGCCTGCTCGTCCTGCTGCTCGGCGTGATCGTCGACGCCGTCGAGAAGGGCACACCCGTCGAGGTCGCCGACCGTGCCCTGCGTCCGCTCGGCCTGCCCATGCCGCCGTTCGAGCTGTTCGACCTGGTCGGGCCCGCGGTCGGCCTGCACGTCCTGACGTCGCTGCGCGAGGACCTCGGTGACCGCTTCCCGCGTTCGCCTGGTCTCGTCCGGCTCGTCGAGGAGGGCACCACGGTCGTCCTGCCGGCCCCCGCCAAGGGCCTGCCCAAGCCGGTGAACCCCGCGATCCAGGCGACGTTCGACGCCGCGCGCGAGGGCGAACTGCTCGCCCAGCCGCTCGACGAGGCCGGCGTCCTGGACGCGGTGCTCACCGCACTCACGGTCGAGGTCGGCCACATGCTCGACGAGCAGGTCGTCGCCACGCCCCAGCAGATCGACCTCTGCCTGATCCTCGGCGCGGGCTGGGGCTTCCACCTGGGCGGCCTCACGCCGTACCTGGACCGCACCGGGTACAGCGAGCGGCTCCTCGGTCATCGTCTGCTGCCCGACGGCGTGGCCAACGTCCGGAGCGCCTGACCGACCCACGCGGCCGCTCCGCCCGTGCTGCACGCACGGCCGGGGCGGCCGCGTGGTCCGCCGTGACCGGCAAGACATGACAAGGTGAGCGCATGATGCAGTGGCCTGAGCTGACGTTCGTCGGGAACCTCGACCCCCGCGCCGCGGTGAGCGCCACCCGGCTGCTCGCTGGCCTGGTCGCCTGGCCTGAGATCACCCAGCGCTGGAACGACGAGTCCGCGTGCGAGGGCATGACCGTGGGCGCGCTGACCTGGCACCTGGTCAACCAGCCGCAGCGGATCGTCGAGACGCTGCTCGCGCACGACCGCACCGACTCGCGGCTGTCCGAGCCGATCCCGGTCTCGGAGCACTACGCCCAGGCGCTGTGGATCCAGCAGGACCTGGACGGCCCCGCCAACCGCGGCGTGCGCGAGCGCGGCGAGGAGCAGGCCGTGGCCGGCCCGCAGGTCGCCGCAGCCGCCGCGCAGGACGCGCTCTCGCGGCTCGACGCGGTCCTGACGACCGTCCCTCCCGTCGTCGTCGTCCCGTGGACGGGTGCGGCGCTGGCGATCGAGGACTTCGTGGCGACCCGGCTGCTGGAGATCGTCGTGCACTCCGACGACCTGGCGGCCAGCCTCGGCGTGCCCGTGCCGCAGTTCTCGTACGAGGTCTTGTCCCCGGTGCTCACGCTCCTGGCGGACATCTCCCTGCGCCGGCACGGCCAGGACGCCCTCGTCCGGGCGCTGTCCCGCCCTCAGCGCGCGCCGAAGTCCATCAGCGCGTTCTAGCGGGCACGACGGCTCCGAGCGTGCGGCACGCGCGCGCGGAGCGCGGCGACGCCCCGACAGGCGTCGGTCAGAAGACCTGCAGGCCCCGCGCGCGGAACTGGCCGCGCACGCGCTCGACGAGCTCGGGGCTCGGCGGCTGGGTGTCCTCGAGCTCGTAGCGCATGCCGAGCTCGGCCCACTTGTCGCGGCCCATCTGGTGGAACGGCAGGACCTCGACGCGCGTGACGCACTCGCCGAGCGAGGCGACGTACTCCGCGACCGCCTCGACGTTCGCCTCGTCGTCCGTCAGCCCGGGGACGAGCACGAACCGCACCCAGACCTCGGTGTCACCGTGCGCGGCCAGCCGACGGCCGAACTGCAGCGTCGGCTCGAGCTCGCGACCGGTCGCGCGCTTGTACGTCTCCGGGTCGCCCGACTTCACGTCGAGGAGCACGAGGTCGATGTCGTCGAGCATCTCGTCGGTGCACTGCGCACCGAGGTAGCCCGAGGTGTCGATCGCGGTGTGCACGTCCATGGCCTTGGCGCCACGCAGCAGGCGACGCACGTAGGCGGGCTGCATGAGCGGCTCGCCGCCGGAGATGGTCAGGCCTCCCCCGGTCGCCTTCATGACGCCGCGGTAGCGCTTGACCCGGGCGAGGATCTCGTCGGACGTCACGTCGGTGCCGCGACGCATCTCCATGGTGTCGGGGTTGTGGCAGTACAGGCACCGCAGCGGACAGCCGGACAGGAACACGGTCATCCGCGTCCCCGGGCCGTCGACGGCAGTGACGAGCTCCCACGAGTGCACCGAGCCGATCTCGCCGGCCCGCACCGCGGCGAGCTTGGCGGAGCGGTCCTCGGCCTCCGCGGCCTCGAGGCCCTCGGTGCCCGCACCCTGCACGCGCCCGTGCGCGCCACCGACGAGCGGCAGCCCGAGCTCGACGACCGGGGCGCCGACCGGCTCCGTGACCGTGCTCATCGTCGTCTCCTCTCGTCGTGCCGGGCTGGGGTGTGCGGGTCGAGCTGACCGTGGGGAGGAGCCGCTGCCTGCTCGCGGCGACTCCTCCCCACGGGGTGTGTCAGACCGCTCCGTGGAACGTGCGGGACAGGACGTCGAGCTGCTGCTCGCGGGTCAGCCGGACGAAGTTCACCGCGTAGCCGCTCACGCGGATGGTGAGCTGCGGGTAGTTCTCCGGGTGGTCCATGGCGTCCAGGAGCGTCTCACGGTTCAGCACGTTGATGTTCATGTGGTAACCGTTCGACAGCGTGTACGCGTCGAGGAGGCCGACGAGGTTCGCGACCTGCTCCTCACGCGTGCGGCCGAGGCCCGACGGCACGACCGTCGACGTGAGCGAGATGCCGTCCTGCGCCTCCGAGTACGGCAGCTTCGCGACCGACAGCGCGGAGGCGAGCATGCCGTGCGTGTCGCGGCCGTTCATCGGGTTGGCGCCAGGAGCGAACGGCTCGCCGCGGCGGCGACCGTCAGGCGTGGAGCCCGTGGCCTTGCCGTAGACGACGTTCGAGGTGATCGTCAGCACCGACTGCGTGTGCAGCGCGTTGCGGTACGTCGGGTACTGGCGGATCTTGCGCATGAACGTCTCGACCAGGTACACGGCGATCTCGTCGGCGCGATCGTCGTCGTTGCCGTACGTCGGGAAGTCGCCCTCGACCTGGTACTCGGTGACCAGGCCGTCGGCCGTGCGCAGCGCCCGGACCTTGGCGTACTTGATGGCCGACAGCGAGTCCGCCACGACCGACATGCCCGCGATGCCGCACGCCATCGTCCGCAGGATCTCGCGGTCGTGCAGCGCCATCTCGATGCGCTCGTAGGCGTACTTGTCGTGCATGTAGTGCACGCAGTTCAGCGCGTCGACGTAGGTCTGGGCGAGCCAGTCCATCATCTTGTCGAACTTGGCCATCACGTCGTCGTAGTCGAGGAACTCGCCCTCGACCGGCGCGGACACCGGCGCGACCTGCTTGCCGGAGACCTCGTCGCGACCACCGTTGATGGCGTACAGGAGCGCCTTGGCGAGGTTCACGCGGGCGCCGAAGAACTGCATCTGCTTGCCCACGCGCATCGGGGACACGCAGCACGCGATGGCCGCGTCGTCGCCCCAGTCGGCGCGGATGAGGTCGTCGGACTCGTACTGCACGGCGGAGGTGTCGATCGACACCTGCGCGCAGAACTGCTTGAAGCCCTCGGGCAGCGCGTCGCTCCAGAACACCGTCATGTTGGGCTCGGGGGCCGGGCCCAGGTTGTACAGCGTCTGCAGGTACCGGAACGAGGTCTTGGTGACGAGCGGACGACCGTCCTCACCCATGCCACCGATGGTCTCGGTCACCCAGGTCGGGTCGCCGGAGAACAGGTTGTCGTACTCGGGGGTGCGCAGGAAGCGCACGATCCGCAGCTTGATGACGAAGTCGTCGATGATCTCCTGCGCCTGCTCCTCGGTGATCACGCCGGCCTCGAGGTCCCGGTTGAGGAACACGTCGAGGAACGTGGAGGTGCGTCCGAGCGACATCGCCGCGCCGTTCTGCTCCTTCACGGCGGCGAGGTAGCCGAAGTAGAGCCACTGCACGGCCTCTCGGCCGTTGCTCGCGGGCTGCGAGATGTCGTAGCCGTACGAGGCGGCCATCGTCTTGAGCTCGTTCAGCGCGCGGAGCTGCTCGGAGAGCTCCTCGCGGGCACGGATGACGTCCTCGACCGAACGCTCCATGTCGAGGTCGGCCTTCTCGAGCTTCTTGGCCTCGATCAGGGCGTCCACGCCGTACAGCGCGACCCGGCGGTAGTCGCCGATGATGCGGCCGCGGCCGTACGCGTCGGGCAGGCCGGTGATGATGTGCGACGACCGCGCGGCGCGCACGTCGGGCGGGTACGCGTCGAAGACGCCGTCGTTGTGGGTCTTGCGGTACTTGGTGAAGATCTCGGTGACGACCGGGTCGGCCTCGTAGCCGTAGGTCTCGAGCGAGGTCTGCACCATGCGGTAGCCGCCGTTGGGCATGATCGCGCGCTTGAGCGGCGCGTCGGTCTGCAGGCCGACGATGACCTCGTCGTCCTTGCTGATGTAGCCAGGGGCGTGCGACGTGATGGTGGACGGCGTCTTCGCGTCGACGTCGTAGACGCCCTTCTCGCGCTCCGCCGGGAACATCTCAGAGAGCTTCGCCCAGACGCCGGTGGTCCGCTCGGTGGGGCCGGCGAGGAACGACGAGTCGCCCGTGTAGGGCGTGTAGTTCCGCTGGATGAAGTCCCGCACGTCGACATTGTCGACCCAGGGTCCGGTCACGAACCCCTGCCATGCAGCAGGCATCGTCGCCTCGAGGTGGTCGGTGCCGGGTACGGCCGTCGTGGACATCTGCGCTCCTTGTGGAATCTGGTCCGATGACTTGAACCTACGGAGCAATTGGTGGGATGTCTCGGGACCTTCGACCTCGTGGGCCTGTACCGCAGGTCACACCCGGTGTCGGGTCCCGTGCCGGGTCCCGTCGAGGGCCCGTCCGGCGCGCCCGTCAGGCACGTGTGAGGGCCGTGACGACGTCGCGCGTGATGTCCTGCGGCGTCAGGCGCAGCGTCCCGACGAGCTGGTCCCGCGACGCGTGCGGCAGGAAGTCGCGCGGGATGCCGAACGCCTGGACCGGCGTCGTGATCCCGTGCTCGGCGGCGCGCTGCGCGACGTGCGCGCCGACGCCCCCGTCGACCAGCCCGTCCTCGATCGTCACGGTGTGGTCGTGGTCGCCGACGAGCTTGGTGAGCGCCGCGGGGATCGGCAGCACCCACCGCGGGTCGACCACCGTCACGGCCAGGCCGTGCGCCGCCAGGGCCTCGCCCACCTGCAGCGCGCAGCCGACCATCGCCCCCACCCCCACGACGAGCACGCGGCGCGCCTGGGCGTCGTCGGCGTCGTGCCGCGCCAGCACGTCGACACCGTCGACGTCCTCGAGTGCCGGGATCTCGTCGACGAGCGCGCTCTTGGGGTAGCGCACGACCGTCGGTGCGTCGTCCACGTCGACGGCCTCGCGCAGCGCAGCCCGCAACGTGTGCTCGTCGCGCGGCGCGGCGAGCCGCAGGCCCGGGACGATCGCGAGCATCGCCATGTCCCACATGCCGTTGTGGCTCGCGCCGTCGTCGCCGGTCAGACCGGCGCGGTCGAGGACGAACGTGACGCCCGCGCGGTGCAGCGCGACGTCCATGAGGACCTGGTCGAACGCGCGGTTCAGGAACGTCGCGTAGACCGCGACGACGGGGTGCAGCCCGCCGAACGCCATGCCCGCCGCGGACGTCGCCGCGTGCTGCTCCGCGATGCCGACGTCGAACACGCGGTCCGGGAACTCCGCGGCGAACGGCGCGAGCCCCACGGGCTGCAGCATCGCGGCGGTGATCGCGACGACGTCCGGCCGACGCCGGCCGATGCGCACGATCTCGTCGGCGAACACGCTCGTCCAGCCGAACCGCGACGGCGCGACCGGCAGCCCCGTCTCGGGGTGGATCACCCCGACGGCGTGGAAGCGGTCCGCGACGTCCTGCTCGGCCGGCGTGTAGCCGCGCCCCTTCTCGGTGATCACGTGCACGATGACGGGGCCGCCGAACGCCTGCGCGCGGCGCAGGGCTCGCTCGACCGCCTGCTCGTCGTGCCCGTCGACCGGGCCCACGTACTTCAGGCCGAGGTCCTCGAACAGGCCCTGCGGCAGGACGACGTCCTTGATTCCCTTCTTCAGGCCGTGCAGCGCGTCGTACGCGAGGCGCCCGGGCGGGCCGGAGCGCTTCAGCGTGCGCTTGCCCCACGACAGGACGTTCTCGTAGCCCTGCGTGGTGCGCAGCGTGTCGAGGTGCAGCGCGAGCCCGCCGATCGTCGGCGCGTACGAGCGCCCGTTGTCGTTGACGACGACCACGAGGCGACGGTCCTGGCCCTCCGCGATGTTGTTGAGCGCCTCCCAGGCCATGCCGCCCGTCAGCGCGCCGTCGCCGATCACGGCGACCACGTGCCGGTCGGAGCGGCCCTGCAGCTCGTTCGCCTTGGCGATCCCGTCCGCCCAGCTCAGGGCCGTGGACGCGTGCGAGTTCTCGACGACGTCGTGCTCGGACTCCGCGCGGCTCGGGTACCCCGAGAGCCCGTCGCGGCGCCGCAGCGCCTCGAAGTCACGGCGACCCGTGAGCAGCTTGTGCACGTAGGACTGGTGCCCGGTGTCGAACACCAGCGTGTCGCGCGGCGACTCGAACACGCGGTGCAGCGCGATCGTCAGCTCGACGACCCCGAGGTTCGGCCCCAGGTGACCACCTGTGCGCGAGACCTGGTCGACCAGGAACGTGCGGATCTCCTGCGCGAGCGCGTCGAGCTGACCGGGAGGCAGCGCACGCACGTCCGCGGGGGTGCGGACGCGCGACAGCAGCGAACGACTCACGCGTTCCTCCCACGTCCCGCCGGTGACTGACGTACCACTCTAGGACGCGTCGGGCCCGCGCGTCGCCGCACGGCGCCGTCGGCGGAACGTGACGAGCACGACGACGAGCGCGACGAGCAGCGCGAGCACGAGCAGCGGCACGAACACCGCGGCCAGGCTCAGGCCGAACGACGTGCCGTCCTCGATCGTCGAGACGACGGGCGCTCCCACGCCGAACGTGGCCGCGTTCACGGCCGGCCGCACGGTGGCCTTGCCCGCGTGGACGATCGCCGCGAGCACGACTCCGGCGACGAACGGCACCCAGGCGTTCTCCTGGACCCACGTGGACGACTCGAGGTCGGCCGCCGCCGACGTCGCGGCGAACACGATGCCCCCGGACAGCGGGCGGATCGCGGTCTGGATGGCGTCGTTGACGGAGTCCACCACCGGGACCTTGTCGAGGACGACGTCCGCGACGAGCAGCACCGTCCCGATGCCGATCGCCCACCACGACTCCATCCAGGTCAGCCCGCTGGGCAGCACGACCACGTCGGTGAACCGCGCCAGCAGCGCGACGACGAGGAACGGGATGTAGGCGTTCAGCCCTGCCGCCGTCGACAGTCCGATCCCCGTGAGTGCGACGAGCATGGCTGGACCCTACCGAGGCGTCACCCCGCGGTCGCGCCGTCGCGCGCCTGGAGCCCGTGCGCTCATACTCGCGGCATGGACGCCACGACCTCGGTGACGCTCGACCTGCCCGACGGCCGCACCCTGCGCGCGCACGCCACGACGGGCGACCCGGACGCGGGCGTCGTCGTGTGGCATCACGGCACGCCGCAGTCGGGGGCGTTGCTGGCGCCGGTCGTCGAGGCCGCCGCGCGGCGCGGGCTGCGGGTCGTGTCCTACGGCCGCCCGTCGTACGGCGGCTCGTCGGCCCGACCGGGGCGCGACGTCGCCTCCGCCGCCGGCGACGTCGCGGCGGTGCTCGACGCGTTCGGGATCACGCGCGCGGCGTTCGTCGGCGCGTCCGGCGGCGGGCCGCACGCGCTCGCGTGCGGTGCGCTGCTCGGCGAGCGGGCCACGGCAGTGGTGAGCCTGGCCGGGCTGGCGCCCTTCGACGGGTTCGACTGGGCGGCGGGCATGGCGTCGGACGCGGCGCTCCGGGCGGCGGCGCGCGGACGCGACGAGCGAGCGGCACTGGCCGACGACGACGGCGTCGCGGGGTTCGTCGAGGCGGACTGGGCCGCGCTGCGGGGTGCGTGGGGCGCGCTCGGCGAGGACGCCGGCCCCGCAGGCCAGGCGTGGCCCGACGGCGCGATCGACGACGACGTCGCGTACGCGAGCCCGTGGGGCTTCGCCTTGGCCGACGTCCGGGTCCCGGTGCTGCTCGTGCACGGCGGTCTGGACCGGGTCGTGCCGCCCGCTCACGGGCGACGCCTGCTCGACCTGCTGCCCGACGCGCAGCTCTGGCAGCGCCCGCACGACGGCCACGTCTCGGTCCTGCACGCCCTGCCCGTCGCGCTCGACTGGCTCGTGGACCTCACCGCCTGAACCTGCGCTGCCGGCCTGGACCCGGGCGGCCGGGGGCCGGGCAGCCCGGACCTGGGCGGCCCGGACCTGAGGGTCGCGCACGCCGCAGGTAAGATGCGGAGGAAAGGGGGAACCCCGATGCGATTCCTGCCTGGCCACTCGGCCACCTCAGACCTCACCTACGGCGACGTGTTCCTCGTCCCGTCGCGTTCCGAGGTCACCTCCCGTTTCGACGTCGACCTGGCGTCGACCGACGGCACCGGCACAACCGTGCCCCTCGTCGTCGCGAACATGACCGCCGTCGCCGGCCGCCGTATGGCGGAGACCGTCGCGCGCCGCGGCGGCATGGCCGTGATCCCTCAGGACATCCCCGTCGAGGTCGTCGCCGACGTCGTGCGCTCGGTGAAGGCCGCGCACCCCGTGGTCGAGAGCCCCGTCGTCGTCGCGCCGCACGACACCGTGCACACCGCGCTGACGCTGATCGGCAAGCGCTCGCACGGAGCGGCGGTCGTCGTCGCCGACGGCGTCCCGGTGGGCGTCGTCACCGAGGCGGACTGCCAAGGCGTCGACCGGTTCACGCAGGTCGAGGACGTCATGACGGCGCACCCGACGACGGTCGACCTCGACGTCGTCGAGAACGGCGGCGTGCGGGGACTCGAGGCGGCCTTCGAGAAGCTGCACTCGAGCCGGCGCAAGTTCTCGCCCGTCGTGCGCGGCTCGCAGCTCGTCGGAGTCCTGACCCAGATCGGCGCGCTGCGCTCGTCGATCTACCGTCCGGCGCTCGACGAGGCCGGCCGTCTGCGCATCGCGGGTGCGGTGGGCATCAACGGCGACGTCAAGGCCAAGGCCGCCGCGCTGCTCGAAGCGGGGATCGACGCGATCGTCGTCGACACCGCGCACGGCCACCAGCGCAAGATGCTCGACGCGCTCGCCGCCGTGCGCGCGCTCGACCCGCAGGTCCCGGTCGTCGCCGGGAACGTCGTGACGGCCGAGGGCACGCGCGACCTCGTCGAGGCGGGCGCCGACATCGTCAAGGTGGGCGTCGGCCCGGGCGCGATGTGCACGACGCGCATGATGACCGCCGTCGGGCGGCCGCAGTTCTCGGCGGTGCTCGAGTGCGCCGCCGAGGCGCGGCGGCTCGGTGCGCACGTGTGGGCGGACGGCGGCGTCCGCCACCCGCGTGACGTCGCGCTCGCGCTCGCCGCGGGAGCCTCGCAGGTCATGATCGGATCGTGGTTCGCGGGGACGCACGAGTCCCCCGGCGACCTGCACGAGGACAGCTCTGGCCGGCTCTACAAGGAGTCGTTCGGCATGGCCTCGGCGCGCGCCGTGGCCGCGCGCACCCGCGGCGGCTCGGCGTTCGACCGTGCGCGCAAGGCGCTCTACGAGGAGGGCATCTCCTCCTCGCGGATGTACCTGGACCCGCGCCGGCCGGGCGTCGAGGACCTGATCGACCACATCACGTCGGGCGTGCGCTCCGCGGCGACCTACGTGGGCGCCTCGACGCTCGCCGAGCTCCACGAGCGGGCGACGGTCGGCATCCAGTCCGCCGCCGGCTACGAGGAGGGGCGTCCCCTCCCCGACGGGTGGTGACACGCGTGCGCCCGGTCCTGGTCCTCACGCACGTCCCGTACGAGGGACCCGGTCTGATCGCACCGGGGCTCGACGCCCCGGTGCGGGTCCGCACGGTCGTCGGCACCGCCGACCCCGTGCTGCCCGCGCTCGACGAGGTCTCGGGCGTGGTCGTCATGGGCGGTCCCATGGACGCCGACGACGACCGCGGCCACCCCGGTCTGGCGGCCGAGCGCGCACTCCTGGCCGCTGCGGTCGACGCGGACGTCCCCGTGCTCGGCGTGTGCCTCGGTGCGCAGCTGCTGGGCATGGCGCTCGGGGCGCACCTGCACCGCCGCCACGGCACCGAGATCGGGTTCGCGCCCGTGGACGTCGTCGCCGACGACCTCGTGCTCGGGCCGCTCGGCTCGCGCCCGACCGTGCTGCACTGGCACAGCGACGCGATCGACCTCCCGCCCGCCGCGACGCTGCTCGCCTCGACCCCCACGACGCCCGTCCAGGCCTTCCGGGCGGGCAGCGCGCTCGGCGTGCAGTTCCACGTCGAGGTCGAGCCGTCCCTGCTCGACCTGTGGCTCACCACGCCGACGATGACCGCCGACCTGGACGACGAAGAGCTCGCGACGATCCGCTCGGATGGCGCACGCCATCTGCCGACGCTCGTCCCTGCCGCGCACAAGCTGGTCCAGGGGTTCGCCGAGCAGGTGCGGACGCGCGGGTGAGCGCGCCCGGCCCCCGCCCGCACGACACGGCGACGGACGCGCGCGACGACCTCGTCGCCCTGGTCGGCCGGGGTGTCCCGTGGCCCACGGACCCCGCGCGACTGCTGCGCGACCCCGCACGGGCTCGGCGCGCCGCGGTGCTCGTCCTGTTCGGCGTGCTCGACGCGCTGCCGGCGCACGCACCCGGTGTCCCTCGCGTCCCTGCGGAGCTCGACGTGCTGCTGCAGCGCCGCGCCGCGACGCTCGGCCACCACCCCGGCCAGGTCGCGTTCCCGGGCGGCGGGATCGACCCGCAGGACGCCGGCCCGCGCGAGGCCGCGCTGCGCGAGGCGGTCGAGGAGACCGGGCTCGACCCGACCGGCGTCGAGCTGCTCGGCACCCTCGCCGACGTGCCGCTGCCCGTGAGCGACAACCTCGTCACGCCCGTGCTCGCGTGGTGGACCCAGCCGTCACAGGTCGCCGCAGTCGACCACGACGAGGCGGTCGACGTGTTCCGGACACCGGTCGCCGAGCTGCTCGACCCGGCCAACCGCGGGGTGGTCGAGCACGTGGGCGTACGTGGCCGGCTGCGGACCCCCGCGTTCCTCGTCGGCGACGACGTGCTCGTCTGGGGCTTCACCGCGCTGGTCCTCGACGGGATCTTCGACGCGCTCGGGTGGACCGTGCCGTGGGAGCCGACGCGGCGGTTCGAGCCGTGAGCGCGCCGCCCGCGCCCGCGCACCCGCTGATCGAGATCGACGTCGACGAGTCACTCGCCCGCGCCCTGCTCGCCGAGCAGCATCCGGACCTCGCCGACCGCCCGCTGCACTCGCGCATGCACGGCTGGGACAACATCACCTGGCGCCTGGGCGACGACCTCGCGGTGCGGCTGCCCGTGCGCGAGATCAGCGCACCGCTCGTCGTGAACGAGCAGCGGTGGCTGCCGGTCGTCGGCGGGCGCGTGCCGGTCCCGACCCCGGTGCCCCTGCGGACCGGAGCCCCGTCGCCGCTGTACCCGTGGCCGTGGTCGGTCGTGCCGTGGCTCACCGGGACGGTCGTGGCTGCGACCGACGTCGCGGGGCGGACGGCCTGGGCGGCCCAGCTCGCCGACGCGCTCGCGGCGCTGCACGCCGAGGCGCCCGCGGACGCCCCGCACAACCCGTACCGCGGCGTCGCACTGCGGGACCGGGCCCAGGTGGTCGCGACGCGGCTCGAGTCGGCACCCGACCTGCCGCACCGCGACGCCCTGCTCGCCGCGTGGCACGACGGTCTCACCGCACCCGAGTGGGCGTCACCCGCGGTCTGGGTGCACGGCGACCCGCACCCCGGCAACCTCCTGAGCGACGGCGGTCGCCTCACCGCGCTGCTCGACTTCGGCGACCTGGGGCACGGCGACCCCGCGAGCGACCTCGCCACCGCGTGGCTCACCTTCGATGCCGCGGGACGCGCCGCCTTCGTCGCACGCACCACGCAGCGGCGCGGCTGGGACGACGCGACATGGCGTCGGGCACGCGCCTGGGCCGCCGGGCTCGTGCCCGTATTCCTGGCCCATCCCGTCGAGTACCCGCTCATGGCAGACGTGGGACGACACGCCGCAGAACAGCTCGCAACGCACTGACCAGCACGTTCGGCCTGTATACAGGTCCACATGTGACCCGAGGCACATGGACCGTTGGTCCCAGGTGCACGGGTCTGCATGGGTGAACCATTCAATCAGCGAGCCGGACCGGTTCGCCGGGGAACACTCCCCGACCGAGGGATCAGACAAGGACTCACGATGTCGACGCCGACCGCTTCCGCCACCAAGCTCCCCCGCCTCCTGGGCCTCATCGTCATCATCTTCGGTGCGATCTTCTTCGTCGCCGGTGCCGCCACCTGGACGGCCGTCTCGGTGAACCTCAAGGCCGAGAACATCACCGTCTCCGACGACGCCGCGGCGTTCGCGGGCGGCGCTGTCGACACGCCGTGGGAGGCGTTCGCGCAGGCCGACATCATCAAGCACCACGCGCTCGACGCGACCGGTGGCAAGACCTACGCCGAGCTCGACAAGGAGGACCCGCTGCGCGCCGTCGCGATGAACGGCTCCTTCCTGCGGGCCTCGCTGTTCACCTCGGTCGTCGCCTTCGGCGTCGCGCTGCTGGTCATGGGCCTGGGCGTCGTCTTCGCCATCACCGGCGTCGCGATCCGCAAGCTCGCCCCCGCCACGGACGTCACCCCGGCGAAGCCTGAGCTCGCCTCCTCGGCCGTCTGAGCCGACCGCCTGACTGACAAGGCCCCACCCGCTCTCCCCAGCGGGTCGGGGCCTTCGTCATGCCCCCGCAGTCGGACCGTGAGCAGGCGGCTCAGATCTGAGGTCCGCCACGGACACGACGAGCAAGGCCAGCCGGTCGTCACGTCCCGCACGACGAGCAGGAACGGGCGGTCCAGCCGGACCTCACGAGGTGGCGGCGACCGCCCCCTACGCGCTCGTCTCGCGGCTCCGACGAGGATCGCGCCGCTCATGACCGCACGCGCGAGGAGCTTCTCGAACCCCGGCCGCGTCACGGTCACCCACGCGGAGATCTTGTGCCCCACGTCAGTTCGACGCACGACGCCGGCGTCCAGGTGCCCATCGACGGTCGCACGCGAGCGCAGGACGAGCCCGGCCCAGTCCGGCACGAGCTGCGCGTGCTCACGATCCGCGCCCATGGTGCCGTTCGGGATGAGGAATCCTCCGGGGACCCCTCCACCGTGCTCGACGCCCACGACCATGGCCTCGCCTGAGGTGCGAGGCGTCACAAGAAAGGTCGTGTCGGAGTAGGTGCTGGCGTGCAGAGGGCCTCGCCCCCGGACGGACGACGCAGCGAGGCCCGCACCCTCGTCGGGATGCGGGCCTCGCTGGATGCGGCAGTCGTCAGGCGACGCCGGCGACCTGGCGCAGGACGTACTGCAGGATGCCGCCGTTGCGGTAGTAGTCCGCCTCACCGGGGGTGTCGATGCGCACGACCGCGTCGAACTCGACGACGGTGCCGTCGGCCTTCGTCGCGGTGACCTTGACGGTGCGCGGCGTCACGCCGTTGTTGAGCGCGGTGACACCGGCGATGTCGAACGTCTCCGTGCCGTCCAGGCCGAGCGAGTCGGCGGACTCCCCCTCCGGGAACTGCAGCGGAAGGACGCCCATCCCGATGAGGTTGGAGCGGTGGATGCGCTCGAACGACTCGGTGATGACCGCGCGCACGCCGAGCAGGCGCGTGCCCTTGGCGGCCCAGTCGCGCGAGGAGCCGGAGCCGTACTCCTTGCCACCGAGCACGACGAGCGGCACGCCCGCGGCCTGGTAGGCGACCGACGCGTCATAGATGGTCGTGTCCTCGCCCGTGAGCAGGTTCTTGGTGAACCCGCCCTCGACCCCGGGCACGAGCTGGTTGCGCAGCCGGATGTTCGCGAACGTGCCGCGGATCATGACCTCGTGGTTCCCGCGGCGCGAGCCGTAGGAGTTGAAGTCGCGACGCTCGACTCCGTGCTCGGCGAGGTACACGCCCGCCGGGCTGTCCGCCTTGATCGAGCCCGCGGGGCTGATGTGGTCGGTCGTGACCGAGTCGCCGAGCTTGGCCAGCACGCGGGCACCCGAGATGTCCGTGACGGGCTCGGGCGTGGCGCCCATGCCGTCGAAGTACGGGGGCTTGCGCACGTACGTCGACTGCGGGTCCCACGAGAAGACGTTGCCCTCGGGGGTGTCCAGCCCGCGCCAGCGCTCGTCACCCGCGAACACGTCGGCGTAGTCGTCCTCGAACATCTTGCGGTCGATCGACGCGTCGATCGTGGCCTGGACCTGCTCGGGCGCCGGCCAGATGTCACGCAGGAACACGGGGTGCCCGTCCTCGGTGCGACCCAGCGGGTCGGCCTCGAAGTCGAAGTCCATCGTGCCGGCGAGCGCGTACGCGATGACCAGTGGCGGGGACGCGAGGTAGTTCAGCTTCACATCGGGGTTGATGCGGCCCTCGAAGTTCCGGTTCCCGGACAGCACCGCGGCGACCGCGAGGTCGTTCTCCTGCACGACGGCGGAGACCTGCTCGTCGAGCGGCCCCGAGTTGCCGATGCACGTCGCGCACCCGTAGCCGACGAGGTGGAAGCCGAGCTTCTCGAGGTACGGCCACAGGCCGGCCTTCTCGTAGTAGTTCGTCACGACCTGCGAGCCCGGCGCCATCGACGTCTTGACCCACGGCTTGGCGACGAGCCCCTTCTCGACCGCGTTCTTCGCGAGCAGCGCGGCGGCGATCATGACCGAGGGGTTGGAGGTGTTCGTGCACGACGTGATCGACGCGATCGCGACGGCGCCGTGGAACAGCTCGAACGCCCGGCCCTGGCTGTCGGTCACCGGGTGCGTGCGGGTGACCGACGACGAGATCGCGGGCGAGTCGGACGCCGGGAAGGACTCCCGCTCGGCCTCGTCGGTCGCGAGCGCCACCTCGGGCGCGTACGTCGGGAGGTCCCGCTGGAACTGCTCCTTGGCGCGGGACAGCTCGATGCGGTCCTGCGGACGCTTCGGGCCGGCGATGGACGGCACGACCGTCGACAGGTCGAGCTCGAGGTACTCCGAGAAGACGGGCTCGGTGTAGCCGTCAGCGCTCGGGTCGTGCCACAGACCCTGCTCCTTGGCGTACGCCTCGACGAGCGCGAGCTGCTCCGCCGAGCGGCCGGTCAGCCGCAGGTAGTCGATCGTCACGCCGTCGATCGGGAAGATCGCGACGGTCGAGCCGAACTCGGGGCTCATGTTGCCGATCGTCGCGCGGTTCGCGAGCGGCACGGCCGCGACGCCCTCGCCGTAGAACTCGACGAACTTGCCGACCACACCGTGCTGGCGCAGCTTCTGGGTGATCGTGAGCACGACGTCGGTCGCGGTGACGCCTGCGGGGATGTTGCCGGTGAGCTTGAAGCCGACGACGCGCGGGATGAGCATCGAGACCGGCTGGCCGAGCATGGCCGCCTCGGCCTCGATGCCGCCGACGCCCCAGCCGAGCACGCCGAGCCCGTTGACCATCGTCGTGTGCGAGTCGGTCCCGACGCACGTGTCGGGGTACGCCTTGCCGTCGCGGACCATGACGCCGCGGGCCAGGTACTCGATGTTGACCTGGTGCACGATGCCGGTGCCCGGCGGGACGACCTTGAAGTCGTCGAACGCGGTCTGGCCCCAGCGCAGGAACTGGTAGCGCTCGCGGTTGCGCTGGTACTCGAGCTCGACGTTGCGCTCGAACGCGTCGGCGCGTCCGGCGACGTCGATCTGCACGGAGTGGTCGATGACCATCTCGGCGGGGGCGAGCGGGTTGATGCGCTCGGGGTCGCCGCCGAGCTCGGCGACGGCCTCGCGCATGGTCGCGAGGTCGACGACGCACGGGACACCGGTGAAGTCCTGCATGATCACGCGCGCCGGCGTGAACTGGATCTCGGTGTCAGGCTGCGCGTCGGGGTCCCACCCGGCGAGCGCGCGGATGTGGTCCGCCGTGATGTTCGCGCCGTCCTCGGTGCGCAGCAGGTTCTCGGCGAGGACCTTGAGGCTGAACGGAAGTCGCTCCAGCCCCGGGACCGCGGACAGCCGGTAGACCTCGTACGAGGCGTCACCGACCTCCAGCGTTCCGTGGGATCCGAAGCTGTCGACGGTGCTCACGAGGCGGCTCCTTCTGGGGGCGAGTCTGCCGGGGACGGGGTCCACCGGGACGCAGGGCGTCGACTCCCAGCCTAGGACCGGCGCCGACGCGTGATATCTCGACATCAAGATACATGGTCGGGGCGCCCGGCGCACGTCTGACGCACGCGAGAGGCGCGCGCGACGGACCGTGGTCTCACCTCGCGCGCGCCTCGGAGGCGCCGATCACGACTTGTCGGCGGCCTCCGCCGCTTCGGCGGCCTTCCGCTCGGCCTCGACCGCGCGCTGGTGCGCGCGCTGGTCGTACTCAGGCGTGCCCTGCTTGAACAGCTCCTCGGTCGCGTGACGACGCGCCTCGGCCAGCTTGTGCGCCGCGTCCTGCTCGCTCATGGAGGTTCCTCTCTCGCTCGTCGCCCGCCGCGCCACCGTCGGGCGGGCCCGTCACCCCACGCTAGGCGCGCCTGGCCGCGCGTGCACGGCAGTCGCGACCGCGACTGCCGCCTGGCGGACGCGTCGTCGTCCCGGCATCGTCACGCACGCCGTCCGGCTCCCCGAACCGCACCGACGGATCATCGTGCGAACGTCGCGACGGCCTCGACGTGATGCGTCATGGGGAACAGGTCGTACCCGTCGACCTCGACCAGCTCGTAGCCGGCCGACGCGAGCAGCGCGACGTCCCGCCCGAGCGCGGCCGGGTCGCACGCGACGTAGACGAGCCGTTCGGGGCGCAGCGAGCTGACGGCCTCGAGCACGCGCCGGCCGGCACCCGCGCGCGGCGGGTCGAGCACGACCACGTCCGCGTGCACCACGTCCGACGACGCGTCCTGCTCGCCCGAGAGCACGCGCGCCACGTCGCCCGCGTGCAGCTCGACGTTCGTGCGGTCGTGCAGGTTGCGCCGCGCGTCACGCACCGCGCGGGCATCGCCCTCGACGGAGACCACCTCGCCCGACGGCCCGACCGCGTCGGCCAGCGCGGCGGTGAACAGCCCCGAGCCCGAGTACAGGTCGAGCACCGTGGCGCCCGCGACGTCGCCGATCCCGCGCAGCACCGCGCTCACGAGCGTCGCGGGGGCCTCGCGGTGCACCTGCCAGAACCCCGCGGCCGCGACGCGGTAGGAACGCTCGACGCCGTCGGCGACCACGACCTCACGCACCGACGTGCGTGCGTTGGGCCGCGTGTCGGGGCGACGGCGGGCGAGGTCGAACGGCACGCCGTCAACGAGGACGAGAGGCCGGTCGCCGCCCACGGGCGCCACCGCCTCGAGGCGCGCACCCACGGGCCAGCGCCGTGAGAACAGGTCCAGCTCGGCGATGTCCTCGACCGCGAGCGGCATGCCCTCGAGTGCCGTCACGTCGTGCGACCGGTGGCCCCGCATGCCCGCACGTCCCTGCGCGTCGGTCACGAGGTCGATGCGCGTCCGCCAGGCCAGTCCCCCGCGCTCGTCGTCGCCCGGCGCGGCGTGCACGACCACGTCGCGCTCGACGCGTCCGAGTCGCTGCAGCTGCTCGCGCAGCACCGCGGCCTTCCAGGCCCGCTGCGCCGGCAGGGCGACGTGCGCGAGCTCTCCCCCGCCGACGCCACCCGGGCCGGCGGCCGGCCACGCGCTCGGCACGCGGTCCGGCGACGCCTCGAGCACCTCGACGGCGTCGGCGCGCCAGAACTTCGCGTCCGGCCCGGCGTCGGTCAGGACCGCACGGACCCGCTCGCCGGGCAGCGTGTGACGCACGAACACGACGCGCCCGTCATGACGGGCGACGCAGTGACCGCCGTGCGCGACGGGACCGATCTCGAGCTCCACGAGCTCCGGGGACTCAGCCACGGGGCAACGTCCGGCGCACGTGGTCCTCGAGGCCCGTCTGCCCCTCGGACGACGCGAGCTGCCACGGCACCGACGCGACGACGACGCCCGGGGTGAACAGCAGCCTCCCCTTGAGGCGCAGCGCGCTCTGGTTGTGCAGCAGCTGTTCCCACCAATGACCCACGACATACTCCGGGATGTAGACGACGACGAGATCCCGAGGGCTGTCCCTGCGGATCGAGCGGACGTACTGCAGCACCGGCCGGGTGATCTCCCGGAACGGCGAGTCGAGCACCCGAAGCGGCACCGGCAGGTCCATCGCGTCCCACTCGGCGAGCAGACGCGCGACGTCGTCCTCGTCGACGCCCACCGTGACGGCCTCGAGCACCTGCGGGCGTGCCGCCCGCGCGTACGCGATCGCGCGCATCGTCGGCCGGTGCAGGTGCGAGACGAGGACGATCGCGTGGACCCGGCTCGGCAGGGCGCGCGCCGCGGCGGCGTCGGCACCGAGGGCGAGCTCGCGGCGCACGGTCACGTAGTGCCGGTGGATCGCCTGCATGAGCACGAAGACCACGATCATCGCGAGGATCGCGATCCACGCGCCGTGCGTGAACTTGGTGATGAGCACGACGACGAGCACGGTGGCCGTCATGCCGAGACCGATCGCGTTGACGACGCGCGAGCGCTTCATGCGCGAGCGGGCACCCGGGTTCGGCTCGGTGCGCAGCTCGCGGGTCCAGTGCCGCACCATGCCGAGCTGGCTGAGCGTGAATGAGACGAAGACGCCGACGATGTAGAGCTGGATCAGTCGCGTGACCTCGGCGTCGAACGCCCAGATGAGCCCGATCGCGACGACCGCCAGCGTGATGATGCCGTTCGAGAACGCCAGACGGTCGCCGCGCGTGTGGAGCTGACGCGGCAGGTAGCCGTCACGCGCGAGGATCGAGCCGAGCACCGGGAACCCGTTGAACGCCGTGTTGGCTGCGAGCACCAGGATCAGACCGGTCACGATCGAGACGACCGCGACCAGCACCGGGAGCCCGTCGAAGACCGCGGACGCGATCTGGGCGATCACGGGGTGCTGCTCGTAGTCCGGCCCCACCGGCACGCCGTCCTGCAGGAGCTGCTCGTGCGGACGGTCCGCGAACTTCACCCCGGTGGCGCGGGCGAGCATGAGGATCGACATGATCATCACGATCGAGAGCGTCCCCAGCAGCGCGAGGGTCGTCGCGGCGTTCTTCGACTTCGGCTTGCGGAACGCGGGCACGCCGTTGCTGATCGCCTCGACACCCGTGAGCGCGGCGCAGCCGGACGCGAACGAGCGCAGGATCAGGAAGAAGCCGACCAGTCCCACGAGGCCCTGCTCGAACCCCGCCTCGGGCGCGACCTCCAGCTCGGCGCTCTCGGCCATCGGCAACGTGCCCAGCGCGTACCGGACGCTGCCGAACACCGCGATCAGTCCGATCGCGAGCATGAAGAGGTACACGGGCACCGCGAAGGCCCTGCCCGACTCCTTGACGCCGCGCAGGTTGACGAGCGTCAGCAGCACCACGAGCGCGATCGCGAACGGCGCCTCGTGGCCGCGCAGCGCGGGGAACGCCGCGGCCGCGTACTGCGCCCCCGAGGAGATCGAGACCGCGACGGTCAGGATGTAGTCGACGAGCAGCGCACTCGCCACGGTCACGCCCGCGTTGGGCCCCAGGTTGACGGTCGCGACCTCGTAGTCGCCGCCGCCCGAGGGGTACGCGTGGACGTTCTGGCGGTAGCTCGCGACCACCGTGAGCATGACGATGGCCACCGCCAGGCCCACCCAGGGCGAGATCACCAGCGCGGACATCCCCGCCAGCGAGAGCGTCAGCAGGATCTCGTCGGGCGCGTAGGCCACCGACGACAACGCGTCCGAGGCGAAGACCGGCAGGGCGATCCGTTTGGGCAGGAGCGTATGGCCGAGCCTGTCGCTCCGGACCGGACGTCCGAGCAGCAGTCTCTTGGCGGCATCCGACAGGTCCGACACGATGCCCCATCGTAGGCGGCTGCGCGGCCCGCCGCGTGCCACCCCGCGGGCGAGCTCGCCGAGCAGGTGGCGGACCCCATCGGCGCGGCTGCGGCGGACGGGCGCCCTGTCTGCAGCGCGTCGCGCCGGGGTATAGCGTGGCGCGCTGTGCACTTCGTCATCATGGGCTGCGGCCGCGTCGGCGCGAGTCTCGCGCAGACCCTCGAGGAGCACGGCCACTCCGTCGCCGTGATCGACCAGAACCCCGAGGCCTTCCGCCGCCTGACCGGCGGCTTCTCGGGGCACAAGGTCACCGGCCTCGGCTTCGACCGTGACACCCTCATCAAGGCCGGGATCGACGACGCCTACGGCTTCGCCGCGGTCGCCGACGGCGACAACTCGAACATCCTCGCCGCGCGCGTCGCGCGCGAGACCTACGGGATCGAGAACGTCGTCGCGCGCATCTACGACCCGCACCGCGCCGAGATCTACCAGCGGCTGGGCATCCCCACGGTCGCGACCGTGCGCTGGACGGCGCACCAGGTGCTGCGTCGGCTGCTCCCGCTGGGCGCGACCGACGAGTACCGCGACCCGTCGGGCCAGCTGACGCTCGTGCAGGTCGACGTCCACGCGGGTTGGGTCGGACGCCCCGTGTCCGCACTCGAGACCGCCGCGGGCGTCCGGGTCGTGTACCTGTCGCGCTACGGCGACGGTGTCCTGGCCGATGCACGCACGGTGCTGCAGGAGAACGACGTCGTGCACGTCATGGCCCGGGTCGACGAGCTCCCCGTCGTCGAGCGCGTGCTGACCGCTGAGCCGGAGGTGACCGCATGAGGGTCGTGATCGCCGGAGCGGGCTCGGTCGGCCGCTCGATCGCCCGCGAGCTGCTCGCGCACGACCACGAGGTCACCCTCGTCGACCGGCAGCCGACCGCCATGCGCGTCGCGCAGGTGGCCGAGGCCGACTGGCTGCTCGCCGACGCGTGCGAGCTGCCGACGCTGCGCGAGGCGCGCGCCGACGAGTGCGACGTCATGGTCGCCGCGACGGGTGACGACAAGGCGAACCTCGTCATCTCGCTGCTCGCGAAGACGGAGTTCGGGGTCCCGCGCACCGTCGCGCGCGTCAACAACCCGAAGAACGAGTGGATGTTCGACGAGGCGTGGGGCGTGGACGTGGCCGTCTCGACGCCCCGGATCATGACCGCGATGGTCGAGGAGGCCGTCGCGGTCGGCGACCTCGTGCGCATCTTCACGTTCCACCAGTCGGGCGCGGACATCCTGGAGATCACGCTCCCGGAGGACGCCCCGCTCGTGGGCGTGCGCGTCGGTCAGGTCGCCTGGCCCGCCGAGGTGGTGCTGGCCTGCATCGTGCGCGACGGACGTCCGATCGCGCCCAGCATCGACGACACGCTCGAGGGCCGCGACGAGCTCCTCTTCGTGACGAGCAGCCAGGCCGACGAGGGCGCGCTGGACGCGATCCTCACGGGTGCGAAGGGGACTCCTGCGGCTCCTGCTCCTGCCGGCGCACCCGGGTCGGACGCACCAGCACCCAGCTGATCCACAGCGCCAGCGCGGTCAGTGGTACGCCCATCGCGAGCTTGGCCGTGCCGAGCCACGCGACGTCGTCGCGGAAGTACAGCGGGAGCTGTACCGCCAGGCGCAGCGCGAACATCGCGACCCACGGCACCGTGGCCCACGTGTAGACCCGGCGCAGCTCGCGGTCGTCGTGCCACGCCACGGCGTTGCGCCACGACCCCCCGCCGAGCGGGCCGTCGTGCGCGAACAGACCCATGATGAGCCCCACCAGCGGCCAGCCGACGAGGATCGTCAGGAGCGTCCCCGCCAGGTAGGCGCCGTTGATGACGAGCCCGTACGCGAAATAGTCGCTCGCCTCACCCGTGCGCCAGGCCCAGACGACGCCGATCCCGACCCCGATGACACCCGACAGCGCCTGCGTGACCGGTGTGCGCTGCATGAGCCTGACGACCACCGCGACCAGCGCGGCGGCCCCGGCCGCGACCAGGGCCGGCGTCAGCCGCTGCCCGGCCGCGAGGTACACGACGACGAACAGCAGCCCGGGCGCGACCGACTCGACGACACCGCGCACGCCGCCGATCGCGTCGGACGCGGAGAACGTCTCCCCCGTCAGTGCGCGCATGCCGCGCGCGGCGTCGGCGTCGTGCCCGCGCGCTGCGTCGTCGGGCGCGCTCACGTCGCGCTCACTCACCGGGCCGCGGACGCAGCTCGTAGCGGGGGTTGAAGATCGTGCGGCGGCCCTCGATGAGGCACACCATGCCGTCCGCGGTCAGCCGCCGGCCGGGCACGATGCCGGCGATCTCGCGGCGACCGAGCCAGACGAGCGAGAGCGACCCGCTGCCGTCGTACAGCTCCGCCTCGAGCGCAGGGACGCCCTCGCGCGGTCGGAACGTGACCGAGCGCAGCACGCCGCTCACCTTCACGCGCTTGCGCACCGGAGCGTTCTCGACCGTGGTGCACCCGATCGAGCGCCCGGCCTCGACGCGCTCCTCCGCCGCCTCGACCTCGGCCTGCGAGGCCGAGAGCGAGCGCAGGACCTCCTTGAGGCTCATCGCGTCTCCGTGATCTCCGGACCGCGCGTCAGCGGGTCGAACTCGAGCTCGGGCGCGGGCGCGTCCTGCTCCTGCGCCGCGTCCTCGGCGGGTGCGGCGTCCGGGCGCCCGGGCAGGGTCAGGGCGAGCAGGTCGCGCGGGGGCCGGGCCTCGGTGCCGCGCACGACGACGACCTCGCCGAAGACGCGCTCGAGCACCTGCGCCGCACCGGGCTCGACCGCGGCGCGGCCCGTGATCACCCCGCGCAGGAACCAGCGCGGGCCGTCGAAGCCCAGGAAGCGTGCGGGACGGTGCCCGGTACGCCCCTCGGGGGTGCGCGCGGGGAGCCGGGCGAGCAGCTCGCGCCCGAACGGTCCCGGCAGGTCGTCGGCCGAGCCGCCCTGCGCGACCACCGACTGCTGGATCTCCTCGCGGATCTCGTCCCAGATCCCCTCGGAACGCGGTGCCGCGTAGGCCTGGAGCTGCAGCGTCGAGCCGTCGATCGTGACCGCGGCCGCCGACACGGCGTTCGTCGCCTTGTCGATCTCCATGCGCAGCTCCATGCCCGGCACACCGGGCAGCCGCAGCGCACCCAGGTCGAGACGCGAGAGCGTGGTCGCGGCGTCGTCATCGACGTCCCAGGGCCCACGCCCCGTCACGACCGCCGCCGAGGCAGGCTCGTCCTGCGTCGAGGCGGTGTCGGACGCGAGCTCGTCGTCGAGGCTCGCGACCTCCTCGTCGACCGTCGTGGGCTCGCTGTCGCCCTGGGGACGGCGCCGGAAAATCGCCACGTGTCACTCCTCCTCGGGTGCATCCCGCACCCGTCGCACGCCCGCGCCCCAACGGCAGCAGGCAGCCAGTACTTCGCTGCTGATTCGACAGTAGCCCGCGTGGGGCCGCGGACCTAGCCGCGCCCGGGTGCGGGAGCCCCGTCCGCGGCCTCCCAGCCGCCGCTCGACCCGAACCCGCCCTCGCCACGGTGTGAACCCGGCAGCCGCTCGACCTCGACGAAGCGCACGCGCTCGACCCGCTGCACGACGAGCTGCGCGATCCGGTCCCCGCGGTGCAGCTCGACCGCGTGCTCCACGTCGGTGTTGAGCAGCGTCACGGCGATCTCGCCGCGGTAGCCCGCGTCGACCGTGCCGGGTGCGTTGACGATCGTCAGACCGTGCCGCGCGGCGAGGCCCGAACGCGGGTGCACGAATGCGGCGTACCCGTCCGGCAGCGCGATCGAGGTCCCGGTCGGGACCGTCACGCGTCCCTGCGGCGGGATCACCACGTCGATCCGCGTCACGAGGTCGGCGCCCGCGTCACCGGGGTGCGCGTACGCCGGAGCGGGCAGGTCGGGGTCGAGGCACTGCAGCAGCACCTCCAGGGCGGGCTCGGTCGTCACGGCGCCGACCCTACCGGCCCCGTCCGTGCCCGGGCGCGCGCCGTCCCCACCCGCCGGCCCGTGCTGCCACGCGCGCTCGTCGACCGGCTCGCGTCCCGACGCTGCGCCCGCGGTCCTGCCGCTCTGGGATGCTGGTGCCATGCCCGCGACCCCCGATCCCGCACCGCACCCGTCCACCGACCGCACGGCCCGCGACGGCGACGCCCCCGCACCCGGTCGCACCGCGGCTGCGGCTCCCGGCACCGCGGGCGCGTCGTTCGACGAGGCGCTGCGGTTCGGGCCGGTCGGCTGGCTCGGCGTCGTCGGGTTCGTCGTCACGGTCTGGATCGCGCTGCTGCCGGTCGACCTCGTGCTCGCCTCCGTGGTCGCGCTCGTCGTCGCGGCCGTGACGGGCCTGCTCGTCGTGCGCTGGACGCCGCGCGTGCGCGTGCGCGGCGGCGAGCTGAGCGCCGGCGCGGCGCGGATCCCGATCGACCTCGTGCGTGACCCGCGACCGCTGGTCGGCGAGGAGCTGCGGGAGGCCCTCGGCCCGGGCCTCGACGCGCGGGCGTACCTGTGCCTGCGCGGCTGGGTGCACAGCGCGGTCCGCGTCGACGTCGACGACCCGCAGGACCCGACGCCCTACTGGATCGTCTCGACGCGACGGCCCGACGAGCTCGTCGCTGCGCTCCGGCGCGGCTGATCGCGCTACCGCGACCGACCACCACCACGCGCACGCACGCACGACGGCCGGCCCCCTGCTGGGGACCGGCCGTCGTGGTCTCAGGCGCCTGCCGGGAAGTCAGGCAGCGCACTCCGAGCAGACCTGCTGGCCGTCTCGCTCGTAGGCGAGCTGGCTGCGGTGATGGACGAGGAAGCAGCGCGAGCACGTGAACTCGTCGGCCTGCCGAGGCAGGACCCGGACCGAGAGCTCTTCGCCGGACAGATCGGCGCCGGGCAGCTCGAAACCTTCGGCGGCTTCAGTCTCGTCCTCGTCGACCACGCCCGAGTTCTTGTCCGCGCGACGTGCCTGGAGCTCCTGCAGCGAGTCCTCGCTCAGGTCCTCCTCGGTCTTGCGCGGTGCGTCGTAGTCGGTAGCCATCTGGGGCGTCACACTCCGTCTTTGTCTTGCAGGCTGATGAGTACGCGTGATCAATGCACAGCTGGAGCGTTTTGTTCCCGCGCGCTGGGGATTGTGCACCACTTCTTTGCCGGGCGCGAGCAGAGGTGCCGCGGACAACGATCACGCGGGCGGGTGAATCGGACTACGCCGTCGAATCGGCCCGGTGCGACTCGAGGAAAGTGACCAGCGCCTCGATCGTGCCAGGCGCTCCGGCCACCGTCATCTCGGGACCGGCGGCACGTCCGTGCAGCCCCGTGACGACCGCACCGGCCTCCTGCGCGACGAGCGCCCCGGCGGCCAGGTCCCACGGCGCGAGCCCGCGCTCGTAGTAGAGGTCCAGGCCGCCCGCGGCGACCGCGCACAGGTCGAGCGCGGCCGAGCCCAGCCTGCGGATGTCCCGCACGAGCGGCAGCAGCTCCGCGACGATCGCGGCCTGCGCGCGCCGACGCTCGACGAGGTAGCCGAAGCCGGTCCCGACGAGGCTGAGCTCGAGCGGCTTCGCCTCGTTCACCGTCAGGGGCGCGCCGTCGAGCGTCGCGCCCTGCCCGCGTCCCGCGAGGAACGTCCGCCCGTCGGCCGGCGCGTGCACCGCGGCGGCGAGGGCCGTCCACGTCTGCGGGTCGGGCGCGACGCCCGGCCCGGCTTCGGGAGTGCCCACGACCGCCGCGACGGACACCGACCACGACGCGAGCCCGTACAGGTAGTTGACGGTCCCGTCGATGGGGTCGACGACCCACGTCACGCCCGTGGTCCCGGGCTCGTACCCCTGCTCCTCCCCCAGGATCCCGTCGCCGGGCCGCAGCTGCGCGATCCGTCGCCGCAGCAGCTCCTCCGACGCGAGGTCCATGGCCGTGACGACGTCGACCGGGCTCGACTTGGTCGCGTGCACCCGGACGCGGTCGGGACGGCCCTCGTGCACGAGCCGTCCGGCCTCGCGGGCCAGGGTCTCGGCTGTGGCGACGAGCGCCGCGCCGTCGGGCAGTTCGCGTGTGGTCATGGGACCCATCCTGCCGCCCTGGGCACGCGGCACTCGCGCGCGGCCGTGCGCGGCGCCCGCGACGAGCCCGGCTGGCGTCAGGTGCGCCCGCGCCACGGCCCGGGTGCGTGGAGCTGGAACCGCAGCGAGGCCACGCGCAGCGCGAACACGCCCACGACGACGACCGAGAGCACCAGCGGCGTGGGCCGGCCCGCGAACCAGAGAGCGGTCGTGGCCGCGGCCCCGAGGAGGGCGGGGACGGCGTACAGCTGACGGTCGTGCAGCACCACGGGGACCTCGCCGGTGAGCAGGTCGCGCAGCACCCCGCCGCCCGCGCCCGTGATGACCCCGACGATCACCGCCGCCACGGGCGTCGTCCCGTACTCGAGCCCCTTGACGGTGCCGACGACCGTGAACACCGCGAGCGCTCCCGCGTCGAGGACGACGATGAAGCGGCGCGCACGCTGCAGGCGCGGGTGGAAGAAGTACATGACGAGCGCGCCGACGAGCGCGGTCGTGATGAGTCGCCAGTCGGAGATGCCCACGGGCGGTACCGCGCCGATCAGCACGTCACGCAGCAGACCGCCGCCGAGGCCGGCCGCCCAGCCGAGCACGAAGATGCCGAACACGTCGAACTGCTTGCGCACGGCCGCGAGCGCGCCCGACATCGCCCCGACACCGACCCCGACGATCTCGAGCACGGGTTCGAAGGGGATGTCGGCGACCACGAGAGCATGATGACAGCCGACAGCGTCACAACCCCGGCACACGGCACACCGGGCCCGCCTGCGCCGCGTGGCGCGCAGAAGGTGGCACCCTCGACCGTGAGGCAGTAGGAGGACGTATGGATGAGCTCGAGCTGGTGGGCCTGGCTGACGACGGTGAGCACCTGGTGCTCACGCGCGCGGACGGCGAGCGGTTCCGCGTCCGCATCGACGAACCGCTCCGGGCGGCCGTGCGCCGCGACCGGCCGCAGCTCGAGCAGCTGAGGGCCGAGAGCGCGAGCACGCTGTCCCCGCGCGAGATCCAGGCCCGGATCCGGGCGGGAGCCACGACCCAGGAGGTCGCGGAGCAATCCGGGCTCCCCGTCTCCCACGTCCGGCGCTACGAGGGCCCGGTCCTGGCCGAGCGCGAGTACATCGCCGAGCAGGCACGCGCCACGCGCGTCGGCCGCGACCACGGCGCACCCGTCCTCGGCGACCTCGTGACGGACCGCCTCGCCGCGCGTGGCGTCGACCTGTCGTCGCTCGCGTGGGACGCCGCACGCGAGGCGAGCGGCCCCTGGTTCGTTCTGGCCCGGTTCACGGTCGACGACTCGCCCCGCGAGGCGCGCTGGTCGTTCGACCCCGCGGCGCGCTCGCTCGTCGCCGACGAGGACGAGGCCCGGTGGCTCTCCGAGACCGAGCTGCCCGACGAGCCCGTCTCCCGTCGGCACCTCGCCGCGGTCCGCGACGTGGTGTTCGACTTCGAGTCCGTCGCGGCCGTGCGCTCGATCGCCGGCCCGGACCAGGCCGACGGCGACACGCACGAGCAGCCGGCCGTCGACCCGCAGGAGCAGACGCACGCGCTGCTCGACGACCTGCAGGCCCGGCGCGGCGTCCGTCAGGCGGTCGACGCCGAGGGCGACGAGGACGACTCGCAGTTCGAGGGGTTCGGCCCGCAGCACGCCTTCGACTTCTCGCGTCTCGAGGACGTCCCCGGCGCGCACCCCGCGGGCGCCGACGAGCGCACCGAGGCGGTCGTGCTCCCGGCGCACCGGCGCACGCACGTCCCCCCGGCCGTCGAGACCCCTGTGGAGCCCGGTGCGAGCTCGTCGGCCGACGAGCCGTCCGACGACGAGTCGCAGGAGGCACCCGCCGCTGCGGCGCCAGTCAACGAGGAGCGGCCGCGCGGGCGCAAGACGCGCGCCAAGGTGCCGAGCTGGGACGAGATCGTCTTCGGGGCGCGCCCCGAGTAGGACGTCCCGAGCACGGCGCGACGGTCCGGGCCTCCCCCGCCGGGCTTCCCCGCGTGGGACGGTGTCAGACGTCGAGCGTCGGCTGTTCGACGACCACGGCCGACGCCAGGGTCTGCGCGTGCGGTGCGGCTGCCCGCGCCACGGCCGCGGTCATGCGTCGCATGTGGTGCCGGCGGCACAGGACCTCGTACTGCACCTCACCGACCGCCGCCTCGGGCCGCCCTGCGACGTCGCCGACGACGACCTGAGCACCCTCCACGACCATCTCGCCGTCCAGGGTCCGGGCGTTGTGGGTGGCGCGGGCCCCGCACCAGCACAGCGCGCGCACCTGCAGCGTCTCGACGCGGTCGGCGAGCTCGACGAGCCGCTGCGACCCGGGGAAGAGCCGCGCGCGGAAGTCCGACGAGATGCCGAAGGCATAGACGTCCACGCCCAGCTCGTCGACCACGCGCGCCAGCTGCTCGACCTGCTCGGCCGTGTAGAACTGCGCCTCGTCGCCCAGCACGTAGTCGACCGGGCGTCCCTGCGTGCGCCGGCCGATGACCTCGGCCCAGAAGTCGGTGCGGTCGTCGACCTCGTGCGCGCTCTTCGTCAGGCCCAGGCGCGAGGAGATGGTCGCGCTGCCGGAACGGTCGTGCCGCGTGAACAGCACGCCGTCGCGCCCACGCGCCGCGTGGTTGTGGTGCATCTGGAGAGCGAGCGTCGACTTGCCGCAGTCCATCGTGCCCGAGAAGAACACCAGCTCGGCCACTGTGCCCGCCCCTCGTGGTCGTCGTTCGTTGCGCCGCACATCCTCGCAGACGTCACGGGTGGCCCCCGACGCCCGCGGGCGCTCGGCGCCCCCCGCGGGTCAGGCTCACGGTCACGGTCACGCGACGACGATGCAGGGCACCAGCATCTCGTGCGGGGTGAGCGACCCGTGCACGCCGACCATGTCGAGCGACGCCGCGGTCTGCGTGCGCGTGTCGACGACCGTCGCCGCACCCGCCATCGCGACCATGAGGTCGCCGACCACGGGCCGCACACGCTCGTCGACCGGGCCGATCAGACCCGAGTCGACCACCTCGTCCCGGGTGAGGACGAGCGCGTCGTCGCCCAGCACGTCCTGCCACGCGGTGCGCACCTGCTCGACGGGGACCCCGGGCGCCACGTGCACGTGGCTCGCCCGCGGCTCCCCCGCCACCAGGTCGACCCCGGCCGACAGCCGCGAGTCGTGCGCGACGTCCCAGCGTCGGGTCCGGTCCACGTCGACCATCCCGTGGTCGGCCGTGACGACGAGCACCGACCCTCGCGGCAGCGAGCGCGCGAGCCGGGCGATCTCCGCGTCCGCCTCGGCGAGCGCGTCGCCCCACTGCCACGAGCCGACCCCGTGGTGGTGCCCGACCTTGTCGACGTCACCCCAGTACAGGTAGGCGAGCCCGGGCTGACGCAGCGCGGCGACCGTCGCGTCCACCCGGTCCGCGAGCGACTCGGCGGGCACGTACCGCGCGCCGCGCAGGGCCGCGCGGGTCAGACCCGAGCCCGCGAAGCGCGCCGGTCCGACGCTCGTCACCGCGGCACCTCCCGCAGTGAGGAGCTCGAGGGTGCTCGCGTGCGGCTGCCAGGTCTCCGGCGGCGGCGCGTCGCTCCACGCGACGAGGTTCGCGAGCGCTCCCGTGCCGGGCACGCGGACGGTGTAGCCGAGCATGCCCGTGCCCCCCGGCGGCACCGCGGTCCCGAACGTGCCGAGCGCCGTGGCGGTCGTGGACGGGAACGTGCTGCAGACGGGGCTCGAGCCCGCGACGGCCCGACGCAGGAACGGCGCGTGGCCGCTGCGCTCGGCGAGGTTCAGGTGGCCCAGGCCGTCCACGAGCACGACGCACACGCGCGTGCTCGCCGGGATCCCGAGCAGCTCGCGCGCCGACGCCCACGTGCCCACCGCGCCGTCGTGACCGTCGGCCGCACCCGTCGCCTCGACGAGCGCGCCCGCGACACCTGCGAGCACCGAGCCGAGCCCGGCGCGGTCGTCGGTCCCCGGCAGGAGGAACCCGTACTGCTCGGCGGCTGCGGCGAGGCGCGCGGCCGCCGTCGTCCCGGCGCCCGGGACGGGCGCTCCGACATGCGTCGTCATGTCAGCGCCGCGCGCTCGCGGCGGACAGCGCACGCGCGAACGCGGTCGCCGCGCGCACCGAGTCGGCGCCCTCGGCGGCGGCGCTGACGCGCACCACGACGTCGTCGGGCGCGAGCGTCCCGGTGAGCCCGTGGTCGGCCTCGCACGCGGGGTCGCCGCACGTCGCGGGCTCGAGGTCGACGCGCGAGACGGCGCCCCAGCCGATCGCGAGCGTGAGCTCGAGCGCCGACTTGCCGGCCTCGTGCCGCTCGGGCCGCTCGACGACGTGCGTCAGCACGACCGACCGCAGCTCGGCCAGCGGCACCGACTCGGTGGTCGCCGAGGCGGCTGACGACGGGTGCTCGGAGTCCGCGGGATGGTCGTCGACGTGCGCGCACACCAGGCGCGTCGGTGTCAGGACCAGCACGGTGACGTGCCGGCGGACCTCGGAGGAGTCGAAGGTGGTCTCGGGGTGCACGAGATGGGCGGTCACGGGCTCGTCGGCCAGGGCGACCTCCAGCACGTCGGCGACGAGCTCGGGGTAGTAACCGGCGCGGTACAGGTCCTCGTGCAAGGAGCGAGCAGCTGCGGGCATCTGCCCATCCTCCCACCGGTGGGGCGCTCGACCCCAGCCGCGTCCGTCAGGTTGTGGAGAGCCCGGAGTCATCCGGGGACCGGCCGCGCTCACGTGCGCTGCAACCGCCGGGTGGCGTCGGCCCGGTCCGCGTGCGCGAGCGTGATCCGCGCGGCGAGCGCGACGGCCCCGTGCTCCGCGACGACGACGGGGTTGAGCTCGAGGGTGCGGATCTCGGGCAGCGCGTCGGAGAGCACCGCGACGCGTGCGACGACGTCCTCGAGCGCGGCGACGTCCAGCGGGGGCAGCCCGCGGTAGCCGAACAGGCGGGGTGCCGCGCGCGGCGCGCGGACGAGGTCCGCGACATCGACGTCGGTCAGCGGCGGGATCCCGTACGCGACGTCGCCCAGCAGGTCGGACGCGTCGCCCGCGAGCCCGACGCTGATGACCGGCCCGTACAGCGGGTCCTCGACCGAGCGCACGACGCACGACGAGCCGCGCGGCGCCATGGCCTGCACCTCGAGCGGTGCAGCGCCGGGCTCGCCCTGGTGCCCGGCGGCCAGCGCGAGCACCTCGACGACGTCCGCCCGCAGCTCGGTCTCGTCCGCGACGTCGAGCCGGACGCCCCCGAGGTCGGCGCGGTGGCGCAGCGCGGGCGCCGTCGTCTTGAGCGCCACCGGGTACCCGATGGCCCGCGCCGCGGCGACCGCCTCGTCGGCGTCGTGCACGGGCGCCGACGGCAGCACGTGCACGCCGACCGACGCGAGCAGCCGGCCCGACTGCTCGGCCGAGAGGACGACCTGCGACTGCCCGGCGAGCCAGTCGCGCACCAGGCGGGCAGCACCGCGCAGGTCGGTGCCGTCGGGGTGCAGCGGTCGACCGTGGTCGCGCGTCCGCCAGGTCGCGTACCGCGCGGCGTGCCCCAGGGCGAGCGCGGCGTCCTCGGGCGTCGCGTAGGCGGGAACGGTGCGCGGCACGCCGTCCAGGTCCGGCGCCGTGAGCTCGTCGGTCACGCCGCGGAGGCCGAGCACGCACGCGACGACGGTCTTGCCGCTGGCCGCCGCCGCGCGCGCCACGACGCGACCGAACCGCGGGTCCGGTCCCCCGACGGTCGGGATCCGCACGACGATCGCCGCGTCGACGTCCGGAGCCTCGATCGCCTCGCGGATCAGGGACTCGGAGACCTCGTCGTCCGCGTCCTCGGGCAGCACCTGGGCCCCGACGACCACGAGACCCGCCGTGGCCGCCGCCTCCGCGACGAACGTCGCGCCCGACGACGAGCTCCCCACCACGGCGACGCGACGCCCGGCGGGCAGCGGCTGCAGCGCGAGCACCTGCGCGACGTCGAAGAGCTGATGGGTGTTCTCGACCCGGATCACGCCCGACTGACGCATGAGCTCGTCGACCGCGCGCGCAGGCGCCTGCGTCGCCCGCACCGCGTGCCCCGGGGGCACGACCTGGCCCGAGCGGCCCGCGGTGAGGACGATCACGGGCTTGGTGAGCGCGAGCCGGCGCGCGACGCGGGAGAACTTGCGCGGGTTGCCGATCGACTCGAGGTAGAGCCCGACCACGTCGGTCCCCTCGTCGTCCGCCCAGAACTGCATGAGGTCGTTGCCCGAGACGTCGGCCCGGTGCCCGGCCGAGACGAACTCGGCGAGGCCCAGACCGCGCCTGCGCAGGGCGTCGAGGAGCGGGACCGCGAGCGCGCCCGACTGGCTGAACAGCCCGATCCTGCCGGGCCGCGGCAGGTCGTCCGCGAGCGAGGCGTTGAGCGCACCGTCCGGTCGCCACGAGACGACGCCGTACGACGCAGGACCGATCAGGCGCATCCCGGCGCGGTGCGCGGCGGCCAGTACGGCACGCTGCAGCTCGAGCCCGTGCGGACCCGTCTCGGCGAAGCCCGCGGTCAGGAGCACGACGGCGCGGGCTCCCGTCGGCGCGATCGCGCGCACGACCGCGAGCGCTGACGCGGCCGGGACGGCCAGCACCGCCAGGTCCACGGGTCCGTCGACGCCCGCGAAGGCCCCGGCGATCGCGGCGGCTGTCGCGTGCTCGTCACCGGCCTCGGCGCCTTCCGCGGCGGCGCCGTCAGCACCGCCGTCGGCCGCCGGAACCTCGCCGCTCGGGTCGAGATCCGTACCGACGGACTGCACGCGCACGTGCGAGTCGGCGAGCGCGAGGTGCGCCAGGACCTTGCGCGCCATGCCGAGGTGCAGCGGGCGGGGCGGCGGCGCGCCGGGCAGCACCGGTCCGACGACGAGCACCGAGCGCGCCCCGAGCACCGCGCGCATCGACCGCGCCTCCGCCCGGTGCTCGCGGTCGGCCATGACCGCGAACGACCGGTCCGTCGGGTCGATGTCGAACGCGAGCGAGACGACGCCGTCCTCGGCGTGCTGCCGCACCTCGTAGCCCGCGTCGCGGAACACCGAGATCATGCGGCCGTTCTGCGGCAGGACCTCGGCGACGAACCGCCGCACGCCACGCTCCCGCGCGGCGGCGGCGAGGTGCTCGAGCAGCACCGAGCCCAGTCCCCGCCCCTGCTGGGCGTCCGCGATGTTGAAGGCGACCTCGGCCTCGTCCTCGTTGACCCGGTCGTACCGCGCCACGCCGATGATCCGGTAGCCGACCGGGCCGTCGTCGTCCGCGGTCGCCACCAGCGCGACCCGCTCGTCGTGGTCGACGTGCACGAGGCGCTGCAGGTCACGCTCGGGCAGCCGCTCGAGGTGCGCGAAGAACCGCAGGTAGGTGGACCGCTCGGACTGCGCGACGTGGAACGCCTGCAACGCGTCGGCGTCCGACGCGCGGATCGGGCGCACGTGCGTCGTCGCGCCGTCGAGCAGGACGACGTCGGCCTCCCAGCCCGCCGGATAGCTGGCGTCCGCGCCCTCGCGGCCCTCGTCGTCCATGCGGCCAGGCTAGCGATCCCGCGCGCCTGGCACGCGGCACCCCGCGCGCGGGCGAGAATGGGCCGGCACCACGACCGCAGCACCCGAGGAGCAGCCCCGCATGGCGCGTCGCCCCGCGACCCCGAACCTTCCGCCCGACGACCTGGTCGAGCGGATCGTCGACATCGACGTCGCGACCGAGATGGAGGGCTCGTTCCTCGAGTACGCCTACTCGGTCATCTACTCGCGCGCGCTCCCCGACGCCCGTGACGGGCTCAAGCCCGTGCAGCGACGCATCCTGTTCCAGATGTCCGACATGGGCCTGCGCCCCGACCGGCCGTACGTGAAGTCGGCGCGCGTCGTCGGCGAGGTCATGGGCAAGCTGCACCCGCACGGCGACTCGGCGATCTACGACGCGATGGTGCGCCTCGCGCAGCCCTTCAGCCTGCGCCTGCCGCTGGTCGACGGTCACGGCAACTTCGGTTCGCTCGACGACGGCCCCGCGGCGCCGCGCTACACCGAGGCGCGCCTCGCTCCCGCGGCGATGGCGATGACGACCGACCTCGACGAGGACGTCGTCGACTTCGTCCCGAACTACGACAACAAGCTCCAGCAGCCCGACGTGCTGCCCGCGGCGATCCCGAACCTGCTCGTCAACGGCGCCGCCGGCATCGCGGTCGGCATGGCCACCAACATGGCGCCGCACAACCTCGTCGAGGTCGTCGCCGCAGCGCGCCACCTCGTGATGCACCCCGACGCGACGCTCGATGACCTCGTGCGGTTCGTGCCCGGCCCGGACCTGCCGACGGGCGGCAAGATCGTCGGCCTCGACGGCGTGCGCGACGCCTACCGCACGGGGCGCGGCGCCTTCCGCACGCGCGCCACCGCGCGCGTCGAGAACGTCACCGCGCGCCGCAAGGGCATCGTCATCACCGAGCTGCCCTACATGGTCGGGCCCGAGAAGGTGATCGAGAAGATCAAGGAGGGCGTGCAGTCCAAGAAGCTCTCCGGGATCGCCGACGCGGTCGACCTCACGGACCGCGCGCACGGTCTGCGGCTCGTCATCGAGGTCAAGTCGGGCTTCGACCCCGACGCCGTCCTCGAGCAGCTGTACCGCGCCACGCCGCTCGAGGACTCGTTCTCGATCAACAACGTCGCGCTCGTCGAGGGTCAGCCGCGCACGCTCGGCCTGCGCGAGCTGCTCGTCGTGTGGGTCGACCACCGGCTCTCGGTCGTGCGCCGACGATCCCAGTTCCGGCTCGACAAGCGCCTCGAGCGGCTGCACCTGGTCGAGGGCCTGCTGATCGCGATCCTCGACATCGACGAGGTCATCCAGGTCATCCGCACGTCCGACGACGCCGAGGCCGCCCGGGCGCGGCTGCGCTCCGTCTTCGACCTGTCCGAGCCTCAGGCCGAGTACATCCTCGAGCTGCGCCTGCGCCGCCTGACGAAGTTCTCCCGTCTCGAGCTCGAGCGCGAGAAGGAGCAGCTCGAGGCCGAGATCGACGAGCTGCGCGCGATCCTCGCCGACGACCTGCGGCTGCGCACGCTCGTGTCCGACGAGATGGCGCAGGTCGCCGCGACGTACGGGACGCCCCGACGCACGATCCTGCTCGAGTCCGCAGGCGGCTCCGCGGTCACCGGCGCCGCGGCGGCGAAGGGCTCGTCGCGCGCCCCCGCGGTCGCCCTCGAGATCGCGGACACCCCGTGCTGGGCGCTCCTGTCGGGCACGGGCCTGCTGGCGCGCACGGCCACCGACGAGCCGCTCGAGCGCACGCCGGACACGCGCCGGGCCAAGCACGACGTGCTGGCGTCGGTGATCGCGACGACCACCCGCGCCGAGATCGGCGCCGTCACGTCGCGCGGTCGGCTGGTGCGCGTGCCGATGCTCGACCTGCCCGCGCTCCCGCCGACGAACGGCGCGCCGTCGCTCGGCGGTGGCGTGCCGCTCAGCGAGGTCGTGGCGCTCGATCCGGGCGAGCGGGTCGTCGCGCTCGCCTCGCTCGCGCCCGACGCACCGACGCTCGCGCTGGCGACCGCGCAGGGTGTGGTCAAGCGCGTCACCGCGGGCGACGTGCCGAACAACCGGGACGCGTGGGAGGTCATCGGGCTCAAGGACGGCGACGAGGTCGTCGGCGCGAGCCAGGTCACGGACGACGACGAGCTCGTGCTCGTCTCGTCGGACTCCTCGCTGCTGCACTTCGGTGCGACCCAGGTCCGACCGCAGGGCCGTGCCGCGGGCGGCATGGCGGGGATCAAGCTCGCCGCGGGCCAGCGCGTCGTCGCGTTCGCGGGTCTGTCCGCGGCGCAGGCCACCGACGCAGTCGTGGTCACCGTCTCGGGCTCGTCGTCCGCGCTGCCCGGGACGCAGGCCGGCTCGGCGAAGGTCTCGCCGTTCGAGGTCTTCCCCGGCAAGGGCCGCGCGACGGGTGGTGTGCGCTCGCACCGGTTCCTCAAGGGTGAGGACGCGCTCATCCTCGCGTGGGTCGGGCCCGCGCCTGCCTGGGCGTGCGGGTCGGCGGGCCAGCCCGTCGACCTCCCGGCACCCGACCCGCGACGCGACATGTCCGGCACGGCGCTGCACGCGCCGCTGCACGCGATCGGCTGACTCAGACCTCGAGACCGCGGCGGGCGGTGACGAACGCGACCACGTTGTCGCGCTTGGGGGCCTGCGTCTGCGTCTGCGCGGCACTCGCCGCGGGGCGCGTGGCCCGCCGCGCGCGGTTGTCCGACGCGACCGACGCGACGAGCAGCGCCTGGCCGACCGTGTACGTCAGCATGACCCACACGTCCTGACCGGGCAGGTCCCAGCCCGGCACGAACCGGCCGAGCGCGATGAGCGCGTCGGAGACCAGGAACACCGCACCACCCGCGGCCCCGAGCGGTCCGAGCCCGGTCGCCAGCACCGCCATCGCGGTGAGGACCCCGCCGTAGACCGCGACGGGGACCAGGAGCGTCCCGGCGTGAGGGCCGCACAGTGCGACGAGCCCGACGAGCACGCCGGCGTAGACCACGAGCCAGGCGGGCGCCGTGCGCACGACGCTGCGCCGGACGCGCGGGGCGAACGCGACCACGTAGGACACCTGAGCGAGCAGGAAGCACCCGACCATCGCCAGGAACGCCGCGTCGCCGTCGAGCAACCGGGGCGTGAAGTCGCCGAGGAACGACGCGACGAGGCCCCCGAACGCCCAGGTGACGAGGTGCCCGCGTGGCCAGCGGGTCGCGGCCCAGAGAGCACCGGCGAGGGTCGGCATGAGCAGGCACTGCGTCACGTCGGCGAGGACGGCGGCGTCCGCGAGCAGCGCACCCAGGTGCACGACGACGAGCACGACGTAGCCGACGGACCACCAGCGCAGCGCGACCGACGAGGGCATCGGGGCGTCCTTCCCGCCGGCGGGCCGGCAGCACGACGGCGGACCTCGTCGTCCGCCCGGCGCGATGCTATCCCGCGGCACCGCGGGCCGGCGACGCCCGGGCAGGCGAGCCCTGACCTGCCCGGGTGCGGCCCCCGCGTCCCCTCAGAGCTCGATCGTGTAGAGCGTCGAGCGGTGGAACGGAGCGAACCCGAGGGAGGTGTACAGGCCCAGCGCCCCGGACAGGTTCTCGGTGTCGACGCCGATCTCGGCGTACTCGATCCCGTCCGCCCGCAACCGCGCCATGACGCCCGCCAGGAGCGCGGGGGCGATCCCCCGGCGCCGCCAGGCAGGACGGACCCCGAGCAGCTCGACGTAGCCCGAGCTGTGCCCCGCGATCTCCCAGTCCTGCTCGTACCGGCCCGAGAGGAGATATGCCGCGACCTCACCGGTCGTGTCGTCGACCGCGAGCAGGCTCCACTGCGGGGCGAACTGGCTGCGCCCGCTGCGCCACGCCTCGGCGGTCTGCGGCTCGCTGCCCCAGTGCGACGCGAACGACTCGTTGTGCGCGAGGCGCACGTCGTCGTCGCGGTCCTCGCTCCACGCCACGACGCTCACGCCCTGCGGGGCCGGCACCTGCGGGAGCGCGACGTCGAGCGGACGCCGCAGCTCGGAGTACACGCGGATCGGCGCGAGCCCGGCCGCTCGGAGCAGGTCGATCGACGCCGCCGCCTGCTCGGAGGCGAACGCGCCGATCCGCCCCGGCACGTCCTTGCCCGTGGCCGCCAGGACCTGTCGCGCGCGGTCGATCTGCCAGGCCAGCACGTCGCGCCCGATCCCCCGTCCGCGCCACTGCGGGTCCACGCCGCCCTCGAGGAACGTCCGCACCGTGGTCGTGTCACCCGGCGGCTGCGTCACCTGGGCCCACGCGCGCAACGCGCCGGACGGGTCCAGCCCCCCGAGCGTGTCACGCGCCGGGTCCTTCCAGTCGCCGTCGAACTTCTCGGCGACCTCGTCCTGCGACGTGCGGAACGGCTCCCCGTCCGCCTCCTCGATCTGGGTGACGAGCCGCGTGAGGTCGGGGACGTCGTCGAGCGTGAGGGCGCGCCAGGCGAGCCCGTGGGCCTCGGAGGGACGCCGTGCCTCGGCCGGCGGCTGTGCCCGCTCGGCGATGGGCGACGTCGTCAGGGCGGTCTGGTCGGCGGCAGGCATGCGCCCATGCTCCGACGACCCTCCGGGCGCAGGCAACGGCAATTGCCCGCCCACGCCGGTATGCGTGCGGTCGAGCCCCCCGTCAGACGTCGATGCGGCTGCGGTCCAGCCCGTGCGCCCCGGCGACGATGAAGTCCTTGCGCGGCGCGACGTCCGAGCCCATGAGCAGCTCGAAGACCTCTTCGGCGCGCTGGGCCGCGTCGACGGTCACGCGACGCAGCGTGCGGAACCGCGGGTCCATGGTCGTCTCCGCGAGCTGATCGGCGTCCATCTCACCGAGGCCCTTGTACCGCTGGATGTCGTCCTTGTACTTCTTCCCGGCCTTGTCGAGCTTCTTGAGCGTCGCCGCGAGCTCGGTCTCGGAGTAGGTGTAGACGTACTTGTCGGCGTCGCCCCGCACGCCGCTCAGCTCGATGCGGTGCAGCGGCGGCACGGCCGCGTAGACGCGACCCTCCTCGACGAGCGGTCGCATGTAGCGGAAGAACAGCGTGAGCAGCAACGTCCGGATGTGCGCACCGTCGACGTCGGCGTCGGTCATCAGCACGATCTTGCCGTAGCGCGCCGCCTCGAGGTCGAACGTGCGCCCCGAGCCCGCGCCGATCACCTGGATGATCGCCGCGCACTCGGCGTTCTTCAGCATGTCCGTGATCGAGGCCTTCTGGACGTTGAGGATCTTGCCGCGGATCGGCAGGAGCGCCTGGAAGTCCGACGAGCGCGCGAGCTTGGCCGTGCCGAGCGCGGAGTCGCCCTCCACGATGAACAGCTCGCTGCGGCCCACGTCGTCGATCCGGCAGTCGGCGAGCTTGGCGGGCAGCGAGGACGACTCGAGCGCGTTCTTGCGGCGCGAGATCTCCTTCTGCTTGCGCGCCGACAGGCGTGCGCGCATCTCCCCCACGACCTTGTCCAGCAGCGCCGCGCTGTGCGCCTTGTGCTCGCGCTTGCTCGAGGAGAAGACCGCGCCGAGCTCCTGCTCGACGACCTTCGCGACGATCCCGCGCACGGGCCCGGTCCCCAGGACCTCCTTGGTCTGGCCCTCGAACTGCGGCTCGGACAGGCGGACCGTCAGCACGGCGGTCATGCCGGCGAGCACGTCCTCCTTGTCGATGCGCTCGGTCGCCGCGTCCTTCGCGCTGATCTTCAGGCGACGCGCGTTCGCCTCGACCTGCTTGCGCAGCGTCTTGAGCAGCCCCGCCTCGAAGCCGGCCTGGTGCGTGCCGCCCTTGGGCGTCGAGATGATGTTCACGAACGTGCGCAGCTCGGTCTCGTACCCGGTGCCCCAGCGCACCGCGACGTCGACCTCGCACGTGCGCTGCACCTCGCGCGGGGTCATGTGGCCCTTCTCGTCGAGCACCGGCACCGTCTCGGTGAACGTGCCCGAGCCGGTCAGGTGCCACGTGTCCGTCACGGGCGCGTCGGGCGAGAGGTGGTCGACGAAGTCGACGACACCACCCGTGTGGCAGAACGTCTCCTCGTGCGGGCCGTCGGCGCCCGGGGTGCCGGGCAGGCCGCGCTCGTCGCGCACGACGATCGTCAGGCCGGGCACCAGGAAGCTCGTCTGGCGAGCGCGCGTGACGAGCTCGTCGTACGCGAACACGGCCGACTTCGGGAAGATCTGCCGGTCCGCCCAGTACCGCACGCGCGTCCCGGTCCGGGCCCGCGCGACCTTCCCGACGACCGCGAGCTCCGACCCGGAGACGAACGGCTCGAACGGCGACTCGGGCGAGCGGCCCGCGCGGTCGTCGAACGTCCCGGGCTCGCCGCGGTGGAACGTCATGCGGTGCGTCTTGCCGTCGCGGTCGACCTCGACGTCGAGCCGTGCCGACAGCGCGTTGACGACCGAGGCACCGACGCCGTGCAGACCGCCCGACGCGCCGTACGAGCCCCCGCCGAACTTGCCACCCGCGTGCAGCTTGGTGAACACGACCTCGACACCCGTCAGGCCCGTCTTCGGCTCGACGTCGACCGGGATGCCGCGCGCGTTGTCACGGACCTCGACCGAGGTGTCGGCGTGCAGCACGACCTCGATGCGGTCGCCGTGGCCACCGAGCGCCTCGTCGACCGAGTTGTCGATGATCTCCCACAGGCAGTGCATGAGGCCGCGGCTGTCGGTCGTGCCGATGTACATGCCGGGTCGCTTGCGGACGGCCTCGAGCCCTTCGAGCACCGAGAGGTGCCGGGCGGTGTAGTCCGAGCGCGAGGAGGTCGTCGTCACGCGTGAGATCGTAGCCGCGCACGCCCACAGACCCTGGCTGCCATGCCGCTCGCGCAGCCGCGCGATCGCGAGGGCGGCGACCGTCGACGGTCGCTGCGACGGGCGCCGCGACGTGCGCCAAAGGTCCCTTGCGTGTCGGCTGCATCACGATCGTGTGACGTTTCCGTACGCGGACAGCGAACCACCCGCTTCCGAGGGGATGGAAAGTGCGGGCTGATGGTTGTATGGAGACGTGACAGCGACAACGACCGAACCGCTCACCGCAGCCGACCGCTGCGACCGCTGCGGTGCCCAGGCCTACGTCCGCGTGGTGCTCCCCGTGGGCGAGCTCCTGTTCTGCGCCCACCACGCCCGCGAGCACGCTCCGAAGTTCGCCGAGCTCGCGACGCACGTGCACGACGAGACCGACCGACTGCTCGAGGAGCACGGCGCCGGCGCGGTGCGCTGAGCCCGCCCCACTCGACGACGAGGCCCGGACCGTTCGACGGTCCGGGCCTCGCCTCGTCCCCTCCCGAGACCCTCAGAGCCGGAACACCTCACGAGGGCGTCCGTCGACCAGGTCGACGATCGCCTCCGCGGCCTCGTCCTCCCTCAGGCGGTGCTCGGCCACCAGGCGCGCGAGGTAGCCCGCGTCCAGGCGCCGCGCCATGTCGTGCCGTGCCGGGATCGAGCACAGCGCACGCGTGTCGTCGATGAACCCGCTCGTCCGGGACAGCCCCGCGGTCTCGGTGACGGCCGACCGCCACCGTCGCACCGCGTCCGGTGCGTCGAGGAACCACCACGGCGCACCGACGTACACCGACGGGTAGAAGCCCGCGAGCGGTGCGAGCTCACGGGAGAACGTGCTCTCGTCGAGCGTGAAGAGCACCAGCCTGAGGTTCGGGTGGGTGCCGTACCGCTCGAACAGCGGCCGCAGCTCGTCGGTGAACGAGCCGCGCAGCGGGATGTCGTGCCCGGTGTCGGGGCCGAACCGGGACAGGGTCGGGCCGTGGTGGCCGCGCCGGACGCCCGGGTGCAGCGTCATGGTCAGCCCGTCGTCGACGGACATGCGCGCCATCTCGAGCAGCATGTGGCGACGCAGTGCCGTCGCACCCGCCGGGTCGATCTCACGTCGCACCGCCCGCGCGTACAGCCGCTCCGCGTCCGCGGCGTCGAGCGCAGCGGTGCCGACGTCCTCGTGGCTGTGGTCCGCCGACACCGCCCCGTGGGCGCGGAAGTGCTCGCGACGCTGCTCCATCGCCAGGACCCAGCCGGCGTACGTGCCGGTGTCGACGCCCGCCGTCGCGCCCAGACGCGTCACGTCGTCGACCCACGCCGACCGGCCCGACTCGAGGTACCGGTCGGGACGGAACGTCGGCAGGACGCGCCCCTCGAAGGTCGGGTCCGCGCTGAGGATCAGGTGCGCGGCGAGGTCGTCGGTGGGGTCGTCCGTCGTCGCCATCACCTCGATGCCGAAGCGACGGAACAGCGCGCGCGGGCGGAACTGCGGCTCCCGCAGGCACGCCGAGATCCGGTCGAAGATCGCGTCGGCCGTGGCCGGGCCGGGCTGCGCCTCGATCCCGAAGACCTCGGCGAGCTCGGACTCGAGCCAGTACCGCACCGGTGTCCCCCGGAAGACCGCCCAGTGCTCGCACAGGTGCCGCCAGGCGCGCCGCGCCGCGTCCTCCGCGAGCGGGCCTTGGCCGACGCCGAGCTCGTCGAGCGCGACGCCCGAGGCGTGCAGGAGTCGCGTGACGTAGTGGTCGGGCGTCAGGAGCAGGCTCGTCGGGTCGGCGAACGGCTCGTCGTCCACCAGCAGCCGCGCGTCGACGTGCCCGTGCGGCGACAGGATCGGCAGGTGCTGCACCTGCTCGTACAGGCGCCGGGCGATGGGCCGCAGCTCCCTCTCGAACGGCAGCAGACGATCGGGGTGCAGCGCTGTCGTGGGCGCCGTGAGCACGCTCATGACTCC
>NZ_BJLQ01000029.1 GCF_006538725.1 Cellulomonas gelida
CCCGCCGCGACGGACGCGGCCACGGCCGCCATGCCGAGCGGTGAGGCGAGCACGCGGCCCTGCCCGATCATCGTCGCGGCGTGGTCGGTGCCGCCGGAGTCCGAGGGGACCGCACCGACGAACGACGAGAAGCCGAGCGACTGCGCCGGCAGCAGCCCGAGCGATCCCGCGGCGTCGACCAGCGCGTCCTGCGGTGCGGCGTCCCGCAGACCGATGAACGCGGTGTTGCACGAGTTCGCGAACGCGGTGCGCAGCGGGACGTCGCCGAGCGACGCCGCCGGGTAGTCGGGGAAGTTGTCGAAGCGTCGACCCTCGACCGTGATGCCGTCCGGGCAGGTCACCGTGCTGTCGGGCGTGAGGCCCGAGCGCAGGAGCGCGAGCGCGCTGACCACCTTGAAGGTCGAGCCGGGCGCGTACTGGCCGAGCGTGGCGGTCGACAGGCCCTCGCTGCCGGGACCGCTCGCGGCGGCGAGCACGTCCCCCGACGAGGGCCGGATCGCGACGATCGCCGACGCGGGCCCCACGCTCGCCAGGATGTTCTCGGCCGACTGCTGCACGAGCGGGTCGAGCGTGATGCGCAGCGGCTCGCCGGGCTTCGGCTCGACCGTGAAGAGCGCGCGCGCCTGACCCTCGGTGGCACTGCCCTCGATCCCACGGGCCTCGATGCGCAGGCCCGGGGTACCGCGCAGCTGCGCGTCGAACTGGCGCTGCAGCCCCGACAGGCCCGTGAGGTCGCCCGCCCGGATCGCGCCCTCGGACTTCTCGACCACCTCAGCCGTGGCCGGGCCGACCGTGCCGAGGATGGGCCGCGCGAACGTGCGCGTGGGTGCGAGCGGCAGCGAGTCCTTCACCGCGTTCACGCCCGGCAGCGCGCGCAACGCCTCGACGTCGTAGCTCCCGTCCTCGCGACGGACGACGATCGCCTCGACGAACGCCTTGGGCCCCGCCGACTCGACGCGCTTGGCGTACTCGTCGGGGTCCATGTCGAGCGCCGCGGCCAGGCCCCGCGCGGCCTCGCCCGCCTCGGCCGCGGGGACCAGGGTCTTGTCGATGCCGATCCGGAGCACGTCCCGCGCCTCGACCAGCACCTCGTCGGCCGCGCCCAGCACGTTCGCGCGTTCGGGGGTCTGACGGGTCAGGACGAGGTCCTCGGTGTCCGTGAGGCCGGGCGCGAGGATCGCCGGGGTCCAGCTGGTGCGCCAGACGTCCTCGTCGTCGCGCGTGAGGCGTGCGGTCGTCGTGTACGTCCACCGGCGGCTCGTGTCGGCGGCAGTCGTCGAGCCCGCCTCCCCGCCTGGGGACCACGTGAAGCCGAGGACCGCCTCGGCGAGCGCGTCGTCGTCCTCGTCCTGCTGCGCGCGCACGACGGTCACACGCAGGGCGTCGTCACCGAACGTCGCGAGCACGTCGTCGAACGCGTCGGTGCGCTGCTGCTCCGCCTGGGCCGCGGTCGTGCCCGCCGCGAACGCGACGCCGTCCAGCGCACCCGACTGCAGGCCGGCCGCGAGCGCCGTCGCCGCGTCCTGCGGTCCCGGCGGGGAGTCCGTGCAGGCGGTCACGCCCAACGTCGTGACCAGGGCGATCACAGCCGTCGTCGCGATCGTCCGTCTCCGCGCAGCCATCCGTCGGCCCCCTTCGTCGCGTGCCTGATCCAGCGTGACCCGCGTCTGCCGGGCGGCTCAGCCCTCACGGCGCGGTCGCGTCCCCGACGCGCTCGCGCCTGCGTACGGCGACGAGCCGGCACCCTGCCGAGCGGCTTCCAGCCTGCGAGACGGGTGTCCACAGCGGGACCTCGGCACTCTATCGGGCACCACTGTCAGCCGCGGAGCGCTTTGCCCTCGGACCCGGCAGAGCGGTGTCAGGACAGAGCGCTGTCCTCGGGCGCTCGCGGAAAGTGCGCTCGCTAGTCGCCCGGCGGGGCCGGCGTCGGAGGCTCGCTCAGCGCCGCCCGGATCTCGGACTCCCGGTACCGCCTGTGCCCGCCCAGCGTCCGGATCGACGAGAGCTTGCCCGCGCGCGCCCAGCGCGTCACGGTCTTCGGGTCCACCCGGAAGAGGGAGGCCACCTCCCCCGGCGTGAGCAGGCCCTCGGTGTGGTTGTCCTCGTCGTGCTGCATCTGCGACATCGGCGCCTCCCGCATCCGTTTCGCGCGGCAACTGATCACCCATGGTGCGCAGACCGTCCCGTTCGCGCCTTTCGCGGTGGGCAGTTCCCCCGAATGCAGTAGCCCGTGCTCCCGGTCGCGAGGCGCGCCGAGTCCGCCCGGGCGATCGGCGATGTGACATCCCGACGCTGCCGGACACTGCATGGATGTGAGCATCCTTCGAGCGGAACGCCTGGCGCCCGACATCGCCGCGGTGAGGTTCGCGTCCCTGTGGGACGAGCACGCCGCGCGCGTGCAGGCGTACGCGGCCCGGCACGTCGGCGTCGAGGGCGCGCAGGACGTCGTCGCCGAGGCGTTCCTGGTGGCGTGGCGCCGACTGGCCGACGTCCCGGACCCGGCCCTGCCGTGGCTGCTGGTCGTCGCCCGGAACACGATCGCGAACGCGCGGCGGTCGTCGTCGCGTCGCAGGGCGCTCGAGGCCGAGCTGACGCGCGTCGCCCACCTCGTGGACCGCGACGACGACCCGCACGTGCCCGTCGGTGAGCGCGAGAGCCTGCTGGCCGCCCTGGCCCAGCTCACGGGGCGGGAGCGCGAGGCACTGCTCCTCGTCGGCTGGGACGGGCTCGGGCCGGTCGACGCCGCGCGCGTCGCCGGGTGCAGTCCCGCGACGTTCCGGATGCGGCTGTCCCGCGCGCGTCGAAGGCTCACCGCGGCCGCCGACGGCCCCGCCCACGCACCCGATCCCGCCCCGTCGCCCGCGAGCGCCCTGAACCTGGGAGTCCAGCCATGACGCGAGACCCGTGGTCCGTCCTCGTCGACGTGGCACCCGCTGCCGTCGACCCGACCTCTCTCGACCGGGCCAGGGCTCGGGTCGAGGCCGACCGCCGCGAGGTCGTGAGCCTCGGTCGGGCGCGTCGCCGCACGCGTCGCGTCGTGCTCGTCGCCGGCCTGTCCGTGGCAGCGGCCGCGCTCGCGGTCGTCGTGCCGGTCCTCGGCCGCGGTGAGACCGAGACGCCGTCACCCGTCGCGCGCATCCTCGGCGTCATCCCGGCCGCGGCCGTCGGTGAGAACTGCTCCAACCAGCAGGACCCGGTACCCGGCCCGGCGGACCCCGACCGGCCCGTCGCGCGCGACCAGTGGGCGAGGATCCCCGCCGTGCGTGGGCTGCTGCACCTCGTCGGGGACCGGGTGCCCGAGCACTCCGCGGTGAGCTCGGGCCCGGGCGTCTGCGACGCGATCCCGGTCGCGGTCCTGCACGACGAGCCCGGCCGACGCGGCATCGTCGTCTACCGCGACGTGACCGAGCCGTTCCGGGGCGTCGGGCCGACCCTCGACGACGCGACGGTCCGCGGGTTCGCCGCGCACGTGCTGAGCCCGCCCGCCGGGCACCACTACGTGGCCTGGACCGACGACGACGGGATCCGCTGGTTCGTCGAGGCGAACGGCATGACCGTGCCGGAGCTCGTCGCGACGCTCGACTCCGCGCTCGACGACACGGGCCTGGCCGCCGTCCCGGACGACTACGTGGCCGTCCCGGTCCCGCCGCACGACCCGACGGGGACGGTGTACCGGTGGACGGTGCAGTACGACGAGGGTGGCTACGTGTACCTGGAGGTCACGAGCCCCGCCCGCACGCCCGTCGACGCCCGCGCGTCCTGGCCGGGCGAGCAGGAGTACACGACCGTCGCCGGCGTGCGCGCGCTGTACCTGCCGCAGGAGCAGGGGGGTGCGGGCCTGCGGTGGTCGACTGCGGACGCGAGTTACCGGCTCGTCGTGGCGGGGGCGGACCTCGCGCAGCTCCGGGAGATCGCCGAGCACCTCGAGCCCGTCTCCCCGGACGACCCCCGCCTGCCCGCTCGGTAGCGCGCGCAGCGGCGACGCGCCGCAGCTGTCGAACATGCGGCCCCTCGCGCGTCACGCTGAGGACAGCACCAGCACCAGCCGAGGGAGACACCCATGCCGCGCTACCTGCTCATCGTCGACTTCCAGCCCGGGACCGACCCGACGCCCATGGAGGAGTGGACGCCCGACGAGGTCGACGCGCACATGGCCTACTACCGGCGCCTCAACGACGACCTCGCCGCGACGGGCGAGCTCGTCGGCGGGGAGATCCTGTCCGGGCCGGACGTCTCCTACGTGGTGCGCTCGTCGGGCCGCGACGCGACGAGCGTCACCGAAGGTCCGTTCGCGGAGTTCAGCGAGTGGGTCGCGGGGTTCCAGGTGGTCGAGACGGCGACGGTCGAGCGCGCGCTCGAGATCGCCGCGCTCGTCTCGGCGGTGCCCGGGCGCGGTGGCCGCCCGCTGGCGCAGCCGATCCAGGTCCGCGAGGTCGTCGGCACGCCCCCGCGGGACGCCGTCGAGATGGCCGGGTGGCTCGACGACGTGCAGGGCGTCTGAGCAGGCGTCCGGCCGCCCGCTTCACCCGGCGCCGGGGCACGAACCGGACGCGCGGCGCGTTGAACCTTCTTGCGCCGCGTTCCCGACGAGCCTGCGGAGGTCCACCGCCATGACCGTGCCCACGACGATCCCCATCGACGCGACGAGCCGCTGGTCGTCGCCGACCGCGGAGTCCTCCGTACCGCCCCTGCCGTCCCTCGTCGACCAGGCCGAGCGCCTCGTCGCGCTCGGCGTCGCGGAGCTCGCGGGCCTCGCCGCCGACGACCTGCGTGGCCTGGCCCGCACGGCCGACCCGGCACCCGGCAGCCTGCTCGTCGTCCCGCCCGAGCTCGCGCCGGTCGCGGCGCTCGCCCCGCTGCTGCGGCGCGGCGAGCGAGCGGGTTTCGTCGTCGAGGACATGACCGACGTCGCGCAGTTCGAGCCGCTCGCGGGGCTCGACGTCCCGGCACCTCCCCTCGCGCGGGCCTACGTGGTGTCCGGTCTCGACCGCGGCGACGACCTCGCGAACTGGTCGCCCGACGAGGCGCTGCCCGCCCTCACGGCGCGCGGCCGCACGCCGCTCACGCTCGCCGAGGGCGTCCACTGGGTGCTCCAGGCGCCCGACGTGCTCGAGCGCAACCACTGCTTCATGACGATCGGCTCGCGCCTCACCAAGGCGAACGGCCGGCTGGACGCGCGCACGCCCGCGCTGTGGATCTCGAACGGCACCGGGCGCGACGGACGGGACCGGCGCGACGCCCCCAAGGTCGGGTGGTGCTGGGCGGGCAACCGCCACACCTGGCTCGGCTTCGCCTCGGCGACCGCGCGCACGCCGTTGGTCGGCTGAGCCGGCTCGTCGGTCGGCCCGAGGTCCGACGAGCGAGCGCGATGCGGTCGGGCGGGTGCCCGGTCAGTCGGGGAGGCGGCCCGTCGTCGGGTCGCGGTCGGTCAGGCAGTACGGGTGGCCGGACGGGTCCGCGAGCGTCGTCCAGCGGGGTCCGTCCGCGAGCACGCGCGCGCCCGCGGCGACGTGCACGCGTGCGAGCGCGGCACGGCGCGTCGTCGCGAGGTCGAGGTGCGCGGTGACCTCGCGGCGCGGGTCGTCGTCGCCCAGGCGCTGCACCATGAGGCGCAGCGGCATGCCGTCGGGGCGGTCGAGCACGACGAACTCGTCGCGGCTGCCGGTGTGCGCGGGCCACCGCGTGAGGGCGGACCAGAACTCGACCTCCGCCGCGAAGCTCGCGCGCGGGACGTCGAGGCAGAGCTGGTCGACGAGCGCCGTCGCGACCGCGCGGGGCTCGTCGGACCGGGCCGGGGTCTGCACCCGCACCGCCCCCGGCCGGCGCGCGTGCCCCGCGTCCCTGACCAGGCAGAAGACGTAGCCGCCGGGCGAGGACAGCACCACGTGCGTGCGCGCGTCGTGCTCGAGGCCCGCCCCCAGCGCCAGCGCGCGCACGAGCTCGGCGCGCACCGCCTCGTCGTCGCCCACGTGCAGGTCCAGGTGCACGCGCGGCCCGTCGGCGAACCGCTGCACGCGCAGGAAGTCGTCACCGTCCGGGGCGACGAGCGTCGCGAACTCGTCGTCGTCACCCCGCCACGGCGACAGGCTCGTGCCCGTCACGCCCAGCCAGAACGCGAGCGTCGCGTCCAGGTCGGCGGGCGGCAGGTCGAGCATCGCGGTCGTCCAGCGGATCGCCATGGACGGTCACGCTAGCCGCCCCCGAGCGCGACGGCCGAGCACGTCCTGCGCCAGCCCCGCCGACCACCCCGCGCGGCCACCCGCACCCGGCGCGTCAGACCCGGACGACGACCTTGCCGCGCACGTGCAGCGACTGGCTCGCCTCGTGCGCCGCGGCGGCGTCGGCGAGGTCGAACACCTCCGCCACGTCGACGCGCACCTGGCCGGCGTCGATCAGGGCCGCGAGCGCCTCGAGGTCCGGCGTGCTCGGCCGCACCCACACGTAGTGCCCGCCGAGCTCGTCGCGCGCCTTCGCGTCGACGATCGACGCGACGCTCCCCCCGGGCCGCAGCAGCGCCCTCGTGGTCCCGACGAGGTCGTCGGTGCCGTAGTCCAGGACCACGTCGACCCCGTCCGGCGCGAGCGCACGCACGTCGTCGACCAGCCCGGCGCCGTACGCGACCGGCTGCGCACCGAGCGCGCTCAGGTGCTCGTGGTTCCGCGCAGACGCCGTGCCGATCACCCGGGCACCGCGCGCCGCGGCGATCTGCACCGCGAACTGACCGACGCCGCCGGCTGCCGCGTGCACGAGCACGGTCTGGCCCTCGCGCACACCGGCGCGCTCGATCGTCTGGAACGCCGTGAGCCCCGCGAGCGGGACCGCGGCGGCCTCCTCGAACGACAGCGTCGCGGGCTTGCGCGCGAGCGTGCGCACCGGAGCCGCGACGTACTGCGCGAACGTCCCCCCGTGCATCCAGTCCTTGCGGACGTAGCCGTAGACCTCGTCGCCGACGCTCAGCTCCGGGGTGTCGAGCCCCACGCGCTCGACGACCCCCGCGACATCCCATCCCGGGACCACGGGGAAGGTCGTGTCCATGAGCCCGTCGAGGTAGCCCTCGCGGACCTTCCAGTCGACGGGGTTGACCGACGCGGCCCGGACCGCGACGAGCACCGAGTCGGGACCGACCTTCGGGACGGGGAGGTCCACGAGCTCCAGGACGTCGCTGTGGCCGTACTTGCTGTAGGCGATGGCACGCATGTGGGGAGCAACCGGGCCGTGGCTGCCGATGTTCCCCGTACGCTCACGCCCGTGGACTGGCTGCGCGAGACCTGGGCGGACGTGACGACGGCGAGCCCGGTGCCGCAGACGTGGGTGGTGGTCGCCACGGCCGTCGCGGTGCTCGTCGCGCTGACCGTGCCTGTGGCGTGGCGGGTCGCGCGGCACGCGCTGACGATCGTGCACGAGGCCGGGCACGCGGGCGTCGCGCTGCTCGTCGGGCGCCAGGTGTCCGGGATCAGGGTGCACTCCGACACGTCCGGCCTGACGCTCTCGCGCGGCAAGCCCCGCGGGCCCGGCATGATCGCGACCGCGTTCGCGGGGTACCCCGCGCCGACGGTCGTGGGCGTCGGCGCCGCGTGGCTGCTGTCGCGCGGGTACCACCTGGCGCTGCTGTGGGCGTTGCTCGTGCTCGTCGTCCTCGTGCTCGTCGCGATCCGCAACTGGTACGGGCTGTGGGCCGTTCTCGTGAGTCTCGCCGCGCTCGTCGTCGTGACGGGGTGGGGCTCGCCCGACGTGCAGGCCGTGTTCGCGTACGTCGTCACCTGGTTCTTCCTGCTGGGCGCCCCGCGCGCGGTGCTCGAGATGCAGTCGGCACGACGAGACTCGCGGCGACGCGGCGGCCGCGACACCTCCGACGCGGGCCTGCTCGGCGGCCTGACGCACACCCCGGGCGCGCTGTGGGTGCTGGTGCTCGGGCTGGTCACCCTCGCGGGGCTCACGCTCGGCGCGGTGTGGCTGATCGGGCTGCAGGTCTAGGCCTGCCGCTGTCGGGACGTGCCGGAACGCCCGGCGCCGGCGCGCCCTTTGTCGGGTGGCGACGGCCGTCCGACCGCTGATGATGGAGGCATGACCCTCAGCGGACGGTTGCTCGTGGCCTCGCCGCACCTCGTCGACCCCAACTTCCACCGCACGGTCGTCCTGCTGCTCGACCACAACGACGAGGGCGCGTTCGGCGTGGTGCTCAACCGCCCGCTGCCCGTCGAGGTGGACGCCGTGCTCCCCGGGTGGCAGGACGTGGTCAGTCACCCTGACGGCCTGTTCCAGGGCGGACCCGTGGGTCTGGACGGCGCGCTCGGCATCGCGGTCCCCGCCGCCGACCCTGCCCGCCGACCCCCGCCCTCGGCGACCGCCCCCGCACCCACCCCGCCCGCGAGCGAGGTCCCCCCGACCGCGTCACCCACCGCGCCCGCAGAGGACCTCTCGTCCGACGCGTGGCCGGGAGACCCCTCGTCGGACCCGTTGCCGGGAGATCCCTCGTCCAGCCCGCTCGCCGGCGCCCTCCTGCCCGGCGGCGCGCGCGGCGACGGCACCGCGCAGCCGCCGGACGACCACCTCGTCGACCGGTTCACGGGGCTGTTCGGGCTCGTGGACCTGGACGCGGACCCGTCGACGGTCGTCGGGCGGTTCACGGGCCTGCGGATCTTCGCGGGGCACTCGGGCTGGGGCGGCGGGCAGCTCGAGGAGGAGATCGGCGAGGGTGCGTGGTTCGTCGTGCCGTCGGAGCCCGCCGACGTCTTCACCGCGGACCCCGAGACCCTGTGGAGCCGCGTGCTGCACCGCCAGGGCGGCGACCTCGCGATGCTCGCCCACTACCCCCCAGACCTCCGCCTCAACTGACCCCTCCCCCCCCCGACCCAGTGATCGCTCCGGCCAACCCGCGCCCCAGCCGGAGCAACCCCTGGGTCACCACCCACCACCGCAACGACCCAGCGCCCACTCCGGCCAACCCGTGCGCAGGCCTGAGCAGGCGCAGGGTCGGGTGGGGGACCTGGGTGGGGTGGGGCGGGTGGCGTAATCGTTTTGCGGGGTGTGGCCGGTCGAAGCGCTTCGATTAACGTCGCCGCTGCCGCGCCGCCTGACGGGTCGACGGCGTCCTGCCGGGGGCCTCTCGGCAGGTCAGCACGCCACGAAGGAGTGAGCGGATGCGCGCCCTGTCCCTGCCCGCGGCATCGATCACCAGGCGCGCGGCGGCGTGCGTCCTCGCGACTGCGCTCGTCGGGACGGGTGTCGCGGTGGTCGCCGCGACCGCCGGTCCCGCGGGCGCCGCGGACGCGCCCGACGCGGCCGGCTACACCTGGAGCAACGTCGAGATCGTCGGCGGCGGGTTCGTCCCCGGGATCGTCTTCAACCAGGGCGAGAAGGACCTCGTCTACGCCCGGACCGACATCGGCGGCGCATACCGCCTCGACAAGACGACGAAGCGCTGGATCCCCCTGCTCGACCACATCGGCTGGGACGACTGGTCCCGCACCGGCGTGCTGTCGCTGGCCACCGACGCGCGCAACCCGGACCGCGTCTACGCGGCGGTCGGCACCTACACGAACGACTGGGACCCCAAGAACGGCGCGATCCTGCGATCGAGCGATCGCGGCGAGACGTGGCAGCAGACCGAGCTGCCGTTCAAGGTCGGCGGCAACATGCCGGGCCGTGGCATGGGCGAGCGCCTGCAGATCGACCCGAACGACAGCCGCGTCCTGTACTTCGGCACCGAGAGCGGCAACGGCCTGTGGCGCTCGACCGACTCGGGTGTCACGTGGGCCAAGGTCACGAGCTTCCCGAACGCCGGCAACTACGTGCAGGACCCGACGTCGAGCAACTCCTACCTGACGTCGAACCAGGGTGTGGTGTGGGTGACGTTCGACCCGACGAGCGGCTCGGCCGGAAGCCGGAGCCAGACGATCTACGTCGGCGTCGCGGACAAGCAGAACGGCGTCTACCGCTCGACGGACGGCGGGACGACGTGGTCGCGCGTCGCCGGTCAGCCGACCGGCTACCTCCCGCACAAGGGCGTGTTCGACAAGGTCGGCAAGCAGCTGTACATCGCGACGAGCGACACCGGCGGCCCGTACGACGGCGCCAAGGGCGACGTGTGGCGCCTCGACACGACGAGCGGCGCGTGGACGCAGATCTCACCTGTACCGTCGTCGAACTCCGACTTGTACTACGGCTACTCGGGCCTCACGATCGACCGCCAGGACCCCGACACGATCATGGTCGCGACGCAGGTCTCCTGGTGGCCGGACGTCATCATCTTCCGGTCCACCGACCGCGGCGCGACGTGGACGCGGATCTGGGACTGGGCGGGCTACCCGGACCGTTCGCTGCGCTACTCGCAGGACATCTCCGCCGCGCCGTGGCTGGGCTTCGGCGCGACGAACCCGCAGCCCCCGGAGCCGGCCGTCAAGCTCGGCTGGATGACCGAGTCGCTGGAGATCGACCCGTTCGACTCGAACCGCATGCTCTACGGCACGGGCGCCACCATCTACGGCACCGACAACCTCACCGCGTGGGACACCGGCGGCACGGTGCGGATCAGCGTCAAGGCGCAGGGCATCGAGGAGACCTCGGTCCTCGACCTCGCGGCCCCGCCCGGCGCGGTCGAGCTCGTGTCCGGGCTCGGTGACCTCGGCGGCTTCGTGCACACGGACATCACCAAGGTGCCCGCCAAGCAGTTCACGCAGCCGTTCCACGGCAGCGGGTCGTCGGTGGACTTCGCGGAGAAGAACCCGGCGACGATGGTGCGGGTCGGCTACGCGGTCTCGGGCACCGTGGAGTCGCACATCGGCGTCTCGACCTCGTCGGGCTCGTCGTGGTGGGCCGGGCAGGAGCCCGCGGGCGTCACGAGCTCCGGGACGGTCGCGATGTCCGCGGACGGCACGACGATCGTGTGGTCGCCCGAGGGCGCAGGCGTGCACAGGTCGACGACGCTCGGGTCGAGCTGGACCGCCGCGACCGGCGTGCCGGCGCAGGCGCGGGTCGAGTCCGACCGCGAGGACGCCAAGGCGTTCTACGCGTTCTCGGCGGGCAGGTTCTACGCCTCGCGCGACTCGGGCGCGACGTTCACGCAGTCCGCCGCGACCGGGTTCGCGACCACCGGCAACGTGCGGTTCGGCGCGGTCCCGGGCAAGGCCGGGCACGTGTGGCTCGCTGCCGAGAACGGTCTGTGGCGCTCGTCGGACTACGGCACGACCTTCGCCAAGGTCGCGGGCTTCACCGACGGCGGCGCGGTCGGGTTCGGCAAGGCGGCGCCGGGGGCTTCGTACCCGGCGATCTACACGACCTCCCAGTACGACGGCGTGCGCGGCTTCTTCCGGTCGATCGACGACGGGTCGACGTGGACGCGGATCAACGACGACGAGCACCAGTACGCGTGGACCGGGTCCGCGATCACGGGTGACCCGGACGTGTTCGGGCGGGTGTACATCGGCACGAACGGGCGCGGCATCGTCGTCGGGAGCACGGGCGTCTCGCCCACCGCCCCGCCGACACCGACGCCCACCCCGACACCGACTGTGACGCCGACGCCGACGCCGACGCCCACGCCCACGCCCACGCCCACGCCCACGCCCACGCCCACGGTGACGCCTACGCCGACACCGACGCCCACGCCGACACCGACCGCGTCGCCGACGGCACCGCCCGCCGGCGGGTGCGCCGTGACCTACACGACGAACGACTGGCAGACCGGGTTCACGGCGTCCGTCAAGCTCACGAACACCCGGGCGAGCGCGCTGAGCTCCTGGACCCTGGCGTTCTCGTTCCCCGGCAACCAGCAGGTGACCAGCGGCTGGTCGGGCGAGTACACGCAGAGCGGCCAGGCGGTCACCGTCACCAACGCCCCGTGGAACGGCGCGATCCAGGCGGGCGGCTCGGTGGACATCGGGTTCAACGGTGCGTTCACCGGCGCGAACCCCCGGCCCACCAGCTTCACGCTCAACGGAGTCACCTGCGCGGTCCGCTCCTGACGCGCGCGCCGGCCACCGGACGTCGAACCTGACGCGTCCGGTGGCCGGCTCGCTGGGGTCAGGCGCCTGTGGATGACGGATCGGGCATGTCGGGGCATGTCGGTACGATTCGAACATGCATTCGAACGTCGCGATCGCTCCGAGCACGGGCGTCGCCGCCGCCGACGAGGCCGCCCGCCTCGGCGCGGTGGCGCGTGCGCTGGCGGAGCTCTCGCGTGGGGCCACGTCGTGGGAGCGCCCGGACAGGCACGCCGTGCTCGCCCGGATCGACGAGGCTGTCGCGGCGCTCACCGCGGCCAAGGCGCACCTGCTGCATGCCGAGCAAGCTGCGGGGACGTGGCAGGGGCACGGCGACCGCGATCTCGCGGCGTGGCGCGGCCGGAGCACGAGGGCCGGGGCAGGAGCCGCGGGGGCTGAGCTGCGCGGGGCGCTCGTCCTGACGTCCATGCCGGCGCTCGAGGACGCGCTGCTGGCCCGGGAGCTGTCGACGACGCACGTCGAGGTGCTGTCCCGCGTGGCCGCCCGCGCGACACCCGCCGTCGCGGCGGCGCTCGCCGAGCCCGCGACCCAGCGCGAGCTCGTCGCTCTGGGTCGTCAGCTCGACGGACGGGAGTACGCCAAGGCGGTCGACCGGTTCGTCGCGCAGACCGACCCGGTGTCGGTCGAACGCGAGCACGCCGCGCAGCGCGAGCGACGGCACCTGTACGTCACCGACCTGCCTTCGGGCACGCGCGTGCAGGGCATGCTCGATGCGCGTGCCGGACACCGGCTGCGGCTCGCGCTCGAGGCCGCGGCGGGTCGCCCGGCTCAGGACGACGAGCGGTCGACGGAGCAGAGGCGCGCGGATGCTCTGGTCGCGCTCGCCGAGCACGCGCTCACCGCGCCGGAGATCGTGGCGGGGGCCGCCTCGCGTCCGCACGTGTCGGTGGTCCTCCGCGAGCAGACCTTCCGCGCGCTCACCCGCGCCCTGCGCGAGGGCGCCACGCCTCGGCCCGCTCGGGACGAGCGGCGTGCGACGACGCCCGCCGACGAGCTCGCGCAGGCCTCGCGCGACGACGCCACTCCTGCGCCCGCCCCGGTCGACCGGCGCACGACCACGCCCGCGGAGGAGCTCGCTGCGGCGCTCGTAGGCGTGCCGGCCGCGACGGACGAGGACGGCACGACCCTCCCGGTGAGCGAGGTCGCCCGCATCCTGTGCGACTGCGCGTTGACGCGCGTGGTGGTCGATGCCGAGAGCCGACCCGTCGACGTCGGCAGGACGCAGCGGCTGTACTCCGGCCACCTGCGGCGAGCAGTCGTCGCGCGCGACGGCGGGTGCGGCTGGTCGGGCTGCGGCAGTCCTGCCCGGTGGTGCGAGATCCACCACATCCGCTGGTGGGACCGCGACCGCGGCGTGACGTCGGTCGAGAACGGGATCACGCTGTGCTCGTACCACCACCACGTGGTGCACGAGCGCGACCTCTCGATCGTCCGCCACCCGCCCGCGCCTCCACCTCCTCAGTCCTCGCGGGGCAGCGCTCGCGCTCCGTCGGTCACGGGCTCGGTCGCCACCGTGACGTACACCTTCCGGACGCGAGGAGGTGAGGTCGTGCGCTCGGGGAGAATCCCCGGCGGCTGAACCCCCGGACGAGCGCGACGATGACCCACCCGGGAGGCGCGTCAGCCCGTGGCTGCGGCGATGCCGATGACCGCGACGACCAGCACGAGGTTGACCACCAGGAGCGGCCAGACGAACTTGAGGTACTTGTCGTAGCCGACCTTGGCGATCGCCAGACCGCCGACGACGACGGCGTTCGTGGGCGCGAACAGCAGCATCCACCCGTGGCCCATCTGGAAGGCGGTGATGACGAGGGCGCGCGAGACGCCGGCGAAGTCGCCGAGCGGGGCGAGCAGCGGCATCGCCAGGGTCGCGTGACCCGACGAGGACGGGATCAGGAACGCGAGCGGGATGTTGACGAGCGTCACGAGGATCGCGAACCCCGCGGCGGACGCGCCCTCGACGGCGCGTTCCATCGCGTGCAGCACGGTGTCGAGCGTCTCGGTGTTCGTCATGATCACCGAGACGCCGCGCGCCAGGAGGATGACGATCGCCGGGCCGATCATGTCGGCTGCGCCGCGGCCGATGAGCGAGACGATCTTGGCCTCGCCCATCCGTGCGACGACGCCGACGAGCACGGCGGCCAGGACGAACAGCATGGTGAGCTGCGGGAACCACCAACCGAGCTCGAACCAGTACGGCTCGGTGGTCGTCTGGTGGACGAGCTCGTCCTCGGCGGGGCCCGCGGTGGCACCGAAGATGCTCGACCAGGGGATGACGGAGAAGATCATCAGCGCGAACGTCAGACCGGTGATGACGAGCACCCAGGTCTGCGTGCGGTCGAGCTTGGTGCCGGGCGCGACGGGCGAGGCGTCGGCCTCCTCGTCGGACACCACCTCGGCGAACCCGACGATCGACGCGGACGGGTCCCGGCGCACCTTCGCCGCGTAGCGCAGCACGAACGCCACGGCGATCGCGGTGAGCAGCACCCACAGGACGACGCGCAGCACGATCCCGTCGCCGATCGACACACCGGCCTCGCCGGACGCGACACCGATCGAGAACGGGTTGACGGTCGAGGCCATCGACCCGGTGAGCGCGCCGAGGATGATCGCGGCGGCGGCGACCATGCGGTCGTAGCCGAGCGCGAGGAACAAGGGGATGAGCAGCGGGTAGAAGCCGAACGTCTCGACCGAGAAGCCCATCGTCGAGCCGAGCAGCGAGAACAGCACCATGATCGCGGCGATCAGCAGCCACCCGCGCGAGCCGAGGCGCTGCGCCATCGAGGAGACGGCGACCTCGAGGCTGCGGGTCGAGAAGCTCACGGAGATGAACGCGCCGAGCGCCATGATGAACATGACGACACCGATCGAGCCGAACATCCGGCCGACGTTCTCGGTGTTGACGAAACCGGTGGTCCCGTCCTGGATGCCGTACAGGCCGTTGACGGGCGACAGGATGAGCTCGCGGATGCGGTCCCAGCCTTCGAGCGGCGAGGGGACCTCCTCGAACGAGCCGGGGATCGGCGCTCCGGTCTCGTCGGTCTGGTACTGGCCGGACGGGATGAAGATCGCCGCGACCCACACCAGGACGGTGACGATCGCGAGCGTGGTGATCGCCGTGGGGAACTTGAGCCTGCGCTTCTTCTTCGGGGCGACCCCGGACGGCTTCTCGGCGGTCGTCGCGCTCATGCTCAGCTCTCCTTCGTCGCCGCGAGCTCGCGCCAGAACGTCGCCATCGCGACGATCGTGCGCTGCAGCTCGTCGATGAGCAGCCGTTCGTTGGGGCCGTGCATGTTGCAGTACCCGTCGCTCGCGCCGAACAGGATCTTCTCGGCGGCGGGCTGGGCCTCGTGGAAGGACATGACGATCGGGATCGAGCCGCCGAGCGCCATGGTCCCGGGCTCGGCACCCCACGCGAGGCGCAGCGCCTGCTCCGCTGCGCGGAACGCGGGGCCGCCGGTCTCCGCGAGGATCCCGTTGCCGGCCTCACCCACCTGCACGTCGAGCTCGATGCCGAACGGCTTGATCCCGCGCAGGAAGGTCGCGAGCGCCTCCCCGGCCTCCTTGGCCGGCTGGGCGGGGTGCACGCGCAGGTTGAGCACGGCCTTGGCCGACGACGCGACCGCGTTGAGCGGCGACGTGGTGGGCGGGGCGTCGAAGCCGATGATCGTCACGGCCGGCCCGGACCAGATGCGCGAGCCCAGGTCGCCGGTGCCGACGAGCGGGACGCCGTCGAGGACCTCGCCGAGCTCGCGGAACTCGTCGTCGGTGTACGTCGAACCGGTCCACGGCTCGCGGCGCAGCCCGGGGACGACCAGGTCGCCGCGGTCGTCGTGCAGCGCCGCGAGCGCCCGGACGAGCGCCGTGCGCGCGTCGGGTGCCGCGCCGCCGAACTGGCCGGAGTGCTTGTCCGAGCCGAGGGTCCGCGCCTCGACGGTGACGGTCACCGACCCGCGCAGGCCGATGGTGAGCGTGGGCTGGCCGGGCCGGACGTTGCCGACGTCGGCGATGACGATCGCGTCCGCGGCGTACGTCTCGGGCGAGGCCGGCGGGTGCTCCTCGAAGACGCTGCCGAACTCCTCGTGACCCTCGAGCACGAATCGCAGGTTCACCGGCGGCTGCGCGCCGTACACCTCGAGCGCGCCGATCATCGCGGCGATGTTCGCCTTGGAGTCCGCGACGCCGCGACCGACGACACGGTCCTCGGTGACCACCGGCTCGTAGGGCGGGCTGGTCCACAGCGCGTCGTCGCCCGCGGGGACCACGTCGTAGTGCGTGTACATCAGCACGGTCGGGGCTCCCGGTGGGCCGGCGACGTCGGCCACGATCGTCGGTGCCGTCATGCCGTCGAGCATGATCTGGTCGATCTGCGTGACTCCCGCCCGCCGCAGGAGCGCGACGACCTCGTCGTGCGCCTCCAGCAGCGGCCCCGGCGGCGAGCCGGGCGCGGCGACGGACTCGATGCGCGACAGGCGCACCACGTCGTCCACCGCACGCGGAAGCAGGTGCGCGGCCGCAGCCGCGATGGCGTCGTCACCCAGCGGCTGGCTGCTCATAGTCGGAAGGTAGCGGCCTGGCGCATGTCACACCATGTCGGACAGAGGCGTGTTCGCCCGCATTGTCCGACCTGACCGCCCGCGACGCGGCAGACTGCGTCCGTGGGCCGGTCGAGCGCCGGTCCGCGCGGCCCCCGGAGGACGACGTGGACGATGCGACGCTGAGCCTGATCGTGCTGGGTGCGACGGTCGCGCTCTTCGTCTGGAACCGGCTGTCCGTGGGCGCGGTCGCGGTGCTGTGCTCGCTGGCGCTGCTCGTCACCGGGCTGGTCGACGCGGGCACGGTCGTCGCGGGGTTCGGCGACCCGATCATCATCTTCATCGCGTGCCTGTTCATCCTGGCCGGCGGGCTCGAGTCGTCGGGCGTCACCGCGTGGGCGGGGCGCGCGATCGTCGCGCGTGCGGGCACGGGACGCGGTCGCCTGACGATCGCCGTGATGGCGCTGGCGGCGGTGCTGACCGCATTCGTGACGCCGAACGGGTCGGCCGCCGCACTGCTGCCGGTCGCGGTGCTCGCCGCGCGGCGCTCCGACCGGTCCCCGTCCTCGCTGCTCATGCCCCTCGCGTTCGCCGCGAGCGCGGGCGGTCTGCTCATGCTCTCGGGCAGCCCCGTGAACGTCATCGTCTCCGACGCGCTCGCGGACGCGACCGGACAGGGGTTCGGGTTCTTCGAGTTCGGGCTCGTGGGCGTGCCGCTCGTGCTCGTGACGATCGGCGTGGTCCTGCTGCTCGGCCCGCGTCTGCTGCCGATCCGTGACGCCCACGAGCTGCCCGCGGACCTTTCGGACCACGTCACCGCGATGCTCGAGCACTACCGGCTCGACGAGGGCTTCACACGCGTACGGGTCCGTGCGACCTCGCCGCTGGTCGGCGCCGCGCCCGACGAGGTGCCGGTCCCCGAGGGTGTGCTCGTCGTGGGCGTGCAGCACGCCGACGGTGTCCCGGGCCATGTCGGCGAAGACGTGCGCGCGGACGACGTCGTGGTCGTCAGCGGCACGTCGTCCCAGGTGGCGCGTCTCGTCTCGGGCTCGGACGTCGAGGTCGTCGCCACCCCGCTGACGCACGAGACCCGCGAGGCGTTGCTGAGCCGCGAGGCCGGCATCGCCGAGGTGGTCGTCGCGCCGCGCTCGGACCTGATCGGGCAGCGGGTCTTCCCGGGCCAGGTCCGCTCGGGGCTCACGGTGCTCGCGGTCCGCCGGCTGGGCAAGGACCGCGGTCCCCAGACCACGATCGCCGCCGAGGGCGACCTGCTCCTGCTGCACGGCCCGTGGCCGCAGGTCGAACAGCTCGAGCGGGACGACGACGTGCTCGTCGTGAACGACCCTGCTGCGGTCCGGCGCCAGAACGCCCCGCTCGGTCCCGCCGCGTGGCGCGCGCTGGCGATCATGGTCGTGACGGTGGCGCTGCTCGCCACAGGCGTCACGATCCCGGCGATCGCGGGGCTCGTCGGCGCGGTGGGGATGGTGCTGCTCGGCGTCGTGACGCCGCAGCAGGCGTACCGGTCCGTCTCGTGGCAGGCGCTCGTCCTGATCGGCGGACTCATCCCGCTGTCGGCCGCGATCTCCTCGAGTGGCGCGGCCGACCTGATCGCGGGTCGCCTCGTGGACCTGGTGGCGGGGGGCGGACCGCACCTGCTGCTCGCCGCGCTGTTCGCGCTGACCCTCGTCCTCGGGCAGGTGGTCAGCAACACCGCGACGGTCCTGGTCGTCACGCCGATCGCCCTGTCCGCCGCGGCGGACGCCGGCGTCGCGCCTGCACCCGTGCTCATGCTCGTCGCCGTCGCCGGCGCCGCCTCGTTCCTGACGCCCATCGCGACGCCCGCGAACATGATCGTCATGGGCCCGGGTGGGTACCGGTTCGGCGACTACTGGAAGCTCGGGATCGCCGTGACCGTCGCGTGGTTCGCGGTGGCGATCGCGCTGATCCCGGTCTTGTGGTCACCGTGACGGTGGGTGGGCCGTGAGCGGGGGTTGGCCGTGAGCGGGGGTTGGCCGTGAGCGGGGGCGGCGTGCGCGACCCGTCCGACGAGGCGCGGCGTGAGACCCGTGCGCTCGTGGTCTCGATCGTCGCGTCCGGCCTCATCGGCCTCGCGGCGGCGGCCTGGGGCGTGCTCGCGCAGGCGGACGTGCTCGTGTTCGACGGGATCTACATGCTCGCGGGGATCGCCCTCGTGGCCGTCTCGCTGCTCGCGTCACGCGCCGCCTCCGCGCCGCCGTCGCCGCGCTTCCCGTTCGGGCGCTCGGCCGCCACGCCGCTCGCCGTCGCGGTGCAGGGCGCGGCCCTGCTGGGGGCGCTGCTGTACGGCGTGGTCAGCGCGATCGCGACGATCGTCGCCGGCGGCTCGCCCGTGTCCGCGACGGTCCTGATCGTGTACGGCGTCGCCTCCGCCGGCGCGTCGTGGCTCGTCGCGACCGTGGTCGCACGCACCGCGCCGGGCTCCGAGCTCGCGGGCGCGGAGGTCGTCGCGTGGCGCTCGGGCGCGGTGCTGAGCCTCGTCGTCGCCGTCGGTGGCGTCGTCGCTGCGGTGCTGCGCAGCGCCGGCCAGGACGACGTCGCCGTGTACGTCGACCCCGCGCTCGTGCTCGTGGCCGTGGCGCTCGTCGTCCACCTGCCGATCCGCCTCGTGCGCGACGGCATGCACGAGCTCCTGGAGGGCGCTCCGAGCGGAGCCCTGGCCACCGCGCTCGACGACGCCGTCGCACGCACGAGGACCGCGTTCGACCTGCCCGAGCCCGCCGTCCGCGCGACGAAGCTGGGCCGCCGCATGTACGTCGAGGTCACGTTCCTCGTCCCGGAGCACCGCTGGGAGGTCGACGACGAGGACGCCGTCCGCCGCGCGCTCCTGACCCGACTCGGGGCGCTGCCGCTCGACGTCTGGGCGACCGTCGAGCTCACCACCGACACGACCCTCGCCGACTGACCGACGGTGGCGGGTCCGGACGGCTACCGGTCGACGGGCCCACCCAGGACGGAGGACTGTGCCGGGACGGAGGACTGTGCCGGGACGGAGGGCTCTGCCGGGATGGTGCGCCACCCGTGCCGAGATGATGCGGCGGTCAGCACCGGGTCCTCGCCGACGACGACGCCCGCGCCGACCGACTCGAGCATCGGCAGGTCGCTCGCGTGATCGCCGTACGCGACGCACTCGTCGGCCGCGACGCCGCGCTCACGCGTCACCTGCCCGACGACGAACGCCTTGCGCGCACCGATCACGGCGTCGGTCGCGACCCCGGTCAGCACACCGGCCACGTCCTCCTGCACGGTGGCGAACCACGCGTCCGCGCCGAGGGCCCGGGCCACGGGCGCGACCGTCGCGGGCGGCGCGCCGGACACCAGCACGACGTAGGTGCCGGCGTCGCGCAGGGCGGTGACCTCGTCGGCGACGCCGGCGTGGAACACGTCGAGGGACAGGTCCGCGAACCAGCGCTCGCCGAGCGCGGCCAGCTCGTCGGCGCGCTCGCCCGCGAACGTCGCGTAGTAGGCGCGGCTCACCGCGTCCCGGTCGCCGCCCACGTCGAGTGCGTGCAGCTCGCGCAGGAGCGCGGAGACCTGCTCCGGGGTGCGCCCCCGGGCGCGCTGGTGCGCGACGAGGAAGCTGCTCATCGAGTTGATCGTCAGAAGGGTCTCGTCCACGTCGAGGAACGCGATGGCGTACCTGGCGCCACTGGGTTCCGCTACGTGCCGCCCGCGTCGCCGAACCGTCACCCGCACACGCTAGCCGCCGCCGGGCGGGGCGTGCCGGGTGCGTCCGCGATCCGCGCGACGCCTCGGTCCGACGTCAGGTGAGCCAGGCCCCGGCGGCGACCAGGAGCGTCCGCGCGGCGTGCACCACGGTGTCGGGGTGCGGCGCGAAGTCGGGGGCGTGGTTCGTGGGAGGCCCGGAGGAGGGCATCCCCGAGGCCGACCGCGTCCCCGCCGCGGCCTCGAGCACGTGCGGGTCGGTCGAGCCCAGGAACCAGTACACGAGCGGGCAGCCCAGCCCGTGCGCGAGCGCGCCCACGTCGTCGCTCGCCGGCGAGGGAGCGGTCAGCGGGTAGGTGGGCATCCGCCGTCCGACGAGCGCACGGTGCACGCGCCGCGCCGCGTCGGCGTCGTTGCGCACGTCACCGAACGACGCGATGCGCTCGACGTCCGCGGGCCGCGGGCACCCCGAGCGGTCGGCGACGTGCCGCGCGAGCGCGCAGACCTCGTCGGCGATCACGTCGAGCACGCGCGCGTCGGCGCCACGCAGCGCGAGCTCGGCGTGCACGACGTGCGGCAGGGTGTTGTGCGAGGCGCCGCCGTGCACCGCGCTGACCGTGAGCTCGACCCCCGCCTCGCCCGCGAGGTCGCCGGCCGCCGCGAGCACGTCGAGCAGCACCGCGACCGTGTCGACCGAGCCGCCCGGGAACGCGACGTGACCGCCCGTGCCGTGCAGCGTCACCTCGAGCGCGATCGACGACGAGAGCATCGCGGCCGCACCGATCGTCACCGCGCCCAGCGGGTCGGGGCTCACGTGCTGCGCGAGCAGCACGTCCGGCGCGGGCACGCGGTCGGCCAGGCCGTCGGCGAGCATGGCGGCGGCGCCGTGGCCGGTCTCCGCGGCGGGCTGCAGGACCGCGACGACCGTGCCCTGCCAGGCACGGCGCGACTCGGCGAGCTGGTGCACGGCCGTGAGCACCGCCGCGAGGTGGACGTCGTGACCGCACGCGTGCGACACGCCGACCTGCCGCCCGCCGAGCGTGGTGCGCCGGTTCGACGCGTACGGCAGGCCGGTCGCCTCGGCGACGGCGAGCGCGTCGAGCTCGGCCCGCAGCGCGACGACCGGGCCGTCGCCGTTGCGCAGCACCCCCACGACGCCGTGGCCGCCGACCCGCTCGAGCACGTGCGCCCCCGCGGCACGCAGCTCGGCCGCGCACATCGCCGCCGTCTCGCGCTCGCGCCCCGACAGCTCCGGTGCGGCGTGCAGCGCACGGTAGAGCGCACCGGCCGCCCGCGCGCGGTCGTCGTCCGGGGTCACGGTCGCGGGGACGATCGTCGTCGTCATCCGCGCCCGCGCCCTGGGCCGCCGGCGCGTCCCGTGGCGGTGCGGAAGGTCCATGCGCTCGCTCGCCCCCCTGCGACGAGCGAGCGCACGAGCTGGTCGGCCGCGCCCGGTCCCCTCACGGGAACGGGTGCGGCACGGGGTTGGGGCGGGGGTCGTCGTCCCACGGCAGGGCTCCTTCCAGGATCGATGCGCCGCGCGCGAGGCGCGGGATGCCCACCGTGCGCCGTTGCCGGTGACCGAACGTCAGCGGGACGGTGCCGGGCACGAGCACCTTGACCGCGTGCACGCCCAGCGCGTCGACGAGCTCGGGTGCGCTCTGGTCGACGACCACGGCGTCCATCCCGAGCGCGTGGGTGCGCTCGAGCAGGAGCCGCAGCGCGAGCGCGACGTCGCCGGTCGGCAGGCGCGGACGTGCGCACAGCGCGGCCTCGGTGACCAGGCCGACGGGGTGCGCGAGGAACTGCCACAGGTGGCGCGACTCCCACAGCCCGTACAGGCCGGCGCGGTCCCGCACCGTGTGCACGAGGTCGAAGTCGTCGAGCAGCGGGCGGCACCGCTCGGCGGGCAGCGACTGGCGCCGGCGCACCCAGGTCGCGTGCATCACCGCCTTCGTCACGCACCGCGCGACCGCCTCCCGGATCGCGGTGCGCGGGTTCGCGGCCGCGCCCGTGGCGAGCGACAGCGCGGGCGCGCGTCCGGCGCGCACGTCGGCCTCGGACGCGGTGACGACCGCGAGCGCGACGGGGACCCGGAAGTCGGAGGTCAGGTCGAGCACCCGCAGGTGCAGCCCGAGCTCGTCCAGCAGCTCCCGTTGCGGGGCGAGGTCGCCGTCGTCGGCGAGCTGCACCTCGACGAGCCGCGCCCTGGCGTACCAGGCGAGCAGGAACGCGTCACGCTCGACGACCTCCAGCAGGCCGTGCAGCACGGCCTCCTCGCGCGTGCCGCCCACCGCGCACCCGTTCGACGACTCCGCGACGAACCGCGAGCCGACGCCGCGCTCGTGCCAGTACGCGACGTGCTCGGGGACCAGCACGGCGCGGTCCTCACGCGTCGAGCGCGCCCAGACCCAGCTCGTCGTGCTGCTCGTCTCGAACCTCTCCAGCGCCGCGCCCTACCCCCCGGGCGCGGGCTCGTGCTCGCCGAGCGCGCGCGGGTCGACCGCGAGGTGCGCGACCTCGCGCCACGACGCGACGACGACCGGCACCGCGGGCCGTCGGTACCCGCCGAGCGCCCGTTCGACGCCCTCGAGCATCGCGGGGACCTCGCTGTCGGCGTACGACGCGGCGATCCCCTGCCCGCCCTCCCGGCGTGACCGGCCGGGCACCGCGGTCTGCGCGTGCGCCACGGCGAGCGGCGACTCCTCGTCGTGCGACACGTGCGCGACCGGCCCGAACCGCGGGTCGAGCAGGTGCTCGCGCAGCGCCTCACGGTCGAACGAGCGTGTGCGCAGCGGGCCCGCGAGCGCGGGCTGCGGCGTGCTCAGGTCCAGCGGCTCGGGCGGCTGCGCGGGGTTCGCGCACGCGACGCACGCCGGGTGCACGAGGAACCGGTGGGTCGACAGGCGCCCGGTGTCGCGGTCGAGCACGAGCACCGCACGCCGCCACAGCGCGGGAGCGTCCGCGAGCACGCGCGCGACCATCGCGCGCACCACGGGCGACCAGTCGAGCCCGACGTCGGCGGGCGGGCCGCCCGCGGTGTGCGGGGACACGTCGGACCACCACGCGAGCGCGCAGTCGGCGCACCCGCCGTGCCCGTCCGGCGCGACGAGCGGGCCGACGAGCACGTGGCTGCCGTGCACGCCCACGGCGAGCGAGCTGGTCCCGGCCGACAGGCGCGCGCGGCCGCGGGTCAGCGCGAGGGCCACCGCGTCGGCGAGGTCGTGCGTCACGTCCATGACGCCACCACCGCGTGCACCCCGACCGTCGCCCAGTCGCCCGCCCGCTCCGGCTCGACGAGGTGCAGCGCACCGGTCGCGACCGCGGCGCGCGCCCACCGGTCCACCTGGCGCCGCACGTCGGGTGAGCGCGTGTCGAGCACGTCGATCGCGGGCTCCGCCGGGACGAGGCCCGCTCCGGACTCCTGCCACTGCGTGAGCCCGACGGCCCGCAGCAGCGCGCCGTGGGTGGCGGCGCTCTCGTCGGCCGCGACCGCGCGCCCGAGGAGGTCGCCGTCGAGGTCCCGGACGTCGACGCGGTGCAGCCCCACCTCCGAGGCGTGCAGCGAGACCGTGACGGGTCGCGCGAGGTGCCGCGTGAGGGCGACGTGCAGCCGGCGCACGTCGGGCCGCATGCTCGCGAGGTCGCGCCAGACGGGGCGCCAGCCCAGGTCGGACCGTTCGACGAGCCGTGCGACCGCGTCCACGCGCGCCGCGGAGGCCGAGACGCCGAGCCCCAGGCTGCCCGCGAGGTGACCGACGGGTCCGTCGGCGGGCAGGCGCAGCGCGTCGAGGGCCGCGTCGAGGCGGGCCGCGGCGGTCGTGGTCCCGACACCGCCGAGGGTGCGGCCGTCGTCGTCCACGAGCGCGGCCAGGCCCACGGGCAGCTGCGGCAGGTCGAGCGACATCGGCTCGCCGACGAGGCCCAGGACCGGGTCCCACACGGGTTCGAGGCGACGCAGCGCGGCGGCGTCGCCGTGCTCGTCGTGCGCCGCGCCCGACGTCCAGGCGTCGACGTCGAGCGCCCGACCCTCGTGCACGAGCCTCGGCAGCGCGACGTGCGTGCGGGGCTCGCTGACGAGCCCGTCGCTCGTGACGAGGTACTCGGGCCATCGCCCCGGCGCGGTGCCGTCGCAGGCCCGGGCGGTCGATGCGAGCACCGCGAGCGCGAGCTGCGCGCCGACGAGCGCTGCCGGCAGCGACTCGGGCGCGGCGGGCTCCTCCGGGGCCCCGAGCCGTGCGAGGCGCGCGAGCGCCGCGACCTCGAGGCACGCGTCGGCGTCGCGGTTCCCCGGCCCGACGACGAGCGTGCGCGAGTCCCCGAGCGCGAACGCGACCCCGTGCCACGCGTCGCCGGCGCCGAGCCGCTCGACGCGCGCCAGCACGTTCGGGGCGTGCGCGGCCGCCGGGTTCGACGTCGTGGGCTGCCCCAGCACGCGCGCGTACCCCGCCGCCGCGAGGTGCGCGCCCACCGCGTGGGCCACGGGACCGTCGCCCGTCACGCGCAGCGTCGTCGACGCGACGAGCCTCGCGGCGGCGGCGGGCCGGCGCGTCACCGTCTCGAGGTGCGCGAACGCCGCGACCTCGTCGGCCGCGGGCTCGACCTCGCGCAGCAGGTGGTGCGCGTCGAGCTGCGCGAGGATGCCCGAGACCACCTCGCGGCCGCCGTCCGGGACCGTGGCGAGCAGCCGGTCGGGCTCGACGCCCGCCCGCAGGACCGGCTCGATCGTCGTCCACAACGCCTGCGCCCCGGCGTCGTCGACGATCACGGCGTGCGCGCCCGCGCTGATCGCGATCCCCCGCCCGTCGAGGGGCCGCGCGCGGGTCCCCCGCCGCAGGCGCACGCCGGCGCGCCCCGCCGCGCGCGCGCTCACGGTCGCCACCGCGTGACCGCGGAGGGCGGGACGCCCGCCGCCTGTCGTCGGACCATCGTGCGCAAGCACCGCTCGGGGGTCTCGTCACTCATGCCAGGCGCCTTTCTCTGGGCGTGTGTCGGCACCTCGTCGTGCGCTAAACAAACCGAACGTCCGGCTTTGTCGAGAATGAACCACTTCCTACCCGGACGTCAAGAGTCCGCGCGCACGAGGGAAGTCCGAGGTAGTAAACCGACCGGCCGCCTTGTTATGACCTGTTCCCGCAGCTAGCGTTCTGGGCACGCGGCGCGCGCCCCGCGCCCCACACGCGGAGGTCAGCCATGCAGATCAGCAGCTTCGACCAGCGGTACGTCCACAAGCTCGACCCGTGGGCGGTCCTCGTCACCCGCGTGCTCGCGCCGTACGCGGACGCGCCCCTCGACACGGAGACGACGTGGGACGTCGAGGTGAGCCTCCCGCTGGGGGTGCCGCACCCCGTCTACGCGCACCAGAGCGCGGTGCTCCTCGGGCTCGAGGCGTTCCGGCAGGCGGGCACCGCACTCGCCCACGTCGCCGGTGGCGTGCCCATGGGCCACGCGTTCGTCGCCACGCGTGTCGCGATGCGCTGGACGGCCGACCCGACCGCACTCGTCGGCATCGTCCCCGCGCGCTTCACGTTCCGGACCCTGGGCGCCGAGCACCGCCGCGGGACGCTCGTGCGCCACGTCTTCGACGCGGACGTCACGATCGACGGCGTCGTCGTCGCGCAGGCCTCCGGCGATCTGCAGTGCGTCGACCCGCGCGTGCACGCCCGGCTGCGCGCCGGCGCGCCGGCGTGGCACGAGCTCGCCCCGCGGCACGACCCTGCGGCGCTCGGCGACGTGCGCACCACGCCCGACGGTCTCGAGGCGTGGCTCGGCTGGGACGCGCAGGACCGCATGGTGTTCGACCACGGGGTCGACCACGTGCCCGCGATGCACCTGGCGCGCGCGGCGATCACCGCGCACCACCTGCTGACCGCCGCCGAGGCCGTCACGTCGATCGACGTGCGCTGCACGCGCTACGTCGAGCTCACGGGCTCCGCGGGCGTGCGCGCCGTGCTCGACGAGGGGCAGACACGCACCGAGATCCTGCAGGACGACTCCCCCGCCGCGGTCATCACGTGCGTGACCGAGCCCCTCGCGCCCGTCACGCGCACCAGCACCGAGGTCCCGGCACGGACCGCCCTGGTCTAGGCGCGCTGCAGCATGTCCGGGATCACGTGCTCGCGGCCCGGCGCGACGATCCCGGGCAGCAGCAGCGTCCACATCTCCCGCAGCCGGTCCAGCAGGTCCTCGAGCCGTGAGGACGCGAACGAGGCCGTCTGGATGCCGGTGAACGCGGCGACCAGGAACCGGGAGAGGGTGTCCGGGTCGATGGTGTCGCGCAGGTCGCCCTGGGCCACGGCGTGGCTGATCACAGCGGACGTGGGCCCGGCCCAGGCGTCGTACGTCGGGCCGCGGTCCTCGTCGTCGTCGGGCACCTCGACGGCCAGGCGCATCGCGGCGAGCGCCACGACGTCGTCGCGCATGAGCTCGCCGAGCGCGCGGACCATGGACACGAGGATCGCGAGCGCGGAGAGGTCGCTCGAGGCGAACCGTTCCTGGAGCTCGTCGTTCAGCTCGCGCTGGCGTTCGATGACCGCCTGGGCGAGCAGGTCCTTCGACTTGAAGTGGAAGTACATCGAGCCCTTGGTCGCCCCCGCGCGTACCGCGATGTCGGCGATGCTCGCCCCCGCGAACCCGTGCTCGATGAACTCGGCCGCTGCCGCTGCGACGATCGCGTTCCTGGTCGCCACCGCGCGCGCCTGCTGCGCCACGTCGTCCTCCCTCGGTCGATGCAGCGGCTATCCAGCCGCGCCCCCGGTCAAAACGTACCGGACATCCGCCTTTGTTTGACAGATACCGGTCGCGTGCATCATGCGATCCGCTCGCTCAGCCGGCGCCGGGTCTGCCGTTCCGCGAGCCACGCCTCGAGCTCGACGAGCGGCAGCGGGCGGCTGTGGAGGAAGCCTTGCGTGCGGTCGCACCCGAGGGCGGCCAACGCCTGGCGAGTCGCGTCGTCCTCGACGCCCTCGGCGGTGACCCGCAGGCCGAGCCGGTGGGCAAGGTCGACCGTACCCGCCACGATCGTGCTCGTGCGCTCGTCGGCCAACAGGCGAGAGGTGAAGGTCTGGTCGAGCTTGAGCTCGCGCGCCGGCAGGTGGTTCAGGTACGCGAGCGTCGAGTGCCCCGTGCCGTAGTCGTCGATGCTCACGTGCACGCCGTACGCGGTCAGGGCGGCGAGCGCGGCGACCGCCTTGGCCGGGTCGTCCATGATCGTCGTCTCGGTGACCTCGAGCGTCAGCAGCCCCGCGGGGAGCTGCGAGCTGTCGAGGGCCGACTCGAGCGTCGTGAACAGGCCCGGGTGGGTCAGGCAGCTCGCTGACAGGTTCACCGAGACGGGCATGGCCCGGCCCGCGCGCAGCCACGCCGTCGCGTCCTGCACGGCGAGCGACAGGACGCGCTCGGTGAGGTGCGGCATGAGCTGGTAGCGCTCCGCGAGGTCGAGGAACTCGGCCGGCGCGAGCAGCCCGAGCCGCGGGTGCTGCCACCGCACGAGCGCCTCGACCCCCACCACGGACCCGTCCGAGCACGAGATCTGCGGCTGGTAGTGCACGACGAGCTCGCCGGCGGCTCGCGACGACGACGTGAGCACCGTGCGCAGGTCCCGCACGAGCCCGACTCGCCGGTCCGCGTCGGCCGCGACCCGCTCGTCGAACACCGTGATGCCGACGCCCGCGCGCTTGGCGGAGTACATCGCGTGGTCCGCGGCGCGCAGCAGGTCCTCGACGGTCTTGTTGCGGTGCCGGGTGCTGACCACGCCGATGCTCGCGTCGATCTGCACGAGCTCGTCGTCGAGCACGACGGGCGCGCGCACCGCCTCGAGCACCGAGAGCGCGGTGCGCTCCGCGAGGGCGTGGTCGTGGCCGTCGAGCAGCACCGCGAACTCGTCGCCCCCGATGCGCGCGAGCATCCCGTCGGTGCTCAGCGCTGCGGCCATCCGTACGGCGACCGTGCGCATGAGCTCGTCGCCGGCCGCGTGGCCGCGGTCGTCGTTGACCGCCTTGAACTCGTCGAGGTCGATCATCATGAGGCTGACCTCGCGCCCGCGACGCAACCGGCGCTCGAGCCGCTCGACGAAGGCCCGTCGGTTCGCCACGCCCGTCAGCCCGTCCGTGCGCGACTCGCGCTGCGCGTCCGTGAGCTCGGCGAAGTCGCGCGCCATGTAGGCCAGCCGGGACGTGCCCGCGAGCGCCGCGAGCGCGGCGAGCAGCGGCACGACCGGCTGCCCGCTCGGCGCCACGGCGTCGACGACGATCATCACGACCGACCCGATCACGACGACGAGCGCGCCGACGGTCGACGCCGTGGGCGAGACGTCGACCCGCGTGCGCACCACGGGCCGGGAGGTGACCGCGCACGCAGTCATCAGCGCGATGCCGACCCAGCCGTGCACCACACCGACCGCCGACGCCTCGACGTGCGTCCCGCCACGGACGGCCCCCACGTACCCGACCAGCTCGGACCCGAGGATCACGGCGACCAGCACGACGAGCGTCATCGCGCGCCAGTCACGCGTCAGGTGCGCGGTGAGCACGATGACGACGAGCGCGGCCATGAGCGTCAGGAGCACCGCGATCCGCACCGTGTGCGCGCCGGTCTGCCACCCGTGCGCCGCTGCGCCGGCGGCGCGGGACGTGCCGTACGCGAGGATCGCCGCCGCGCACAGCGTGCCACCCAGGCCCGCCAGCCACTCGCCCGAGTCCCGGTCGTCGAGGTGTGACCGGTTCCAGTGCTGGACCGCCTGGTAGAGCATCGCGGTCGCGGCGACCGTCCCGACCGTCAGGCCGGCCGTCGCCACGGACGTCCAGGACTCGCCCGTCAGCCACGCGAGCAGGGCCTCGAGCCCGAGGCTGAGGACGATCGTCCACCCGGCACGCCTGAACCAGCGCCACGCGAGCTGCTCCCGGGGCGCACGGCCGCGGGAGGCGCGGGTGGTGACCAGCGCGGCAGCCACGGACGCCGCGCACGCGAGCAGCAGGAGCAGCGCGCCGAGGCCACGGACGGCACCGACCGTCACCAGCACTCCCGCGGCCACGGCGCTCGCCGCGCGCACCACACGCCCACTCGTCACACCGTCGACATCGGTGCCGCGGCGGCACAGGTGAGACGTCCCCGAGCGCGTCACCCGTCGGTGGCGCAGGTACGTCCCTGACGTCCGCATTTCGCCGACGGCGACGGCTCACGCACCACCCGAACGGCGCATCACCCGTCGTTCGGCCGGCTCGACGACGCCGGGCACACCCGGGTGCCGAGCGGCCTCAGGCGACGGACGGTGTCCGAGCCCGCGAGACGCCCGCGACCGCGGCAGCCAGGCCGAGCCGCGGCGCGAGGCCGTCGACCTGCACGACCGCAGCCGGGCCGTGCTCGCTGTAGAGCGCGACGAGCGAGGCGAGCTCGCCGCGGCCGCCGTAGGCGCACGTGAGCTCGAGCAGGGTCTGCGGGCCGTCGTGCACGACGTAGACGACCTCGGCGTCGAACCCGAACGACGGCGACACCCGGAACCGGACCGTGCCGATCTCGACGGGCGGCGGCAGCACCCGGCCGTGCACGTGCGCGATGCCGAGCAGCGCGCTCAGGCCGCGGCGCTCGTCGTCCGCGAGGCCCTCGCACGCGTCGAGCGCGTCCATGTCCACGAGCACGACGCACCCCGGGTCCGGCTCGGACGAGCCCGGGTGCCAGGACGCGTCGGCCTCGAGCGTCAGGAAGCCGTCGTAGGCGCTGTACGCGGTCCGCACCAGCTCCATGCGCTCCTCGATCGGCATGCCCCGCAGGGGGTGGGTGCGCGAGGTCGCGGCCGCGCCGCACGAGCACGAGATCGTCACCATGACCCCCAGGGTGCGCCCGACCACTGACACGCACGCGCCGGACGCGCCGAGGACCAGACGATCCGGACGCCGCGAATCGCCGGAAGGGCCCCGTTCCTCCTGTTCCGCGTGCGAGCGCGCCACGCGCGGACGACACTGTGCGTCTGAGCGCGTCGAGCGGCAGGTCGCAGGGGCTTGCGCGGGCGCGCCGACGGAGGTGCGCGATGGGGCTCGACGACCTGGTCTCGAAGGCCAAAGGCGCTCTGGAAGGGCACGAGGAGCAGGCGAAGGACGCGCTCGACAAGGCCGCCGACGCGGTCAAGTCGCGCACGGACGAGGCGGGTGACGCGAAGGTCGACGAGGTCACCGAGAAGGCCAAGGAGTTCCTCGACCAGCAGAAGAACACCTGAGGCACCCGCGGCAAGACGCCGCACGACGCCGGGGCGCGGATACCATCGAGTCGGATCGTGGACGATCACAGCGTGGCGCCCCTGCCGGTCGTGCGCGCCGTTGTGCCGAAGGGAGGTGCGTTCGTGGGGTTTCTGGACCGTTTTGAGAACGGTGTCGAGCGGGCGGTGAACAACGTCTTCGCCAAGACCTTCCGCAGCGACCTCAAGCCCGTCGAGCTGGCCAGTCGCCTGCGTCGCGAGGTCGACGAGAAGGCGGCCGTCGTCGGGCGCGACCGTACGGTCGTGCCGAACGAGTTCACCATCGAGCTGTCGACCCCCGACTACGACCAGGTCGAGGCCTGGGGTGCCGAGACGCTCGCCGACGAGTTCGCGGCGAACGTCACGGACTACGCCGCGGGTCAGCGCTACGCGTTCGTCGGGCCGGTGACCGTGAGCTTCGCGGAGGACACCGAGCTCGAGGCGGGGCGCTTCGAGGTGCACTCGGCGACCGTGCGCGGTGCCGTGGCCCCCGCGACCACCGCGGCGCCCAGCCCGCGCCACCCGCTGCTCGACATCGACGGCCAGCGCTACCTGCTCACAGGTCCCGTCACGGTGATCGGTCGCGGCTCGGAGGCGGACATCATCGTCGACGACCCGGGCGTCTCGCGCCGCCACCTCGAGATCCGCGTCAACCCGGACAACGTGGTGGCCTCGGACCTGGGCTCGACCAACGGCTTGTTCGTCGAGGGCCACAAGGTGCCGGCCGCGACGCTGCTCGACGGCAACACCCTGACCATCGGGCGGACGCGGATCCTGTTCTGGACGGGCGGGGACCCGGAGCTCGACGAGTGACCGGCCGGTGACGCGCGAGCGATGAGCGAGCTGACCATCACCCTGCTCCGGCTGGGCTACCTGGCCCTGCTGTGGGTCCTCGTGCTCTCGTCGATCGCCGTGCTGCGCCGCGACCTGTACGGCACGCGCATCACCAAGCGCCGTTCTCGTCGGCCCGCGCCCGTCACGGCCGCGGGGCCCGCGGGCACGGGCCCGTCCACGGCCCCCACACCGGTCGTCTCGCCGCGGACGGCGCGCGGCAGCCAGCGCTCGGCGCGCCTCGTCGTCACGCAGGGCCCGCTGACCGGCACGATCGTCCCGCTCGGGCAGTCCGCGGTGGTCGTCGGCCGCGCCCCGGGCTGCACGCTCGTCCTCGACGACGACTACTCGAGCTCGAAGCACGCGCGGATCTTCCCGCAGGGCGGCCAGTGGTACGTCGAGGACCTCGGCTCGACCAACGGGACGTTCGTCGGCGACGAGAAGATCAGCGGGCCCACCCCCCTGGCACCCGGTCGCTCGGTCCGCGTGGGCCGCAGCGTGATCGAGCTGCAGGGGTAGGCGGATGACGGTCGCACTGCGCTACGCCGCCCGCTCCGACGTGGGCCTCGTGCGGAGCAACAACCAGGACTCCGCCTACGCGGGCCCGCACCTGCTCATGGTCGCGGACGGCATGGGCGGTCACGCGGGCGGCGACGTCGCGTCCTCGGTCGCGGTCGCCACGTTCGCGCCGCTCGACGACGAGTCGCACGGCCCCGACGACGCGCTCGACGAGCTCGAGGGCGCGCTCGAGGAGGCACGCGAGGAGATCAGGGCGCGCTCGGGCGCCGAGCCGGACCTCGCCGGCATGGGCACGACCGTCACCGCGATCCTGCGGGCCGGCAACAAGCTCGCGATGGTGCACCTGGGCGACTCGCGCGGCTACCTGCTGCGCGACGGCGTGCTCACGCAGGTCACCACGGACCACACGTTCGTGCAGCACCTGGTCGACATCGGCCGGATCACGCCGCAGGAGGCCGAGCACCACCCGCAGCGCTCGGTCGTCATGCGTGTGCTCGGCGACTTCGAGTCGGACCTGACGCCCGACCTGTCGGTGCGCGAGGCGCGCGCCGGCGACCGCTGGCTGCTGTGCTCCGACGGCCTGTCGGGCTTCGTGAGCGGGCATACCATCGAGACGACGATGCGCGAGCTCACCGACCTCGACTCGTGCGCCGACCGGCTCGTGCAGCTCGCGCTGCGCGGCGGCGGGGGCGACAACGTGACGGTCGTGCTCGCCGACGTGATCGAGCTCGACGACGTCGCCGACGGCGACGCGCCCGGCACGGCGCCGCAGGTCGTCGGCGCGGCCGCGACCACGCGCAACGACCCGACGGTCGCGGCGGACGGTCCCGCGGCGCGTGCGGCTGAGCTCGCGCAAGCCGCGGCGCGCGCGCAGCGTGCGGGCCTGGCGGCGGGCGGGCGTCCGGCCACGGACGACGAGGACGACGACCCGGCCGGGGCACCGGCCACGGTCGGCGCCGGCGGCGCGGGCGACGGCCCCAGCTCGGACGACGACGGCGACGACGCCGACGACACCGAGAGCGCGCGGCCCGGCGGCCGGTCGCGGCGCGGACGTGCGGCGGTCGCGGGCGTCGCGGCGCTCGCGCTGCTGGTCGCGGTGCTCGGGGGCGGGTACGCCTGGACGCGCACGCAGTACTTCGTCGGCGTCCACCAGGGCGAGGTCGTGATCTTCCGCGGCGTGCCCGAGGCGCTCGGACCCGTGGCGCTGTCGGACGTCGTGGACCGCACGGGCGTCCCGGTCGAGGACATCGCCTCGCAGTACGTGCGGGACCGCGTGTTCCAGACCATCCACGCCGACGACCGCGCGGCCGCCCGCCGGCTCGTCGACGAGATCGTCCTGCTCGACGACCAGGCACCCGGCGACCAGGCACCCGACGCCGACGACCCGACGACGGCCCCCACCGCCGATCCGAGCGCCACCGCCGATCCCGGCACCACCCGGCCCACCGGGACCACCTCGCCAGGAACGACAGCCACCGCGCCGGCCACCACCGGCGCGGACGGGTGAACCGCATGGCGACCGTCGAGCCGCACCGCGTGCGCGCCGGCCGCGGCACCGAGCTCCTGCTCCTGGTCCTCGCGCTCGCGCTCGGGATCGGGGCGTACGCGCTCGTCGGGCTGGGAACGTCGGGCGAGGTGCCGCCCGACGTGATCGGCTACGGCGCGGGGCTCGCGGGCCTGGCCGTCGCGCTGCACCTCGTGCTGCGCTGGCGTGCGCCGTACGCGGACCCGGTGATCCTGCCGGTGACGATCGCGCTCAACGGCATCGGCCTGGCGATGATCTACCGGATCGACTTCGCCTACGAGCTGCGCGAGAAGGCCAACGGCTTCGCGGCGCGCCAGCTCTTGTGGACGGCGATCGCCGTCGCACTGGCCGCGTTGGTGCTGATCCTGCTGCGCGACCACCGCACGCTACGGCGCTTCACGTACACCGCGATGGTCGTCGCGCTGGCGCTCCTCGCGCTGCCGCTCGTCCCCGGGATCGGCAAGTCGATCAACGGCGCGCGCATCTGGGTGTACTTCGGCTCGGTCGGCATGCAGCCCGCGGAGTTCGCCAAGCTCGCGCTGGCCGTGTTCTTCGCGGGCTACCTGGTCACGCACCGCGACACCCTCGCGCTCGCCGGCTCGAAGTTCCTGGGCCTGCAGCTGCCGCGCGCACGGGACCTGGGCCCGATCCTCGTCGTCTGGGCCGGCTCGATCGCGGTCCTGGTGTTCGAGAAGGACCTCGGCACGTCGCTGCTGCTCTTCGGCCTGTTCGTCGCGATGCTCTACCTCGCGACCGAGCGGATCAGCTGGGTCGTCATCGGCCTGCTGATGTTCGTCGGCGGCGCCATGGTCGCCGCGACCGCGTTCGCGCACGTCGGCGCCCGGTTCGACGTGTGGCTGCACGCGCTCGACCCCGACGTCTTCGACCGCGATCCGGGCGGCTCGGGCCAGGTGGTGCGCGGGCTGTTCGGCATGGCGAGCGGCGGGCTGTTCGGCACCGGGTGGGGCGAGGGCCGGCCGGACCTCGTGCCGTACGCGGAGTCGGACTTCATCGTCCCGTCGCTCGGCGAGGAGCTCGGCCTGACGGGCCTGCTCGCGATCCTCATGCTGTACGCGGTCCTCACGCAGCGCGGCATGCGCGCCGCGATCGGCGTGCGCGACGGGTTCGGCAAGCTGCTCGCGGGCGGTCTGGCATTCGTGGTCGCGTGGCAGTGCTTCGTCGTCGTCGGCGGCGTCACGCGGCTCATCCCGCTGACCGGCCTGACCACGCCGTTCCTCGCGTACGGCGGGTCGAGCCTGCTCGCGAACTGGATCATCGTCGCGCTGCTGCTGCGCGTCTCGAACGACGCGCGTCGTCCGGCGCCCGCGGCCCGCGGGCTGCGACCCGGCGAGCCGCTGCCCGGTGAGGTGCTTCCTGGCGAGGTGCTGCCCGGCGAGCCGGGCGACGACGCCGCGGACGCCGCGCCGGTCCCGGTGCGTGTCCCGGCGTCCGCTGCCTCCGCGCCGCAGGACCCGCAGGGTCCGGATCCCGACGACGACCAGCCGACCGAGCGGATCGGAGGGCTGTCGTGAACACGCCCCTGCGCCGCGTCGCCACCGTCATGCTCGTGATGTTCCTGGCCCTCATGGGCTCGGCCACGTGGGTGCAGTTCGTCCAGGCGCCCGAGCTCAACGCGGACTCGCGCAACGTGCGGACGCTGTACCGCGAGTACGGCAACGCGCGCGGGCCGATCGTGGTCGCGGGCGAGGCGATCGCGCAGTCCGTGCAGGTCGACGACCCGTTCGGCTACCAACGCCAGTACACCGACGGCGAGCTCTACTCGGCCGTCACGGGCTTCTACTCGATCGTCAACGGCAGCTCGCAGCTCGAGCGCGCCGCGAACGACCAGCTCACGGGCCGCAGCGACCAGCTGTTCTTCTCGCGGCTGCGGGACATCATCACGGGCCGCAAGCCCGAGGGCGCCGCGGTCGAGACCACGCTCGTGGCCGCCGCGCAGCGCGCCGCGCGCGAGGGCCTGGGGGACCAGCAGGGTGCGGTCGTCGCGATCGAGCCGAGCACCGGCCGGATCCTGGCGATGGTCTCGACGCCGGGCTTCGACCCGAACGCGCTCGCGACCCACGACTCCGCGGCCGCCGCCGCGGCCTACACCGAGCTCGCGGGCGCGGCGGGCAACCCGTTGCGCAGCAACGCGACGCTCGAGACCTACCCGCCGGGCTCCACGTTCAAGCTCGTCACCGCGGCCGCCGCGCTCGAGAGCGGCGAGTACGACGCGAGCACCGAGCTGCCCGCACCCGTGCGGCTCGACCTCCCGCAGACCACCGCGACGATCGGCAACTTCGGCGGCGGGGGCTGCGGGAGCAACCCGATCACGCTCGCGAACGCGCTGCGCGTCTCGTGCAACACCGCGTTCGCGCAGCTCGGCATGGACGTCGGCGCCGACGCGCTGCGCGAGCAGGCCGAACGGTTCGGGTTCGACGACGCGTCGCTGACGATCCCGATGCGGGTCGCGGAGAGCCGCTTCCCGCAGGACCCGAACGCGCCGCAGACCGCCCAGTCGGCGATCGGGCAGTTCGACGTGGCGGCGACGCCGCTGCAGATGGCGATGGTGTCCGCCGCGATCGCCAACGACGGCAAGCTCATGCGGCCGTACGTCGTCGAGCGCGTGCGCGCCGCGAACCTCTCGGTGGTCTCGCAGACCGAGCCCTCGCTGCTGTCGACCGCCGTCTCGCCCGGCACGGCCGCGCAGCTCACGGACATGATGGTCGGCGTCGTCGAAGGCGGCTCCGGCACGGCCGCGAGGATCCCCGGCGTGCAGGTCGCCGGGAAGACCGGCACCGCGCAGACCTCGTCGGACGCCGCGCCGCACGCGTGGTTCACCGCGTTCGCCCCGGCGAACGACCCGCAGGTCGCGGTCGCGGTGATCGTCGAGCACGGCGGGTCCGCGGGCTCCGAGGCGACCGGCGGGCGGGTCGCCGCGCCTATCGCGCGGGCCGTCATCGAGGCGGTGCTGGGCTCATGAGGACCACCGCGGGCATCGCGCTCGGCAACCGCTACCGGCTGATCCGGCAGATCGCGGTCGGCGGCATGGGCGAGGTGTGGGAGGGGTACGACGAGTCCCTCGTGCGGCCCGTCGCGGTCAAGGTGCTCAAGCAGGAGTTCGTCGGCGACCAGGGGTTCCTCGAGCGGTTCCGCACCGAGGCGCGCAACTCCGCGTCGCTGTCGCACGCGAACATCGCCCAGCTCTTCGACTACGGCGAGCAGGACGGCGCGTCGTACCTGGTCATGGAGCTCGTGACCGGTGAGCCCCTGTCCGACCTGCTCGAGCGCGAGCCCGTGCTGCCCGTGCGCCGGCTCCTGCCGATCCTCGCCCAGACCGCGCGCGGGCTGCACGCCGCGCACGAGGCCGGCGTGGTGCACCGCGACGTCAAGCCCGGCAACATCCTGCTCGGCCGGGCCGGACGCGTGAAGATCACCGACTTCGGGGTCTCGCTCGCGCGCAACCAGATGACGATGACCGCGACCGGCATGGTCATGGGAACCGCGCAGTACCTGTCGCCGGAGCAGGCGGTCGGACGCCCCGCCACGCCGCTGTCCGACCTGTACTCGCTCGGGATCATCGCCTACGAGGCGCTCGTCGGGCACCGGCCCTTCACCGGGCCGACCGCCGTCGACATCGCGGTCGCGCACGTCAACACGCCCGTGCCGCCGCTGCCCGCCGCGATCGACCCGAAGCTCGCCGCGCTCGTCCTGCGGCTGCTGTCGAAGGACCCCGCGCAGCGCCCGACCTCCGGCTCCGCGCTCGCGCGCGAGCTCGACCGGCTCATGCCGCGGACCCCGCCCAGCGGCGTGCCGATGGTCGTGACGACCCCGCCGCGGCCGGCGACGCGCGCGCTGCCCCCGACGCCCGTGGGCGTGCCGCCCGGCACCCCGCCGCCACCCCCGCCCTCGTCGTCCCCCTCGCCGTCGGAGCCCACCGGCGCCCGGCCGGGCGCAGCGTCAGCGGACACGGGGACGGCGGGCAGGAGCTCCGGCGGCACTCCCCCGGTCCCGCCGCCGCCGTCCTACCCGCCGCGCCGCAACCTGCGGCCGGACTCCGCGCCGCCGCGCGTCCCGCGCTCGACGAGCTCGGGACGCCTGCCCCTGCAGGGCTCCGGTCCGCAGCTCGGCCGGTTCGGCCGGGTGGGCTGGCCCCTGCTCGCGCTCATCCTGCTGATCGGTGCGCTGCTCGGTGCCGGGCTCGCCGGACAGCTCATGAAGGCGGACGGTGCTCCCGAGCAGAGCCCCCTCGCCCGTATCGTGACCTGGACGTCCGTCGGAGCGGCCCCCTCAGGTGGGATGATCGGCCCGGACGTCAGCCCTGCACGCGACAGCCAGGGACCCCAGACGGAAGTGAAGGACGCCTAGTGGTGGACAGCGGACCCCGCATCCTCGCCGGTCGGTACGAGGTCGGTGAGCTCATCGGCCGCGGCGGCATGGCCGAGGTGCACATCGGGCACGACACCCGGCTGGGCCGGACCGTCGCGATCAAGATCCTGCGCTCGGACCTCGCACGTGACCCGTCGTTCCAGAACCGGTTCCGGCGCGAGGCGCAGGCCGCCGCGGCACTGAACCACCCGGCGATCGTGGCGGTCTACGACACCGGCGAGGACGTCTTCACCGAGCCCACGGGCGTCGTGGCGCACGTGCCGTTCATCGTCATGGAGTACGTCGAGGGCCACACCGTGCGGGACATCCTGCGCGACGGCCACGCCGTGCCCATCGAGGAGGCCGTCGAGATCACGATCGGCGTGCTCTCGGCGCTCGAGTACTCCCACCTCGCGGGCATCGTGCACCGCGACATCAAGCCCGCGAACGTGATGCTCACGCCCACGGGCGCGGTCAAGGTCATGGACTTCGGCATCGCGCGGGCCGTCGCGGACTCCGCGGCGACCATGACCGCGACGCAGGCCGTGATCGGCACCGCGCAGTACCTGTCGCCCGAGCAGGCACGCGGCGAGTCCGTCGACGCCCGCTCCGACCTGTACTCCACGGGCTGCCTGCTGTTCGAGCTGCTCACCGGCCGGCCGCCCTTCACGGGCGACTCGCTCGTCTCGGTGGCCTACCAGCACGTGCGCGAGGCCGCGCCGGTCCCGAGCTCGATCGCGTCCGACGTGCCCGAGGCGCTCGACCGCATCACGATGAAGGCGCTCACCAAGGACCGCGACCACCGCTACTCGAACGCGGCCGAGTTCCGGTCCGACCTCGAGGCCGTGCTGCGCGGTGGCGCCGTGGGTGCTCCCCCCGTGGGCACCGCGGTCGTCGCGGCGGTCCCGGCCGCCGAGGCGACGCAGGTCATGGCCCCCGCCGCGGCCGCGACCCAGGCCTTCCCGCCCGCGACGCCGTGGGGCACGACGGGTCTGTCGACCGTTGCCACCACGCCGCCCGACGACGAGGACGAGAACAAGCGTCCCTGGCTCATCTGGGTGCTCGTCGCGATCGCCGTGCTCGCGGTCGCGGGCATCGTCGCGCTGCTCGTCGCGAACTCCGGCGACAAGACACCCGAGCAGGTCGCGGTCCCGAAGCTCGTCGGGCTCACGGAGGACGACGCGAAGGCGGCGATCGTCGCGGCCGACCTGGTGGTCGGCAAGCGCACCACGGAGCCGTCCGACGCGCCGCAGGGCGAGGTCATCAGCTCGAACCCCGCCGAGGCCACGATGGTCGACCCCGAGACGCCGGTCGACTACGTGCTGTCCTCGGGTCCGGACTCCGTCGAGATCGAGGACGTCTCGGGACGCACCGAGTCCCAGGCCGAGCAGACGCTCGAGGGCCAGGGCCTCAAGGTCAACGGGGACCGCCAGGAGGACAACAACCCGAACTTCCCGAAGGGGCAGGTCACCAAGACCGACCCCGCCGCGGGCGAGACGGTCGACGCGGGCTCCACGGTGACGCTGTACGTCTCGACGGGCAACGTCGAGCTGCCGGACCTCGTGGGCAAGACCCAGGAGGAGGCGCTCGACACGCTCGCCAGCCTCAAGCTCGTCTCGTCGGTCCGTGAGGTCACCACGACCGAGAAGGACCCGGGGACGGTGCTGAGCCAGGACCGCCAGGCGGGTCTCGTGTCGCAGGGCACGCGCGTGACGATCGAGGTCGCGATCGCTCCGAAGACCGCGACGGTCCCCGACCTCAAGGGCATGACCTACTCCGAGGCCGTCCAGGCGCTCGCCGCGCTCGGCCTGACGAACGTCCAGAAGCAGGAGGAGGACTCCCAGGACGAGAAGGACCGCGTGCTGTGGACGGACCCGAACAAGGGTTCCGAGGTGGAGCTCGACCAGCTCATCGTCATCCACGTCTCACGCGGCCCGCAGGAGCCGCCGAACCCGCCGGACCCGGGCCAGACCCAGTCGCCGGACCCGGGCGGCAACGACCAGGGCTGACCAGCCCCCTCGTACACGACGACCCCGCGTCTGCTCCGGCTCTGAGCGTTCAGAGCCGGAGCAGGCGCGGGGTCGCTGCTGTGTGTGGCCCGGGGCAGGGTGGTGTCAGAGGCGGACGAGGGGGTGCAGGCCCGCCGAGCGGGCGACCGCCTCGTCGTCGCCGCACGCCTGCAGCCAGTTGGCGAGCAGCCGGTGACCACCCTCGGTGAGCACGGACTCGGGGTGGAACTGCACGCCGTACAGCGGCAGGGTCCGGTGCTGCAGGCCCATGATCACGTCGCCCGTGCGGGCGGTCACGACGAGCTCGTCGGACACCGTGCCGGAGACCACCGCGAGCGAGTGGTAGCGCGTCGCGGTGAACGGCGAGGGCAGGTCCTCGAGCACCCCCTGGCCGTCGTGCTCGACCGGGCTGGTCTTGCCGTGCATGAGCTCGGGCGCGTGCGTGACGGTCCCGCCGAAGACCTCGCCGAGCGCCTGATGACCCAGGCAGACCCCGAGCATCGGGGTGCCGGTCGCGGCGCAGTCGCGGATGACGTCCATGCTCGCGCCGGCCTCGGCGGGCGTCCCCGGCCCGGGCGAGACGAGCACGCCGTCGAACTCGGCCCGCTCGGCGAGTGGGGGGACCGCGTCGTTGCGCACGACGACCGTCTCGGCACCGAGCTGGTTGAGGTAACCCACGATCGTGTAGACGAACGAGTCGTAGTTGTCGATCACGAGGATCCGGGTCATCACTCACCCACCGTGGTGTCGTTGAAGGGCATGAAGGGCGCGACCGCGGGGAACACCCAGGTGAAGCACACCGCGAGCACGGCGGCCACCAGGACCGCGACGAGCACCACGCGCACGGCCACCGGGCCGGGCAGGTGCCGCCAGAGCCACCCGTACATCATCGCCTCCCGCGGTCGTCGCGCCGAGGTGTTTCCCCGGGGCCGACGAGCGTCCTCATGATGCGCCCTCGAGCAGCTCGGCCGGGGTGCCGTCCGCGACGGGTGCCCAGTAGTCGAGCTTTGCGTGCACGATGAACCGCTCACGCGCCGAGAACATGGGGTGGCACGTGGTCAAGGTCAGGTACCGCTCGGTGGGGGACTCACCGGGCTTGCCGGGCACCGGTGCGATGACCTCGGTCTGCCACGGCTTGACGACCTGCGACGACGTCACGCGGTACACGTACCAGGTGTTCGTCCCGGGCCCCCCGTCGGCCGTCGCGGTGCGCACGACGATCGGGTCGCCGACCTCGAGCTCGGCGACCCGGTTGAACGGCTTGGCGTACGTGGTCCGGTGCCCCGCGAGCGCGACGTTCCCCACGCCGCCCGGCATCGCGGTGCCCTCGTAGTGACCGACGCCCAGCACGTCGAGGATCGTCTCGCGGTCGGTGCCCTCGCTGATCGGTCGCTCGGGCTCGCCGTCCCAGCGCGGCACCTGGATCGTCGCGAACGTGGTCGCGTGCTCGACCTCGGCCATCACGGGCGGGTCGTCGTGCCGCGGCGGCGCGACCTGCGGGCCGTTCGCCGACGGCGCCGGCGTGGGCACGGGCATGCGGGGGAGCTCGCGCACCACCTCGGCCTGCGCGCGGTTGCCCTCGACGTCCGTCCACCACAGCTGCCAGACCAGGAACGCCAGGACGAGCACGCCGAGCGTGATGAGCAGCTCGCCGACCACCCCGAGCACGCCGTAGGCCATGCGTGCGCCGCGCGACGGCCGGCGTCGTGCCGGCGCGGGTGGGGTCGTGCTCATCGGGCAGGGGGCCGGTTCGCGTCGGTGGCGCCGTCCGCCCGAGCGTCGGCTGCGGCGGCGGCGTCCGCCGCCTCGTCGTCCAGGCCAGGGAGCACCTGGGTGCCCTCGGGGACGGTCGCGTACCGCAGGTCGGTCGAGCCGGAGTACGCGTCGATCTCGAGATCGCCCTCGGACTCCACCGACCAGCCGAGCCCGACCGAAGCGGCGTCGGCGCGGTAGGCGCGCACCTGCGGCGAGTCGGCGAGCGCCTCGCGGAGCCTGTCGGGGTCGCCGATCGCGCGCACGACGTAGGGCGGCGAGTAGACCTGGCCCTGCAGCCGCAGCACGTTGCCGACGCAGCGGAACGCGCTCGTCGAGATCACGCGCTGGTCCATGAGGGACATCGCCTCGGCGCCACCCGCCCACAGGGCGTTCATCACGGCCTGGATGTCCTGCTGGTGCACGACGAGCACGTCGGGGCTGATCCCCTCGAGCCCCGGCTGGTTCTGCGGGGCGTCGTCGAGCCGGACGGTCAGGCCCGGGCCGGTCACGGGCAGCACCCCGGACTCCACGCGGAAGCCGGTCGGCGGGTCGAGCACCTGCGTGCCGGCCGAGCGCGCGGCAGCCTCGGTGAGGCCGTCGACCTCGCCGCGCAGCGCGTCGACCTCGCCCGTGAGCACCTCGACGCGCTCGACCTCGGCGACCGTGAGCTCGCGCAGGTCCTGCGGGTGCCGCTCGGCGTCGTCGGCCTCGGCGAACTTGGCGTTGGCCGCGAACAGCGCGCCGGACAGGGCGAGGACCACCGTCACGGACGCGGTGCCGCGCGGGACGCGCCGGGACGCGCGGTGCGTGCGATCGGTCACGGCGTCCTCGCAGGTCGCGGGCCCGGTGCTGCCCTGCGGTGCGTGCGGCTGACACGCGTCGGCACGGTATTGTCGCCCACTACGCTAGGCGATGGTGCCGGTAGCCGGTCCGAGCTCGGTCCGACCGCTCGATCCGACCCCGACACCGTCCGACCATCCCCGGTGAGGCGGCCGTGCAGGCGTGGCCTCGTCGCAGAGCAGGAGATCTCGGTGCCCGAGTCGAAGTCGCGCAAGAAGGCCACGTACACCCCTCCCACGGAGAAGGCCGCGGTCAAGCCGAACCCGCGCTGGTGGGTGCCGGTGATGCTCGGACTGATGGTGCTCGGGCTCGTGTGGATCGTGACGTTCTACATCGCTCGCTCGACCAACGGCTCGGACCTGCCGCTGCCGATCGGCTC
>NZ_BJLQ01000030.1 GCF_006538725.1 Cellulomonas gelida
GCCCCTCACGGGGCGGCCGCCCGCCAGGTCCAACCACGGCCGTGTGCGCACACCGCACCCTCGCCGAGCCCTGCCCCTGGGGAGGGCTCCAGGACGGCCGTCGTGTGAGAGGAAGAGTCTGATGGCGGACAGTGCCCGTGCACGCAAGCTGGCGGAGCGGATCCAGCAGGTCGTCGCGCAGATGCTCGACACCCGGGTCAAGGACCCGCGCCTGGGGTTCGTGACCGTGACCGACGTCCGTGTCACGGGGGACCTGCAACACGCCGACGTGTTCTACACGGTGCTCGGGGACGACGAGGAGCGCGCGGGTTCCGCCCTCGCGCTCGAGTCAGCCAAGGGCATCATCCGCTCCGAGGTGGGCAAGCAGACGGGCATCCGGCTCACGCCGACGCTCGCCTTCCACCTCGACGCGGTGCCCGAGACCGCGGCGCACCTCGAGCAGGCGCTCGCCGACGCGGCCCGACGCGACGCGCAGGTGCAGGCGCTGGCGAAGTCGGCGACGTACGCCGGCGAGGCCGACCCCTACCGCAAGCACGAGGACGACGACGAGTCGGACGAGGCTGAGGCCTGAGGGATCCCGCACCGCGGCGGTCCGGCGACATCACGAGGGCGGCTCGACCTGCACAGGTCGGGCCGCCCTCGCGCGTGCACGGCGTCTCGCTCCGGGCGCCGGGCGCTCTCAGCGCGTGGCGAGCGCGGGTTCGTCGTCGTTCTCGTCGGCCACGCGTGCGAGATCTGCCGAGTCGACCGGCAGGGTCGGCGCCTCCGGCGTGATGCGGCCCGTGCTGCGGGGCATGAGCGCGGCGACGACCGCGCCGAGGGCGACCACGGCCGCGCCGACGAAGGCCGCGGGCCGCAACCCCTGCGCGTAGCCGTCGGGCGTGAGCGTGCCGTCGGCGGCCTGGAACACGGCGACGATCACGGCGACACCGACGGCCCCGCCGACCTCGCGGATCGTCGCGTTGACCGAGCTCGCGGTGCCATGGTCGTCGGGCACCATGTCGGCCAGCACGGCGGTCGCCGACGGTGCGAACGTCAGGCCCATGCCGAGCCCCGCCAGGGCCAGGCCGGGCACGATGTCGGCGTACACGGTCGCGTCCCCGATCACGGCGGCCTGCCACGCGAGGCCCACTGCTTGGAGCGCGAGCCCGGCCGTGAGCAGGGGGCGCACGCCGAGCCGCGGCGCGAGCATCCCGGCGATCGGCGCGACGAGCATGGGAGCCGCGGTCCAGGGCAGCGTCCGGAGCCCGGCCTGCAGGGGCGTGTAGCCCATCGCGATCTGCAGGTACTGCGAGAGCACGAAGACGGTGCCGAACACGCCCACCGAGAACAGGAACGAGCTGCCGTTCGCGGCCGCGAAGGACCGCACCCGGAACAGCCGCAGGGGGACCAACGGGTGGTCCGTGGACGCCTCACGCCGGACGAACGCGACCAGGAGCACGACGCCTGCTGTGAGCGCCCCGACCACCCTGCCGGACGTCCAGCCGTCGTCGTTGCCGTTCACGACCGCCCACACGATCGCCAGGACGCCGGTGCCGGCGAACGCGAGACCCACCAGGTCGATGCGCTGACGACGACCGAACGACTCGGGAAGGACGCGCAGCACGAGGGGCACGGCGACGAGCGCCACGGGCACGTTGATCCAGAAGATCGCCTCCCACGAGATGCCCTGGACCACCGCTCCGCCGATCACGGGCCCGAGCGCGACCCCGAGACCCGAGACCGCGCCCCAGACTCCGATCGCCATCGCGCGGCGTGCGCGCGGCACGGCGGCCGCGAGCAGCGTGAGGGACAGCGGCATGATCGCGGCTGCGCCGGCGCCCTGGACCGCACGCGCGGCGATGAGCGCCTCGGGGGTCGTGGCGAGCGCCGAGGCGATCGAGGCGAGCGCGAACACCCCGATCCCGACGAGGAAGACGCGGCGTCGGCCGAGGCGGTCGCCGAGGGTCGCCGCGGCGATCATGAGCGAGGCGAACGCGAGCGTGTACGCGTTGATCATCCACTGGAGCTCGCTCAGCGAGGCGGACAGCTCGGTGCGCAGCACGGGCAGCGCCGTGGTCATGACGAGGTTGTCGAGGGTCGCCATGAACATCGGCAGCGACGCGGCCAGGAGCGCGATGCCGGTGCGGGCCGCTCGGGGGCGTGCGCGAGGGGCACGCACCGCGGTGGGCGGTTCGTCGTGGCGGGACGTGGTCATCGGGTGCTCCCTGCGGTCGAGGTCGATCTGTTGGCATTGAGTGATTACTAACAAGATCCGACCGTAGGCATCGGCTGATAACCTGTCAACCATGTCGAGCAGCGCTGTGCCGAGCGAGGTCGCCGTCAAGGAGTCCGCTCGTGCCGTCCGGATGTCGGGCGACGAGCGCCGCGAGCAGATCCTGCTGGCGGCCCGCCACGTGTTCGCCGAGGGTGGGTTCGCGGCGACGACCGACGAGGTCGCGCGCGCCGCGGCGATCTCGCAGCCGTACGTCGTGCGCCTCTTCGGCTCGAAGCGTGACCTGTTCGTCGAGGTGTACCGCCAGGCGGCGGGCGAGGTCATCGAGGTGCTGACCGCCGCCGCCCAGGAGGCCGACCCTGGCGAGGCGATGGGACGTGCCTACCTCGAGCTCATCGAGGACCGGGACCTGCTGCGGCTGCTGATGCACGGCTTCATCGCGAGCGCCGACGAGGAGGTGGGGCGCGTCGCGCGGCACTGCCTCGGCGAGGCGTACCGCCTGTTCGTCGCGAGCACGGGCGCCGAGCCGGACGAGGCGCGGCAGTTCGTGGCGTTCGGCATGCTCCTCAACGTGCTCGTCGCGGTCGACGCGGACGCGCACCGCGGCGAGGACGCCGGCATGGACGCGCTGATCGACTGCGTGGTCCTCGCGACCCGCCGGGCCCAGGCATGAGCGGAGCGCCCGAGGTGCGCGCGCCCGGCGCGCGCCGGCAGCGGGACGAGGGTGCACGACGACGGCGCCCGACCGCACCGGACGGGTTCGTGATCGTCGACAAGCCCGGGGGCTGGACGAGCCACGACGTCGTGGCGCGCATGCGCGGACTCGCAGGCACACGCAAGGTCGGTCACGCCGGCACGCTCGACCCGATGGCGACGGGCGTGCTCGTCGTCGGCGTCGGCCGTGCCACGAAGCTGCTGACCTATGTGGTCGGCGCCGACAAGGAGTACACCGCGACGATCCGGCTGGGCGTCGCCACGACGACCGAGGACGCCGAGGGCGAGGTCACGCGCGCGCAGGACGCCGACCACCTCACCCGCGACGAGATCGTCGCGGCGGCTCGCGGGCTCACCGGCGACGTCATGCAGGTGCCCAGTGCCGTCTCGGCGATCAAGGTCGACGGTGAGCGCGCGTACGCACGCGTCCGGGCGGGGGAGCAGGTCGAGCTCGCGGCGCGCCCGGTGACGATTGCCGAGCTCGTCGTCGGCGAGATGCGTGAGGCGTCGGCCGACGACGTGCGGGTGCTCGACGTCGACGTCCGCACGGTCGTGTCGTCGGGGACGTACGTGCGGGCGCTCGCGCGCGACCTCGGCCTCGCGCTCGGCGTCGGGGCGCACCTGGTCGCGCTGCGGCGCACGCGCGTCGGCGGCTACCGGCTCGACGACGCGCGCACGCTCGACGAGCTCGCACGCACGCCGGACGACGTCCCGCTCGACGTGATGCCGCTCGCGGACGCGGCACGCGGCACCTTCCCCGTGTACGACGTGACCGAGGCCCAGGAGCGTGCGCTCGGCTACGGCCAGGGGATCGAGGCCTACCCGCCGTCGGTCACCGACGACCCGGACCAGACGGTCGCGGCGATCGGCCCGGACGGACGCCTCGTCGCCCTGCTGCGCCTGCGCGAGGGCAAAGCCCGGCCGGTGCTCGTCCTCGCCGTCGCCTGATCCCGCGATCGGCGACGGCTGGACGGGTGAACTAAACGGTTCAGGCGGTCCGGGACCGGTTTCGGCGTCCCGTATGTCCTGGTACGTTCCGCGTAGCGACGATCGGGAGCTCCGTCCGCTCCCGGGGCAAGCGCTGTCAGGCCTCTCAAGGAGACAACGTGGTTTCCTGGTTCCGTCGCCGTGCGCGCACGGCCGCCCTGTCCGCCGGCCTGACGGCCGCGGCCCTCGTCGCGACCGCCGCAGTCGCGCCCGGAGCGTTCGCCAATCCCGTCGAGTCCCCGCACGACTTCGCCGACGGGACGCAGGGCTGGTACAGCTACGGCGGCGACTCGTCGTCGTCCGTGGTGGACGGTGAGCTCTGCGTCGTCGTCCCCGCCGGGACGACGAACCCCTGGGACGTCGCGGCGCAGCACGACGGGGTGGCGTTCCAGGCGGGCGGCACCTACACGGTGTCGTTCTCCGCGCACACCACCGCGCCCGTCTCGGTGAACCTGCGCGCCGGCATCGGGTGGCCCGACGACGTGTCGTCGACCGTCGCCCTCACCGAGGAGAAGCAGGACTACGCGTTCTCCTGGACGCCCGAGTTCAGCGGCGACGGGAACCTCTCCTTCCAGCTCGGCGCGCAGGCGGCCGACTACACGTTCTGCCTCGACGACTTCCAGCTCAGCGGGGACGTCGAGCTGCTCCCCGACACGAGCTTCGACGGTGTGCTGCCCGAGGGCTGGAGCGCGAACGGCTGGACCGTCACGTCCGAGCCCGGCGAGGGTGAGCCCCTGTGCTTCGAGGTCCTCGACAGCTCGGGCCAGTACGCGGGCCTCGTGCTCAACGGCCTGCCGATCGAGGCGGACGCCAACTACCGCCTCGCGTACACGGCGAGCGCGAGCAACGGAGCGACGATCCGCACGATCGTCGGCGAGAACGCCGAGCCGTGGCGCACCGCGTTCGTCGACAACACCGAGCTGACCACCGACCTGCAGGAGCACGTCCTGGCGTTCACGTCGCCTCTGACGTTCCCGGCCGAGTCGTCCGACCCGACCGTCGGCGTGGGCCAGCTCGCGCTGCAGATGGGTGCTCGCGGCGACTTCACCTTCTGCATCACGAGCATCTCGCTGCAGAAGGTCGCCACGCCGCCGCCGCCGTACGAGCCGGACGTGCGCGGCCCGGTCCGGGTCAACCAGCTCGGCTACCTGCCGGACGGGCCGAAGAACGCGACGGTCGTGAGCGACGCCGCCGAGCCCCTCGCGTGGGAGCTGCAGGACGCGGCGCAGCAGGTGGTCGCCTCCGGCGAGGCCACCCCGGCGGGCGTCGACCCGACGTCGCAGCTCGCGGTCCAGACGATCGACTTCAGCAGCTTCAGCACGCCGGGAAGCGGGTACACGCTCGTCGTCGGTGAGGACCGCAGCGACCCGTTCGCCATCTCGGCGACGCTGTACGACCAGCTGCGCTACGACGCGCTGAACTACTTCTACCCCGTGCGATCGGGTATCGCGGTCGACGTCCCGGACGACCGGTACGACCGGCCCGCCGGGCACGTGTCCGGGCCTGACGGAGGGGTCAACAAGGGTGACCTGGACGTCGCGTGCCTCACCTCCGCCGAGGACGGCGGCTCGTGGTCGTACGGGACGTGGGCGTGCCCCGAGGGGTACTCGCTCGACGTCGTCGGTGGCTGGTACGACGCGGGCGACCATGGCAAGTACGTGGTCAACGGCGGCATCGCGGTCGCTCAGCTGCTCGGCATGTACGAGCGGACGCTGCACACGAAGAACGCCGTCAAGGGCGCCCTCGGCGACGCCACGCTGGACGTGCCCGGCGACGAGAGCGGCAACCGCGTGCCGGACGTGCTCGACGAGGCGCGCTGGCAGCTCGACTTCCTGCTCGCGATGCAGGTGCCCGCCGGCTCGGGGATGACGGTCTCCGCGACGGACTCCCGCTCGCTCGACGGCCTCGTGCACCACAAGATCCACGACGTGGGCTGGACGGGGCTCGGGCTCCTGCCGTCGCAGGACCCGCAGCTGCGACGCCTGCACCGCCCGTCGACGGCGGCCACGCTCAACCTCGCCGCGGCTGCGGCGCAGGGTGCGCGACTGTTCCGCACGTACGACAAGGCGTACTCGCAGAAGCTGCTCACCGCGGCGCGGACGGCCTACGCGGCCGCCAAGCGCGTGCCCGACCTGTACGCGCCGGTGACGGCGGGGCAGAACGGCGGAGGCCCGTACGACGACGCCAACGTGACCGACGAGTTCTACTGGGCGGCCGCAGAGCTCTTCCTGACCACGGGCGACCGCGACGTCAAGGCCGACGTGCTCGCCAGCCCGCTCGCGGCCTCCGACATCTGGTCGCGCACCGGGTTCTCGTGGGGGAGCGTGGCCCCGCTCGCGCGGATGGACCTCGCGACGGTGCCCAACAACCTGCCGACGCGCAAGGCCATCCGTGCCTCGGTGGTCGCAGGAGCGGACACCTACCTCGCGTGGCAGGGCGACGAGGCGTTCGGCCAGGCCTACCCGGGCCAGGCGGACGGTTCGTACGAGTGGGGCTCGAACTCGGCCGTGCTCAACAACCAGGTGGTCCTGGCCACGGCCTACGACCTCACGGGTGACCCCGCGTACGCCCGCGCCGTGCTCGAGTCGATGGACTACCTGCTCGGCCGCAACGCGCTGAACAACTCGTACATCACGGGGTACGGCACCGAGTTCTCGTCGCACCAGCACAGCCGGTGGCTCGTGCCGCCGCCGCCGGGCACGGTCTCGGGTGGTCCCAACTCGCAGCGCGGCACGTGGGACCCGGTGATGAACCGGCTCTACCCCGCGGGCCACGAGTGCGCGCCGCAGCTGTGCTACGTCGACGACATCGAGGCGTGGTCGGTCAACGAGCTGACGATCAACTGGAACGCGCCGATGTCGTGGGTCGCGTCGTTCGTCGCCGACCTCGGTGCCAAGGGTGTGCCGGCCGCGCCGGCCGTCACGACCCAGCCCCAGGACGCGACGGTCGCACCTGGCGCGACCGTGCAGTTCGTCGCGGCCGCGACGGGTAGCCCGACGCCCACCGTGCGGTGGGAGTCGCGACACGGCAAGGGTCGCTGGGCCACGGTCCGCGGGGTGACGTCCACGACGCTGACCGTCAAGGCGTCCCCGGCGACTGACGGCACGCAGTACCGCGCGGTCTTCACGAACGCGTCCGGCTCGGTCGCGACCGACGCCGCGACGCTGCGGATCGAGCGTGCGGCGCCGCAGGTGACCACGCACCCGGCGTCCGTGAGCGGCAAGGCGGGTACGCGCGTCACGCTGCGGGCTGCGGCCAGCGGCTACCCGGTGCCGCGCATCCAGTGGCAGGTGCGCGAGCGCGGCTCGTCGCGGTGGGTGGACCTGCGCCACGCGTGCGGCACGGCGCTGAGCCTCGTCGTCGGGCCCGGCACCGACGGGGACCGCTACCGCGCGGTGTTCACCAACGACGCCGGCTCGGCCACGACCGACGAGGCGTCCGTCACCCTGGTCCGCGGCCCCAGGTGACGTACCACGTGCGCGGCCTCGTCGTCGCTGCCCCGCAGGCAGCACGACGAGGCCGCGCCACGGGACGGCGCAGCGCCCGACCGTGACGCGGTGGCATGATCGGCGGGTGCATCGCTGGACCGACCTCGCCGACGTGCCGTCCGACTTCGGTCCGACGGTCGTGACGCTCGGCAACTTCGACGGAGTGCACCGCGGGCACGCGAGCGTGCTGCGCCGCATGGCGGCGGACGCGCGGGCCCAGGGGTCCGCCGCGGTCGCGGTGACGTTCACCCCCCACCCGCTGCAGGTGCACCGGCCGGATGACGCCCCGCCGCTGCTCACCGGCGACGAGGACCGGCTCGACCTGCTCGAGCAGACCGGGCTCGACGCCGTGCTGCTGCTGGACTACACGCTCGACTTCGCGCGTCAGTCGCCGCAGGAGTTCGTGCGCACCTACCTGGTCGACGGCCTGCGGGCGCGCACCGTGGTCGTCGGACGGGACGTGCGGTTCGGCTGGCAGAACTCGGGTGACCTGTCGACGATGGTCGAGCTCGGCCGGCGGTACGGGTTCGACGTCGAGGTGATCGACGACATCACACCCCCCGAGGCGCCCGACGGTGAGGCGCCGCACCGTCGCTGGTCGTCGACGTGGGTGCGCGAGGCGCTCGCGGCGGGCGACGTCGAGCAGGCCGCGCACGTGCTCGGCCGGGCCCACCGGCTGCGCGGCATCGTCGTGCACGGCGACGCACGGGGCCGCGAGCTCGGCTTCCCGACGGCCAACCTCGCGCAGGACGCGATCGGCATGGTGCCCGCGGACGGCGTGTATGCGGGGTGGCTGCGCCGGACGCGCCGCGCCGACGGGACCCCGGTCGTCGACGACGCACCGCTGCCTGCGGCGGTCTCGATCGGCACCAACCCGACGTTCGACGGTGTGCAGCGCCGCGTCGAGGCGTACGTGCTCGACCGCACGGACCTCGACCTGTACGACGAGGAGGTCGTGCTCGACCTCGTCGCGCGGCTGCGTCCCACGCTGCGGTTCGACTCGGTGGACGAGCTGCTGGTGCAGATGCACGCGGACGTCGAGCGCGTGCGTGAGGTGCTCGCCCCCGCGCAGTGACGCGGCGGGCTGTGCCAGCGGGAGCGCCGAGCGGCAGGTCAGCCAGTTGTTGAACCGGCCGGCTCAGGTCGCCCGCCAGGCGTGCCGATGGTGGAGCAGGGGCCCCGCACGGGGTCCTCGCCCTGTCGTCGCCCCTCGGAGGTCCGTGTGGCCCACCGTCGCACTCGCGTGCTGCTCTGCGCCGTCGCCTCCTGCGCGCTCCTCGCGACGGCCTTCGCGCCGGCGCAGGCCCGGTCCGAGCGTCCGGTCGTCGCATCGTCACCCGTCGTCGCCGGACCCACGGTCGCAGCACCGACGAGCGCCCAGCGGGGCGGCGTCGCGGCGGCCGGGGCGGTCGCCGCGAGCGTGGACGTCAAGCCGACGAAGGCCTGGGTCACGCGCCTCTACACCTCCCGCATCGCGGAGGCGCTCAAGGTCCCGGTGACCTGGACCGGCAGCGTCGGGTCGTGCTCGGCCGGCCGCGAGTCGAACGCGTCGCGCACGGCGACGCTCACGACGGTCAACGCGATGCGCGCGCTCGTCCAGCTGGCGCCGGTCGAGCTCGACGCGGACGCGAGCGGAGCGGCGCAGAAGGCGGCGCTGCTCATGGACGCGAACGGCAAGCTGTCGCACTCGCCCACCCCGAGCGAGTTCCCGCACTGCTGGACCCGGGACGCCAAGAGCGCCGCGGGGGTCTCGAACCTCGCGCTCGGCACCAGCGGGGCCAAGGCGATCGCCGCGTACATGGTCGACCCCGGCGACGGGAACACGGCCGTCGGGCACCGCCGGTGGATCCTCAACCCGACGACGACGCGCATCGCGACGGGCTCGACGCCCTCGGCCAACGCGCTCACGGTCATCGGCCTCGGCACGTCCTCGTCGGTCGCCAGGCCGACCTGGATGGAGTGGCCCGCCCGCGGCTGGTTCCCCGAGCAGCTCGAGCCGAACGGGCGCTGGTCGCTGTCGTCGTCCGACCCGAACGTCAGCTTCTCCAGGGCGACCGTCAAGGTGCAGCGGCTGTGGTCGTCGGGCAACGTGGCGCGCACGCTCACGGTCAAGAAGTACGCGCCCGTCGTCGGGTACGGGCCGAACACGCTCGTGTTCCGCGTCAAGGGCGTCGCGGACCCCCAGGGCAAGCGGTCGATCCAGTACCGCGTGACGGTCTCGGGGATCACCGGTGGGTCGTCGCGGTCGCTGAGCTACGTCGTGCGGCTGTACGACCCCACGGCCTGACCGCGTCGCCCCCGTCAGGGCGGGCTTCGGTGCGGGCTCGTGCCTGGTAGTCTGTCGTAGCCGTCAGAACGGCCGCGGAACGAGAGAGCCCGGGTGGACGTGCCCCGGCGCACCGCGCAACGAGATCAACAAGGAGAGCCGTGTCCCTCGACGCTGCCACCAAGCAGGCCATCATGACCGAGTACGCCACGCACGAGGGCGACACCGGTTCCCCGGAGGTGCAGATCGCTGTCCTCACGAAGCGCATCAAGGACCTGACCGAGCACCTCAAGGAGCACAAGCACGACCACCACAGCCGCCGCGGCCTGCTGCTGCTCGTCGGTCGTCGTCGTCGCCTGCTCGGCTACCTGCAGAAGATCGACATCAACCGCTACCGCTCGATCATCGAGCGCCTCGGTCTGCGTCGCTGACCTTCCGGACCAGCCCGGGCCCCCGCGGGGGCCCGGGCTGGTCCGCATGTCGGGCCCGCGCGTCGCGCGACAGGCCCGGCAGCACCCCGGCAAGATCGTCGGCGTGCTCAGCTGCTCGTCCGAGCAGCACGCACCACACGTTCGACACGCATCACCCACCGCGTCGGTCCACCTGTCCGGTCCTCGGTAGTGGCCCCCGGAGCCTCGCTCCGTGAGCCTCGATCGAAGACCGCCGGGACCGGCCGGCGCCTTCGAGAGCAAGGAGGGCACCCGTGGAGGGTCCCGAGATCCAGTTCGCCGAGGCCGTGATCGACAACGGTCGCTTCGGCACCCGCACCGTCCGTTTCGAGACCGGCCGCCTCGCCAAGCAGGCCGCCGGCTCCGCCGCCGCGTACCTCGACGGCGACACGATGCTCCTGTCGGCCACGACGGCCGGCAAGCACCCCAAGGAGCAGTTCGACTTCTTCCCGCTGACGATCGACGTCGAGGAGCGGCAGTACGCCGCCGGCAAGATCCCCGGCTCGTTCTTCCGCCGCGAGGGCCGTCCCTCGACCGAGGCGATCCTGGCGTGCCGTCTCGTCGACCGCCCGCTGCGTCCCCTCTTCGTCAAGGGTCTGCGCAACGAGGTCCAGGTCGTCATCACGGTCCTGGCGATCCACCCGGACGACGCGTACGACGTGCTCGCCATCAACGCCGCGTCGATCTCGACGCAGCTGTCGGGCCTGCCCTTCTCCGGCCCGGTCGGCGCCGTGCGCATCGCGCTCGTCGACGGTCAGTGGGTCGCGTTCCCGCGCTACTCCGAGCGCGAGCGGGCGACGTTCGACATGGTCGTCGCCGGTCGCGTCGTCGGTGACGACGTCGCCATCGCGATGATCGAGGCCGAGGCGCCCGAGAAGTCGTGGAACCTCATCAAGAACGAGGGCGGCCAGGCGCCGACCGAGGAGATCGTCTCGCAGGGCCTCGAGGCCGCGAAGCCGTTCATCAAGGTCCTCGTCGACGCGCAGTCGCAGCTCGCCGCGAAGGCTGCCAAGGAGACGCAGGCCTTCCCGACGTTCCCCGACTACCAGGACGACGTGTTCGCCGCGGTCGAGGCCGCCGCGACCGGTCGCCTGAACGAGGCACTGAGCATCGCCGACAAGCAGACCCGCGAGGGCCGGCTCGACGAGATCAAGGCCGAGGTCCAGGCCGAGCTCGCCGCCGCGTTCGAGGGTCGCGAGAAGGAGATCTCCGCCGCGTACCGCTCGGTGCAGAAGAAGCTGATCCGTCAGCGCATCCTCACCGACGGCTTCCGCATCGACGGCCGCGGCCTGCGCGACATCCGCACCCTGGGTGCCGAGGTCGAGGTCCTGCCCCGCGTCCACGGCTCGGCGCTGTTCGAGCGTGGCGAGACCCAGATCCTGGGCGTCACGACGCTGAACATGCTCCGCATGGAGCAGCAGCTCGACACGCTGTCGCCCGAGACGCGCAAGCGCTACATGCACAACTACAACTTCCCGCCGTACTCGACCGGTGAGACGGGCCGCGTGGGCTCGCCGAAGCGTCGCGAGATCGGTCACGGCGCGCTGGCCGAGCGGGCGCTCATGCCCGTCCTGCCGAGCCGCGAGGAGTTCCCCTACGCGATCCGCCAGGTCTCCGAGGCACTGGGCTCCAACGGCTCCACGTCGATGGGCTCGGTCTGCGCCTCGACGCTGTCGCTGCTCAACGCCGGTGTCCCGCTGCGTGCGCCCGTCGCGGGCATCGCGATGGGCCTCGTCTCCGACACGGTGAACGGTGAGACCCGCTACGCGGCGCTCACGGACATCCTCGGTGCCGAGGACGCGTTCGGCGACATGGACTTCAAGGTCGCCGGCACGCGCGAGTTCGTCACGGCCATCCAGCTCGACACCAAGCTCGACGGCATCCCCGCCTCGGTGCTGGCCGGCGCGCTGACTCAGGCCAAGGAGGCGCGTCTGGCGATCCTCGACGTGATCTCCGAGGCGATCGACACGCCCGACGAGATGAGCCCGTTCGCCCCGCGCGTCATCACGGTCAAGGTGCCGGTCGACAAGATCGGCGAGGTCATCGGCCCGAAGGGCAAGATGATCAACCAGATCCAGGAGGAGACCGGCGCCGACATCTCGATCGAGGACGACGGCACGGTCTACATCGGTGCGACCGACGGTCCGTCGGCCGAGGCCGCGCGGGCCGCGATCAACGCGATCGCCAACCCGCACATGCCCGAGATCGGCGAGCGCTTCGTCGGGACCGTCGTGAAGACGACGACCTTCGGCGCGTTCATCTCGCTCTCGCCCGGCAAGGACGGTCTGCTGCACATCAGCCAGATCCGCAAGCTCGTCGGCGGCAAGCGCGTCGAGAACGTCGAGGACGTGCTGGCCATCGGCCAGAAGGTCCAGGTCGAGATCGGCGAGATCGACCCGCGCGGCAAGCTGTCGCTGCACGCGGTCGTGGACGAGCCCGCCGAGGACGCGAAGCCCGCGGACGAGACGGTCGAGCCCGCGACGACCGACGCCTGACGTGCCTCTCGACCTCCCGCTCGTGCGCCAGGGGCTCCCTGGCGCCGAGCAGTCCGCCGGGCAGGACGGCGACGCCTTCGTGCGTCGTTCCGTCCTGCCCGGCGGCGTCCGGGTCCTGACCGAGCACATGCCCGGCCTGCGGTCCGCGACCGTGGGTGCGTGGGTCGGCGTCGGCTCGCGCGACGAGGAGTCGGGCCACTTCGGCTCGACGCACTTCCTCGAGCACCTGCTGTTCAAGGGCACCGCGCGGCGGACCGCGATGGACATCGCCGAGGCGTTCGACGCCGTCGGCGGTGAGGCGAACGCGGCCACGGGCAAGGAGCACACGTGCTACTACGCGCGGGTGCTCGACTCGGACCTGCCCATGGCGGTCGACGTGATCGCCGACATGGTGACCTCGGCGCGCCTCGAGGCCGACGAGCTCGAGACCGAGCGCGGGGTCATCCTCGAAGAGCTCGCGATGAACGACGACGACCCGAGCGACGTGGTCCACGAGCAGTTCGCGACCGCGGTGCTGGGGGACCACCCGCTCGGCCGTCCGATCGGCGGCACGCCGGACACGATCCGGGACGTCCCGCGTGACGCGGTCTGGGAGCACTACCGCTGGCACTACCAGCCCGCGACGCTCGTCGTCAGCGCGGCCGGGGGAGTCGACCACGACACCTTGTGCGCCCAGGTCGCCGACGCTCTCGTCGCCGGCGACTGGGACCTCGCAGGCGACGCGGACCCGACGGGACGCCGCGCGCGTGCCGTCGAGCTGACCGCCGGCGAGCAGGGCCTGCCGATCGTGGGCGTCGAGCGCGCCGTGCGGCGGCACACCGAGCAGGCGAACGTCATCGTCGGGTGCACGTCCCTGACGGCCACCGACGACCGTCGTTTCACGCTGTCGGTGCTCAACGCGGTGCTCGGCGGCGGCATGTCGTCGCGGCTCTTCCAGGAGGTGCGCGAGAAGCGTGGCCTGGCCTACTCGACCTACTCGTTCGCGTCGGGTCACACCGACACGGGCGTGTTCGGGCTCTACGCCGGGTGCACCCCGGCGAAGGTCGACGAGGTCGTGGCGCTCATGGTCGCGGAGTGGGAGCGGCTCGCGTCGACCCCCATCTCGTCCGCCGAGCTCGAGCGGTCGATCGGGCAGCTGTCGGGCGGGCTCGTGCTCGGCATGGAGGACACCGGCTCGCGCATGAGCCGGCTCGGCAAGGCCGAGCTGGTGCACGGCCAGCTGTTGAGCATCGACGAGTCGCTCGAGCGCGTGCGCGCGGTGACGGCGGCCGACGTGCAGGAGCTCGCTGCCGAGCTCGCGTCACGCCCGCGGTCCGTGGTGCGCGTCGGGCCGTTCGGCGACTGACCACCGCGCACTGACCCGTTCCACGACGCTGCGCGGGCCGGCCGTGGCCGACCCGCGCAGCGCGGACCTTTCGGCTCCCGCAGCGAGCGGCGGGAGTGCCGTCAGGTGATCAGGGGATCGACGACGTGCTCTCGCACGACGCGCCCGTGTCGACGCCGGTACCGCCGGAGCAGCTGTCCGAACCGGAACCGCCGTTGAGGACGTCGGTGCCGGACTCGCCGAACACCCGGTCGTTGCCCGAGTCACCGAAGACCCGGTCGTTGCCCGTGCCGCCGTACACGGAGTCGTTGCCGGCCCCGCCGCGCACGGTGTCGTTGCCTGTGCCACCGCGCACGGTGTCGTTGCCGGCGCCTCCGGTCGCCGTGTCGGCGTCGTCGCCCGCGTCGATGACGTCGTTGCCCACGCCACCGTCGATCGTGTCGGTGCCGTCGGCACCGGCGATGCGGTCGACCCCGGCCTCGCCGTACAACCGGTCGTTGCCCGTGCCGCCGTCGATCTGGTCGTCGCCGTCACCGCCTCGGACCGTGTCGTTGCCGGGGTTGCCGTACAGGCGGTCGCTGCCCGCTTCTCCGGCGATCGTGTCGTTGCCGTTGCCGCCCAGGACCGTGTCGGTGCCGGGGCCGCCGGCGATCGTGTCGTTGCCGTTCCACCCCTCGATCCGGTCGTTGCCGGCGCCACCGCGCAGCACGTTCGTGCCCGAGGTGCCCACGAGCTTGTCGGCCCGCGCCGAACCGATGGCGTTCTCGGCCTGCACGACCGAGTCGGTGCCGTCACCCGTCGCGGTGCCCGCGGCGAGGTCGACGACCACGCCCGCGGCCGAGGTCGCGAAGATCACCGTGTCGGTGCCGTCCATGCCCAGCAGCTGGTCGTTCCCGGTGCCGCCGTTGAGCTGGTCGTCGCCGACCCAGCCGTCCAGGGTGTCGTTGCCGGTGCCACCGTTGAGGTAGTCGCCGACGTCGTCGGTCGACCCGCTGCCGGGGTTGCCGAGCAGCGTGTCGTTGCCCGAGTCGCCCCGCAGGGAGTCCGCGCCCGACCCGCCGAAGCCGATGTCGTTGCCCGTACCGCCACGGATCGTGTCGTCGCCTGCGTCACCGCAGAGCCGGTCGTTGCCGCCCAGCCCGTCGATGGCGTCGTTGCCCGCACCCGCGACGATCACGTCGTCACCGGCGGTTCCGTTGATCGTGTCCGCACCCGGCGTTCCGACGATCGTCGCCGCGACGCCCTGGCAGAGCGGGGCGGGCCCGTTCTCGATGTGCAGGTTGAGCAGACCGTTGGTCGCGCCGAACCCGTCCACCTTGATGCGGTAGGAGGTGCCGCCGTTGACCGGGAAGGTGACCAGGCTGCGGTTGCCCGTACCCGAGTCGTCGTCCCAGGCCAGCGGCGTGAGCGTGGCCAGCGAGGTGCCCGTGTAGACGGTCAGGGTCGTGTCGAACGTCGTGACGTTCGTCCCGTTGTCCTCCGTCGAGATCGTCGCCGTGCCCGTCGTGGCGGGGGTCCACCGCCACCACACGCCGTTGTCGACGCTGAACGGCCCCGGTTCGCCGGGCTCGGCGTCCGAGCAGACGGTGAAGTCGAAGTCGTTGATCGGCCCGTTGCCGCTGAAGACCTCGGGCGAGGCGAAGTCGTTGTTGTTGACCGTCCGCGTCGCCGCGTCGAGCACGTTGATGCGCTTGCGGGTCACGCCCGCGCGCGTCACGTCCACGCCCGTGGCGTCGAGGTTGGCGGCCGCGGCCGCGTTGGTGATGGGCACACCGTTGCCGTCGACGCACTCGCGCAGCAGCGCGAACGCCCCGGTGACGTGCGGAGCGGCCATCGAGGTGCCGTCCTTGAACCCGTGGTTGTTCCCGGTCGGGACGGGCGCGTCGATCGAGACGCCAGGAGCCCACCAGCGCAGCCCGGAGGAGGAGTTGGTGAACCCCGCCGGGACGTCGGTGTCGCTCGTCGCGCCGATCGCGAACGCGGTCGTCAAGCAGCCGGGGAAGCTCATCCCGGTGCTGCTGCCGTTGTTGCCCGCGGCCACGACGACCGCGACGCCCTGGCCCTGCAGGAGCGAGAACCACGTGTTCGTCGTCGGGTTGACCGCGGCGCACGCGGCGTCGCCCGGGGCGAACACCGTGTTGGTGCCGATGCTCAGGTTGACCGAGACGATCTTGGGGCTCGTCGTGGTCTTGAGCGCGTACACGCGCGCGAGCGCGTTGTTGATGGACGAGAACTGCGCGGTCCACCGGGAGCTGTTCGGGTTGTCCTGCGCCACGCGCAGGGCGTGGATCCCGGCGCCCCGTGCGACGCCCTCGTGGCCACCCGTGAAGAAGGAGCCCGCCGCGATGCCGGCGACGTGCGTGCCGTGGTCGCAGTCGGTGGAGTGCGTGCACTCGTCGGCCGAGCCGGCCGCCGTCGACGCGTTGACCCCGCCGGGGCAGGACGAGTCGGTGACGTAGCAGGCCTGCGAGACGATGCGTCCGGTGAACGCGTTGTGCTGGTTGTCGACGCCGGAGTCGATCACGGCGACCTGGTACCCGCCGCCCGTCGCTCCGTCGAAGTCGTTGCCGAGGACGCCGGCGGTGTTGAGCAGGTCGGAGTCGATGACCCCGGTACTCGTCGCGAGCGTCGCGTACGCCTCGCCGTCGAGCACCACGGAACCGACCTGAGGATCGGCGAGCAGCGCGTCCAGCCCGTCCTGGGTGACGGTCCAGACGCCGGCGGGCAGCACGGGGTCGAGGCCCACGAGCGTCGAGCCGGTGCCCGCGAGCGTGGCGGACAGCCCGGCCTGGGCGTCAGCGGTCAGCTCGCCCTGGACCCGGGAGGCGGTGGCCGACGTCCCGAGGTCGGAGCGCAGCGACCCGGTGGCCGTCACGGCGACCCGCGCGCTGCCGTTCGTCGCCACGGCCTTGCGGACCGCGGCGACCTGCTGCGGGTCCGGTGCGCTGGGCAGCGGCGCGACGGCCGGGAGCTTCTTGACCTGCGGCACCTTGGTGCCGGGTACGTCGGGCGTGTCGAAGCCCGGGGTCGCGACGGGCCCCGGGTCCGTGGTCTTGGGCTTGTCCGTCGTCGTGGCGGAGGCCGCTGCGGATGAGGCGTCGGCGTGGTAGCCGACGTAGCCCTCGAACTCGGGCTGTGCGCCGTCCGGGTCCTGCAGACCGCTGGTCGCGAGGCTGGCAGCGACGGCCGGCGGGGCTGCGAGGGCGGCGGTGCCGCCCGTGATGGCGAGCGCCAGGGCAGCGATCCCTGCTGCTGCGACTCGTCGTGCGTTTCTCCGGTGACATCTTGCGGGCACGAACATCGTGCACCCCCTCGTGCTGATCGAAGACGGCTGCCGTCGGCCTCGGTGGAGGGCCTCGGCGCGCACGGCGGGCCGTCTCGTGCGACAAGGAGGAGGACGGGCGACAGGCGGTACGGACGCCACCGGGGGTGCCGATGTCACGGTCTGGGCGATTTCACCCGGTTGTCGGTCGGGCGCATCAGCGCCGTCGTCGGGCCCGCGAGGGCGATGATGGCCTGGTGAGCAACTCGTCGGCGTTCTCCGACCGCGCCTACCGCCGGCTCGCGCTGGCCGTGCCGGGTCTCGTCGAGCACGCGTGGGTGCTGCGCGACGCCGGTGCGGTGCGCGAGCTGCTCCTGCCGGACGGCCGGGGCCTGGTCCAGCTCGCGCTCGGCGCGCCCGGTCGCCTCACCGACGCCCTGACCGGGGCGCGGCGTGCCGAGGGCGACGACGTCCGCGGGCTGCTCACGCGCGCGGCGGTGCGCGAGCTCCCGGCCGGGGCAGTCAGGCTGGGCGTCCAGCTGCACCCGATGGCGCTCTCGCGACTGTTCGTCGCTGCCCCGCAGGTCCGCGTCGCGGCGGGGCGGGCCGCGGACCTCCTCGTCGACCGTGCTGCGCCGCCGCAGGACCTGCTCGGGGAAGCGGTCGTCGAGGCGGCGCGGGCGGCGCTGACCGCGGGCGAGGACGACGAGGCGGCGCGGCTCGTGGTCGCGGCGGTCGTGCGGCGCGCGCAGGAGTCGGCCGACGAGCGGCCGGGGTCGGACGAGGACGACGAGCACCGGGCGACGTTCGCCGAGGTCGTCAGCCAGGTCGACGCCGAGCGTGGCCTGGTCGCGGCGGCCGACCTGGCCCGCGCGCACGAGGTGACCGTGAGCGACCTGCACCGGTGGTCGGTCCGCTACCTGGGCGTACCGCCCGCGACCTACCTCGCGGCGGTGCGGTTCACGGGCTTCGTCCGCGAGGCCGTCGGTCCCGGCCCGGTCGCGCCCACCGACGTCGTCGCCGCGTTGCGCTGGTACGCGCAGTCGGCGATCGCGCCGCGCGAGGTCGAGCGGTTCACGGGGCTCAGCCCGGTCGAGCTGCGGCGTGTCGAGGAGCGGGTCGCCGAGCTCGTCGGGATCGCGTAGCCGCGCACGAGGCCGGTGCCGCGCGCGGCTAGGGTTACGGATCGTGAGCGAACGGATCAGGGTGGCCGTGCTGGGCGCGGCGGGACGCATGGGGTCGACGACGGTGCGCGCGGTCGAGTCCGCGCCCGACCTGGAGCTCGTCGCGGCGCTCGACGCGAGCGACGACCTGGCGAAGGTGGCCGCCGCCGGCGCGCAGGTGGCTGTCGACTTCACCGTCCCGTCGGTGACCGAGGGCAACGTGCACGCGCTCGTCGACGCGGGGGTGCACGCGGTCGTCGGCACGACCGGCTGGGACGACGCCGCGCGGGCCCGCGTGCGCGACCACCTCGCGGACCGCCCCGACGTCGGCGTGCTGATCGCGCCGAACTTCGCCCTGGGTGCGGTGCTGACCATGGCGTTCGCCGCACGCGCGGCGCGCTGGTTCGAGTCGGTCGAGATCGTCGAGCTGCACCACCCGGACAAGGTCGACGCGCCGTCGGGCACCGCGCTGCACACCGCGCACGCCGTCGCGCGTGCGCGTCGCGCCGCCGGGGTCGAGGCGAGCCCGGACGCGACCGAGCAGTCGCTCGACGGTGCGCGCGGGGCGCTCGTGGACGACGTGCGCGTGCACGCCGTGCGCCTGCGCGGCCTCACCGCGCACGAGGAGGTCCTGCTCGGCAACCCCGGCGAGCAGCTCACGATCCGGCACGACTCGTTCGACCGCGTGAGCTTCATGCCCGGCGTCCTGCTCGCGGTGCGCCAGGTCGGGTCGCGACCCGGCCTGACCGTCGGCCTCGAGCACCTGCTCGACCTGGCCTGAGCGATGGCGCGACGACGTCCCCGCTCTTCGGCTGTCGCGATCGGTGCGGCGGTCGCGCTCACGGCGCTGCTCGCGCTCTACGTGGTGCTCGTCGCGGCGCGCGCGACCGCGCTGGTCCGCACCGGTGAGCCCGTGGCGATCGCGCTGGGCGTCGCGCTGTGGGTGCTGCCCGTCGTGGCGATCTGGTTCCTGGCCCGCGAGTGGGCGCTCGCGATCGACGTGCAGCGCATGGCGGACACGCTCGCGGAGGCCGACGAGCTGCCCGTGGACGACCTGCCGCGCTCACCCGGCGGTCGGGTCGACCGCGGCGCGGCGCGGGCGGCGTTCGACGACGTGCGCGAGCGCTGCGAGGCCGAGCCCGACGACTGGCGCTCGTGGTACCACCTCGCGTTCGCGTACGACGCCGCAGGCGACCGCAGGCGCGCGCGCGAGTCCCTGCGGCACGCCCGCACGCTCTACCGCCGCTGACCGGAGGGCCGCAGCTGACCTCTCCGCGGCGGGGCAGCGACGTCCACCGCCCGCGCCGAGCCGACGTCAGATCGTCGCCCACCAGCGGTGCTCGCGGACCGTGCGAGTGGTGCCGTCGGGCAACGTGCCCGAGGCGAGCTCGCGCACGGTGTCGTCCGGACCGAGCCCCGCACCCGACAGGAACTGCGCGCGCGCCGTGTCGCCGTCGAGGACCCACGTCAGGAGCTGGTCGGCGCCGTCCTCGCGCAGCAGGTCCACGGCGGCCGCCAGGAGGCGCGAGCCGTGCCCGCCCTGCTGGTGCGCGGGGTCGACCTCGAGCGCGAGCAGGAGACCGCCGGGAGCGGACGTCGGGTCGGTCGCCGGGACGGGCGCGATCGACGCGAAGCCGACGACCGTGGCGCCCGCGCACGCGACGAGCACGCGGTGCCCGGCAGGGGGAGCGGCAACGGCTGCGGCCCACTGGCCGCGCATCGCGTCGTGGTCGAGCGCGTCGATCGCGCCGCCGAGCAGCTCGCCGTGCGAGCGCCGCCACGCCTCGACCTGGATCGCGACGATCGCGGTCTCGTCGCCCGGGACCGCGGGCCGGACCGAGACGTCCGAGGTCTCGCGGAACAGGGTCACAGTGCGCCCGCTCCGACGGGCGCCGGTGCGTCCGTGACCGGCGCGGGCTTGGGCTTCGGGGGGTGCTTGGTCGAGACCTTGTCGATCCACGCCAGCGCCATCGCCGAGACGATGAACGCGAGGTGGATGAGGGTCTGCCACATGAGCGCGGTCGCCCCGCCGTCGTGCGCGATCGTGTCGCCCGCCTCGATGAAGCTCGCGAGCAGGTGGATCGACGAGATGCCGATGATCGACATCGCGAGCTTCGTCTTGAGCACGTTCGCGTTGACGTGCGAGAGCCACTCGGGCTGGTCGGGGTGGTCGTCGAGGCGGATGCGCGAGACGAACGTCTCGTAGCCACCGATGATCACCATGATCAGCAGGTTCGCGATCATCACGACGTCCACGAGCCCGAGGACCGCGATGATCATCGTGCCCTCGTCGAACTCGACGGTCTCGCCGTGGCTCGTCGTGTGCCCGGTGAAGAGGCCGACCCCGAGGTACCAGAGCGACTTCATGAACTGCCAGACGTAGAACGCCTGCGCGACGATCAGACCCAGGTACAGCGGCACCTGCAGCCAGCGGGACATGAAGATGAGCGTGCCGATCGGGGATCGGCGCACGGATGCCGTGGTGGTCGTGATGGTGGCCTCGGCCATCGGTCCTCCGGGTTGCGGTGGCCGCGGCGCGGCCTCGTCGTCGGGCGAGGGTACAACGCACGACCTACGTCCCTGGTGCCCGCCCACCGCCTGTGATCTGCGCGTCACTCAGGGCATGCCGAGCGCGCGCAGCAGCGCGGCGGTCGCAGCGGCCAGGATCACCACGACGACGAACGGCGCGCGCAGCGCGAGCGCGACCGCAGCGACCGCGAGGGCCGGCAGCCGGGCGTCGAGGACGAGCTCGCGACCATGCGCCACCGCCTGCACCGCCACGAGCGCCGAGAGCAGCGCGACGGTGACGAGCGCGGCAGTGCGCGCGACGCGCGGCTCGGCGAGCCAGTGCTCGGGCACGAGGTGCCCGACGAGCTTGATCGCGAACACGACGCCCGCGCCCACGAGCACGGCGATCCAGGTGGCGGTGGGGCTCACGCACGACCTTCTTCCTCGGGCGCGTGCGCCCGCTCGTCGTCGTCGGGTGCGTCGCGGTCCGCAGGTGCCGTCATGCCGACGACGATCGCGATCGCCGCCGCGAGCAGCACGGGGACTCCGGCGGGCAGGAACGGCGTGGTCGCGAGCGCCGCCAGCACCGCAGCGGCGCCGACGAGCCGCGCGAGCCGCCCGTGCGGACCCGAGAAGCGCGGCCAGACGAGCGCGAGGAAGGCGGCCGCCGCTGCGGCGTCGAGGCCGTACCGGCGCGGGTCGCCCAGCGCGTCGCCGAGCAGCGCGCCCCCGAGCGTGCACAGGTTCCACAGCACGAACACGCCGACGCCTGTCCACCAGAACCCCGCGCGCGCCGCCGGGCCGGGGCGGTGCGCGGTCCCCACCGCCGTGGACTCGTCGATCGTGAGCTGGGCGGCGAGCAGGCGTCGTGGCCCGTGCACGCCCAGGAGCGGGGCGACCTGCGGTCCGTACAGCCCGTTGCGCACGCCGAGCAGGCCTGCGGTCGCGACCGCGGCAGTCGCGGTGCCGCCTGCACCGACCACGCCGATGAACGCGAACTGCGAGCCGCCCGAGAACATCAGCAGCGACAGGGCCATGGTCTGGCCCAGCGAGAGCCCGGCGACGACGGACAGGGCACCGAACGAGACGCCGTACAGGCCGGTCGCCACGGCGACCGACACCGCCTGACGGACGGCTGCGCGGACCTCGTCGCGCTGCGCGTCCTGCCTGCTCACGTCGGTCACTGTCGCACACGCGGACGCCTGGTCCCGTTCCGCCTGGCCCGAACGTACGATGACGCGCATGACGCTGCCGTCCTACGAGCCGTCCGGACCCACCACGCCGTCCCCGACGCCGATCGCCACGCCGTACGAGGACCTCCTGCGGCTCGTGCTCGAGACCGGCACGCCGAAGTCCGACCGCACCGGCACCGGGACGCGCTCGGTGTTCGGGCACCAGATGCGGTTCGACCTGTCCGCGGGCTTCCCCCTCGTGACCACCAAGCGCGTGCACCTGCGCTCAGTGGTGTACGAGCTGCTGTGGTTCCTGCGCGGCGACTCGAACGTGCGCTGGCTGCAGGAGCACGGCGTGAAGATCTGGGACGAGTGGGCCGACGAGAACGGTGAGCTCGGCCCGGTGTACGGCGTGCAGTGGCGGTCCTGGCCGACGCCCGACGGCGGTCACGTCGACCAGATCGCGCAGCTCGTGGAGAACCTGCGCACGAACCCGGACTCACGGCGCCACGTCGTCTCGGCATGGAACGTCGCCGAGCTGCCGCAGATGGCGCTCATGCCGTGCCACGCGCTGTTCCAGTTCTACGTCGCCGACGGCCGGCTGTCGTGCCAGCTCTACCAGCGCTCCGCGGACCTGTTCCTCGGCGTGCCGTTCAACATCGCGTCGTACGCGCTGCTCACCCACATGGTCGCCCAGCAGGCCGGCCTCGAGGTGGGCGACTTCGTGTGGACGGGCGGCGACTGCCACATCTACGACAACCACGTCGAGCAGGTGCGTGAGCAGCTCGCGCGCGCGCCGTACCCCGCGCCCACGCTGCAGCTGCGCCACGCGCCGTCGATCTTCGACTACACGTTCGAGGACGTCGAGGTGGTCGGCTACCAGCACCACCCGACGATCAAGGCGCCGATCGCCGTATGACGACGGGGGAGCGTCGAGCGCCCGAGGTGGCGCTCGTGTGGGCGCAGAGCGCGACGGGGGTGATCGGCGCGGACGGGGCCATGCCCTGGCACGTGCCCGAGGACCTCGCGAGGTTCCGGGCACTCACCGGTGGGCATACCGTCGTGATGGGACGCGCGACGTGGGACTCGCTGCCACCGCGGTGGCGGCCGCTGCCCGGGCGGACCAACGTCGTGCTCTCGCGCCAGCCCGGCCTGGCGCTCGACGGCGCCACGGTGTGCGGCGACCTCGAGGCCGCGTGGGAGGTGGCCTCGGCCGCGCCCGGTGGCGAGCAGGTGTGGGTCGTCGGCGGCGGGGCCGTGTACGCACTCGCGCTGCCGCGCGCCGACCGCGTCGAGCTCACGAAGATCGACGCCACCGTCGCCGGCGACACCCACGCGCCGCGCCTGGACCCGCAGGAGTGGCGGCTCGAGTCCGCGGACCCGGCGGGCGCGTGGCACACGTCGTCGTCGGGCGTGCGCTACCGCTTCGAGACCTACCGACGCCGCTGACGCCGGGGCGCCCGGTCGTCGTGCGCGACGTGCCCGGGACGTGGATCCTGGGCGGTCCGCGAGGTCGGGGAGCGGTACGGTGGGCGCCATGCCGCAGGTGACGTCGAGCACGCGACCGTTCGGGGCCTTGCTCTCCGCGATGGTCACCCCGTTCACGGCCGACGGCGAGGTCGACCTCGACGCCGCGGTGCGGCTCGCCCGCCGGCTCGTCGACGCGGGCCACGACGGCCTGGTCCTCAACGGCACGACCGGTGAGGCCCCCACCACGCACGCCCCCGAGAAGGCCGAGCTCATCGCGGCGGTGGTCGAGGCGGTCGGTGACCGCGCGTACGTCGTCGCCGGCGCGGGGTCCAACGACACGCTGCACGCGGTCCGCATGGCCGAGCAGGCCGCCGAGGCCGGTGCGCACGGGCTCCTCGTCGTCAGCCCGTACTACTCGCGGCCCTCGCAGCCGGGCGTCGTCGCGCACGTGCGCGCGGTGCTCGACGCGGCGGACCTGCCCGCGATGCTCTACGACGTCCCGGGTCGCGCCGGGGTCCGCCTCGCCGACGCGACGATCGACACCCTCGCGGCCGACGAGCGCGTGGTCGCCTTCAAGGACGCCACGGGTGACACCGTCAACGCGGCACGGGGGATCGCGCGCACCGACCTCGCCTGGTACTCGGGCGACGACGGCCTGATCGCGCAGTTCCTCGCGGTGGGCGCCGCGGGCATCGTCGGCGTCGTCACGCAGGCCGCGAGCCGCATGTTCGTCGACGTGCTGTCCGCCTGGGACCGGGGCGACGTCACGGGCATGCAGCGCGCCTACGCCGCGACCCTGCCCGTGACCGACGCCGTCAACGGCGCCGGGTTCCAGGCCGTCCACGTCAAGGCGGCGCTCGAGGTGCTGGGGTTCATCCCGCGGCGCACCGTGCGCCTGCCGTACGTCGCCGCGTCCGACGAGGAGGTCGACGGCATCCGGGCCGCGCTGCGCGCTGCGGGCCTGCTCGACGCCGCGCTCACCTGACGCCCACGCGACCCCCGGGCCGCACGCACCACCACACACGTCATCACCCGGACCAGGTCCGGGACCGTCGCGGGTCCGCGCCGCAAGCCCGGCCCGCCCGTTGCAGGGAGAGCCCTTGAGCCACCCCCATCCCGAGCTCGACACCCCGCCGCCGCTGCCCGAGGGCGCCCTGCGCGTCGTCGCACTGGGCGGCCTCGGTGAGGTCGGCCGCAACATGGCCGTGCTCGAGTTCGCCGGCCGTCTGCTCGTCATCGACTGCGGCGTGCTGTTCCCCGAGGACCACCAGCCCGGCGTCGACCTGATCCTGCCGGACTTCGACTACATCCGGGACCGGCTCGACGACATCGAGGCGATCGTCCTCACGCACGGCCACGAGGACCACATCGGCGCCGTGCCGTACCTGCTGCGGCTGCGGGCCGACATCCCGCTCGTCGGCTCGCAGCTCACGCTCGCGTTCGTCGAGGCGAAGCTCAAGGAGCACCGCATCACGCCGCGCACCCGCCCGGTGCGCGAGGGCCAGGTCGAGCGGTTCGGCCAGTTCGAGTGCGAGTTCGTCGCCGTGAACCACTCGATCCCGGACGCGCTCGCGGTCGCCGTGACGACGCCCGCCGGGACAGTGCTCCACACGGGCGACTTCAAGATGGACCAGCTCCCGCTCGACGGGCGCATCACCGACCTGCGCGCGTTCGCGCGGCTCGGTGAGAAGGGCGTCGACCTGTTCATGGTCGACTCGACCAACGCCGAGGTCCCCGGCTTCGTCGCGCCTGAGCGCGGCATCGGGCCGGTGCTCGACGGTGTGTTCGCCGACTCGGCGAAGCGCATCATCGTGGCGTCGTTCGCCTCGCACGTGCACCGCGTGCAGCAGGTCCTCGACGCCGCCGCCGCGCACGGCCGTCGCGTCGCACTCGTCGGGCGGTCGATGGTGCGGAACATGGCGATCGCCGCCGACCTCGGCTACCTCAAGGTGCCGGACGGCGTGCTGATCGACCTCAAGGCGGTGGGCGACCTGCCGGACGACGAGGTCGTGCTCATGTGCACGGGCTCGCAGGGTGAGCCGATGGCCGCGCTGTCACGCATGGCGAACAACGACCACAAGGTCTCGGTCGGCGCCGGCGACACGGTGATCCTGGCCTCGTCCCTCATCCCGGGGAACGAGAACGCCGTCTACCGCGTGATCAACGGCCTCACGCGGCTCGGGGCACGCGTCGTGCACTCCGGCAACGCCAAGGTGCACGTCTCGGGCCACGCGTCGGCCGGCGAGCTTCTGTACTGCTACAACATCCTGCGCCCGCGCAACGTCATGCCGGTGCACGGCGAGGTCCGTCACCTCGTGGCCAACGCGGCGCTCGCGGTGCAGACCGGTGTCCCGGCCGACCGCGTGGTGCTCGCGGAGGACGGCGTGGTCATCGACCTGGTCGACGGGCGCGCGTCGGTCGTCGGCGCGGTGCCCTGCGGGTACGTGTACGTCGACGGGTCGAGCGTCGGGGGCATCACCGAGGCCGAGCTCAAGGACCGGCGCATCCTCGGCGACGAGGGGTTCGTGTCGATCTTCGCGGTCGTCTCGTCGGCCGACGGCAAGGTCCTGGCCGGGCCGCAGATCCACGCGCGAGGCTTCGCCGAGCAGGACGACGTGTTCGAGGACATCCTCCCCGAGGTCACGCGGGCGCTCGAGGAGGCCGTCGCGCAGGGCGCGACCGACACGCACCAGCTGCAGCAGGTGATCCGGCGCGTGGTCGGCCGGTGGGTCTCGGGCCGGCTGCGGCGCCGGCCGATGATCATCCCCGTGGTGGTCGAGGCCTGACGGAGAACGTCTCGCGGTGGCGACGCGGCGTCGTGCGCAGGTGCTCGGTGAAGTGCACACGAAGCGTCGCCGCCGACCCGAACCCGGACCTGCGGGCGACCTCGTCGACGCTCAGGTCGGTGGTCTCGAGCAGCACGCGCGCACGTGCCAGGCGCTGCTGCACGAGCCACCGGCCGGGGCTGATCCCGGTCCGGTCCCGGAACCTGCGGGTGAACGTGCGTCGTGCGAGATGCACCTGCTCGGCCCACGTGTCGAGGTCGAGCGGATCGTCGAGGTGGTCGAGCGCCCACTCGATGGCCCTGTCGACCGGGTCCGCGCCCGGTCGGCGAGACACCGGGGCAGGGATGAACTGCGTCTGGGCGCCGTCACGGTGCGGCGCGAGCACGAGCGCGCGCGCGACGCTGTCGGCCATCGTGACACCGAGATCGGTGCGCACGACGTGCAGGCACGTGTCGAGGGCGGCCGCGACCCCGGCGGACGTCACGACATCGCCCAGGTCGGACCACAGGATGTCCGAGCGCACCCGCACCGCGGGGTAGCGCCTCGCGAGGTCGTCAGCGGCGTGCCAGTGGGTTGCGAGAGTGCGGCCGTCGGCGATGCCGCTGGCGGCGACCACGTATGCGCCGAGGCACAGCCCGACCACGCGCGCGCCGCGGCCGTGCGCTGCCCGGACCGCTTCGACGAGCGCCGGCGGCGGATCCCGGTGCGTGTCCCAGCTCGGCAGGACCACGGTGCGTGCCTCGGTGAGGAGCTCGAGGCCGTGGCCGACGACGATGTCGTACCCGGCTGACGTCGGCACCCGGCCGGGGCGCTCGGCGCACACCGCGACCTCGTACCCGGTGTGGGGAGCGACGCCGCCCCCCGAGGCCAGGACGGCGCTCGGGACCGCGAGGTGGAACGGGCTGATCCCTGCGAAGGCGACGACGGCGACCCGGTGCGTCGTGGCACGCGGCCGAGTGTGCTCGGCGGCGTCCTGCCGGGTCGCGGGCATGGCCTGATCCTAGCGATCATCGACTCGCGGGCCACTGGTCGCGTGAGGTGAGTCCATCGAGCATGGAGTGATGACCCAGACGCCAGCACAGCACGACTCCGCCACGCCGCACGACGTCGTCGCGACGTGGGTCGGCGGTCCGACTCTCCACCTCGTCTACGCCGGCACGGCGTTCCTCACCGACCCGACGTTCGACGAGGCCCCCGCCGAGTACGCCGGACCCGTCACGCTGCGCAAGCTCGTCGGACCGGCGGTGCCCGTCGACGCGCTCGGGCCCGTCGACGTCGTCCTGCTGTCGCACGACCAGCATGCCGACAACCTCGACGCGGCCGGTCGCGCACTCCTGGCCGCAGTCCCGACCGTCCTGTCCACGACCGCCGCTGCGACTCGGGTGCCTGAGGTGCGTGGGCTCGACCCCTGGGACCACGTCGATCTCGACGGCGGCGTGCGTGTGACGGCGGTGCCCGCGCGGCACGGCCCCGAGGGCAGCGAGGCGCTCAGCGGCTCCGTGGTCGGCTTCGTCCTCGAGGCCGAGGCCTGGCCGACGGTCTACGTCTCGGGTGACAACGCTTCGCTCGACGTGGTCGACCAGGTCGTGCGCCGGTTCCCGGACATCGCGTTGGCCGTGCTCTTCGTGGGTGCCGCGAACGTCGGCCGGTTCGGGGCGGAGCCGCTCACGCTCGACGCACTGCGGGCCAGCGCCGCGATCGACCTGCTAGCACCTGCGCGCGTCGTCCCTGTGCACCACACCGACTGGGCACACTTCGTCGAACCGCTCGCGGTCCTCGAGGAGCGGCTCGAGCGCGGGGGACGACTCGACCGTCTCGTCGTGCCGGAGCGAGGCATCCCGTTGACGCTGTGACCTCGTCGCGCCGGGTCGAGGCCCGCCCGGGTCCTCGTCAGGTCGCGTCGCCGCGGCTCCCGGTGGGCGCGGGCTCGACCGTGAGCGCCGTCGCGGCGTCGGCGACGCCCGCAGGCTCGGGCTCGGGCACGCCGTGCGATCGGCGCGACGCGGCGGCCGACCCGGCGAGGATGAGCGCGGCTGCGGCGACGACCGCCAGGGTGAGCGGCTCGTCGAGCACGAGCGCCCCGAGCGCGACCGCGACCACGGGGTTGAGGTAGGCGACGAGCGTGGAGCGCGCGCCGCCGACCTCGGCGATGAGCCGGAAGAAGAGCACGAACGCCAGCGCGGTGCTGACCACGCCGAGCGCGACGAGGGCGAGCACGGCGTCAGTGCCCGGTCGCTCGTGCGGCGCCTCGAGGAGCACGACCGGCAGGTAGACGAGCGCGGCGATCACGAGGCAGGCCGTCGTCATCGGGATCGCCGGGACCCCTCGCAGATGCCGTTCCGCGACGATCGGCGCGATCGCGTACCCGAGCGCCGCGACGAGCACCTGCACGACCGCCCACGGGTCTCCCGCGGCCGCGCCGGGACCGAGCAGGAGCGCCACGCCGCCGAGCGCGACCAGCAGGCCCGCCCACCGCACGAGCGCCACGGCCTGGCCGTCGACGAAGCGGCCGATCACCACGGCCGCGATGGGCACGGTCGCCACGAGCAGCCCGGTCGTCGAGCTGGACAGCGTGCGCTCGGCGTTCGACAGCAGGATCCACGGGATCACGAGCTCGAGCACCGCGAACGCCCCGATCGCCGGCCAGTGCCCGCGCAACGGGCGCAGCCCGCCGCGCCGCAGCGCGAACGGCAGCAGCAGGAGCGCGCCGATCGACGTGCGGGCGAGCACGACCGTCGCCGGCGTGACCTGCTCGACGGCCACCTTGATGAGCAGGTAGGGCACGCCCCAGATCACGCCCATCGCCAGGAGCAGGGCCCAGCCGCGGCGCGTCATGTCAGCGGCCCGGTCGCGAGTGTGTGCACGGGCACACCGTAGGACCGACCACCGACAGGAGCGGGCGGCGCACGGGCCCGACGTGCGGGCGAAGCTCGCGAACCGCCGGACGACACGGCGCGGGCAGCGGCGCTGCGGCGGGCCGCGACGCTACCGTGAGGACCATGGCGACCCGTACGACTCCCCGGTCGCGCTCCGGCGCGCCCGCTGCACGGTCCGCCGGCACGTCCTCCGGCAAGAAGCAGCCCGCGCGGCAGGGGGGATCGCGTCCGGCGAGCCGCACCGCCGCGCCCGCGGCCCCGCGCCGGCCCGCGCTCCCGGTGCGGATCGTCCGGGGCATCTGGATGGGCAGCGCCCACCTCGTCGGTGGCGCCGCGCGGCGGGTCGGTCGCGACGCGCGTGACCTCGACCCCTCGCACCGGCGGGACGGGCTCGCGTTCACCCTGCTCGGGATCGCCGTGATCGTCGCGGCGCGCGAGTGGTGGTCGCTGTCCGGCACGGCCGGCGGCGTGGTCCACAACATCGTCGCGGGCACGTTCGGCGTCGTCGGCGTCGTCGTGCCGATCCTGCTGCTCGCGACGTCCGTCAGGCTCATGCGGCACCCGGACCGCGGCCAGGCGAACGGTCGCATCGGCATCGGCTTCGCGGCGATCCTGCTTGCGGTGTGCGCGCTCGTGCACGTCTTCGCCGACGCTCCCGGCACCGACGACATGGACGCCGTCCGTGGCGCCGGCGGGATGCTCGGGCTCATCGTCGGGACGCCGCTGGTGACGCTCGTGACGACCCCGGTGACCGTCGTGCTGCTCTTCCTGCTGGCGTTCTTCGGGGTGCTGGTCGTCACGGCCACGCCCGTGCACCAGGTCGTCCCGCGCCTGCGTGCGCTGTACCGGCGGCTCACGGGTCAGCACGACGAGGCGACGGGTGACGAGGCCGACGACGAGCCGCTCGTCATCAACGCCCTCCACTCCGCCGTCGAGGAGCCCGAGGCTCGGCCCGGCAGGCGCCGGGGGAGGCTCGCCCGCCGTCGGGCGGAGGCGCAGGCCGAGGCCGAGCAGGCCGCTCTCGACGCCTACGAGGCGGACGAGGCGTTCGTGCGCGCCGCGGTCGTGGTGCCCGGGGCCGAGCACGACGACGAGACGCAGGCGTTCGACCCCGCACCCCCGACCGAGCCGACGGCCGCCGTCGACGCCGAGGCGACAGCCGCCGTCCCGAGCCGCACCAAGGCCCCGCTGGCCCCGCCCGTGACCACGGGGGTGCCGCGCGGCGAGCAGCCGATGCTCGACGGCGACGTGCTCTACACGCTGCCGTCGGAGGAGTCGCTCGTGAAGGGCGCTCCGCACAAGGTGCGCTCGGCGGCGAACGACCGCGTCGTCGAGTCGCTCACCAGCGTCCTGGAGCAGTTCGAGATCGACGCGAAGGTCACGGGCTTCACGCGCGGCCCGACCGTGACCCGGTACGAGGTCGAGCTGGGCCAGGCCGTCAAGGTCGAGCGCGTCACCGCGCTGTCCAAGAACATCGCCTACGCGGTGGCCTCCGCGGACGTGCGGATCCTGTCGCCGATCCCCGGCAAGTCGGCGATCGGCATCGAGATCCCCAACACGGACCGCGAGACGGTCGCCCTCGGCGACGTGCTGCGCTCGGCCGCCGCGAAGCGCTCCGACCACCCGATGGTCATCGGCGTCGGCAAGGACGTCGAGGGCGGGTACGTGACCGCGAACCTCGCCAAGATGCCGCACCTGCTCGTCGCGGGCGCCACCGGCGCCGGCAAGTCGAGCTTCGTCAACTCGATGATCGTCTCGATCCTCATGCGTGCGACGCCCGACGAGGTGCGCATGGTGCTCGTCGACCCCAAGCGCGTCGAGCTGACGATCTACGAGGGCATCCCGCACCTCATCACCCCGATCATCACGAACCCGAAGAAGGCCGCGGAGGCCCTCGAGTGGGTCGTGCGGGAGATGGAGGCGCGCTACGACGACCTCGCAGCGTTCGGGTTCAAGCACATCGACGACTTCAACGCCGCGGTGCGGGCGGGCAAGGTCAAGCCGCTGCCCGGCTCCGAGCGCAAGATCGCGACGTACCCGTACCTGCTGGTGATCGTCGACGAGCTCGCCGACCTCATGATGGTCGCGCCGCGCGACGTCGAGGCGTCGATCCAGCGCATCACGCAGCTCGCGCGCGCGGCCGGGATCCACCTGGTGCTCGCGACCCAGCGCCCGTCCGTCGACGTCGTGACCGGCTTGATCAAGGCGAACGTGCCGTCCCGCCTGGCGTTCGCGACGTCCTCGCTGACCGACTCGCGTGTCGTCCTCGACCAGCCGGGTGCCGAGAAGCTGATCGGTCAGGGTGACGCGCTCTTCCTGCCGATGGGTGCGGCCAAGCCGATGCGTACGCAGGGCGCGTGGGTCGCGGAGTCCGAGATCCACGCGGTCGTCGCGCACGTCAAGACCCAGCTCAAGCCGTCGTACCGGCAGGACGTCACCCAGGCCGCGCCCAAGAAGCAGGTCGACGAGGACATCGGCGACGACCTGGACCTGCTGCTGCAGGCCGCCGAGCTCGTCGTGACGACGCAGTTCGGCTCGACGTCGATGCTGCAGCGCAAGCTGCGCGTCGGCTTCGCCAAGGCCGGGCGCCTCATGGACCTGCTCGAGTCGCGCGAGATCGTCGGGCCGTCGGAGGGCTCGAAGGCCCGGGAGGTGCTGGTGCAGGCCGACGACCTGCCGGCGACGCTCGCGATGCTGCGCGGGGCTCCCGAGGCGCTGCCCGGCGACGAGGGGATCCCCGTCGCGACCGACTACCACGACGATCTCGAGGACGAGGGCCAGGACTGGCCCGGCGGCGCTCGGTGAGCGCCGGGCGCGCGCCGCACGACGCGTCGGTCGCGTCGCTCGTCTCCGGCACGACCGACACCGTGGGCGTGGGCCTGCTCGTGATCGCCGCGATCGCGGTCGTCGCGCTCGTGTGGGTCCTGGTGCTGCTCGCCCGCCAGCGTCGCGAGGTGCACCGGGCCAACGGCCTGCTCGACCTGTCGCGCGAGCTGCGGCACCGGTACGACGCCCTGCAGGCCGTGACGAAGGAGGGCGTGCTCGTCGTCTCGCTGTCCGGCACGGTGCTGGACATCTCCGAGCGAGCCGCGGCGATCCTCGGGCTCGAGAGCGACGCGGTGGTGGGCCGGCACCTGACCGACCTGCCCGTGGTGCTCGTCAACGAGCAGGGGCTGTCCATGAACCCCGCCGCGGTGCTCGGCTACCGCACGGGCCGGGCAGGCTACACGGTCGACTCGCAGCTCGTGGGGGTCGCGCTGCCGGGGCCGATGGGGACCCAGGCGCGCATGGTGCAGGTCGCGAGCCAGCTCGTCGCGGCCGCCGACGGTGACGCGCCGGCCGTGCTCACGACGCTCGTCGACGTCACGGGGTCGCGCCAGGTCGAGGCCGCGCTGTCCCGGTCCGAGACGCAGTTCCGCGTCGCGATGGAGAACGCGCCGATCGGCATGGCGCTCGTCGACCTGGACTGGCACATCGTCGAGGCCAACGCGGCGCTCGCCGAGCTGCTCGGGACCACGGTCGAGGCGCTGCGCGGCTACCCGATGGAGGCGCTCGGCACGCCGGACTCGCGCGCGAGCGAGCGGCTGGAGGTCGACCGGCTGCTGGGTGGCGGCCAGCACCGGTTCTCGATCGAGAAGCGCTACCAGCGGGCCGACGACCACCTCGTGTGGGTCGTGCTCGACGCCGCGCTCGTGCGCAGCCCCACGGGCGAGCCCGACCACTTCGTCGTGCAGGTGCGCGACTCGACCGAGTCGCGGCTGCAGGCCGAGATGCTCACGCACCGCGCGATGCACGACCCGCTGACCGGCCTGGCGAACCGCACGCTGCTGCAGGAGGTGCTGCAGTCGGTCCTCGAGCAGCCCGGCGTCGTGGACCGGGTCGCGGTGCTCGCGTGCGACCTCGACGGGTTCAAGGAGATCAACGACCGGTACGGCCACGCGGCCGGTGACGAGGTGCTCGTGCACGTCGCGGGCGTGCTGCGGGCAGCGACCGCCCGGCGCGGCACCGTTGCGCGGCTCGGTGGCGACGAGTTCGTCGTCGTCGTGCAGGACGTCGACGGTCCCCGGGCGGTGTTCGAGGTCGCGGGCGCGATCCACGCCGGCCTGGCCGAGCCCGTCCGCGTCGCGCGCCGGCGCCTCGCGGTGGCCGCGAGCATCGGGATCGCCCTGGCCGACCCCGAGACCGTGCAGGGCGGTGCGCCGGGCCTGCTGGCCGCGGCCGACTCCGCGCTCTACAAGGCCAAGGCGGGTGGACGCGGGCGCACCGAGGTGTACGACCACTCGATGGCCCGTTCGTCGGGCTCGGACCTGCTACGCGAGCTGACCGAGGCGCTCGACGCCGACGAGCTCGTCGTGCACTACCAGCCGATCGTCGACCTCGCCGACGGCCGCGTCGTCGGCTATGAGGCCCTCGTGCGCTGGCAGCACCCGTACCGCGGGCTCCTGCTGCCGGCGGCGTTCCTCTCGCTCGCGCAGGAGGCGGGCCTCGCGGTGCCGCTCGGGCAGCTGGTCGCGACCAAGGTCGCGGAGTTCGTCGCGTCGTCGCCCGACCGCACCACCTGGGTGTCGGTCAACGTCTCGGCCGACCAGCTCGGGGACGGGGAGTTCGCGACGACGCTGCTGTCGGAGATCTCCCGGCACCGGCTCATGGCGGGCCGGATCGTCGTCGAGCTCACCGAGTCCTCGCTCGTCGCGTCGGGCACGCGCATCCGTCACGAGCTCACGCAGCTGTCCGCCGCGGGCGTGCCGATCCTGCTCGACGACTTCGGCACGGGCGTCTCACCGCTGTCCTACCTGCGCGACCTGCCGGTCGCGGGTGTCAAGCTCGACATGTCGTTCACGTCCGGCATCCCCGACGACCCCACGGCGGGCAAGGTCGTGAGGGCGCTCGGTGCGCTCGCCCGCGAGCTCGCGATGGTGACGATCGCCGAGGGCATCGAGCACGCCGAGCAGGCCGAGTACCTGCACCGCAACGGCTGGCGGTACGGGCAGGGCTGGTTGTACGGGGGTGCGCAGCCGGCTCCGCCGCCCGCGGAGTCCGCGGCACCGAGCCCGGTGGCGCCCGCGTTCGTGCGTGACGCGACGCGCTCGGCACCCGTCGCGGCCGACCTCCCCACGCCGTCGGGCCCGTCGATGCCCGGGATGTCGTCGGGCCCCGCGCCCGTCCCGCCCGGGGGCCGCCCGCCCTCGCACGGGACCACCGCCGGGCCCCTGCCGCGACCGCCGCACTGACCCCGAGGGTCAGCCGGCGCGGGGCACGACCGTCGGAGCGTCACCCGTCGGCGTGAGCGGGCTCGTGCGCTGCGGCGCCTGCGAGCCGGCGGCCTCGGTCACGCGCGCGAGCCGTGCCGTGACCTCGCTCGCGGAGAGCGTCGACGTGCCGCCTGCGATGTCGGCGAGCGCGTGCACCTTGTGCCCGCTCTTGCGGTCGACCGTGATCGCCGTCCACTCGACACCGGTCACCCGCGCGGGCCCCGCGGCTCGTCCTTCGGCGTCGAAGCCGCCGGGACTGCTCACGTGCGCGGTGAGCAGCAGGCCCGAGTCGGTCTTGGCCGTGCAGCACGCGCCGTCCTGGTTGGACAGGAAGTTGCCGAGCCCGTACGCGACCCACATCCCCGTGCCGTCGGGGCCGCCCTCGAGCCGCACGACCGGCTGCGGCACGTGCGCGTGGTGGCCGATGTACAGGTCGAACTCGCCCGAGGCGGCGATCTCCTGCGCGACCTCGACCTGCTCCGCGGTGGGCTCCGTCTGGTACTCGACGCAGCAGTGCACGCTCGCGACGACGAGGTCGGCGCCGGCCTGGCGCGCGGCCTTGGCCTCGGCGACCATCGCGGGCACGTCGATGAGCGCGACCGACCACGGCTTGTCCGCGTCGACGGGCATGCCGTTGGTGCCGTAGGTCGCGGCGATCTGCGCGACGGTGATCGACTGCCCCGCACGTTCGAGCGTGTAGAGCTGCGGCTGGGCCGCCTCGGTCTGCGTGCGAGCGGTCCCGACGTGACCGAGCCCGGCCTCGTCGAGCGCGTCCAGCGTCGCGGAGACGCCCGCGAACCCGCGGTCGACGGAGTGGTTCGACGCGGTGGAGCAGCCGTCCCAGCCCTGCTGGGCGAGACCGGCGACCACCTGCGCGGGCGCCCCGAAGATCGGGTACCCGCTCGGCTTGCTGCCGGCCGGCGCGACGGGCACCTCGAGGTGGCACAGCGCGAGGTCGGCGCCCTGCACCCACGGGTCCAGGGGCGCCAGGAGGGGGCCGAAGTCGACCGTCCCGCCCGTGGTGGCCGACGAGATGACCGGGAGGTGGGGGAGGACGTCACCCGTCGCGACGATCGTGAACTCGGCGTCCGGGTCGGGCGTCGGCGAGGGTGTCGGCGACGGGGTCGGGCTCGCGCTCGTCTCGGTCGCGGTGGCCTGCGGCTGCGTCGGCTCGTCGGCGCGCTGCTCCCACGGGCGCAGCGCGGCGGCGGCGCCCCCGGCGACCGCGACGACGAGCGCGAGCGTGAGGAGCGACGCCATGACGGGTGGGCGCCGGGACGAGCGGGCGTGGCGGGTCACACGCGGACCCTAGCCGTCCCGCCTCGCTCAGCGGGAATGCGCCCCGCGTGCGCCACCCGGGCGGCGCACGGACGACGCGCGGGTAGGTCGCCCAGGTGACGGGCCCGTGGCGCTCCACGACCTAGGCTGTCGGGGTGAGCGCCGCACCCCAGCCGTCGTGGAACCTCGCGAACGTGTTGACGGTCGCGCGGGTCCTCCTCGTGCCGGTCTTCGGTTGGGCGCTGCTCGCCGAAGGCGGCGAGAGCGTCGGCTACCGGCTGCTCGCCGCCGGCATCTTCGGGGTCGCCGCGGTCACGGACCGCATCGACGGCTGGTACGCGCGCCGGACGAACCAGGTCACCGACTTCGGCAAGCTCCTCGACCCGATCGCCGACAAGCTGCTGATCGGCACGGCGCTCGTCCTGCTCTCCGCGCTGGACGAGCTGCCGTGGTGGATCACGGTCGTGATCCTCGTGCGCGAGCTCGGGATCACGGTCATGCGCTTCTTCCTGCTCCGCTACGTCGTCCTGCCCGCGTCCCGTGGGGGCAAGCTCAAGACCGTGCTGCAGTCGTTCGCGATCGGGCTCTACGTGCTGCCTCTGTTCGCGATGCCCGGCGCGTTCGAGGTGCTCGCGGGCGTGGTCATGGCCGCGGCGCTCGTGGTGACGGTCGTGACCGGCCTCGACTACGTACGCACCGCGGCCCGTATCCGTCGGACCGCGACCGTCCCGCCCGGGATCTAGCGTGCCCGGCTCTGGAACGCCCGGCCCGACGACGAGCGCGGCCGCGGTGGCTCTTGAGGCGCTGCGGGATCGTGGGTGGACGCTCGCGGTCGCCGAGTCCCTGACCGGCGGGCTGCTCAGCGCGCGCCTCGTCGACGTCCCCGGTGCCTCGCTGGTCCACCGCGGCGCGGTCGTGGCCTACGCGACCGACCTCAAGGCCCGCCTCCTCGGCGTCGACGACGACCTGCTGACCCGGCGCGGTCCGGTCGACCCGGACGTCGCGCTGCAGATGGCCGACGGCGTGCGCGAGCGGCTCGGCGCGGACGTGGGTCTCGCGACCACGGGGGTGGCCGGACCCGAGGGCCAGGACGGCAAGCCGCCGGGGACGGTGCACGTGGCGGTGGTGACACCCTTCGGCCGGCGGGTCGTCTCGCTGCTGCTCGCGGGCGACCGAGCAGCGGTGCGCGCACAGACGGTCGAGGCCGCGCTGCGGCTCCTGGTCGAGGCCGTCGCGCCGGGTGGCCGGCGCCGGGCCTCGTCGTGACTGCCGCGGCGCGGGCCGGCCGGGACCGGTGCGCCGTCCGCGAGGGTGAATCCTCGCGAGCGCGAGGGAGCGGCCGACGGGACGCGGGAACACGGCGACGTGCTCGGACGTTGGAGCGAGCGTGATGAACACTCGACCTCCTGCCCGCCGCGCGACCGCGCGTGTGAGTGGCGCACGGTACGGTGGCAAGGTGTCGGCGGACAGGACGGCGACACGCGAGGCGACACGCCAGCCGGCACGGGACGTGCCGACTGGCTCGACACTCCGGCTCGACGGCAGGACCGTCGGCCGGACGGACGAGACGAGAGGGGGAGCCCCGATGGTCGTACTGCGTCGTGAGATCGGCGATGTGCTGCGGGACGCGCGTCAGCGCCAGGGCCGGACCCTTCGTGAGGTCTCGTCGGCGGCACGGGTCTCGCTCGGGTACCTGAGCGAGGTCGAGCGAGGGCAGAAGGAGGCGTCGTCGGAGCTGCTGCAGAGCATCTGCGCCGCGCTCGACGTGCCGATGTCGCTCGTGCTGCGCGAGGTGAGCGACCGGGTCGCGGTCGCCGAAGGGCTGCTCATCCCGGACACGGTCCCCGCGGACCTGGCAGCGTCGATGGGATGCACCGGCGAGGGTGGCTGGGCGCGGACGCGCTCGGAGCTCGCGCCGATCGGCTGACGACTGCTCGTCGGCCCACTGCTCGACAGACACTCCAGCGCACGCGCTGGGCGGACTTCACCACGAGCCCCGGACGGATCGCCGTCCGGGGCTCGTGCTGTCTGCGGCTCGTTGCTGTCTGCGGCTCGTGGTGTCCGCGACCATGTGAGGACTGCCGGGTGGCCCACGAGCGCCTGCGGCGGCGGCCGATCGCCGACATCAGGGTCGCTGGCAGGACGGGCAGTAGAACACCGGCCGCTGCATCGGGGGTTGGCGCGCCTGGCCGACCGTGATCGGCGTGCCGCACCGGGGGCACGGCTGCCTCAGCCGCCCGTGCACCCGCCCGGGTGGGAACCCCGTGAGCACGGCACGCTGCAGCTGTTGCCGCGCCGTGAGGTACAGCCGGCGCGGGTCGGGGACCTCGCACGCCGGGGTCCACGGCCACAGGCGTAGCGCGAACAACGACTCGGCGCAGTAGATCGTCCCGATGCCCGCGGCGACCCGTTGGTCGAGCAGCACCTCGGCGGCCGGGACGTCTGCGGCCGAACGCCACCGCTCGAGGATCTCGTCGAGCGCGAGCTCGTCGGCGAGCAGGTCGGGGCCGAGGTGCGCGAGCAGGCGGGGCTCGTCGCGCGTCGGCAGCACGTCGAGCATGCCGAGCAGCCGGCCGAGCGCCGTCCAGCGGGACGTCGCGAGCACCGCTCGGATCTCCGGGGCGCGGCCGCGTGCCGCGGGTGTCCCGGTGCGCGCCAGCCGCCACTCGCCGTCCATGCGCAGGTGGGTGTGCAGCGTGCGACCGTCGTCGAACCGCGTGAGCAGGTGCTTGCCGTAGGAGCGCGTGCCGAGCACGGTGCGGCCGGTGAGGTCCACGCCGGCCGCGGTGGGCCAGCGCAGCTCTGCGCGCTCGAGGACCTGCCCCGCGAGCGCCTCGTCGAGCCTGGTCGCGGTGCGCCGCAGGATGTCGCCCTCAGGCACCGGGCACCGCCTGCGCGAGGCGTGCGCCGTGCCGCCGGGATCGGCGCGTCATCGGTCGGTGCCGAGACGGAGCCCGCGCGGCGTGGTCGCGAAGCCCGCGGCGACCAGTGCCTGCCCGAGCGGCGAGTGCACGGCGCCGTCGGCGAGCACCGTCGCGCCGTCGATGCGGGAGATCGTGAGCCGGCCCGTGCGAGCCACGACGGCGGCGAGGCCGCGCGTCGCCGCGGCGAGGGTCTCCTCGTCGTCCGCGAACGACAGCGCGGTGCGCCCGCCGCGCTCGAGGTACAGCGCGAGCGCGCCGTCGACGAGCACGACGAGCGAGCCGGCCTTGCGCCCGGGGCGGTGCCCCGTCCCGTCGCCACCGGTGGGCCGCTCGGGCCACGCGAGCGACCCGCCGTACGGGTTGGCCGGGTCCGTCGCGGCCAGGACGACGACCACCGGGTGCGACCCCGATCCGGAGCGGCGCGCGGAGTCGTCGCTCCCGCCACCGGTCGTCGGACCTCCGCGGCCGGGGGTCCACACGTCTGCGGACCCTCGCGCGGGGACGGTCGCCGGCTCGTCGCGCAGCTCGACCGCGCGGTCCCGCGCGGCCTGCACCGTCGCGGCGTCCGCACGGAGCTGGTCGACCGCGCCCGGCAGCGCGAACTGCGACCCGCCGAGCCGCTCGACGAAGTACCCGCGGCGCACCTGGCCGCCCTGCTCGAGCGCGCCGAGCACGCGGTACACGTCCCCGAACCGGCCGCCGATGCCCTCGAGCGGGGCGACCGCGCGCGTGAGCACGCCGTGCCGGTCGAGGAGCTGGGCCGCCAGGGCGTGCGCGCGCAGCGTGGGGTCGGGCTCGCGCGGGGGCAGGAGCGACCAGCGGCCGGCGGCGCTCCCGATGCTCGAGCCGTGGGCCGGCCGGCCCGTCCCCAGCCCGCTCCCGGTGCCCAGGCCGCGCAGCCCGAGGCGCGGGCGCAGGGCCCGACCGCGGGGAGCCGCCGCGCGCGTGCGGTGCGCGGTCGTGCCCGAGCCGAGCCAGGCGCGCAGCGGTGCGAGCGAGTCGTTCGTGACCTGGCCCGCCCACACGAGCTCCCACAGCGCGGCCGCGACGTCGCGCTCGGTCGGCGGGGTGTGCCCGGCGTCGTCGGTCACGGCGTCCGCGAGCCGCTCGGCCACACGCGTGGTGAGCGCACCGACGAACCACGCCCCGCCGTCGGCGAGGCACGCGAGGACCGCCGCCTGCACGGGCGGTAGCCCGACCGCGGCATCGGGCGGGTCGGCGAGCGTGGCAGCGGGCAGCGTGAGGTCCGCGACCGCGGCGGGGTGCAGCGAGACCAGACCGTCGTGGCCCGGCAGTGCCGCGTGACCGGCCCACACCACCTCACCAGCGGCGGTGAGCTCGTCGAGCATCTCCGGGCGGTAGTCGACGACGCGTGACGGCAGGACGTGGCCCTCGAGGGCCGAGGCCGGGACCGCGAAGCCCGCGAGCTGCTCGACGACGCGCGCGACGCCGTCGACGCCGCGCAGGCCGTCGCCCGCGCGCCCCAGCACGGGCACGACCGACTGCCAGCGCGGCAGGAACACGCCGAGCGCGCGCGGGTCGACGGGCTCGACCTGGGAGCGCAGGGCGGCCAGCGAGCGGCGGCGCAGCGTCCGGAGCACGTCGCCGTCGCAGTACTCGTCGCCCGTCCCGCCCAGCTCGGTAGGGCGCAGCCGTCCCCGGACGAGCACGCCCGTGCTCTCGAGTCGCGCGAGCGCCTGGTGCGCGATCGCCACGCCCCAGCCGTACCGCGCGGCGAGCGCCGCCGCGGTGAAGGGACCGTGCGTGCGCGCGTACCGACGGGTCAGGTCGCCGACCGGGTCGGGGAGGACCTCGGTGAACGCCTCGGGCACGCCGACCGGCAGCGCGACGCCCAGCGCGTCCCGCAGCCGACCGGCGTCCTCGACCGCGGCCCACTGCGCGGCGCGGTGCGCGGGCACCCCGGCGAGGCGCACCTCGATCAGGCGGCGCGCCGCCGCGAGCTCCTCGAGCCACCGCGTCACGTGGTCGTGCGCGGCGGGCGCGGTCCTGGTCATGAGCTCGGGCACCGTCAGGGGACCGTGCCGGCGCACCGTGTCGGCGAGCTGCTCCAGCGTCGTCGCCTGCCGGTCGGGCGCCCGGCCCGAGAGCTCGGCCTCGGTGTCGAGCACCGCCTGCGGGTCGAGCAGGTCGGCGAGCTGGGACTCGCCACCCTGACCGAGCAGCTCGGCGAGCAGCGTGGGGTCGAGCGTGAGTGCCGCGGCCCGTCGCTCGGCCAGCGGCGCGTCCCCGTCGTACAGGAACTGCGCGGTGTAGCCCATGAGCAGCGACTGCGCGAACGGCGAGGGCGACGCGGTCGTCACCTCGAGCACCCGGACGCGGCCCGCCGCGATGCCGCGCATCAGCTCGGCCAGCGCGCCGG
>NZ_BJLQ01000031.1 GCF_006538725.1 Cellulomonas gelida
TGGCCGCCGCCGGCGGTGCTGGTCGAGGTCGCTTTGCCGTCCGAGCCCGTGCTGCACGCGGTGAGACCGAGGGCGAGCACGGCGATCGTGGCAGCGATCCCGCGGGTACGACGTGACCTGTTCAGCATGCCTTCTCCTCATCGAGAAAGTCCGCGCCGGAGCACGTCGTCGTGCCGCACGGTCGCGGTGAGCCTCCATGTGAGCGCTCACACGGGACCGTAGCGGCTCGCCACCGGGCCTCGTGGGGATTTGGCGGAACGCGGTCCATTCCCACGCATTCCCACGCCCCGGGACCGCCACGAACCCGGCAAACACCGCGCCCCACGTCCCGGGTGGGCGTGGGGCGCGGTGCGCGGTGTGCTCGGCGAGGCCGCCGGGACGTGCCCGGGTGCGTGCGTCCCGGGCGGTCAGCGCTTGAGGTTGACGAGCTCCTGCAGGACCTCGTCGGACGTCGTGATGACGCGCGAGTTCGCCTGGAAGCCGCGCTGCGCGACGATCAGGCTGGTGAACTCCGAGGACAGGTCGACGTTCGACATCTCGAGCGCACCACCCGCGAGCGAGCCACGCGCACCCGTGCCGGCCGTGCCGATCGCCGGCTCGCCGGAGTTCACGGTCGTGCGGAACAGCGAGCCGCCGGCCTTCTCGAGGCCCGCGGGGTTGGTGAACGCCGACAGCGCGATGCGGCCGATCGCCTGCTTCATGCCGTTGGAGAACGAGCCCATGATCGTGCCGTCGGCGCCGAGCGTGAACGACTGCAGGGTGCCCGCGCCCTGACCGTTCTGCGAGTCGGCCTTGACCGTGTCGAGCCCCGCGAACCCCGTGAGGGTGGACAGGTCCACGGCCACGCCGCCCACGGTCATCGTCGTCGGGGACGTCAGGGCGCCCGCTGCGTCGAACGTCATCGCGGTCGACGCGACCGTCGCGGCACCGTCGGAGCCCTCGACGGCCCAGCCGGCGGCCGACTTCGTGAAGGTGAGCGTCAGCGTGCGGGCGGAGCCGGTCGCGTCGTAGACGTCGATGGTCCGGTGCAGCACGGTGCCGTCGGGCGCGGCGGCGTCCAGGTTGCCCTTGTAGGTCGCGCTCGTGGACGCCACGGCGGGCATCACGGTCCCGGCGGGCACGCTCAGGTCCGTCACGGGCCCGTTGGTGTCGATGACGCCGTTGACGGCCATCCAGCCCTGCACGAGCGCGCCCTCACCGGGGAGCACCATCTGGCCGGTCGCGTCGAAGTCGAACGAGCCGGCACGCGTGTAGTACGTCTCGGCACCCTTGCGGACCACGAAGAAGCCGTCGCCCTGGATCATCATGTCGGTGCTGCGGCCCGTCATCTGCGACGCGCCCTGCGTGAAGTTCGTGGTCACCCCCGCGACGCGCACACCGAGGCCGATCTGCGCGGGGTTGGTGCCACCCACGCCGTCCTGCGCGCCGCCCGCACCCGTCAGGAGCTGGCTCAGGGTGTCCTGGAACACGACCTGCGACGACTTGAAGCCCGTCGTGTTGACGTTGGCGATGTTGTTGCCGGTGACGTCGAGCATCGTCTGGTGGCTGCGCAGGCCGCTGATGCCGGCGAAGAGGGAGCGGAGCATGGCGGTTTCCCTTCGAGGGCCGCGCCGGACGGCGCGGGTGGTGAGGTGAGGAGGCGGGTGCGGCGCGGGGGCCGGGTCAGGACTCGTCGTCGGTGGACGAGGCCGTGCGCGTGACGGTGGCGACCTGGTCGAGCGGGATCTTCTCGTCGCCGACCGTGACCACGGGCACCGAGCCCGCGTAGTCGACGGCGTCGACCACACCCGAGTGCTTGACGCCCTCGGCGTCGGCCCACGAGACGGTCTGCCCGACGAGCGAGGCGGCGGCGACGCGCATCTGCAGCGCGAACGCCTCGCGCGACGTGTCGGTGAGCGTGGTGAGCTGCTCCATCGTCGCGAGCTGGGTGGTCTGCGCCATGAGCTGCGAGGAGTCCATCGGCGAGGACGGGTCCTGGTTGCGCAGCTGCGCGACGAGCAGGTTGAGGAACGCCTGCTGGTCGAGCGTGCCGCTCGGCGTGGTGGCGGTCGTCGAGGCCGTGGCGCCGGTCGCGCCCGTGGCGTACGAGGTGTCGATGCTCATGCGTGGTCCTGTCCGTGCTGGTCGTCAGACGACGAGGTCGAGGTGGCGGCTGCGGGTGGAGGTCGCGTCCGGCTGCGAGGGCTGCCGGTCCGACGAGGTCGCGGGCGTCGCTCGCGCGTCGCCGGCTCGGCGCGTGCGCTCGTCGGGCCCGTCCTGCGACCCGCCGGCGCCGCCCGGCGAGCCGGACGACGTCTCGGGCGCCGTGCCGGAGCCGCCGCGGCGGCCCTCCGCGCCGACGTCCACCTGGACGCCGGCCGCGGCGAGGTCGCGGCGCAGGTCGCCGAGCGCGGCCTGCAGCGCCTGCCGCGAGGCCTCCCCCGCGCCGACGAGCTCGACGCGCACCGAGTCGGCGCCGATGTGCGCGACGATCCGCACCGGCCCGAGGTGCACCGGGTCGACGGGCACCGACAGCACGTGCGTGCCGCGGTGCAGCCCGCCGAGGGTCGCGAGCCGTGCGCCGAGCTGCTCGGCGAGCGGCACCGCCTGCGTCGCGGGCGAGGACGAGGGTGCGGGAGCCGCCGGGACGGGCGCCGGGGCGTCGGCGACGCCTGCGGCCGAGGGTGTGACTGCTGCCGGCACGGCGACCGGGGTCGCCGTTGTCGGGGCCGACGAGGCCGCGGGGGCCGACGCCTGCGCCGCTGTGGCCGCCGGGCCGGTCGGCTGACCCGTCGCCGGGCCGGTCGCGCGCTCTGCGGACCCCGGCGCAGGGGCGCCCGACGCGTCGGCGGCCGGGGCGTCGCGGAGCGCGCCCGCGGGTGCGCTCGGGCGCTCGGTGCCGGCGCGCGCGGTCGCCGCGGTGCGCTGGTCGGTGGCCTGCTCGGCGGGCGCGGTCGGTGCGTCGCCGCCGGCCACCTGCCCGGCCGGCTGCCCGGCTGTCTGCCCGGACGCCTGCCCGGGCGTCGCGGCCCTGTTCGGCTGCTCGGCGGGGGTCGTGGTCGGGCGCGCCGCCGGGGCGAGCGCGGCGTCGGCCTGGTCGGTCGCCGTGGCGTCCGCAGCGACCGTCTCCGCCTCGCTGGTCGCGGTCGTGGCGGCGAGCGCGGCCACGCTCCACGCGGAGCCGTCGACGGTCGTCGTCGGGGTCGTCGGGGCCGAGCTCGCCGGGGTCGTCGGCGCGCTGTCCGCACGGTCGGCCGCGGTCTCGTCGGCGGGGTCCGTCCCCTGCGCGAGGTCCCGCTCGAGCGACGGGTCCACGGGGGAGGCGGCGTCGCTCGGCCGCTCGAGCGCACGGTCGGCGCCCTCGAGCGCGCGGGCGAAGTCCCGGTCGCTCCCGGTGGGGCGTGCGCCGCGCGCGGAGGGGACCGCCGCGGCGGGCGGGGCGGAGGCTGCGGTCACGGTCGTCATGCGGCACCACCAGTCAGAGCGGCGATCAGGGAGGCGGGGGCGAGCCCCGCACCGGCGGAGAAGGACGTGCCGGCGGCGAACGAGGTCCCGGTCGAGGCCAGGGGCGAACCGGCGCCGAGCAGCGCGCCGGCCGAGGCGGGGTTCGCGGGCGCGGACGTGCCGACGGCGCCCAGCAGCACCTGCCAGGCCGCCTGCGTCGCCGCGGTCGAGTCGGCCGAGGACCCACCCAGCAGCCCGGCGAGCGACGCGAGCCCACTGCCGGAGGGCACGGCCCCCGCGCCGGCCGAGACCGCGGCAGCCGCCGTGGCGGACTCCTGCGGCAAGATCCGGCGGATGTTCGTCGGCTCGGCCCACACGTCGCGGACGCCGACCGTGCCGCCCGGCTTCGGGGCGTCGAGCATCTTGCCGTCGCCGACGTAGATCGCGATGTGCGTGCCGCCGCCGAACACGAGCAGGTCGCCCGGCAGCGCCTCGTCGAGCGAGGCCACCTTCGTGCCGAGCCCCTGCTGGTCGCGGGCCACGCGCGGGATCCCCCGGCCGATGCCGAGGTCGCTCAGGGCGCGCAGCACGAGCCCCGAGCAGTCCAGCCCGCCCTCGGAGAGCGTCTCGCCGCCCCACACGTACGGCGTGCCGGTGTACTTCGTGGCCGCCTCGATGAGGTCCTGCGCGCTCACGCCCGAGCCGGGCGCGATGTCGGCGGTCACACCGCCGGGGTCCGCGGGCGCCGCGGGCAGCGACGTCGGGGACGGGGTCAGTCCCGCCGCGGCGAGCGCGGCGGCGAAGTCGACGGTCGACGGCGCGACCGACGAGGTCGCGGGCCGCGGGGCGACCAGCTGCTCGAGCTCGGCGATCCGCGCCTGCACCGCGGCGATCCCGGTCATGCGCCACCTCCCGGCGTCCGGACGGTCTCGGCCGCGGCGCGCCGCGACGCGACCTCGTCGAGCACGACCTGCTCGGTGTGCGCCTCGAGCGCACGCTCGGCCTCGTCGTGCCGCTGCGCGAGGCGGTCGATCGCCCGCACGTCACGGCGCGCAGACGACCAGTGCTGCGCCTGCTCGGAGACGTACTGCTCCGCGACGTGCACGTCGTGCTCGGCCTCCTGCAGCAGCAGGGCGAGCGACGAGCGGCTCGCCACGGCCGCGATCCACGCGAGCCGGTCCGCGCCCTCGGGGAGCACGGAGTCCGCCAACGCCTCGCGCGCGCTCTGCTGGCGCAGCCGCACGGCCTCGGCCTCGCGGCGGGCCGCGGCGAGCTCGGCGGCGGCACGCTCCTCCGCGCGCTCGCGCACGCGCAGCAGGCCACCCAGGGGGAACGGTCGGCTCATGAGGGGTCTCCCAAGGTGTGCACGAGAGCGGCGAGCTGTGCCCAGGAGCTGTCGGCGGGCGCGGCCTCGGCCATGCCCTGCCGCAGGAACGCGTCGATCTGCGCGCCATGCGTGACGGCGGCGTCGACGAGCGGGTTGGAGCCGGCGACGTACGCGCCGACGTCGAGCAGGTCCTGCGCGGCGCGGCGGGCGGCCATGACCGACCGCAGGCTCTGCGCGAGCGCCCGCTGCTCGTCGGACGTCACGCGCGAGGCGACGCGGCTGATCGAGCCGAGCGCGTCGACGCTCGGGAAGTGCCCGGCGACCGCGAGGCGGCGGTCGAGCACGACGTGCCCGTCGAGGATCGAGCGCGCGGCGTCCGCGATGGGCTCGTTGTGGTCGTCACCGTCCACGAGGACCGTGTACAGACCCGTGACCGAGCCGCGCGCGCCGGTCCCGGCGCGCTCGAGGAGCTGGGCGAGCAGCGAGAAGGTGCTCGGCGGGTAGCCGCGCGTCGCGGGCGGCTCGCCGACCGACAGCCCGATCTCGCGCTGCGCCATCGCGACGCGCGTCAGGGAGTCCATCATCAGGACCGCGTGGCGGCCCTCGTCGCGCAGGTGCTCGGCGATGCGGGTCGCGACGAACGCGGAGCGCATGCGCACCATGGGCGGCTCGTCGGACGTCGCGACGACGACGACGGACCGCGCGAGTCCCTCGGCGCCCAGGTCGTCCTCGAGGAACTCGCGCACCTCACGGCCGCGCTCGCCGACGAGCGCGATCACGGAGACCTCGGCCTCGGTGCCGCGCGCGATCATCGACAGCAGGCTCGACTTGCCGACGCCCGAGCCCGCGAACAGGCCGAGCCGCTGACCGCGGCCCGCGGTGACGAGCGTGTCCAGGACGCGCACGCCCAGGTCCAGCGGGGTGTCGACGCGCGTGCGCTCGAGCGGGTGCGGCGCGGAGCCGTCGACCGGGACCCACGCCTGCGCCCGCAGCGGTCCGCGACCGTCGATCGGGCGACCCAGCCCGTCGAGCACGCGGCCGAGCAGCCCCGAGCCGACGGGGACGCGCAGCGCGCCGGCCGGGCGCACCGCGGTGCCCACGCGCAGGCCGTGCGTCGCGCCGAGCGGCAGGCAGCGCGCGATCCCGCCGGTGGTCGCGACGACCTCGGCGAGCACGCTGTCGGGGCCCTCGCCGACGCGCACGAGGTCACCGACCGCGCTGCGCGTCCCGACGACCTCGAGCGTGAGCCCGACGACGGTGCGCAGCACGCCGACCGGTTGCGGACGGGCCGCTGCGACGACCTCGGGGGTCAGGACGCGGCGCGTGGCGAGCGCGGTCATGCGCCCGCCCCCGGAGCCCGGCCGGGTGCGCGTCCCGTGCCGCCCGTGGGGTCGGTGACCCGGGCGAGCTCGTCGCGCGCACGGTCGAGAGCGGCGCCGATGCGCGCGTCCAGGTGACCGTCGGCGTGGTGCGCGAGCGCGTCACCGCGATGCAGCGTCGGGTCCGCCTCGAGGCGCAGGGCCTCGGGGACGGCGTCCAGGTGCTGCAGCGTCGCGAGGTCCGACGGGTGCAGCCGCACCATCACGGGGCCAGGACCGGGCTCGTCCGCGAGCACACGGGCCAGCGCGGCCCGTGCCGAACGCTCGTCGTCGGCCAGCTCGACGCCCAGGACGGCCTCGGCGAGCTCGAGCGCGGCCGCGTGCACCGTCGCGGTGGACTCGGCGAGCACGGGTGCGGTCAGCGCGCGCACGGCCTGCGCCGCGGCGGCCAGCGTCGCCAGCGCCCGCGCGGCCGCCTCCTGCTGCTCCACCGCAGCCGCGGCGGACGCGGCGGCGACCCGCTCGGCCGCGGCGGCCGCGTCGACCGCCGCGCGTCGTGCGCCTGCGGCGTACCCGGCCGCGAACCCCTCGGCGCGCGCGGCGGAGTGCACCTGCGCGTCGAGAGCGGTCGACGTCAGCGGCTGCAGCGTGAGGGCGTCAGGCAACGTACTCGTCCTCGCCGTCGCGGCGGATGACGATCTGCCCGCTCTCCTCGAGGCGGCGGATGGACTGCACGATCGTCGAGCGCGCCTCCTCCACCTGCGACAGGCGGACGGGGCCGAGCAGCTCGATCTCCTCGACGAGGTTCTCGCGCGCCCGTTCGGACAGGTTGCGCAGCACGGTGTCGCGGACCTCGTCGGACACGCCCTTGAGCGCGAGCGACAGGTCGGAGTTCTCCACCTGGCGCAGCACCATCTGCATCGCACGGTCCTCGAGCAGGACGACGTCGTTGAAGACGAACATCCGGCCGCGGACCTCCTCCGCGAGCTCCTCGTCACGCTCGGCGAGGCCCTCGAGGATCGCCTTCTCCGTGGTCGGGTCGGCGCGGTTGATGATCTCGACGAGCGGCTGCACGCCGCCGACGGCCGCGAGCTCGCGCGGCGTCAGGACGGCCGACGCCTTGCGCTGCAGCTGCTCCGCGACGACCTGCACGACGTCCGGCGACGCGCGCTCCATGAGCGCGATCCGGTGCGCGACCTCGCCCTGCAGCGTCGGCTCGAGCCCCGCGAGGATCGCCGACGCGTGGTCGGGCCGCAGGTGCGCGAGCACGAGCGCGATCGCCTGCGGGTGCTCGGCGGACAGCAGCGAGATGACCTGGCGCGCGTCGGCCTGCTGGAGGAACTCGAACGGCTGCCCCGCCAGGTGCACCTGCAGGCGTTCCATGACGGCCGCGGCCGCCTCGACGCCGAGCGAGGCCTCGAGGAGCTGCTGCGCGAGCGCCATGCCGCCGTTGAGCCCCGGACCGGCGACCGAGGCGTCGTAGAACTCCTCGAGCACCGCGTCCGCGAGGTCCTGGTCGACCCGGTCGAGCCGCAGGATCTGCGCGCTCAGCTCCTCGATCTCCGAGGCCTCCATGCTCGCCATGACGCGCGACGCGCGCTCACGACCGAGCTGGACGAGCACCATGGCGGCCTTCTGCGGGCCGCTCAGCTGCACGCTCATCAGCGCCGTCCGCTGGGCGTCGCGAGCCACGAGCGCAGGAGGTCCGCGACCTCTTCCGGCTGCTCGTCGGCCAACGCCGAGATCTCGGCGCGCTTGACGGCGATCGGGTCGGGGGTGGTCGGCAGCGGCGTGGGCGGCAGCACCGGCAGGTTGTCGATGTCGAGGCCCTCGAGCTCCGCGGCCGCGCCGCCGCCCGGGGTGTCGAGCATGGGCAGCATGCCGAGGTCGACGGCCTCACGGCGCGCCCGGCGGGAACGACGGGCGAGCACGATGACCGCGACGATGAGCAGGACCACGACGAGCGCGGCGGTCCCGGCCTGCCGCAGCAGCGTGTTCTGCGCCTCGGCCTTGGCCGCGGCGTCGGCCTTCTCGATCGCGACCTGGGCGGCCTCGGCCGCGCTCGTGTCGAACGCCGCCGACTGCAGCGCGAGCGTGTCGCCCCGCTCGGTGTCGATGCCGGCCGCGGCGGCGATGGTCGCCTGCAGCTCGGTGAGGTCCAGGCGCGCGGCTGCGGCCGAGTCGACGACGACGGCCACGGACTGGCGCTCGACCGAGCCCGGTGCTGCGACGACCGTCTCGGTCGTCTTGTTGACCGCGTTGGTGAGGTCCTCGCTCGTCGAGCTGTACGTCCCACCTTCCTGGGTCGTCACCGGGTTGACGCCGTCCTCGCCCGGGCCGAGCACACCCGTGGGCGTGGTGCCGGTGCCGGTGTACTCCTCGGTCGTCGTCGACGACGCGAGCGGCGGCGTCTCCGGCGTCGAGCCGAACGTCTCCGTGGTCCGCTGGCTCTCGTCGAAGTTGAGCGTCGCGGTGACGGTCACGGCGGAGTTGCCCGCGCCGACGACGCGGTCGAGCAGGGCCTGGACCGAGGCGCGCACGCGCTCCTCGAAGTCGCTGGCCTCGCCGCCCGAGCGACCGGTGGTGCCCGAGCCGACCGCGGACAGGACCTGCCCGGACGCGTCGACGAGCGCGACGTCGTTCGGCACCATGTCGGGGATGCCGGCGGCCACGAGGTGGGTGATGGCCTCGACCTGGTCGTTCGTCAGCGACTTGCCGGCGCGCGTCCGGACGAAGACCGACGCGGTCGGCTCCCCGACCGTCGCCGTGAAGACGCTCTCCTCGGGCATCGCGAGCCGCACGGTGGCGCTGTCGACGCCGTCCATCGCGCCGATCGTGCGGGCGAGCTCGCCCTCGAGCGCGCGCTGGTAGGTCTTCTCCTGCTGGAACTCGCTCGACGTCATCGGCATGTCGTCGAGCAGCGAGTAACCGGCGCCGTCGGAGTTCTCCGGGATGCCCGCCGCGGCGAGCCGGATGCGCTGGGTGTAGATCTGCGACGCGGGCACGAGGACGGACGCGCCGCCGTCGGCGAGCTCGTACGGCACGCCCTGCGCGTCGAGCTCGTCGACGACCGCCGCGGCGTCCGCGCCGGACAGGCTCGTGAACAGCGGGCTCATGGCGGGCTTGCCGAGCCACGAGGTGAGCGCGACCGCGCCCAGGACCAGCACCGCGACGCCGATCACGGCGAGCGTGCGCTGCGCGAGCGAGAACTCCTTGACCGCACCCGTGAGCTTGCCCAGGGCGGCCTGCATCTGCGCGGGCATCAGGCCTGCATCCGCATGATCTCGTTGAACGCGTCCACGGCCTTGTTGCGCACGGCCGCGGTCAGCTCGAGCGCGAGCGACGACTCGGCCGCCGCGATCGTGTAGTCGTGCACGTTCTCGAGGTCACCCGTGACGGCCGCGACCGCGAGGCCGGCGGTCTTCGACTGCATCGCCTGCAGCGAGTCGACCGAGCTGAGCACGGAGCCGAACTGCGCTCCCGACGCGGCAGCTGCGGCGTCCAGCCCGCCCGCGGCGGTGGACGGGGCGACGGCCGTGACGGCCGTCGGCATGAACGCGCCGATCGGCGCGACGGGGGTGGGCATCAGGAGCGTCCGATCTGGAGTGCGGCGGTGTAGGTCTCCTTGGCGCGGTCGACCACGGCGGCGTTCGCCTGGTAGCCGCGCTGCGCCATCACGAGCTGAGCCATCTGGCTCGCCATGTCGATGTCGGGGTAGCGCACGTAGCCGTTCTCGTCGGCCAGCGGGTGCCCGGGCTCGAACACGATCCGGCCCTCCGCCGAGCCGAACGCCGCGCCGACCACCCGCGCGCCGCCCTCGGCGCCGGGGGTCTCCTGCGCCACGACGTACCGCGCGCGGAACGCGGCCTCGTCGGTCGAGGTCACGGTCGAGACGTTCGCGAGGTTGTCGGACACGGCGTCCAGCCACGTGCGGTGCACGGTCAGGCCGGACTGCGCGATGCCGATCGCGCCGAAGATGCTCATCAGGAGGTCCTCATCGCTGCGCGGACGGACGAGTACTGGCCGCCGACGGCCTGCGTCGCGAGCTGGTAGCGCAGGTTGGTCTCGACGTTCAGCGTCGTCTGCTCGTCGAGGTTGACGTTGTTGCCGTTGAGCTGGGTGGGGGCGAGCGAGCGGCGCACCGTGGCGTCGGCGACGCCCGAGCCGCGGCCCACCGCACGCGCGAGCGCGTCCTCGAACTCGACGACCTGGGCGTGGTAGCCCGGCGTCTGGATGTTCGCGACGTTGTCGGCGATGGCGCGCTGGCGCAGCGCGAGAGCGTCGAGCGCGGTGGTGACCGCGTTGTAGCTCACAGAGTCGAGAAGGCCCACAGGTTTCGCCTCATCCGCGACGGCGGGGCGGCCATCCGTGGCCTGCTGGGTGAGCTGTCCGTGCTCACAGTGGCCCATCGGAGCCTCGAGGCGGTTCGTGAGCAGTTCGAGCGGTCGGGATCTGCTCTCACCCGTTCGGCCGAGGTCAGCCCTGCGCGTCGAGGTACACGGGGACGGCCTCGGGGCGCGCGCGCAGGGCTCGCGTCGTCGCCATCTGGCGGCGCGACGAGGCCGCGGCCTGGGCGATGAGCCCGGCCACCTCGATCTGGCGCTCGAGGACCGCCTGGGCGCGCGCGAGCAGCGGCGCGGGCAGGGGCCCGAGGTCGGCGGGCGGGTGCCACGACGAGAGCTCGGCGACCTCGGCGACGCCGGGCAGGTGCGCGACGCGCAGCAGCTCCTCGGCCGCGACGAGGTCGATCTCGAACGAGGCGAGCGCCTCCTCCCAGCGGTGCTGCCAGGTCGCCTCGTCGGCGGGTGGTGCCGGCCGGAGGCCGGGCGCGCTCATGTCAGCCGATCCCGAGCAGACCGGCGCCGGCGGGCGTCGCAGCCGCCGCGGGAGCCGTGCCGGCGACTGCGAGCTCGGCGGCCTCGTGCCACGTCGCGGTGAGGGACGCGATGAGCTCACGGCACGACGCGAGCGTCGCGACGTCGCTCGTGAGCGCGGCGTCGACGAGCGAGGAGTACAGGAAGGCGTAGACCGACATCAGGGCGGGACCGCCCTCCCACGCCGCGACGTCGAGGCTCGCCATGAGCTCGGCGACGATGTCCTGGGCGTGCTGCACCAGCGTGCGGCCCTCGAGCGTCTCGCCTCGTTCGAACGCAGCGCTCGCGCGGTCGACGTCGAGCAGCAGGCGGTCGAACAGCATGGTGACGAGCTTGGCGGGTGCGGCGGTCTCGACCGCAGCGGTGACGTAGCTCGCGCGTGCTGAGTACATGGCTTCTCCGGGGTCAGCTCGACTTGGACGACGTCAGCGCGTTGATCTGGCTGGTCAGGTAGCTCGACTGGGACTGCAGGTTCGCCATCGACGTCTCGAGCGCCGCGTACACGCGCTCGAGCGACGTGCGACGCATCGCGAGGCGGTCGTCCCAGTCGGTGATCCGCTCGCCGAGGTCCTTGACGAGCGCCTGCTGCGACTGGATCGACAGCGTCAGGCTGCCGGTGCTGGAGTCCGAGGCCGACTTCGCGGTGCCCGCGAGGCGCTCGGCGACCGTGCTGACGATCGACTGGACCCGCGAGGGGTCGGCCGCGAGCGCGGCGTCGAACTTCTCCTGGTCGAACGAGAACGTGCCGTCCTTGCCGATCACGATGCCGACGTCGGACGGCGAGACGCCGTTGACGGGCGCGGACGCCTGCGCCAGGAGGTTCTGCTGCAGGAAGCGGATCGTGGAGTCGCCCGAGAACAGTCCGCCCTTGACGACCGAGCCGCCGTCGGACGCGGTCGAGGTCGTCGACGCGGTGCGCGAGGTGATGTCGCCGAGGATCGCGCCGAGGTTGGAGACGAGCCCGGACGCCAGCGCCCGCAGCGCGGTCTTGTCGGACGCGACCGTGAGCGTCACGTCGGGCGCGTCGGCCGCGGTCACGGCGCTGACCGTCACGTCGATGCCCGACATGAGGCCCTCGAACGTGTTGCTCGCCGAGGTGAGCGTCTGCTGGGCGGACGTGCCCGCGAAGAGCGTGACGGAGGCGTCCGCGGCGGCGCGGATCTGCTCGAGCGCCACCGGTGCGGTGCCGTCGGTCGCGGAACGCGTCACGGTGAACGCGTTCGCGGCGCCCGTGTCCGTGCCGGTGAGCTGCACGCGGTAGGTGGTGCCGCCGGTCGGGTTGCCGTCGCCATCGAGCTCGGGGACCTTGATCGCGGTCGCACGCACGCCCGAGCCGGAGGAGTTGAAGGCCTCGACGACGTCGGCCACCGACGTGCTCAGGGCCGTGACGCTCGTCGTCTCGCCGTTGCGCGTGATCGTGAACGTGGGGGTCGCGGTGCCGTAATCGGCCGCCGCGGGGAGCGTCAGCAGCGACGACTGCGAGGCCGCGACCGCGCCGACGCGCAGCGTGAGCGTGCCCGCCTGGGCGCCCTCCTTGGCGGCGGCGGTGACGCCGGACCCGCTCGCGGAGGCCGTGACCGCGTTCCAGGACTGGGCCTTCGACGCCTTGGCGGCGTGCTCGGCGAGCGAGGCGACCTTGGTGTTGAGCGACTGCAGCGCGGTGACGAGCGAGCTCGCGGTGGACTGCTTGTTCTTCAGCAGCGACTGCGGGCCGGCCTGCAGCGTGATCAGGCTGTCGATCAGGGCGGTCGTGTCGAGACCGCTGACGAGGCCGTCGATCGTCGGCATGGCTGCTCCTGCGCTGCTGGGGTCCTCCGCAGGACGGGGGTCCTGCGGAGAGCTCGTGTCGTACGGGGAACGAGTGTTCGGGTGCACGGCCGGCGATGGGGGTGCCGGCCGTGCACCCGAGCTGGGGTCCGGTCAGACGACCGGAGACGTCACTGCAGGAGCTGCAGGACGCTCTGCGGGAGCGACTTGGCCTGGGCCAGCATCGCGGTGCCCGCCTGCGACAGGATCTGCGAGCGCGTGAACGCCACCATCTCCTGCGCCATGTCGGTGTCGCGGATCCGGCTCTCCGACGCGGACAGGTTCTCCACCGCGACGTTGAGGTTGTTGATGGTGTGGTCGAAACGGTTCTGGACCGCACCGAGCTGCGAACGCGTCTGCGACACGGTGTTGATCGCGGTGTCGATCTTGTCGATCGCGTCCTTGGCGCCACCACCGGCAACCGTGACCGAGGTCGCGGCCGCGTCGAAGACCGCACCGGCGGTCGTGACGGGGCCCGAGAGCTTGATCGTGCCGAACGAGTCCGCCTCGGCCGCGAAGTTCGTGCCCGCGAGCGCCGTCGAGAGCGCCGAGTTCAGGAGCTTCTGGTTGGCCTCGGCGTCCGCCGCGGTGCCACCGGCAGCCCACCCGGTCAGGTCGACCGCGTAGGCGTTGCCGTTGATGACGACGTCGGTGGCCGTCGGCGCCGCGCCGAACAGGTCGACCGTGCCGCGGTACTGCGTCGCGTCACCCGTGACGTCGATCGCCGACAGGCCGAGGCCCGCGGTGCTCATCGACGCGGCGGTGAGGTCCACGGCGATCTTGTCGGCGGACGCCGTGTTGGCGCCGACCTGGAAGGAACCGTTGTAGGTGCCGTCCAGCAGCGTCTTGCCGTTGAACTTCGTGGTGTCCGCGATCCGGGTCAGCTCGGTCTTGAGCTGGTCGATCTCGTCCTGGATGTTGCCCTTGGCGGTGGTCGACAGACCACCGTCGTTGGCGGCCTGCACACCCAGGGTGCGCATGCGCTGGAGGATCGAGTGGGTCTCGGTCAGAGCGCCCTCAGCGGTCTGGACGACCGAGATGCCGTCCTGAGCGTTGCGGACGGCCTGCTTGGTGCCACCGATCTGAGCCCGCAGGCCCTCCGAGATCGCGAGGCCGGCAGCGTCGTCAGCGGCGCGGTTGATGCGCAGACCGCTCGAGAGCTTCTCGAGGGACTTGCTCAGGTCGTTCTGCGTGGTGGAGAGGTTGCGGTACGAGTTCATCGCCGCGATGTTGTTGTTGATCGAGAGACCCATCGTGATCTTCCTCCTTGAGTCGGGTCAGGTCAGCCCTTCCGTGGGCACACCTTCCCGATCGGCTCCCGAGGGGCCCGGGTGAGGATTTCTCGCGACGAGTTTCTGCGCCGGTCCTGCGGGTCAGGCAGAGCCGGCGAAGCGGGCCGCCTCCGAGGGCGACGACGCCGGGCTCGGCACGTAGGAGAGGCGCTCGGCAGCGGCGTACTGCGCGCTGCGCGAGGCGATCGAGGCGAAGTACGCCTGACGACGACGCTCGGCGACACCCTCGGGCCGATCGGGCGTCGAGACGAGGTCGGGGTCGAGGTGCGTGTTGAGCCCGTCGCGCAGGAGGCCCAGCGCCTCGGTGCGCAGCTGGCTGATGCGCGACTGGGTCACGCCGAGCTCGTCGGCCAGCTCCGCGACGGAGCGGTCCTCGAGGAAGATCCCGCGCACCACCGCCTGCAGGCGGTCGGGCAGCGTGTCGACCGCCGAGCGCAGCCAGCGCAGCCGCTCGTTCGCGAGCACGACCTGCTCGGGCGTGCGACCCGCGTCCGCGATCGTGTCGGCGATGCCGGGACCGTCGGTCGCGTCGATGGACAGGACGCGACGGGCGGCGTCGCTGCGCGCCTCGTCGACCGCCTCGACCCGGGTGCCCAGCGCGGACGCGAGCTCCTCGCGGGTCGGCGGCCGGCCGAACGCTGCGGTGAGCCGCTCGGTGGTGTCGGTGAGCTCACGGACCCGGGCCCGTGCGCCTCGACTGGCCCAGTCCATCGAGCGCAGCTCGTCGACGAGCGCGCCGCGGATCCGCAGCGACGCGTACCGCGCGAACGGCACGCCCGTGGTCGCGTCGTACGACCGCGCGGCGAGCACGAGCGCGAGGCTCCCGGCCGACGCGAGATCGTCGCGCGAGACGGTCGGCGGCACGCGCCGGAGCATCTCGGACACGGCGTATCCGACGAGCGGGAGGTTCGAGACGACGAGGGCGTCGACATCGTTCTGCTGGGTCACGAAATGCTGTTCGGCGCCCGCGGACCGGACCTTGAAGGTCCAATCCTGCGACCCGTTTGTTAACGCTCCCATCGACGATGGAACAATTCGGAAAACGGGTCGCGCGCATACAGCCTCCGACCTGCGCAGTGTCCGATGTGTGGACTCACCTGGGTGGCAGCACCCACGACACGCCGGTGTGATGCACATCACAGCGAAGAGCCCTCACCTGCCGCCCAGGTGGACGACCGTCCAGGTCAGAAGCCTGTTGACCCGGGCAGCAATCGCGCGCCGCACGCCCGATCGCGACACTTCCCCACGAGACAATCGAAACGACCACCGCGAGACGTTCAGCACCAGCCCGTCCCTGCCGATGGGTGCGGGCGAGGACACACCGACCGGTTGCTGGGCGGCGCGGTCCACCAAGGAGGTGAGATGACCATCGACGCCCTGTCGGAGGTGTTGTGGCACGAGCGCTCGCTGCTCGAGCTGCTGCTGTTCAAGCTCGAGGAGGAGCAGCTGCTCCTGACGAGCGGACGCACGCGGTGGCTGCCGCACGCGACGCGTGAGGTCGAGGCCGTCCTGGACCAGATCCGCGACGCCGAGCTCGGCCGCTCGGTCGAGGCGTCGGCGGCGTGCGCCGCGCTGGGCCTGCCCGACGGCGCGAGCCTCGCGCAGCTGGCCGACGCCGCACCCGCGCCGTGGGACGACCTGCTGCGCCAGCACCGCGCCGCGTTCGCGACCCTCACCACCGAGATCTCCCAGCTCGCCGACGGCAACCGCGAGCTGCTCGCGATGTCGCACCGCGCGACGCAGGAGACCCTCGCCTCGATGCACGACGTGGCCACGTACGACGGCACCGGCCAGAGCACGAGCCGCCGGGCCGACGCGCTGCTCGTCGACCGCACCCTCTGACCCCCACTCACCGACCCGCCGACGACGGCGGACAGGAGGACACCGACCGTGAGCACCTTCTCCGGGCTCGGCACCGCGCTGAGCTCGCTGATCGCGCAGCGGCAGGCGCTTGACGTCGCCGGCCAGAACGTCGCGAACGCCAACACCGTGGGCTACACGCGCCAGCGCGCGACGTTCTCGTCGGTGTCGGGGGTGCAGGTGCCGTCCCTGTTCTCCACCAACAACGGCGCGGGCCAGGGCACGCGCATCTCCAGCGTCGACCGCCTCGCCGACGTGTTCCTCGACGCCAAGCTGCGGGTCGCGACGTCGTCGTCGTCGTACCTGACGGCGCGCGCCGAGGCGTACTCGACGCTCGAGAGCTCGCTCGGCGAGCCCAGCGAGACCGGGCTGTCGACCCAGCTCTCCGACATGTGGGCGGCCTGGCAGGAGGTCGGCAACTACCCCGACAAGTCCTCGAGCCGCGCGGTGCTGCTGGAGTCCTCGCGCGCGGTCGCGCAGCGCATCGGGACGCTCTACTCCGACGTGCGGACGCAGTGGGTGCAGGCCCGGCAGACCACGGTCGCGCTCGTCGACCAGGTGAACGGCGCCGCGGCGAGCATCGCGGACCTCAACGGCCGGATCGCCGCGATCACAGCCTCGGGTGCCACCGCGCACGAGCTCGCCGACGAGCGGGACCTGCTGGTCAACCAGCTCTCGTCGCTGGTCGGCGCGGTCGCCGACGTGCGCCCCGACGGCAGCCTCGACGTCATGGTCGGCGGCAACGCGCTGGTCCGTGGCACGCGGGTCAGCACCCTGAGCATCGCCGGCGCCACGGCGTTCGACCAGGTCACCGCGACCCCGGGGCAGTCGGTCTCGGTCGTGTGGAGCGAGCGTCCGACGCAGGCCGTCGCCCTGACCGGCGGCCGGGTCGCCGGTCAGCTCTCCGTGCTCGCACCGGCCGACGGCACGGGTGCGGGCGGCCCGCTCGCCGAGACCGCGGCGCGGCTCGACGCGGTCGCGACCTCGATCGCGACCCAGGTCAACGGCCTGCACTCGACCGCCGTGCGCGCGGACGGCACCCCGGGCGGAGACTTCTTCACGTTCACCCCCGGGCTGCCCGCAGCCCTCGGCCTCAGCGTCGCGCTCGACGACCCCACCCACATCGCAGTCGCCGCGGCCGGCGCGGGAGCGCTCGACGGCTCGATCGCGGACGTGATCGGCTCGCTCGGCACGTCCGCCACCGGGCCGGACAGCGAGTGGAGCACCGTCGTCGTGGACCTCGGCGTGCGTGCGGCCGGCGCGGGCTCGCGCGCGAAGGTCGCCGAGGCGGCGCGCTCGACCGCCGTGCAGCAGCAGCTCGCGCAGGCCAGTGTGGACACCGACGAGGAGTCGGTGAACATGCTCGCGTTCCAGCGCGCGTACGAGGGTGCGGCTCGCGTCCTGACCGCGATCGACGAGATGCTCGACACACTGATCAACCGCACCGGCGTCGTCGGACGATGAGGAGCCAGCCATGATCTCGCGCGTCACCCACCAGACGGTGCAGCGCTCGACGCTCGCCAACCTGCAGCTCAACCTCGGCAAGATGGCCGACCTGCAGAACCAGATGTCGAGCGGCAAGAAGGTCAACGTCCCGTCCGACGACCCCGCCGCGGCCTCCGACATGCTCCGGTTGCGCTCGGAGCAGCGGGTCAGCTCCCAGTACGCGCGCAACGCGGGCGACGCGGGCTCGTGGCTGCAGACGGTCGACACCGCGATCACGTCGTCGACGGCCGCGCTGCGCAAGGTGCGCGACCTGACCATCCAGGGTGGCAACGGCGCGCTCGGCCCGTCCTCGCTCAACGCGCTCGCCGACGAGATCGAGTCGCTGCGCGACACGATGCTCTCGAACGCCAACACCACGTACGTCGGCCGGTCCGTGTTCGCCGGCACGTCGGACACCGGCGTCGCCTTCGACGCCTCCTACGCGTGGACCGGCACGGGCGCCTCGGTCGAGCGGCGCGTCAGCAGCACGACGACCGTGCGCGTCGACGGCGACGGCCAGGCCGTGTACGGCTCGGGCAACGCCTCGGTGTTCGCGCTCGTCGACCGGATCGTGACGACGCTGCGCGCCGGTCAGGACCCGACCGGCGAGATCGGCGCGATCGACACGCGCCTCGACGCGATGCTCTCCGAGCTCGCGAGCGTCGGCGCCCGGCACAAGAACGTGCTCACGACGCAGCAGACGCTCGCGGCGCAGGAGGTCGAGACGAAGTCGCGTCTGGCGGACATCGAGGACGTCGACCTCGCCACGATCATCCTCGACCTGCAGTCCCAGGAGGTCGCCTACAAGGGCGCCCTCGGGGCCGCGGCCAAGGTGCTCCAGCCCACGCTGCTGGACTTCCTGCGATGAGCGCGCCCGCGACGGTGCAGGTCGGCGGCGCCACGCTGCCGACCACGCTCCGGGTCGCCGACGAGCTGCCCGGCCTGCCCGGACGCTCGTCGTACGTGCTCGAGCCCGTGGCCGACGCGGCGGGCCTGTTCACGCTCCGGTCGCTCGACGGCCCGCCCACGCGCCTGTACGTCGTCGACCCCGACGCGTACCTGCCCGGCTACGAGCCGGAGCTGCCCGGGTCCGGCGAGCGGCGAGCGCTGGTCGTCGTGCACCCGCCCACCGACGACGAGCCCGCGACCGCGAACCTGCTCGCGCCGATCGTCGTGGACGTCGCGACCGGGGCCGCCGCGCAGCTCGTCCTCGACGGCGACTGGCCGCTGCGCGCACCGCTGGGCTGAGCCCGGCCGCTCTCCCCGCACCGGCCACGAGGCCGGTTCCGACGAAACCCTCAGTCCCGCACGACGCGGGCCGATGGTCTGGTCAGAACCACACCCTGCAGCCTCAGGAGCCTCGATGCCCGCCGTCGTCCAGCGCCAGGCCCTCCTCCATCCGGACGGGTCCCTGTTCGGTTACGCCGTGCACGCCCGCGTCGACGACTCGGGTCCCCTCGTGACGCTCGCCGCCGAGGATCGCATGGTCAGCGACGCCTACGACCGCGTCGACCTCGGCCAGGTCGTCGGTGACAACGCCGTCGTGCTGCGGGCCACCGGGCCCATGCTCCGCGGAGAGGTCACCATCCCCACCGCGCCGCGCAGCCTCGTCGTCGAGGTGCCTGCCCCGTGGGTGCACGAGGAGTACGCCGAGCAGGCACTCGTCGCGATGCGCGAGCTGGGCTTCGGTGTCGCGCTCGGGTCCTTCACCGGGACCCTGGCCGAGCGCGCCCTGCTGCCGCTCGTGGACATGGCGAAGGTCGACCTGCGCCGCCTGACCGAGAACCTGCAGGCGCGCGTCGCCCAGCTCAAGGAGGCGGGCGTGTGGGTCATCGGCGTGCACGCCGACACCCCCGAGCTCGCCCGGCTCGCGCGCGAGCTCGAGCTGGAGCTCGTCCAGGCGCCCCTCGTGCGCCGTCAGGCACCCGGCACGGGCCGCACGGTGTCCGCGGGCGAGGCCCAGCACCTGCAGCTCGTGCGTGTCCTCTCGCAGGAGATGCCGGACCACCAGGAGATCGTGCGCGCCGTCGGCGTCGACCCCGAGCTCACCATGCGCGTGCTGCGGACGGTGAACGCCTCGGCGACCGGTCTGCGGCACCACGTCGACTCCGTCTCGCACGCGGTGAGCCTGCTCGGCCCGCACCGGCTCGCCGCGCTGGTCTCGTCGGTGGTCCTCGGCAGCGATCCGGCGTCCGTGGACGTGCTCTGGACCGTCATCACGCGCGGGCTCGCCGTGTGGCGGCTCAGCGGCAACGAGGTCGGCTACACCGTCGGGCTGCTGTCCGCGGTGAGCGCGGCGCTCAAGATCTCCGTCGAGTCCGTCGTCGACCGGTCGGGGGTCTCGCCCGACGTCGCGGCGGCGCTGCAGGGTGAGGGCGGACCGTACGGCCCGGCGCTGCAGGCGGCGCTCGCGCACGAGGCGGACGACGACGACGCGATCCTGGCCGCCGGCTTCGACCCGGCACACGTCGCGCGCGTCTACCTCGAGGCGATGCCCGAGGCCCTCGCCTCGGCCTCGCACATGGCGGCCCCGCTCGCCCACCGGCCGTAGGCTGCGGGGGTGCCCGCCGAGCCCCGCCCCCTCGCTCCCCCGGTCCAGGTGGACCTCGCCCGCGTGACCGTCGTCGGCAGCGCGCTGTGGGCGCTCGCCCTCGTCGTGTGCCTCGTGCTGGCCGGCACGGGCACGACCGGCTGGCTGCCCGTCGCGGTGTGCGCCACGGGCCTCGCGCTCGGCGGCCTCGGTTACCTCTGGGCCGTCCGGCACCGCTGACCACCTCACCGCAACGGGCATGATGTCCGCCATGGCGACGCGCGTGCTGGTGGTCTGCACCGGGAACATCTGCCGGTCCCCCGCGGTCGAGCGGCTCCTGGCGACCGGGCTCGCGGGCACGGACGTCGAGGTGTCGTCCGCGGGCACCTGGGCCATGCGCGGCCACCCGATGTCCCCACCGATGGCCGAGCTGGTCGAGGCCGCAGGGGCGCGCGCGGACGGGTTCGTGGCCCGCCAGCTCACCTCCGCCCTGGTGCGCGAGGCATCGCTCATCCTGGCGCTGACCCGCGAGCACCGCACCGCGGTCGTCGAGCTCGAGCCCGCCGCCGTGCGCCGCACCTTCACGCTGCGCGAGCTCGCGCGGCTCTCGAGTGCCGTCGACCCGCAGCGCCTGCCCGCGGGTACAGCCGGTGAGCGGCTCGTCGCGCTGCTGCCCCTGGCCGCGGCGCAGCGCGCAGCGCTCGGTCCCGGCGACGACGACGTCGTCGACCCGAACGGCGGACCTGCGTCGCTCTACCGCCGCTCGTTCGACGAGCTCGACGGCCCGACCCGGCAGCTCGTCGACGTGCTCACGCGCCGGCCGACGACGTCGGTCGGCTGACCTCGGTCGCGGGCTGGGCCGCGGGCTCTGCCGCGTCACCCGTCCCGGGCGGCTGCTCGAACGCCGCGTCGAGCGCGAGCTCTCCCGCACGCTCGGGGTCGGCGAGCGCGAGCTCGAGCAGGTGACGCAACCCCCACCGCCCGCTCCACTGCGCGAGCGCCGCCGCGAGGCCCGCGAGCGTCGTCGCGTGCAGGCGCGGCTCACCCGCGACCTCGTCGACCCACCACTCGACCTGCACGTGGTCCACGCGCAGGTCCTCGTGCTCGCACCAGAGCCTCGGCGCCCCCGGCAGCACGTCGTGCACCTGCGGCGGCACGGGCGCGTCGACGCCGTCCTCGCGCGTCACCACCCCCGGGGCCAGCTCGGAGACGCGCGGCAGGTCGAGCTCGCGCGACAGGCGCAACGCCTCGTCGTGGCCGTGCGCGGGGACCAGCGCTGCGACGTCCGTACGCTGCCACCACATCGGGCACGGCGCGACCGCGGCGTCGTGCGCGGGCACCACGATCACCCGGCCCGGTCCGACGAGCGCCGGCACCCGCTCGGGCGCCTGCGACGGCGCCGCGTGGCGCCACACCGCGGTCGCCGCGCGGACGTCCAGCACGGTCGACGTCGGCCAGGAGTCCAGCAGGTCGGTCCAGGCGTGCGGCGTCAGGTCGTGCGGCTCGGCGACGCCGCCCAGCGCCCGCAGCACCTGGACGTCGAGGTGGGCGACGTCGCGCGGCGCGGCGGGCAGCAGCGCGCGCAGCGGTCCGTCGTCGGCGACGGCGAACGGTGCGCCGAGCCCCAGCGGCGAGCGCTCGCGCAACCACCACGCCGTGTACGACTCCGCGACCGCACCCCGGTCGCTGCGGACCTCCTCGAGCAGCGCCCTGCGCAGCGCGGGCTCGCCCGCGACGAGCTCGAGGACCTGCGGCCACGCCTCGTTCGCCACGGCGTCCAGGTCGGCGACCGCGGTCAGGTCCCCCAGGTACGCGCCGGCGCCGAGCTCGTCGGCCAGGTGCTCGACGTACTCGGCCCAGCCGTCGAGCGCCTGCGCGGTCAACGCCCCGGGCGCGTCCTCGTCCTGCTCCTCCTCGGTGACCACGTCCGGCACCGTGACGGTGACGAGCACCTCGCGGACGCCGGCCGCGACGAGCGTCGCCGCGCCCCAGCGGTCCACCTCCTCGGCGGACACCGCGGTGAGCACCCGCTCGTCGAGCAGGCGGTGCGCGGGTGAGCCGGGCAGCACCAGACCGTCTGCGGGTGCCCGCTCCCCGGTCGCCGCGCCCACGGGCAGCAGCGCCAACCACTCGCGGACGTCGCCGGGCAGCGCGTGGGCGGCTTCCGTCGTCGCCGACCAGCGCGCCGGGTCGCGCGGCGGCAGGTGCGCGGCGACGAGCGTGAGGACGGTCGTCGTGAGGTCCGGCTCGTCGGGCTCGTCGTCCTCGTCCCACGCCAGCACGGCCTCGCGCACCGGCGCGAGACGCAGCAGCCCGACCACGTCCGGGGCCCGCGCACCGAGCCGCTCGAGCAGGGGGTGCGCCGCGACGGGGTCGACCACGCGCACGCCCCAGCGTGCCAGCGTCCCGACGACGGGCCGGACGAGCCCCGCGAGCGCGTCGTCGAGCACCACCGTGCCGCGTGCGCCCCGGACCACGCGACCGTCCGCGAGCGGGACCGGGAGGTTGGCGAGCGACTCGAGGCCCGCGGGGTCTGCCGCCGCGAGCGACTCGAGCGCGCCGTAGAGCGCGGGCCATCCCTCGTCGTCGGCCGGGGCCGCGAGCTCCTCCACGAGCTCGGCGAGCGGTCGTACGTCGACCCCGAGCAGCCGCGCGTGCGCGTCCCGTCCGGGCGGCACGACGACGAGCGCCCCCACCTGCCGCCCGAGCACCGCCAACGCCTCGGCACCGCCGCCACCGGCCACCGCCACGGCCCGCCGCGGCACCACAAACCGGTCCGGCGCCGCCCCGCCGGACACCAACCCGTCCCCCACCGACCCAGCGGACGCTCCGGCCACACCGGCCGCAGACCGGAGCAACCCCTGGCTCGCCCCGTCCTCCCCCACCGACCCAGCGGATACTCCGGCCACACCGGCCGCAGACCTGAGCAAGGGCTGGGTCGCGGGCGGGGTGGTGGCTGGGGTGAGGATCGGGGCCGCGGCCAGGCGGTCGACGAGCAGGGGGCGGAGCGCGGCGTCGAGCGTGCCCGTCGGCAGCGTCGTGGGCACGAGCGTCAGCGGGTCGTGGCCCGCGCTCGCGAGCTGCTCGGCGAGGGTCGCGTAGGCGTCGGCCGCGTGCCGCAGCAGCGCGTCGGTCAGCCGTCCCGCAGCGACGCGGCGTCGCGTAGGGTCCAGCGGGAGCGTCGCGACGAGCAGCGCGGGCAGGTCGAGGGGCTCGTCGGTGGGGGTCGGGGCGTGGACGACGCGAGCGCGCGCGGGCACACCCGCCGCCTCGTCGGAGAACGGGTCCGGCGCGCGGCCGCCCGGCTCGACCGTGCGCCGCGGCAGGGCCCAGGTGACGCGCCAACGCGTCGCCTCGCGCTCCTCGACCGGGCGGTCGGTCAGCAGGTCACGCGGCACGTCACCCGCGGACGTCGCGACGAACCAGCGCGAGGCCACGTCCGCGACGCGGCGCGGCCCGCCGTCGGACGTCTCGTCCTCCACGACGACCTCGGTCAGCCCGGGCAGCGCGAGCAGGAGCGCGTCGTCGACCGCGTGCAGCAGGCTGCGCACCTCGTCGGCGGCGACCTCGTCGCGCAGCACCAGCACGACCGCGGTGTCGAAACCCTCCGGAGGACGACCCTCGGCGGCGAACGGCAGCCGCAGCGCGGGCAACGACCCGTCGCGTCGCACGACCTCCTGCGCGAGCGCCGGGACACGCTCCGCCACGTCCGCGAGCTCCTGCGCCGTGTCGGCCAGCGAGAACCGGACCGCGCCGGTCGCGGAGACCACGCTGATCTCGTCGGACACCGCGCGCACCGCCGCGAACCCGACGCCGTACCGGCCGACCACGCCCGGGCCACCGTGGTCGCGCTTCGCCGAGGCGCGCATCGAGGACAGCGCCGCGACGCCCGCGTCGTCGAGCGGAGCGCCCGTGTTCGCGGCGACGAGCGTCGTGCCCTCGTCGGTGCGGGCCAGCCGCAGCAGGAGCCGGCCGGGCACGCCGGCCCGCACGGCCGCGTCGGCGGCGTTCTGCGCGAGCTCGACGACCACGCGGTCGCGGTAGTAGCCGCGCGCGTGGTCCTCCTCGACGTTCGCGTCCTCACGCAGCCGCGCGGGAGACGACCGCCAGGCGGTCAGGGCCGCCGCGCGAAGGGCGGCGGTGCCGAACTGGTCCTGCGTCACTGCTCCGCGTCGGGCGAGCCGGACTCGTCGCCGGGCTCGGCGTCGGCACCACTGGCATCGCTCACGTCGTCGAGCCCGACCGCGACGCCCTGGTCGACCACGACCTCGTCGACCACGACCTCGTCGAGCGGGGCCTCGTCGAGCGGGGCCTCATCGGCCGCGGGCTCGACGACCGCAGGCTCGTCGGTCGGGGACCCGGCGAGCGCGAGCTCGCTGAAGCCGGACTCGACCCCGGCGGCCTCGTCGGGGGTGGGCTCGACCACGGCGAGCTCTTCGACCACGGCGACCTCGTCGGACGCAGCCTCGTCGGAGGTGGGCTCCACCGCAGCGGGCTCGTCGGCCGCAGGAGCCAGGTCGACCAGCTCGACGCGGAGCTCGTCGATGAGCGGGTCGGGCTTGGGCCAGTCGCTCGGGGCGGGGTCGACGTCCGTCTCGGAGTGCGCGCCGCAGCCGTGGTCGAGGGAGACGACGCGACCGTCGTCGGGCGACCACTCGTTCGCGCACACGCCGAAGACGGTGCCGAGCGCACCCTGCAGCGGCACCAGGAACCCGCACGACCAGCAGGCACCCGCGGAGGCCAGCGAGCCGGGGCTCGTCGGGCCGCGCGACCCCCGGTACCAGCGCTCGGCGGCCTCGTCACGTCCCTGGGGCGCGAGCACGCGCACGCGGGCGAGGGCGAGCTCGTCGATCGCGACCTCGTCGAGCTCGGGGTCGCCCGTGCGCGTCCAGCCCGGCTCGAGGCGCGGGTCGTCCGCGCGGAACGGGAGCACGTCGCCCGGGCCGATGTCGCCGGGGCGCAGCCGCTCCGACCACGGCACCCACGCCTGGCCGAGGATCGCGTCGGGGCCGGGCAGGAGCTCGGCCTCGCAGACCGTCGCGGTGCGGCCGCGCGGCACGCGCGCGACGGTGACGGTCCACTCCCAGCCGCGGTAGCCGCGGGACAGGCACGCGAACCGGTGCGAGACCAGGCGCTCACCCTCGACGACGACGCCGAGGTGCTCACCCACGTCGGACGGGTCGACCGCGATCTCGATCGCGACCTCACGGGCGAGGTCGACGGCCGAGCCCAGCACGGCGTCCTTGATGCGGGTGGCAGTGGCCATGATCAGCCCTCGAGCTCGTCGGCGACGGCGCGCAGCGCGGCCGCGTAGGCCTTGCCTCGCGCGGCGTCGGGGTAGCGGCCGCGGCGCAGGTCGCCGCCGACCCGGTCCAGGACCTTGATCAGGTCCTCGACGAGCACGACCATCTCGTCGGGCTTGCGGCGCTGCGCCTTGGCGACCGACGGGATCGGGTCGAGCAGCTTGACGGACAGCGCCTGCGGTCCGCGCTTGCCGTCGGCCACGCCGAAGTCCACCTTGGCGCCGGGCTTGGGGGCCGTGACGCCCGCGGGCAGCGCCGAGGCGTGCAGGAACACCTCGCCGCCGTCGTCGGCGGCGATGAACCCGAACCCGCGCTCGGTGTCGAACCACTTGACCTTGCCGGTAGGCACGGCGGACCCCTGTCGTGAGAAGAGCTACGTCGGAGCAAGGCTACCGGGCCGGGCACGTCCCTTCGCGCGAACAGCGGCGCACGCCGCTCGTGGTCCGCTGACGGCGAGCCGCCATGAGGACAGGTACACGGACGCGCCGGGAGCGCCGGCGTCGTTCACGGGCGCCTTCCGCCCGAGCGACTGGGACGCGGCGAGCGACCCGGCCCAGAGGGACACGGCTGTCCACAGGTCCGTCTTGTGACGGTTGACGCACAACACCCGTTATGGCCAAGGTTCCTCGCCAGGGCAGGGAGTCGCGGGAACACCACCGGCGGCGGCCGTCCCGGCTGCGGGGACGCACCCATCGCGCCCCCGCAGCGGACCGGCTGCGCTGCGGCAACAGCGACCGGTTCAGCCGCGGTGAGCGCACCCTCGCACCCCGGTCCGACGAGCCCGGGGACGGTCGGACCGAACGGGATCGGCCCCGCGGTGCTCGAGGCGGACGTACCGGGCGTACGAGCAAGGGCCGGCGCCTCGGCCCTCCGTACCGCACGAGTTGAGGAGCAGTGAGCCAGCTGAACCGAGAACAGGACACGCAGGAAGCGCCAGAGGACACCGAGGGGTACTCGCGTGCCCTCGCGGGCGCGGGGTGGGTGCTGCTCGGGGTGGCCGCGGCCGTCGCGGTACCCCTCGGACGGACGAACGGCGCGAGCCAGGCGGTGCGAGTCGTCGCGCTCCTGGCGCTGGTGAGCGGTCTCGTCGCAGCGCTGCGCGAGCGCTCAGCCCGTTGGGGCGCGGTGGCGCTGCTCGGGGCAGCCGCGGCCGTCGTGGTGATGGTGACGAGGTGAACGCCGGGATGGTCGTCGATCGTGACGGGAGCGCCCGCGTCGACACCGGCGGCGGCCGTCGTCACGTCGGCGCTGATCTGGCTGGCCGTGCCGGCGGTCGTCGGCACCTACCGTCACCTGACGAATGAGGTGCGATGACGAGCGGGGAGCATGCCGTCCCGGTCAGCCCTCGGCGAGGCGGTCCAGCGCGAGCGCGGCCAGGAGCGAGGCGCTCGTGGCGAGCGCGGAGTCGTCGAACCGGGCGTACGGCGAGTGGTTGTACGGCGCGGTCGCGGGGTCCGCGCCGGGCGTCAGCGCGCTGACGAACGCGAACGCGCCGGGCACCTCCTGCAGCACGTAGGAGAAGTCCTCGCCGCCCGCGAGCGGTTGCGGCATCTCGAACCACGCGTCGTCGCCGAGCAGCTCGCGCGTGAGCCGTGCGGTGCGCTCGAGCTCGGCCGGGTCGTTGCGGGTGACCGGGTAGCCGCGCTGGTAGTCGACGTCGGCGGTCAGTCCGTGCGCCGCGGCGACGTGCTCGCACACCTCGCGCAGCCGCTCGGGCGCGGCGAGCCAGGTCGCCTCCGAGAACGTGCGGACGGTGATCTCGAGCGTCGCGGTGGCCGGGATGATGTTGTTCGCGGTGCCCGCGTGGATGGACCCGACCGTCACGACGATCGGGTCGAACACGTCGAACCGCCGCGTGACCATCGCCTGCAGCGCCAGCACGATCTCCGCGGCGACCGGCACCGGGTCGAGCGCGCGGTGCGGTGCGGAACCGTGCCCGCCGGCACCTCGCACCGTGACGGTGACGGAGTCGGGCGCGGCCATGAGCGTCCCCGGTCGACCGCCGACGACCCCGCCGGGCAGCAGGCCCGACGACACGTGCACGCCGTAGGCGCCGACCACACGCTCACCGGCGGCGTCGAGCACGCCCTCGCGGATCATGATCTCCGCGCCACCGTCGCCCTCCTCGCCGGGCTGGAACATGAACACGACCGCGCCGGCGATCTCCTCGCGCCGCGCGGCGAGCAGGCGGGCTGCGCCGACGAGCCCGGCGACGTGCATGTCGTGGCCGCACGCGTGCATCAGGCCGGGGTGCTCGGACGTGAACGGCTCGCCGGTCTCCTCGGTCACGGGCAGCGCGTCCATGTCGCCGCGCAGCAGCACCGCGGGGCCGGGCCGGGCGCCGCGCAGCACCGCGACCACCGAGCTCAGCTCTGCGCCGACCGTGACCTCCAGGCCCAGGCCGGACAGCGCCTCGAGCACGAGGGCCTGCGTCTTGGGCAGGTCGAGCGCGAGCTCGGGCACCTTGTGCAGCTCGTGCCGCAGCGCCGCCAGCTCCGGCAGCAGCGCCCGCGCCTCGTCGTACAGCCCCGTCAGCTCGCCCACGTCACCCTCCACGTCCGACACGTCCTGCCCTGACGCTATCGGCCGCGGGCGTCGTCGTCCGCGCGCCGCTCCCGCGGCCGGCGCCGCCGGCTGACGAGCCCGCGCGTCGGGGCCACGGCCCGCGCCCGGGACCCCCGCCCCCGCGAGGCCACGTATCGTGGAGCGGATGTCCACGTTCACCGGGTTCTTGCGGTCGTCGTCCGACGAGCGCCTCGGTGCGCTGCTCGCACGCCGCCCGGACCTGGCCTCGCCGTCGCCGGGGAACCTCACGTCGCTCGCGGTGCGCGCCACGGGTCGCGCGAGCCTGGAGCGCGCGCTCGCGTCCGTGGACGCCGTCGTCCTGCAGGTGCTCGAGGCCGCGGTCGTGCTCGACGGTGCGACGAGCGCCGCGCTGCAGGACGCGATCGCGGGCCGGCGCGATGCCGAGGTCGCACGCGCGGTCGACGACGCCCTGACGCTCGCGCTGCTGTACGCCGACCAGGGCCCGGACGACGAGCGGACCGAGAGCCTGAGCGCCGACGCGGTGCTGCGCGTGGCCCCCGGCCTGGCGGACCTGCTCGACGCGCACCCTGCGGGTCTCGCGGTCGAGGTCAGCGGCCCCGCCGCGCGCAGCGGCCCGGCGGGCACCCCGACGAGTCCGACCACCAGCCTCACGAGCGCGCTCCCGGACGACGACGAACCGCTCGGCGCACCCGCGCGCGCGGTGCTCGACGCGCTCGCCTGGGGTCCGCCGGTCGGTCTGGCCCCCGCGCCGGGCACGACCGCCGGCGACGCGGTCGCGCTGCTCGTCGCGCGCGGGCTGCTGGTGCGCGGCAGCGGCCGGCACGTGCTGCTGCCCGCGTCAGTCGCCCTCGAGCTGCGCGGCTGGCGCACGCACCGCGCGGTCGCGACGCCGCCGGACCTCTCGGACGCCCCGAGCCGGCGTCCCGAGACGGTCGCCGCGGAGTCCGCGAGCGCGGGCGAGCGGTGCGTGCGGCTCGTCGCACGCCTGCTGCGCGAGTGGGAGCACGAACCGCCCGGGGTACTGCGGTCCGGCGGCCTGGCGGTGCGCGAGCTGCGGCGCGCCGCGCAGCTGCTCGAGGTCGAGGAGGGTGAGGCCGCGTTCGTCGTCGAGCTCGCGTTCGCGGCGGGGCTGCTCGCGCAGGACGACGACGAGCCCGCGGCGTTCGTCCCGACGGCCGACGTCGACGCCTGGACGGCGCTCGACCTACCCGCACGCTGGGTCGCGTTGGCCTCGGCGTGGCTCGTCACCGCCCGCACGCCCTGGCTCGTCGGCTCGCGCGACGAGCGCGGGAACTTGATCGCCGCGCTCGACCCCGAGCTGTCGCGCCCGTGGGCGCCGCGCCTGCGCGCCGCGGTGCTGCGCGTGCTCGCCCGCGTGCCGGGCACGGCGCCGAGCGCGCAGGACGTGCTCGACGCGCTCGGCTGGGCGACCCCGCGCTCGGTGCCGCCGCTCGCGGCCGTGCAGTCGGTGCTGACCGAGGCGGCCCGCGTGGGCGTCCTCGGCGCGGGCGCGCTGAGCGAGGCGGGCCGGGCCCTGCTGCCGCCCGCGCCGGGCTCCGCCCCTGGGTCCACACCGGGCGCTCCCGATGCCGGTCCGGGCGCTCCCGGAACCGCACCGGGCGCTCCCGATGCCGCCTCGGCCGCGGAGGCGTTCGCGACCGGGCTCGCGCCCGAGGTCGGCGACCTGCTGCTGCAGGGCGACCTGACGGGCATCGTGCCCGGACGCCCGTCGCCCGCGCTCGAGGCGCTGATCGAGCGTGCCGCGGCGGTCGAGTCGCGCGGAGGCGCGATCACCGTGCGGTTCACGCCCGACTCGGTGCGCCGCGCGCTCGACGACGGGCTCACGGCCGACGAGCTCCTGGACCGGCTCGCCGCGTTCGCGCGCGGCTCGGTGCCGCAGGGCCTGGAGTACCTGGTGCGGGACGCCGCGCGCCGCCACGGACGCCTGCGCGCGGGCGCCGCCTCGTCGTACCTGCGAGCGGACGACCCGGCGCTGCTCGCGGGCCTCGCGGACGACCCGCGCCTGGCGGACCTGGGCCTGCTGCAGCTCGCGCCGACGGTGCTGGCCGCGCAGGCCTCCACGCACGAGGTGGTCGAAGCGCTGCGCGCGCACGGCCTCGCGCCGGTCGCCGAGACGCCCGACGGTCAGGTGCTGCACCTCGAGCGCACGGTCCGACGAGCGCGGCGTCGCGGCTCGCGGCGCGCGTTCACGCCCGTCGCGTCGCGCACCGTCGACACGCTCGCGCTCGTGCGCCGGCTGCGCTCGTCGGACGAGCGCGGCACGTCGGACGCGGGCACGACCCCGGCGACCGGCGCGTCGGTCCCGGGCGCCGGACCCGCCGGCACGACGAGCAGCACGACGAGCGACGCCGCGAGCAGCGGCTCCACGGTCAGTGACGCGGGGACGCCCGACGACTCGAACCTCCGCACCGGCCCGACGACGCACGACACGCGCGCGCCGCGCTCGTCAGCCCCTGCCGGAACAGCCGACCCCGTCGATGCGTTGGCACTCCTGCGCGAGGCCGCCGCCGAGCGCGCGAACGTGTGGGTCGAGCTCGTCGGACCCACGGGGCGTCCCGAACGCCGCCTGCTGCGCCCCCTGCGCGTGGAGGGCGGCCGGCTGCGGGCCGCCGACCCCGTTCGCGAGTCGGAGCTGACCGTCGCCGTCCACCGGATCGGCACGGTCGAGCGCGCCGACGACCTCGCGGGCACGGACCAGGAGGACATGTGAGCGGACCGCTCATCGTGCAGAGCGACAAGACGCTGCTGCTCGAGATCGACCACGACCAGGCGGACGCGTGCCGTCGCGCGATCGCCCCGTTCGCGGAGCTCGAGCGCGCGCCGGAGCACGTGCACACCTACCGGCTCACGCCGCTCGGGCTGTGGAACGCGCGCGCCGCGGGGCACGACGCCGAGCAGGTCGTCGACGTGCTGCTCGAGTACAGCCGCTACCCGGTGCCGCACGCGCTGCTGGTCGACGTGGCCGAGACCATGGCCCGTTACGGGCGGCTGCAGCTCGTCCAGGACCCCGTGCACGGCCTCGTGCTGCACGCGCTCGACCCGGCGGTGCTCGCCGAGGTCATGAAGTCCAAGCGCACCGCGGGCCTGCTGGGCGCGCGCATCGACGCGACCGACGTGATCGTCCACCCGTCCGAGCGCGGCCACCTCAAGCAGGTGCTGCTCAAGCTCGGCTGGCCCGCGGAGGACCTCGCCGGGTACGTGGACGGCGAGGCGCACGCGATCGCGCTCGAAGAGGACGGCTGGGCCATGCGGCCCTACCAGCAGCAGGCCGTCGAGGGGTTCTGGCACGGCGGGTCGGGCGTGGTCGTGCTGCCCTGCGGTGCGGGCAAGACGATCGTCGGCGCGGGCGCCATGGCCAAGTCCTCCACGACGACGCTGATCCTGGTCACCAACACCGTCTCGGCACGGCAGTGGCGCGACGAGCTGGTGCGCCGCACGTCGCTGACCGAGGACGAGATCGGCGAGTACTCGGGTGCCCGCAAGGAGATCCGGCCGGTCACGATCGCGACGTACCAGGTGCTCACGACCAAGCGGAAGGGCGTCTACTCGCACCTCGAGCTGCTCGACGCACGCGACTGGGGCCTGGTCCTGTACGACGAGGTGCACCTGCTGCCCGCGCCGATCTTCCGCATGACCGCGGACCTGCAGGCGCGCCGCCGCCTCGGCCTGACGGCGACGCTCGTGCGCGAGGACGGACGCGAGGACGAGGTGTTCTCGCTCATCGGGCCCAAGCGGTTCGACGCGCCCTGGAAGGACATCGAGGCGCAGGGGTACATCGCGCCCGCCGAGTGCATCGAGGTGCGCTTGACCCTGCCCGACGCCGACCGCATGGCGTACGCGACGGCCGAGCCGGAGGAGAAGTACCGGCTCGCCGCGACCGCGTCGGGCAAGAACCGCGTGGTCGAGCAGCTCGTCGGGCAGCACGAGGGCGAGCCGACGCTCGTCATCGGGCAGTACCTGGACCAGCTGCACGAGCTCGCCGAGCACATCGGCGCGGACCTCATCACGGGCGAGACGACCGTGCGGGAGCGTCAGCGCCTGTTCGACGCGTTCCGCACCGGGGAGATCTCCAAGCTCGTCGTGTCGAAGGTCGCGAACTTCTCGATCGACCTGCCCGAGGCGTCGGTCGCGATCCAGGTGTCGGGCTCGTTCGGCTCGCGCCAGGAGGAGGCGCAGCGGCTCGGCCGCATCATGCGCCCCAAGGCCAGCGGGCGGACGGCGCACTTCTACACCGTCGTCGCGCGCGACACCGTCGACCAGGACTTCGCCGCCCACCGCCAGCGCTTCCTCGCCGAGCAGGGCTACGCGTACACGATCAAGGACGCCGAGGACCTGGGCGTCGCCTGACACCCCCCGGCCCCGCGCACCGACCCACCCGCGACCCAGCGCCTACTCCGGCCTGAGCCCCGCCAACCCGGAGCAACCCGGGCCTCGCGCACCCACCCACCCACGACCCAGCGCCTACTCCGGCCTGAGCCCCGCCAACCCGGAGCAACCCCGGCCTCGCGCCCTGCCCCACCCGCGACCCAGCGCCCGCTCCGGCTTGGGCGCTGCGGAGCCGGAGCGGGGGCTGGGTCGCGGGGATGTGGGGCGGGTGTTCACCCGGGGGTCGTGTGGGGGGCGGGGAGCGGTCGGGTCGGCGTGGGACGCTGGCCGGGTGCGACGCGTGCTCGGGGTGCGGGGGGCGGTGGTCGTCGGGCTGGCCGCGATGCTCGGAGCTGGCGTGTTCGCGGTGTGGGCGCCCGCCGCGCGCGCGGCCGGGGTGGCCCTGCTCGTCGGATTGCTCGTCGCGGCCGTCGTCGCGTGGGCCAACGCGACGTCGACGGCCCAGCTCGCCGCGGCGCTGCCCGTGGCCGGCGGCGCGTACGCGTTCGGCCGCGCCCGCCTCGGGCCCTGGTGGGGCTTCGCGGCCGGGTGGGGATTCGTCGTCGGCAAGACCGCGAGCTGCGCGGCCATGGCGATGACATTCGCGGCGTACCTGGCCCCGCAGGCGTGGCGGCGGCCGGTCGCGGTCGCGGCGGTCGTCGTGCTCGTCCTGGTCGCGAACCGCGGGATCACGCGGACCGCGACGGTCGCCGCCGCGCTGCTCGGGCTCGTGCTCGTCGGGCTCGCGGTGGTCGTGAGCGCGGGGGCCTCCGCGTCGTCGTGGCCGCCGCTGACGACGGGGACGACGGGGACGACGGGGACGACGAGCGTGCGCGGCGTGCTCGAGTCGGCCGGGCTGCTGTTCTTCGCGTTCGCGGGGTACGCGCGCGTCGCGACGCTCGGCGAGGAGGTCCGCGACCCCGCGCGCACGATCCCCCGGGCCGTGACGACCGCGTGGGCGATCGCGGTCGCGGTCTACGCGCTGGTCGCTCTCGCGGTGCTCGCGACGCTCGGCGCGCAGGGTGCCGCGGACTCGACGGCTCCCTTGGCGGACGTCGTGGCCGCCGCGGGGTGGGACTGGGCGCGACCCGTCGTCGGCCTGGCCGCCGCCGCGGCGTCGCTCGGCGCGCTGCTGGCGCTGGTCGCGGGCCTGGGCCGCACCGCGATGGCGATGGCCCGCGAGGGCGACCTGCCGCGCCCGCTCGCGGCCGTCGACGAGCGGCACGGCGTGCCCGCGCGCGCCCAGCTCGTGCTCGGCGCGCTCGTCGTGGCGCTCGTGCTGGTCGCGGACGTCCGGGCGGCGATCGGTTTCTCGTCGTTCGGCGTGCTCACGTACTACCTCGTCGCGAACCTCGCCGCGTGGCGTCAGCCGTCGCACGAGCGGCGCTGGCCGCGCGGCGTGCAGGTGCTCGGCGCGGTCGGCTGCGCGACGCTCGCCCTGAACCTCCCGGGCACGGCCGTGACGGGCGGCCTCGTCGTACTCGCCGTGGGCGTGGTCGGGCGCGCGGTCGCGCTACGGCGCGCACGGCAGACCGAGCACGCGGGCTGACGCCCGGGCCCGCGTCGGAGCAGCGGGTTCAGCGGCCCCCGCGTCAGGGAGCGCGGTCCGGGCGGACCGGGTACCAGCGGTTGCCGAAGCGGCGCGTGAGCTGGCGGCCGTCGATCTCCGCGAGCTCGTCGAGGCGGTGCAGGATCGCCCACCCGGCCCGCCGCGCGGACGGGTCGTCGTCGGCCTGGTAGCGCACGGTCACCCGCGCGCGCCCCCGCACGACCTCGACGTCGCAGGCCTCGACGGTCACGAGCGTGCGCGCGAACGCCACCGCGTCGGGCAGCAGGTCGGGCGCCGACGTGCCGGGCCGCAGCAGGCCGACGTTCGCGCGGACCCGGTACGAGGGCACGCCGACCTCAGGCCGAGACGCTCGCCTCGGCGGCCTCGCGCACGACGTCGAGGAACGCGCAGGCCAGCACGGCACCGGTCGCGACGAGCTCGTCCTCGCGGGCCGCGTAGGCGGCGAGGATCGCCTCGGTGTCGACCGTCCCGTCCCAGGTCGCCCAGTCGCGCAGCGTCGTCGCCGAGGCCTCGGGGTGGAACTGCAGGCCCCACGCCGACCCGACGCGGAACGCCTGGTACGGGTACTGGTTCGACGACGCGAGCCACACCGCGCCCGGCGGCAGGTCGACGACCGCGTCGGAGTGCAGGGTCGGCTGCGCGCTGACCTTGCGGTCTCCCGCACCCGGCAGCCCGGCGACGAGCGGCCCGACGAGCGCGTCGGACGCCGCCTCGGGGCGCCACCACAGGTCGACGAGGCCCGCCTCGGGCCCCGGGGGCGCCGCGACCTGCACGTGCCCGCCGGTCGCGACCGCGAGCAGCTGCGCGCCCAGGCACACGCCGAGCGTCGGGATGCCGGCCGCCGCGGCCTGCGCGAGCAGCGTGCGCAGCGCGGGCAGCCACGGGGCCGCCTCGTCGTCGTAGGCGTTCATGTGCCCGCCCAGGACGACGAGCCCGTCGCCCACCTCGCGCAGCTCCGGGACGGCCTCGCCGAGGTCGGCGCGCACGATCGTCAGCTCCGCCTCGCTCCACCAGCCGGCGAACCGGTCCAGGGGCACATCGGCCGAGCTCTGTACCACGGTCACTCGAGTCACGTCCGCCGACGGTACCGGCTGCCGGACGCTCGTCCGAAACCCGCTGCTCACAGGCGCGCCCGACACCCTCCCGAACCTTCAGCGGGTTCCCAGGCAGCACCCAGGGTTCGGGGGCAGGATCGGCACCATGAGCACGCATGCGGTCGACGCCGAGGCCCGTCTGCTCGTCGTGGACGACGAGCCGAACATCCGGGAGCTGCTGGCCACGAGCCTGCGCTTCGCGGGCTTCGAGGTGCATGCCGCGGCCGACGGCGGCGCAGCGCTGCGCATGGCGCGCGACCTCGAGCCGGACCTCCTGGTGCTCGACGTGATGCTCCCCGACATGGACGGGTTCACCGTCACGCGGCGCCTGCGCGAGAAGGGCCAGCACATGCCCGTGCTGTTCCTCACCGCGCGGGACGACACGTCCGACAAGGTGCAGGGGCTGACCGTCGGCGGCGACGACTACGTGACCAAGCCGTTCAGCCTCGAGGAGGTCGTCGCGCGGATCCGGGCGATCCTGCGGCGCACGGGCCCCGGCGACGACGACCAGGCCAACGTGCTGCGCTACGCCGACCTCGAGCTCGACGACGACTCGCACGAGGTGCGCCGCGCGGGGCAGGAGATCGACCTGTCCCCCACCGAGTTCAAGCTCCTGCGCTACCTCATGCTCAACGCGGGCCGGGTGCTGTCCAAGACGCAGATCCTCGACCACGTGTGGCAGTACGACTGGGGCGGCGACGCGAACATCGTCGAGTCGTACATCTCCTACCTGCGCCGCAAGGTCGACTCGTTGACCGGCCCGGACGGCGAGAAGCTCCCGCCGCTCATCCACACCAAGCGCGGGGTCGGCTACCTCCTGCGCACGGCGTCGTGACGGTCCGCGACCCCGGTCCCGTCCCGCCGCCCCCGGCCCGGCGTCCGGCGACCGCGCCGACCCCGACCGACGAGCGGGCACCGACGAACGAACCCGCGCCGACGAGCGAGCACGCACCGACGAGCGAGCCTGGCGGCTCCGCGGCCGGGCGCGCGACCGACGGGGCCGAGCCCGGCGTCGTCGGCGAGGCCGTGCGCTGGTGGAGCGGGGTGCCGCTCGTCGGGCGGCTGCTCGGCATCTCCACGGTGCTGCTGCTCGTCGGGCTCGTCCTGGCGGGCGTGACCGCGACGTGGCTCGTGCAGCGCACGCTCGTGGACCAGGTCGACGACAAGCTCGCGACCGAGGGCGTCCAGCTGGTCACGACGTACCGCACGCAGGACGAGCCGTGGGAGTCGCAGGGACCGCCGACGGACTACTACGGCGCGGCGGTCGAGACGGGCGTGGTGCACACGCTGTTCTCGCCGCGCGCGAGCGTCCTGGCGAAGCGCGGCACGCCCTCGCTGCCGCGCATGACGTACGACGAGGCCGAGGAGCGGGGCGGCGAGCCGTTCACGGTCACGTCCGACCGGGGCTCCGACTGGCGCGTGGTCGCGCTGCCCGCGACCAACACGTTCACCAACGAGCCGGTCGCCCTGATGGTCGCCCTCCCGCTCGCCGACATCGACGACACCATCCAGCTCATGGCGCTCGTGCTGGTCACCTCCGGCGCGGTGATCCTGCTCGCGGGCGCGCTCGTCGGCTGGTGGGCCGTCCGACGCTCGCTGCGGCCGCTGACGCAGATCGAGCAGACCGCGGCGGCGTTCGCGGCAGGCGACTTCTCGCAGCGCGTGCCGCCCGCGCCGGTCTCGACCGAGGTCGGGCGGCTCGGTGCGGCGCTCAACGGCATGCTCGCGCAGATCGAGGAGGCGTTCGCCGTGCGCACGGCCTCCGAGGCGCGCATGCGCCGGTTCGTCGCCGACGCGTCGCACGAGCTGCGCACGCCGTTGGCCGCGATCCGCGGGTACGGCGAGCTGTACCGCATGGGTGCGCTGACGACGAAGGACCAGGTCGACGACACGTTCGGGCGCATCGAGTCGTCCGCGACGCGCATGGGCCGGCTCGTCGAGGACCTCCTGTCGCTCGCCCGGCTCGACGAGCAGCGCCCGATGCGGCGCACGCAGGTAGACCTCACGGTCGTCGCAGCCGACGCGGTGAGCGACCTGCACGCGCTCGACCCGTCGCGCAGCACGCGCATCGTGCCGCTCACGCCGGGCGGGGTCACGGGCCCGACGACGATCGACGGCGACGAGGCGCGGCTGCGGCAGGTCGTCGCGAACCTCGTCGGGAACGTCGCGCAGCACACGCCGGCGGGGTCGCCCGTCGAGATCGCCGTGGGACTGGCGCACGCCGACGCCCGGGACGGGGCTCCCGGCGGACCGGTGGGCGTCATCGAGGTGCGCGACCACGGCCCGGGCATCGACCCCGAGCACGCCGCGCGCGTGTTCGAGCGGTTCTACCGGGTCGACGCCTCACGGGGCCGGTCCTCGGGCGGCGCGGGTCTCGGGATGGCGATCGTGGCGGCCATCGTCGACGCGCACGACGGCCACGTGCGCCTGTCGGCGACGCCCGGTGGCGGCACGACCGTGCGCGTCGAGATCCCGGCGGCACGACCGCGGCCGGGACCGGGCGGTTCCACGCACGAGTCACCCGACCCGCAGCGCGCCGCGACGGACGACTCACCAGGCGACTCACCGGGCGACGCGCCGGGCGACGCGCCGGGCGCCCCGCCGACGGGGGCGCACATCGGGCGGTAGCGGGACGAAGCCGCCCCGTTCGACGCCGCGCGCGGGGCTATGCTGACCCGTTCCCAGTCGTCGTCGTGAGGGTGGTCCATGGGCGTCCACGAAGCGCCTGCCTGGCTCGTCCCGGCGTTCGTCCGCAATGTCGTCGGTGCCGGAGCCACCGCGGCACCCGAGCAGATCCGTGCCGCGGGCGACAGGCTCCTGGAGCGCTGGTCCTCCCCGGGCCGCGAGTTCCACAACGTCAAGCACCTGGTCGACGTGCTGGTCCGGGTCGACGAGCTCGACTCCGAGAGCCACGAGCCCGACCTCGTACGGCTCGCCGCCTGGTACCACGGCGCGGTGTTCGACTCCGCGGACCGCAAGGCCTACGCGAACAAGGGCGGCGAGGACGAGGCCGCGAGCGCCCGCGTCGCCTACGACGAGCTCGTCGGGCTCGGCGTCCCGGAGGCGCACGCGCGGCGCGTGCACGACCTCGTCGTCGCGCTCGTCCGGCACTCGCCGAACTCGCTCGACGTCGACTGCGCCGTGCTGTGCGACGCGGACCTCGCGGTCCTGGCGACCGAGCCGCAGCGCTACAAGGCGTACCTGCACGACGTGCGCGCCGAGTACGCGCACCTGCCCGCCGAGGACTACGTCCGTGCGCGCGCCCGGATCCTGCGCAAGCTCCTGGCGCGCCCGTCGCTGTTCTCCTCGCCGCTCGCCCAGGCGTGGGAGGAGCCCGCGCGGCAGAACGTCGAGGCGGAGCTGCAGCGGCTCGAGAAGGAGCAGGCGGCGTTCGAGGCCGCGCGCGCGGTGCACGACGAGCGCGTCGAGCTCGAGCGCGAGGCGGCGCGGCAGTCGGGTCAGCAGTCGGACGCGACCCCCGGTGCGACCAGGCACTCCGGCGAGGGGCCGTTCGTCGGCGAGGGTCCCGCGGCGACGCCGTGATCCTCCTCGACCCGCCGCTGTGGCCACGCCACGGGACCACGTGGGGGCACCTGGTCAGTGACGCGTCGCTCGCCGAGCTGCACGCGTTCGCCGCGGGGGCGGGCGTGCCGCCCCGCGCGTTCGACCGCGACCACTACGACGTGCCCCGGGAGCGGTACGACGAGCTCGTCGCGGCCGGTGCCGTACCGGTGGGGACGCGCGAGCTCATCCGCCGGCTGCGCGCGAGCGGGCTGCGCATCCCGGCGCGCGACCGCCACTGACCCGACCGCAGACCGACGACGCCCGTCGATGCCGTAGCCCCACGCGCCCCCGCCCGACCCGCCCCCTTCGCCGGCGGTCGCCCCTCGCCCTGCCCGCTCGCGGGTGCGGGGCTAGCGTGATCGCGTGGCCAGGATCGAGAACTCCCGGTTGACGGTCGTCGGCGCGGGGAGCGTCGGCGTGAGCATCGCGTACGCCGCGCTGATCCGCGGGTCGGCGCACACCGTGGCCCTGTACGACATCGACCGGCCGAAGGTCGAGGCCGAGGTGCTCGACCTCGCGCACGGCACCTGGTTCACGGGCGGCAGCGTCGTCGGCGGGTCGGACCCGGAGGTGGTCGCGGACTCGCACCTCGTCGTCCTCACCGCGGGCGCCAAGCAGCGGCCCGGGCAGACCCGGCTCGACCTCGCGGGCACCAACGTGCGGCTGCTCGAGGGCCTGCTCCCGGTCCTGCTCGAGCACGCGCCGAACGCGGTCTACTGCATCGTCACCAACCCGTGCGACGTGCTCACGGTCGCCGCGCAGCAGATCACGGGCCTGCCGGCGTCGCGCGTCTTCTCGTCGGGCACGGTGCTCGACACCTCGCGCCTGCGCCGCCTCGTCGCCGACCGCGCGCTGGTGTCCGCCGGCAGCGTGCACGCCGACATCGTGGGCGAGCACGGCGACACCGGCTTCGCGCTGTGGTCGCAGGCGCGCATCGGCACGACGCCCGTGCTCGACTGGGTCGCGCCCGACGGCCACCGCTTCACGCCTGCCGAGCTCGACGCGATCACGCAGGACGTGCGGGACGCCGCCTACCGGATCATCGAGGGCAAGGGCGCGACCAACCTCGCGATCGGCCTGGCGTGCGCGCGGATCATCGAGGCGATCCTCGGCGACCAGCACGCCGTCCTGCCGGTCAGCACCGTGCACGACGGCCTGCACCGGCTGCACGGTGTCGCCCTGTCGGTGCCGAGCGTCGTCGGTGGGGGCGGCGTGCAGTACGTCCCAGACATGTCGACCACGCCCGACGAGGAGGACCAGCTCCAGCACTCCGCCCAGACCCTCCTGGCCACCCAGCACGCGCTCGGCCTCTAGCCGGCCGCGGCCACGGGCCGGCGCTCGGTCAGGCCGGTGCGGTCGAGGATCGGCGCAGGCCGAGGACGACGAGAACCGCGACCGCGGCGACCCCTGCGAGGCCCGCGACGCCGCCCGGGACCCCTGTGACCGCGCCGTAGTCGGCCAGCGGGACCTCCGCGAGCACGGAGCCGAAGGTGTGGTCGAAGCCGACACGCTGGGCCGCCCACTCCAGACCGTCCGGGGCGCTGACGGCGAGCGCGGACAGCCCACCGGCCGTCACGACGGAGCCGATGCCGAGCGCGAGCGACCCGCGACGGGTCGCGGCGGGGCTGGCCGGGCGTGGGTCCAGGGCCGTGACGCCGGGCGCCAGCACCGCGACGCCGGCGACGGCGACGCCGCTGATCACCGCCTCGCCGAGCCCGATCGCCGCGTGCACGGGGAGCATCGCGGCCGAGACCGCGCCGAGCCCGACGTCGGCCGTACCACCCACCGCGTACAGCGCGACGAACGCGAGCGCGGCGGCCGGGACCGACGCCAGCGCGCCGCCCGCGGCGGCCAGGGCGACGCGTCCGACGTCGGGCACGCGTGTCGCGAGCCGCGCGACGAGTCGCTGCACCGACCACCCGACGAGCGTCCCGACACCCACCATGAGCAGCACGTTCACGCCGAGCGCGGTGACGCCGCCGTCGGCGAAGAGCACGGCCTGCACCACGAGCACCGCGGTCACCGCGAGCGCCCCGAGCCACGGCCCGACGAGCGCCGCGGCCAGCGCGGCGCCGACGAGGTGCCCGCTCGTGCCGGGCGCGACCGGGTAGTTGACCATCTGCGCGGCGAAGACGAAGCCGGACGCGACCGCGGTCAGCGCGACGCGCTCACGGGTCGCCTCGGCGCGCGCGCGACGCACGGCGTAGGTGAGCGCGGCGCCCGCGACGACGGCCGTCGCGAGGCTCGTGCCGGGGTCCATCACGTGGTCGGGGACATGCATGGCGTGCTCCTGTCGTCGATACCGGTGGTGCCGGGCGGTGCGTCGGCGGTGGGTGCGGTGGGGGCGCCGGTGCCCTCGGGTGCCGCGGCGTCGGCGCGCAGGGCGGTCCGCCAGCGGCCGACGAGCGGTCCGACGTCGGCGACGTGGGCGGCGGCGCCGACCGCGCGGGCGAGGGCACCGGGTCCGTGCAGGTCGAGCACGACGACGCCGCGCCGCTCGTCAGGCCCCGCGCCGTCCCACCCGTGGTGCCGTCCGTCGGCTCGTTCGTCGGCTCGGGGCGGGCGGGCGCCC
>NZ_BJLQ01000032.1 GCF_006538725.1 Cellulomonas gelida
TCGGCGGTGCGCGAGCCGCCAGTCAGCCGGCTCCGTGGTGCGCAGCCGCCCGACGAGCACCTCGCGCAGCAGCGGGTGGTAGCGGAACCAGGTGCCGTCGGGCCCGAGCGCGGTCACGAACGTGCTGTGCGGCACGAACGTCTCCCACTGCGCGCGCGCGGCACCGCCCGGCAGGATCGCGTCGACGAGGTCGGCGCACGTCGACCGGGTCACGCTCGTCATGAGCAGGACCCGCTGCACGTCCGGCTCGAGCTGCGACAGGACCTCCTCGACGAGGTACTCGGAGGCGTCCTGGTCCGGACGCGTCGCCCTGCCGACGCCGCCCGACGAGCGCAGCTGCAGCCGGACGCCGACCGCCCACCCGTCGGTGCCCTCGAGCACCCGCGCCACGTCGTCGCTCGAGAGCGTCTGCCCGCGCTGCGCCCCGAGCGCCGCGACGGCCTGCGCGTCGAACGCGAGGTCCTGGGCGACGACCTCCCCGAGCTCGTTCTCGACCCGCAGCCGGTGCACCCGCAGGAGCGGGTCGACGCGCGTGACGACGACCAGCCGCAACGGCGACGGGTAGCGCAGGAGGTCGTCGACCGCCTCGACCAGCGCGGGGCGGGTCACGTGGTGGAAGTCGTCGAGCACGAGCACCACGGGCTCCGGGAGGTCCTCGAGCGCCCGGAACAGGCGTGACCGGAACTCGGGCGACGCACCCGGCGGCACCCGCAACGCATGCAACGGGTGGTCGTCGGGCACCGCGTCGCAGGACCGGAGCGCCTCGAGGACGTCGCTCCAGAAGGCGCCCGGCGCGTCGTCGTGCGGGTCGAGCGACAGCCACACCACCCGCCTGTCCGTGGCGGAAGCCCACTGCGCGACCGCGACCGTCTTGCCCCAGCCGGGGCCGGCCGTGACGATCGTGAGGCGTCGCTCGACCACGCGCTCGAGCAGCGCCTCGATCGCCGGGCGCCGCACGACGCCCGCCTGGCGTGGCACCGTGCGGCGCGCGCGGGCCAACGCGGGCGCTCCCGGTGCTCCCCGGCGGACCGCCCCCGCGGTCGCCGACACCCTCCCGGCCATGTTCGCAGCCTAGGGGTCATCCACCCCTTTCGGGTGATTTGTCGAAGCGCGCGGGTCGCCACAGTGGGACGCGCGGGAGGTGGCACCGTGCGGTCCAGGATCATCGAGCTCACGATCGAGGGGCCCGTCAAGCACGCCCAGCTGGACGCGCTCGAGGAGTCCGGTGTGCGGCGCGCCGCCGCGCACACGGTTCTCGTGGCGGAGATCCGGGACACCGCGGCCCTGTTCGGGGTGCTGCAGCGCCTCGGCTCGCTGGGCCTGGACGTGCGGGGCCTGCGCACGCTCGACACGCACGACCCGCCCGAGGTGGAGATCGTCATCCGGGGCGCCCTGGGCCCGCTCATGGAACGGATGCTCGGCGCCGAACGGACCGCGACCCGTGCGAGCTCGCACACCTACCTGCTCGAGGACGCCGAGCTCGCCGACCTGCTCGCGCGGGTCGAGTCCGCGGTGCGCGCAGCGGACCACACCACACCCGACGCGTGGCTCCCGCTCACGCGCACCGACGGCACCGGGACCGCCCCGGTGCGTGAGGAGGAAGAGATGGATGTCGACCTGCAGGAGATGGGGCCCGTCGACTACCTCGTCGTCGAGTTCCCCCAGGACCGGCTCGACGGGACGGCGTTCCCGCTGCTCGTCGACCTCGTCGAGCGCGGCATCATCCGCGTGCTCGACCTCGCGTTCGTCCGCAAGGGCCATGACGGCGTCGTGTCCGGCGTGGAGATCACCGACCTGGACGTGACGGGCGACTTCGACCTGACCATCTTCGAGGGCGCTTCGTCGTCGCTCGTCGGGCAGGACGACCTCGACGAGGTCGGCGTGGCGCTCACCCCCGGCTCCGCGGCCGGCGTGCTCGTCTACGAGAACGCCTGGGCGGCCCCGTTCGCCACCGCGCTGCGCAAGGGCGGCGCCCAGGTCGTCGCCGGCGGGCGCATCCCGATCCCCGCGATCCTCGCGGCTCTCGACGCCGTCGAGACCGCATGAGCCACCCGACGTCCACCGCGACGTCACGACGTACGGCACCACGAACCACCAGGAGGACGACGTGCCAGGACTGATCCGCGGGGTCGCCCGCACAGCAGTGGTCGCAGGGACGGCCAGCGCGGTCTCGGGCCGCGTCCAGCGCCGCCAGCAGGGCCGTTGGGCCGCGCAGGACGCCGCGGCGCAGCAGCCCAGCTACGCAGCGCCCCAGCCCGCGTACGCGGAGCCGCAACCCGCCTACGCCGCACCGCAGACCGTGTACGCGGTCCCCGTGGAGGCGGCGGCACCGTCGATGGACGACAAGATCTCCCAGCTCAAGGAGCTCGCCTCGTTGCGCGACGCGGGCGTGCTGACGCCCGAGGAGTTCGACGCCCAGAAGGCCCGCCTCCTCGGCTGACGACGAGCACGCGGGCGAGCCCTCACGCCGCAGGCCGCCCCTGACGACCACGCCGACCGTCGGGGGCGGCCCTTCCGTGCGCGGCGTCAGCCACCGCCGGGGGCGGCCGTTCCCCGTGCGGGGTCAGCCACCGCCGGCGAGCTCGCCGGCCGCGGCTCTCCGCGCGCTCCCCTGGCCCGCCCCGTCACCGGTGCGGGCCGTGCGTCGTCGGGCGGAGGGCAAGGGATTCGAACCCTTGAGGACGAGAGGTCCCGCCCTAACGGTTTTCAAGACCGTCGCTTTCGGCCGCTCAGCCAGCCCTCCTCGCCGGCCTGAACCGGCGGCGACGAGTCTCCCACAGCCCCCACCCTCCCGACCCATCCGAGCCCTCGGCCGCACCATCGAGCGAGGTCGATGCAGGTATGGATGCAGAACAGCGGCGCCCCACCACGACCAAAGCTGCAGTCATCCCTGCATCGACGGGATGGCCGCACCGGGGACGGGGCCGCGCCTGGTGGCGACGGCGCGCGCAGCAGCGGGCGTGGCAGCCGGCGGGGCGGGCGTGGCGGCGGGGTGGGTGGGGGTCAGGAGGGGAGGTTGCCGGCGGTGATCGCGGTGGCGAACGTGGCGTGGTCGCGTTCGACCTGGTCGGCGTACGTCGCAGCGAACCGCGCGAACGCCTCGTCGGCCCGGGACGACGAACCCAGGTACGCCGCGATCGCGACGCGCTCCCCCGAACGCGCGTGCGCGCGAGCCAGCGTCCACGCGCACGCGCGCCCGTACGGCACGAGCGCCTCGGGGCGGATGCGCTCGACGTCGACCGCGCCCTTCCAGTCGCGCAGCTGGCGCACGTAGTACGCACGCGGCACGCCGTCGAGGCCCACCCTGTCCTGCCAGCCGAGGAACACGTCGCTCGCCGCCTGCATGAGGCGCTGCCCCTCGACCACGCGCCGGCCGGGGTGCGCGTACGGCCCGGGCGGGAGGTGCGCCTCGAGCACGGACGCGCGCGCCTCCTTCGCCTGCAGCACCAGGACGTCGTCCGACGAGGCCCCGACGAGGAGCAGCACCCACGCGCGCGTCCCGACGCTCCCGACCCCGACGACCTTGCGCGCCACGTCCACGACGCGGTATCGCGCCGCGAGGTGGCGCCGGTCGGCGGGCAGGCTCTCCCGCCACTGCTCGACGAGCTGCTCCATGCCCGCGCGGAACGTGACGACCTCGTCGGGGGTCAGGTAGCTGCTCGCCGGGACCAGCAGAGGCGGGTCCGAGACGAACCTGCGCTCACCCTCGGGTGCGAGCGTCGTCAGCCGCGCCGCCGCCTGCCGGTGGTCGCGTGACGTCGCGCGGCTCGTCAGGCGCTGCCAGCCGCGACGAGCGGTCGGGTCCAGACCCAGGCGGCGTCCGAGGCCGGCGTCCGCGGCGTCCAGGCTCGCGTACCAGACGTCGACCGCGCGGGCCTGCGCGAAGGAGCGGATCGCCTCGCGGTACTCGCGGGCGGTGCGTCGGCACGCGCGCCGCCGCGCGTCCTGGCCCAGCCCCAGGGCCCGCGCGGCCACCTCGATGCTCGCCACCAGCCGCTTCACGTCCCAGTCGAACGGGCCCGGGTGCGTCTCGTCGAAGTCGTTGAGGTCGAAGACCAGACGGCGTTCGGGGGTGCCGAACACGCCGAAGTTGCTCAGGTGCGCGTCACCGCACAGCTGGGCGAGCAGGCCGGTGTGCGGGCTCCCCGAGAGGTCCGCCGCCATGAGGCCCGCCGTGCCGCGGTAGAACGCGAGCGGTGACGCGGCCATGCGCGCATGGCGCAGCGGGATGAGGTCCGGCAGCCGGTCGACCTCCTGCGCGAGCACCTCCGCGACCGGGTCCCGGCCCGGGCGGTCGGTCGCGACCGCGGCCAGGCCCCCGCGGGGCAGTGCCGCGCGCGCCGCGCGTCCTCGCTCCGCGCCGGCCGTGACCGGTTCGACGACTCCCGACGTCGGGGTGCTCACACCGCCACCGTAGAGGCACGCCCGCGGTCAGGACAGCCAGGGCGTCGAGTCGTCCTCCCACCAGCGGTCCGGGCGGCCCGGCGTCACGACCTCGAGGCCGTAGAGCGCGGCGACGCGCGCGAGCCGCGCGTCGTACGTCGCGACCGCCGTCACGTCCGGCTGCGCGAGAGCGGTCCCCAGGTGCACGGCGACGAAGGGCGGCAGGACGCCCGCCACGTCGGTCGCGCGATTGACCGCCTGGTCGGAGATGCGCACGACCTCGATCTCCAGGAGCACGCGCTGCGCGATCTCCCGCGCCTCGGCGTCGTGCATGCGCGCGGTGCCGCGCAGCTCGCTCACGCCCAGCTGCGTCGTCAGAAGGTTCGGCCCGTTCTTCCGCGCCCACATCAGCCACGGCGCGCGGTTCGGTGCCCCCGGCAGGTACCGCGACAGCGCCGAGCCGTCCGCGTACACGCGCGGTCGTCCGACGGTTCGCTGGGGCACGATCCCATGATCGCCCACGCGCCGCGCTCGGCGCCGTGCCTTGCCCGCACGTCCCACGAACGCCGACGGCCGACCACCCTGAACACGGGTGGTCGGCCGTCGACGTCGCTGGTCAGCGCTGGCGCAGACGCTCCATCGCGAGCTGCACCAGGGCGATCAGGGCCTGCTTGGTGGCCGCACGCGAACGCGCGTCCGTGTAGAGGACCGGGACGTGCGCCGGGATGGCGAGCGCCTCGCGGACGTCGTCGAGCGCGTGCTTGGCGACACCGTCGAAGCAGTTGACACCCACGACGAAGGGGATGCCACGGCTCTCGAAGTAGTCGACCGCGGGGAAGCACTGGTCGAGACGGTCCGTGTCCACCAGCACGACGGCGCCGATCGCGCCGCGCACCAGGTCGTCCCACATGAACAGGAACCGGTCCTGGCCAGGCGTGCCGAACAGGTACAGCCACAGCGAGCCCGGCAGCGCGATGCGGCCGAAGTCCATGGCGACCGTGGTGGTGGTCTTGCGGTCCGACTGACCACCGGCGTCGTCGACGCCGATGGAGTGCTCGGTCATCGCGGCCTCGGTGTTGAGGGGCTCGATGTCCGAGATGGACCCGATGAAGGTCGTCTTGCCGACGGCGAAACCACCGGCCACGACGATCTTGACGACTGTGGGGGCGACGGCGCCAGCGGTTCCGGCCGGAGCGGCCACCGCGGCGTCAGAGGGCGGAAATGCCATTGAGAACACTCTCCAGCACGCTCAGGGACAGGGCGGGGGACTCACCGGTGTTGACCTCGACCGGCTGTGAGGTGTGCACGCGCACGAGCTGCTGATCGGACATGTCCGAGACCAGGATCCGGATCACGCCGATCGGCAGGTGGAGCAGTGCCGACAGCTCCGCGACAGAGATGTACGTGCTTGCCGCGTGCTGCAGGATCGCGCGCCGCTCGGGCGGCAGACCCTGACTCGACACTGCGTCAGGCAGCGCCTCGACCAACGCCTCGATCGGCAGGTCGGAGCGCGCCGAGCGCACGCGCCCGCCGGTCACGGCGTAGGGCCGGACCGTTCGGGCGACGTACTCGATGTGCTCGCTCATGAAGGATGGGCTCCTCAGACTGCCGGGGCTCGGGTAGCGCCGTCGACGGGGAGCTGGCCACGCATCTCGGAGATGAGCTGCGGGGTCAGGGTCGCCTCGGTGCGGGACACGAGCATGGCCATCTCGTATCCGATGAGGCCGACGTCGCAGCTCGAGTCGGCGACCACGGCGAGGACGGAGCCGTTCGAGACGGTCATGAGGAAGAGGAACAGCGTGTCCATCTCGATGATCGCCTGACGCACCTCCCCCGCACGCAGCTGCCGCGACGCGCCGCGGGTCAGGCTCGACATGCCAGAGACGATCGCGGCCAGCTGGTCGCCGCTGGTGCGGTCCAGCTGTTCCGACATCGCCATGAGAAGACCGTCGGCCGACACCACAAGCGTGTGGCGAGTGCCGGGCACGGTCCGGACGAAATTGTCCAGGAGCCAGCCGAAATTGGCTGCCTCGGTGCTGAGCGCGGTCACACTTCCTCCTTGCTGGTGCAGTCGACGACTGCGGGTTCGAACGTCCCCACGACGGGGGCGATGTGGGGAGCTGCGGTGGTGGTCATGACGAGCTCCGAGGCGAGTCGCCCGCTGCCTGACGGCCCCGGGACGTGCCGGACTGGAAGCTCGACAGGCGGCTCCGCAGCTCGTTGGGGTCACGCTGCGGGCCCTGGCCTGCGGCCTCGGAGGGCTCGGGGGCGATCGGCGGCATGGCCGTCGGGACGCGCTTGGTGAGGCGCTCGCCGGAGCTGTTGACGCTGGGCCGGTACGACGAGAGCTGGCTCAGCTCGGACAGCGCCTGCTCCTGGATGTCGGAGCGCAGCGCCAGCATCGCGGCGACGTTGTCGTCGAGCGTGCCGATGCGCGGAGCCACCGACTGCGGGACGACCGGGTTGGGGACGTCGACCGTGGTCGCGGCGGGCGTGGGCTGGCGGGCGGCGGCCCACTCGGGCGGCGCCCACCCACCGGCGGCGGGAGGCGTGGGCGCCACCGGGGCCGGCGCGTGCGGCGCCGGGGGCTCGGGGGCGGACCACGCGGACTGACGCGTGGGCTCGGCGGGCGCGGGCTGCTCCACCGGGACCGACGACGACCAGGACGGCGCCGCCGGCGCGGACGCCTGCGTGGGCGTGAAGCTCGCCGCGGGCGCCGCGGCCTGCTCACCCTTGCGGCGACCGAACAGGCCCCAGCGCTTCTTCGAGCCCTTGTCCTCGGACGCCGCGTGCTCGAGCTCCGAGACGCCGGCGGCACCGAACCCGGCAGCGGCACCCCACGGCGCGGCGGGGGCGGGCTGCTCGGCCACGGGCTGGACCGGGGCGACGGGCTGCGGCTCGACCGGGGCCGGCTGCGCCTCGAACACGGGCTGCGGTGCGGCGGGCGGGGCGTACGACTGCGCACCCTGCTCACCGTCGGCGATCGACGGCCACGCGGGGGCACCCCACGCCGGCGTCGTCTCGGCCCAGACCGGGTCCGCCTCCTGCGCGGGCTCGTCCTCGGCGAGGGCGGGCACCGTGAACGCCTCGTAGGCGGCCGGCTCGGCCGGGACTGCCTCGGCGAGCTGCTCGGTCGGCGCCTCCCACACGGGTGCCTGCCAGGCCGCGGCAGGCTCGACGGCCTGCTCGGGCTGGACGGCCTCGTGCGCGACCGGCTCGTGCGTGACGGGCTCGGCGACGGGCTCGTACGCGGTCGGCTCGTAGGCCACGGGCTCCGCGACCTGCTGGTGCGACACCGGCTCGGCCACGGGCTGGAAGGCTGCCGGCTCGTACGCGGGCGCCTCGGCCACGGGCTCGTATGCGGCGGGCTCGTACGCGGCAGGCTCGTGCGCGGCGGGCGCCTCGACGGCCGGCTCAGCCACCGTCGGCATCGCGCCGGTGTGCCAGGCGCGGGCCTCGTCGAGCGTGCGCTCGAAGTCGAACGGCTGCTCTGCCTCCGCCTGCGCGCGGCCCGCGGCAGACCAGCCCGCGTAGCCGCTGTACGACGTGTACGGCACCGGCGTGGGCGTCACGACGCGAGGCGCCTCCGCGACCGGCGCGGCGGCGAACGCGGCGGGCTGCTCGCTGGAGGGCTGGTACGTCTCGTCGGACTGTGCGGCGACGGCCTCGGCGAGCTCGACCGACGGCGCCTCCCACTGCGGGAAGCTGTCCGCGGTCGCCCCGGGGGCGGCGGCGCGTGCGACGAGCGGCTCGCCGATCGCGGCCGTCGGTGCCGGCTCGAAGCTCACCGGCTCGTAGCCCTCGGACTCGTAGGCAGCGGGCTGCTCGTAGCCGACAGGCTCGTACGCGGCAGGCTGCTCGTAGCCGACAGGCTCGTACGCGGCAGGCTGCTCGTCACCGGCCAGCTCGTCGGCCGCGGCTGCGGGCTCGTCCTGCGCCGCGGGCTGGTCGTCGTACGAGTGCTCGGCCTGCGCGTAGCCGGCGGGCTCGTACGTGAGCGGCGCGTCAGCAGGCTGCGCGTACTCGGACCGGGCGTACTCGGGCTGCGCGTACTCGGGCTGCGCGTGCTCGGGCTCGTAGGCGGACTGCTCGGCCTGGAACGGCTCGTACGCGACCTCAGCGGCGGGCGTCTGGGTCTCGACGGCCTCGTCCTCGTACGCGATCGGCGCGGCGGAGGCCTCGTGCTGCTCGGCGTACGTCGGCTCGGCGTGGGCCTGCTCGGCGTAGGTGTGCTCGGCCGGCGCCTCGTCCTCGACGAACGTCGGGGCCCAGTCCTGCGACACGGCGGCGGGCTCGGCCTCGGCGGCCTCGGGCTCGTCGTCGGGCACCAGGCCGGGGACCTCGAGCTGGGTCGGCGCGGAGTCCTCCGGGGCCCATGCGGGCTCGTCGTCCTGCGCGAGCGCAGGGACGTCACCGGCGGCGGGCGGCAGACCGTGCGCGCCGAGCGACATCCACGGGGCGCGCACCTGATCGCTGCCCTCGCCGTCGCCGAACGCGGAGCGTCCGCGGAACCCGGAGAACAGGCCGGCACGCGCGGCGGGCGTCGGGATGGCCGGCGTCTCGTCCGGCGCAGGCGCTGCCGGAGCCGCGGGGGTGATCGCGGGGGAAGCGGAGCGCGCGGCGCGGCTCGGCAGACCGGTGCCCGACACCGACTGCAGGGTCGCGGGGGCCCAGTCGGGAGCGGACGACGACAGGTCGGGCGAGAGCGTCGGCACCGCGGTCTCGGGCAGGACGATCGCGTTCTCGTCGAACGTCTTGCGCGGACGGGCCGGCAGCTCGCCGCCGCCACGCGTCGGCAGGCCGGAGCTCGCGACGGGGATGGGCGCGGAGTCCGCGGACGGCTCGCCCTCGCCGCGACGACGGCGCGGCAGACCGAGCGACGTCTCGCCGTCGGTGAGCGCGGCGAGGTCGACGGGTGCGACCTCGGGGGCCTCGGCGGCCGCGGCGGCGACCTCGGCCGCGATCGACGGGGCACCGTAGGCCGTGGACTCGTTGGAGGCGAACAGCGACGCGGGCAGGAGCACGGTCGTGTCGGTACCCGTGCCGCCCTCGGCCTTCGCCAGACGCACGGCGGCGCCGAGCTTCTGGGCGATGCGGCCGACCACGAACAGGCCCAGGCGCTGGGCGCCGAGCGCGTCACCGGCGCCGGAGGACACGATCTTCGCGTTCGCGGCGACGATCTCCTCCTCGGTCATGCCGAGGCCGTGGTCGCGGATGCGGACCGCGACGAACTGGCCGGACACGCCGGTGGTGACCGTGACGGGCGTCTCCGGCTCGGAGAAGACCGTGGCGTTCTCGAGCAGCTCGGCGAGCAGGTGCGCCGCGGGCAGCGCGTTGAAGCCGAGCATGTGCGGGTCGACCTGCAGGTCGAGCTCGATGCGGTCGTACTGCTCGATCTCGGACGAGGCGGTACGGATCACGTCGGACAGCGGCATCGAGTCACGCAGACGACGACCCGAGTCGATGCCGGCGAGCACGAGGAGCGACTCGGCGTTACGACGCATCCGGGTGGCGAGGTGGTCGAGGCGGAACAGGTTCGCCAGCGTGTTCGGGTCTTCCTCGGAGCGCTCGAGCGAGTCGATGAACGACAGCTGGCGGTTGAGGAGGACCTGGTCGCGACGAGCGACGTTGACGAACATCTCCGCGATGGACCCACGCAGGGCGGCCTGCTCCTGGGCGACGCGCACGGTGGTGGAGTTCATGGAGTTGAACGCCTGGGCCAGTCGACCGACCTCGTCACGCGAGTTGACGGGGATCGGCTCGAGCTGCACGTCCGGCTGCTCACCGGGGGTCGCCACCTGCTCGACGATCTGGGGCAGGCGCTCACGGACGTCGGAGGCGGCCGACGTCAGGCGGCGCAGCGGGATGACGATCGACCGGGAGACGACGAGCGCGAGGAGCAGCGACAGGACGAACGCGAGGATCGTGGCGGCGACGGTGACGTACGTCCGCTGGGTCGCGGCGTCCACGTCGGCGGCGGCGAGCACCTGCGCCTGCTGGATGGCGTCCTCGGCGACCCCGACGAGCGCGGTGGTCTGGGCCTCGACCTCCGCGGCGTAGGCGGCGGGGTCGACCTTCTGGACCGACTCGAGCTCGCCCGAGGCGAGCTGCGCGCGCTGGGAGATGAAGAGCGACGTGGGCTGGCCCTTGGGCAGCGTCAGGTCGCCGGGCATCCGGTTGAGCGCGATGGCGGCGGACGTGCGGCTGAGCTCGACCGCGTCGACCTTCTCCTGGTACACCGCGCCGAGCGCGGGGCTGATGGTGCCGGCGAGCAGGCTCGAGCCCTGGATCAGCTCGGCGACGAGGTCCGTCGACGTCTGCGAGAGCGTGCGGTACCCGGTGACGGCCGCGGCGACCTCACGGTTCGGGAAGATCTCCGCGAGCTGGGCGACGAGCTCGAGCTGACCGCGCTCGATCGTCTGGAAGTTGGCGCGGACCACGGAGGACACACCACCGCGCTCCACCGCGAGGCGTGCGGCGGGCAGAGTCGTCTCGTAGTCGGCCTGCACCGAGTCGAACTGCTGCACCAGCGCGGTGGGGAACCGGTCGAGCGGGAGCTTGGCCGTGTACTTGCGCACGTCGGCGAGCGCCACGTCCGTGGCGGCCTGCGCGGCCTTGATCGCCTCGGGGTCGTTGCTCGTCATCGACACGATGTACTCCGTGTCGATCGCCTGCCCGAGCGGCATGTACGCGCGCAGCGTGGTCGTGACGCTCTGCGTCGCGCGCGCCTCGTTCATCTCGTCGAGGGCGCTCACGGAGATGTAGACACCGAGAAGGACGAGCACGAGCATCGGCACGGCCAGTACGGCCAGCACCTTGGCTCTAATGCCAAGTCGTCGCAGCATCTCGTTCCCTTCCTCGCCTGACACGGGGCTCCGTCGGCGCGGACACGACGATGGATCACCCGTGCCGCAGTATCGGCCGTTGGACGATCGACCATTAGCCCGCGCCAGAGTTTGCCACGGACCTCACCCGGAGGGATACGACGAACCGGGACAACCTGGCACGCCCCGGCACGGGTTCGACCGTTCGAGGGGTCCGGATCGCCCGTAAGGTGCGGAGCGTGCGTGCCGTCGTCGTCGCCGAGCCGGGGGGACCCGAGGTCCTCGTGCCCCGCGAGGTGCCCGTCCCGAGCCCGGGTCCGGGCGAGGTGCTGGTCGCGGTCGCGGCCGCGGGGGTGAACCGCGCGGACCTCCTGCAGCGCGCAGGCGCCTACCCTTCGCCGCCCGGCTCGCCGCCGTGGCCTGGCCTCGAGGCCGCGGGGGTCGTCCAGGCCCTGGGTCCGACGACGGGCGAGGGTCCGACGACGGGCGAGGGTCCGGCCGCGTGCGCGGTCGGCGACCGGGTCGCGGTGCTGCTCGGCGGTGGCGGCTACGCCGAGCACGTCGTCGCCCCCGTGGCGCTCACGCTGCCGGTACCCGACGGCCTCTCGTCGGCCGAGGCCGCGGCGCTGCCCGAGGCGCTCGCGACCGTGTGGTCGAACCTGCGCGAGGCGGACGCCCGCGCGGGCGAGACGATCCTGGTGCGTGGCGGCTCGGGCGGCATCGGCTCGATCGCGGTGCCCCTCGCCCGGCTGCTGGGGCTGCGCGTCGTCGCGACCGCGGGCGGGCCGCAGCGCGTGGCACGCGTCGCGGCGCTCGGTGCCGACGTGGTCCTCGACCACCGCGCCGACGACCTCGCGGACCAGGTGCTCGCCGCGACCGACGGCCGCGGCGTCGACGTCGTGCTCGACGTGCTGGGCGCCGGCGGGCTCGAGGACAACGTCCGCGTGCTCGCGACCGGCGGCAGGCTCGTCGTGATCGGGTTGCAGAAGGGTCGTCGCGGGACGCTCGACCTCGGTGCCCTCATGGCCCGCCGCGGTCGCGTGATCGCGACGACGCTGCGCTCACGCGAGCCGGCGGACAAGGCACGGATCATGGCCGAGGTGCGCGAGCGCGTGTGGCCGTTCGTGCTCGACGGCCGGCTGCGCCCCGTCCTGCACGCGACGCTCCCGCTCGACGACGCGCGCCGCGCGCACGAGCTGCTCGAGAGCGGCGAGGTGTTCGGCAAGCTCGTCCTGCTGCCCTGACGGCCGTGCACGCTCCACGGCCGTCAGCCTCCGGCCGGTGTCAGGCGAGCAGGGTCAGGCGAGCAGGGTCAGGCGAGCAGCCCCGCGGCGAGGGCCGGTGCGAGCGCGGGCGCGAGCGGTAGCCGCGGGATGAGGGTCGCCTGCACCGCGTGGTAGATGTCGGCCTTGCCCGCCCACACGGTGCGCGAGACCTCGTTGTCGGTGCCGAGCTCGTGCCACCACGAGCCGCCCTCGCGGTCCAGGTGGTGCGCACCGACGTACTCCCACCACGTCGTGTACCAGGCGTCGAAACGGGCCTCACCCGTCGCGGCGTGCAGCGCGGCGGCCGCCGAGACGGCCTCGGCCGCGACCCAGTGCATGCGCTCACGCACCACGGGGGCGCCGGCCCAGTCGACCGTGTAGACGAAACCGGGCGCGCCGTCGACGTGCCACCCCTCGACGACGCCCGCGTCGAACAGCTGCGTCGCGTCCTCGACCATCCAGTCCGGCGCCGCGTCGCCGCGCGCGAGCAGGGCCGCCCGGACGTGCAGCGTCAGACGGGCCCACTCGAACGAGTGGCCGATCGTCGCGCCGTACGGCCGGAACGGGTGCGCGGGCGCGTCGGCGTTGTACTCGAGCAGCGGGTTCCACGCGGAGTCGAAGTGCTCGGGGATGCGCCAGCCGTTGCCGCGCGCGAAGCCGTGCACCACGCGCTCGACGATCCGCGCGGCGCGGTCGAGCCAGACCCGCTCGCCGGTGACGTCCGCGGCGGCGAGGTACGCCTCGACCGTGTGCATGTTCGCGTTGACCCCGCGGTACGCGTCGAGCTCGGCGAACGACGCGTCCCACTCCTCGACGACCATGCCCGCCTCGTCGTCCCAGAAGTGCCCGGCGGAGACGGCGAGGGCCGCGTCCAGCAGGGCGCGCGCACCCGGGCGGCCGGCGGCCGTGGCGGACGCCGCGGCGAGCACGACGAACGCGTGCGGGTAGGCGGCCTTCGTCGCCGTCACGGGGACACCGTCGCGCGCGACCTCCGCGAACCAGCCGCCGTGCTCGTCGTCGGCGAACACCTGCGCGAGCGCGGCCAGCCCGTGGTCGACCACCGCGGCCGAGCCCGGACGGCCCAGGAGGTGACCGAGCGCGTAGACGTGCGTCATGCGGCACGCGATCCACAGCTCCCACGGGCCGTCGGCGGGCCGTCCCGCGTCGTCCTGCCGCGCGAACGCGCCACCGGGGACCACCGACCCGCGCCCGAACGCCAGCAGCCGGTCCGTCTCCTGCTCCAGCCACCGGGCGTGCGACGGCGTGCTCAGCCAAGGCATGCGCTCACCCTAGCCGCCGAGGTCACGTGCGCCGCGGCCTGGTCGACGTCACCGTGTTCGGCGAGAATGCGACGGTGAGCGACGAGCAGAGCGGCCCCGGCACACGTGACCCGCGCATCCTCGTCGTCCCGCCGGACGGCGTGGGCGAACCGAGTGACGAGCCCGTCGGCGCGAGCGACGACGAGGACATCCGCGGCATGGTCGCGCAGCCCGCGAAGGTCATGCGGATCGGCACGATGGTCAAGCAGCTGCTCGACGAGGTGCGCAGCGCACCGCTCGACGACGCCGCCCGGGCCCGGCTCGCCGAGGTGCACGAACGCTCGCTGCACGAGCTCGAGCAGGGCCTGTCCCCCGAGCTGATCGAGGAGCTGCACCGCATCACGCTCCCGTTCACCGAGGACGCCACGCCGTCCGACGCCGAGCTGCGGATCGCCCAGGCGCAGCTCGTCGGCTGGCTCGAAGGCCTGTTCCACGGCATCCAGACCGCGCTCGTCGCCCAGCAGATGGCGACGCAGGCGCAGCTCAGCCAGATGCGCCGCGCCCTGCCCCCGGGCGCGATCCACGCGCCCGGCCTGTCCCCGGACGCCCGCGCGATGGACGCGCGCTCCTCCGACGAACCGGGGGGGACCGGGCAGTACCTCTAGGGCTCGGCCCGGAGGGCTCAGGCCGGCGGCGGGGCCTCGCGGTCGGCGTCCGTGGTGCGCGCGGTCAGCGCGATCGCTCCCGAGACGAGCACCAGCCCGACGACCTCGACGCCGTGCGGCACCTGCTGCAGCATCACGGCGCCCACCACCGCCGCGGTCGCGGGCAGCAGCGCGAGCAGCACCGCGAAGGTGGCCGGTCGCACGCGCCGCAGCACCACCTGCTCGATCCCGTACGGCACCACCGACGACAGCAGTGCGACGAGCACGACGAGCACCGCGAGCCGCGCGTCGGTCAGCACCGGGCCCGCGTCGCGCGCGAGGAACGGCGCGAGCACGAGCGCACCGGCGGCCATCGCGACGCCGAGCCCGGTGAGCCCGCCGGTCGGCGCGGTCGCCACGCGGCGCCCGAGCACGATGTACAGCGCCCAGCACGTCGCGGCCACGGCGATCGCGACCAGCCCGCGCACGGCCTCGTCGCCGAGATGCAGGCTCACGCCCGCGAGCAGCACGACACCGCTCGCCGCCACGACGATCGCCGCCCGGTCGCGCCACCCGCTGCCGGTGATCGCCGCGACCGCGACCGGCCCGGCGAACTCGAGCGCGACCGCCGTGCCGAGCGGCAGCGTGTCGAGCGCGACGTAGAACGCCACGTTCATCACCGCGAGCACCACGCCGAACAGCGCAGCGGTCCGCAGCGCGGGTCGCGTCCACCGGCCGCGCGAGCCCCACGGGCGGGTCCAGAGCACGAGCACGAGCGCGGCGATCGCGACGCGCAGCCACGCGACGGTGCCCGGACCCATCCGGTCGAACAGGTCGACCGCGACCGCGGCCCCGACGTACTGCGCGATCGCCGAGACGACGAACAGCAGCGGGGCGGGCACGCCGTCAGGCTAGCCCGCCCCGCCGCGTCGGCCGGTCCGCCGGCTCACCCCTTGACGGAGCCCGCCAGCAGGCCGCGCACGAAGTAGCGCTGCAGGGACAGGAACACGATCGCGGGGATGATGATCGACACGAACGCGCCTGCCGAGAGCAGGAACCACTGCGACCCGCGCGTCCCGGTGAGGTTGAGCAGCGCGACGGTCATGGGTGCGAGCTCACGCGACGAGCCCGCGAACGTGAGCGCGACGAGCAGGTCGTTCCACACCCACAGGAACTGGTAGATGCCGAGCGCCGCGATCGCGGGCTTGAGCATCGGCAGCATGAGGCGGAAGAAGATCGTCACGTGCCCGGCGCCGTCCACGCGCGCCGCCTCGATGAGCTCGCCCGGGATCTCCTGCATGAAGTTGTGCAGCAGGAACACCGCGAGCGGGAGCCCGAACATGGTGTGCGACAGCCACACCGCCCAGAACGTGCCGGCGATGTTGATGTCGACGTACAGGCTGAGCAGCGGGATGAGCGTGACCTGGATCGGCACGACCTGCAGCGCGAACACCGCGATGAACAGGACGTTCTTGCCGCGGAAGTTCATCCACGCGAACGCGTAGGCCGCGAGCGTCGCCAGGAACATCGGCAGCACGACCGCGGGGATCGTGATGACGATCGAGTTCACGATCGAGGGCGCCAGGGACTGCGAGCTCTCCGTCGAGAGCACGGTCTGGTAGTTCTCGAGCGTGAAGTTCGGGTTGGTCAGGACCGTCCACCAACCGCTGTTGTTGATGTCCGCCACGGGGCGGAACGACGTGACCAGCAGGCCGAACGTCGGGATGGTCCACAGCACCGCGAGGATGACCGCGAACAGCGACGCCCACGGCTTGGACAGGCGGCGACGCGCAGCCGCCGCGGTGCCCTCGGCGCCGGGCTTGACGGGTCCGCCGACGGTCGCGGTGTCGATCTGCACGGCGCTCATCGGTTCGCCTTCCGCAGGTGGTGCACGTTGTAGACGATGATCGGGACGACGAGCACGAACAGCAGCACCGCGAGCGCGGCACCCAGCCCCTGGTTCCCGGCGCTGAAGCTCTGCGTGTAGAACTCGTTCGCCACGACCGACGTGCCGTACCGCCCGGCGGTCATGGTCCGGACGATGTCGAAGACCTTCAGGCAGCCGATCGCGATCGTCGTCAGGACGACGATGAGCGTGGGCCGGATGCTCGGAACGGTCACGAACCGGAACAGCTGTGTCGAGCTCACGCCGTCGAGCCGCGCCGCCTCGGTGATCTCGGTCGGGATGGCCTTGATCGCCGCGGACAGGATCGTCATCGCGAACCCCGCCTGGATCCAGATCATCACGGCGATGAGGAAGAAGTTGTTCCAGGGGCTGTTGAGCAGGAAGTTCTGTGGCGACCCGCCGAGCCACACGATGATCTGGTTGATGAACCCGATCTGGTTCGGGTTGTTCTCGACCGACGGGTCGTAGAACCGGTACTCGTACATGAACTTCCAGATGATCGACGCGCCGACGAACGAGATGGCCATCGGCAGGAAGATCAGCGCCTTCGCGGCGGCCTCACCCTTGGCGCCGTCGACGAGGATCGCGTAGATCAGCCCGACGACCGTGGCGACGAACGGCGTGACGAGCACCCACAGCACGGTGTTGCGCAGCACGACGAGCTGCTCGCCCGAGGTGAAGATGTCGGTGTAGTTCCCGAGCCCGATGAAGGCCGTCCCGGCGGCGTCGTAGAACGAGCGCCACACGGTCCGCAGTGCGGGGTAGACGAGCCCGATCGCGATGAGCAGGATCGTCGGCCCGATGAACCACCAGGCGACGCGCCGCGCGCCGCGGCGTTCGAGCAGGTGGACGACGAGCAGGATCACGCCGATGACGACGGCGAACGCGACGAGCGCGACCACCATCCCCACCAGCTTGTCGGCGGCTTCCATGGCACCTCCCGGCAGGAGCAGGGGACGAGCGGGACGGCTGGGTGCAGACCGGTGCCCCGGGGGCGGTCCACCCCCGGGGCACCGAGCTCAGGTCACGGCCAGGCAGCCTCGATCTTGTCGAGCGTGTCCTTGGTCGACTGACCGGTGATCCAGCTCGTCGCCTCCTTCCAGAACGCGTTCGAGCCGACCGCGGCGGGCATCATGTCCGAGCCGTCGAAGCGGAACACCGCGTTCGGGTCGAGCAGGATGTCGGCCGAGAGCTTGTCGATCGGGTTCGTCAGGATGGACGCGTCCAGGCCCTTGTTGGCCGTGATCCAGCCACCGTTGGTGCGGTCGACGCTGGCCTGCGCCTTGAGGTTCGCCCACGTGTCGGTGCTCCAGAACTCGAGCAGCGCCTGCACCTCGGGACGGTCGGCGAACGCGGTGACGAACTCACCGGCACCCAGGACGGGCTTGTCCGACGTCGTCTTGCCCGGCAGGTAGAACGCGAAGATCTGGCCGTTCTCGGAGATGTCCGTGCCCTGCGGGAAGTTCGCGGCGTAGAAGCTCGCCATGCGGTGCAGCGAGCACTGGCCGTCGAGGATCGGCAGGCCGCCGTCCTGGAACGCGGTCGTGGCGATCGACGAGACGTCGCCGAACCCGCCGTTCACGTACTCCGGGTTCTTCAGGTACTCGCCGACTCCGTCGAGCGCCTTCGTCGGGACCTCGGAGTTGAACGGGATCTCGTGGCTGACCCACTGGTCGTACACGTCGGCGCCGCCCTCGCGCAGGACGAAGTCCTCCATCCAGTCGGTGACCGGCCAGCCGGTGGCGGCGTCGGACGCGATGCCCGCGCACCACGGCTTGTGACCGGAGTCGGCGGCGATGGTGTCGGAGAGCGTCTTGAGCTCGTCGAGGGTCGTCGGGACCTTCCAGCCGTTCGACTCGAACTCCTGCGGCGAGTACCAGACGAGCGACTTCACGCTCGCCCCGGACGGCGCGGCGTAGAACGTGCCGTCCACGGTGCCGAGCGCCTTCCAGTCCTCGCCCCAGAACTCGTCGACGTTCGCGGCGACGCCGGCCGGCGCCTCCTTGACGGTGCCGGTTGCGACGAGCTGGGCGAGCAGGCCCGGCTGCGGCACGATCGCGATGTCCGGCGGGTTGCCCGCCTGCGCGCGCACGAGGATCTGCTGCTCGAACTGCTTGTCGGCCTGGTAGTCGACCTTCGCGCCCGTGCACTCCTCGAACGGCACGAACGAGTCCTTGTAGGGCTGGTCCTCGGGGTCGACGATGCCCGCGTAGATCGTGATGGTCTTGCCCTTGAGGTCGCCGTACGACTCGTAGGCGGCGCAGTCGGCGCTCGCCGTCGAGCCGCCACCCCCGTCGCCGTCCCCGTCACCGCCGTCGTTCGACGAGCAGGCGGTCAGGACCAGTGCGAGGGTCGCAGCCGAGGCCGCGACCAGGGTGTACCGACGCTTGCGCATGCCGTTCATGAGACCTCCGTGTCGTCATGGCCGCACCCGCGGACGTCCACGTCCGCGTGCCATCCCCACGATGCAATCCGTTACAGAAATCCCCCGCAACCCGAAAGACGGGACAAAGCGGTCACGGTTGCGTCACGAATCGGCAGTCATGGCGCGCCGCCCCTCGGCGGGCACCGCGAGGGCGTTCGCCGAGGTCGCGGCGGCTAGACCAGGAGGCCGCGCAGGATGGTCAGGGCACCGTCGTCGTCGATCGTCCCGGTCACCTCGTCGGCCACCGCGCGGACGCGCTCGGAGGCGTGACCCATCGCGACGCCGCGCGCGGCCCACTCGAGCATCTGCAGGTCGTTGCCACCGTCGCCGATCGCGAGCGTCGCGAACGGCTCCACCCCCAGGCGCCGGCGCACCTCCTCGAGCGCGCTCGCCTTGGACACCCCGCCCGGCGTCAGGTCCAGCCACGCGGTCCAGCCGACCGCGTACTCGACCTCGTGCAGGCCGACGCGCTCGACGAGCGCGTGGAACTCGTCGGGGCTCGCGCCGGGGGCGCGGATGACGACGCGCGTCGCGGGCGTCGCCGCCAGCTCGTCGAACCCGACGACGTCCATCTCGCCGCTCAGCTCACCGGTGGGGAACAGGTCGGAGACGCGGAACCCCACGCCGAGGTCCTCGACCGCGTACAGCGCGTCGGGCAGCTCCATCGCGATCGCGCGCAGCGCCGGGCCGGGGTCGAACGTCACGGTGTCGACGATCGCGAAGCCCGCGGGCTCGTCGGCGTCGAGGCGGGCCGTCACGGCACCGTTCGAGCACACGAGCCAGCCCTCGGTCAGGCCGAGGTCACGCGCGACCGGCGCCGCGGAGTGCACCCCGCGGCCGGTCGCCAGGACCACGTGCACACCCGCGGCGACGAGGTCGCCGATCGCCTCCCGGACGTCGTCGGAGACGACACCGTCGTAGGACATGAGCGTCCCGTCGACGTCGAGCGCGACCAGGCGGGTGCGACTCATCAGGGCTCCAGTACCTCGAGGCCGCCCAGGTAGGGCCGCAGCCCCACCGGGACGTGCACCGATCCGTCGGCCTGCTGGTGGTTCTCGAGGATCGCGACGATCCACCGGGTCGTGGCCAGCGTGCCGTTGAGCGTGGCGACCGTGCGCACCTGACCGTCGGCGGTGCGCTCGCGCACCCCCAGGCGGCGCGCCTGGAACGTCGTGCAGTTCGAGGTCGACGTCAGCTCGAGGTAGCGCTCCTGGCTGGGCAGCCACGCCTCGCAGTCGAACTTGCGCGCCGCGCTGCTGCCCAGGTCCCCCGCGGCCGTGTCGATCACGCGGAACGGCAGCTCGGCGAGCGCGAGCATCTCCTTCTCCCAGGCCAGGATCCGGCGGTGCTCGGCGCGGGCGTCCTCGACGGTCGTGTACGAGAACGCCTCGACCTTGTGGAACTGGTGCACGCGGATGATCCCGCGCGTGTCCTTGCCGTACGAGCCGGCCTCGCGCCGGTAGCACGCGCTCCACCCGGCGTAGCGCTTGGGGCCCGCCGACAGGTCGAGGATCTCGCCCGAGTGGTAGCCCGCGAGCGCGACCTCGCTGGTCCCGACGAGGTACAGGTCGTCGGCCTCGAGGCGGTACACCTCGTCGGCGTGGGCCCCCAGGAACCCGGTGCCCGCCATGACCTCGGGCTTGACCAGCGTGGGCGTGATGACCGGCGTGAACCCGGCCGCGAGCGCCTTGTCGACCGCCGCGTTCAGCAGCGCGAGCTCGAGGCGCGCGCCGACCCCGGTCAGGTAGTAGAACCGCGCACCCGAGACCTTGGCACCGCGCTCGGTGTCGATCGCGCGCAGCCCCTCACCGAGCTCCAGATGGTCCTTGACCACGAAGTCCGGCCCGTACTCGGCCGCGAAGTCGCGCGGCGTGCCCACGTGCTCGAGCACGACGAAGTCGTCCTCGCCGCCCGCCGGGACGCCCTCCTCGACGACGTTGCCGATCCGGCGCGCGAGCTCGTCCGCCCTCGCCTGCGCGGCGTCGGCCTCGACCTGCAGCGCCTTGACGCGGTCCGCGACCTGCTTGGCGTGCGCGAGCAGCGCGTGCTTCTCGTCGCCCGTCGCCTGCGCGACCTTCTTGCCGTGCGCCTTCTGCTCGGCACGCAGCGACTCGAACTCCGTCAGCGCGGAACGCCGGCGTGCGTCGGCGTCCAGGACCTCGTCGACGAGGCCGGGGTCGTCCCCACGGGTCACCTGGCTGGCGCGCACGGTGTCGGGGTCGTCGCGCAGGAGCTTGAGATCGATCACCCTTGAAGGCTACCGACCCGGCCGCTCCACCCTGAACCTGAATGAGCGCGAGCGACCGCCGTCGCGGGGTGAAGGTGCGCCGTGGCGGCGCGCCCGCACGAACCCCCTCGACATTCCACGCGACCAGGGGCGATGCGCTGGGTAGGTTGCGCATGTGAGGTGGGAGGCCTGGGTCGCGGTCGTCGCCGGTGTCCTGGCGGTGGCCGCACTCGTCGTGGCCGCCGTCGTCGGGATCCGCCAGCGCGAGCTGCGCCGTCGGCTCGAGGCCTCGAGCGTCGCGAGCAGCCCGCGCGCGCAGTCGCTCGGGCGCGAGGTGCGTGAGCGCGGGCAGCAGCTCGCGTTCGTCGCGAACCCGACCAAGCAGGACGTGCCCGCGCTGCGCGAGGCCATCGAGCGCGCCGCCGACGAGCAGGACCTCCCGCAGCCGTTGTGGTTCGAGACGAGCGTCGAGGACCCCGGTGTGGGGCAGGCCAAGCAGGCGCTCGCGCAGGGCGCCGACGTCGTCGTGGCCGTCGGCGGGGACGGGACCGTGCGCGCGGTCGCCTCGGCCCTCGTCGGCACCGGTGTGCCGATGGGGCTCATGCCGCTCGGCACCGGCAACCTCCTGGCGCGCAACCTCGACATCCCGCTCGGCAACGCGCTGTCCGCGCTCGAGGTCGCGCTCGGCGGCCGCGACCGCACGATCGACGTCGGCTGGCTCAGGGTGGTCCACGCCGCGCACCTGACCGAGAGCGACGGCGTGCACGCCCGCACGAACGACGAGCACCTCTTCCTCGTGATCGCCGGGCTCGGCTTCGATGCCGCGATGGTCGCGGACGCCGACGACGACCTCAAGGCACGCGTCGGGTGGATCGCGTACTTCGTCGCCGGGATCAAGCACCTGCACGGCCGTCGCACACGCGTGCACGTCCGGATCGACGACTCCCCCGCCACGTCCACACGCCTGCGCAGCCTGCTCATCGGCAACTGCGGCAAGCTCCCGGGCGGCCTGACGCTCCTGCCCGACGCCGTGGTCGACGACGGGTGGCTCGACGTCGCCGCGATCGACACCCGCGGCGGTGTCGCGGGCTGGGCACAGCTGTTCGGCGAGGTCGTGCTCCAGGGGGTCGGGGTCAAGGGGATGCCGCGGGGTGTCGGGCGCATCGACCACACGCGGGCCCGCGAGATCCGCGTCGTCGTCACGGGCGGTGAGCACGCGCAGGTGGACGGCGAGGTCATCGGCCGCGTCACCGAGGTCGCGGCGCGGGTCGACCCCGGCGCCCTCGTCGTCCGGGTGCCCCGCACGGAACGCTGAGCCCGGCCGGCACGGCGCGCGGGGCCCACCGGCGCGGCACGCCGACGTGACGCAGCCCGCCTGGTCCCCGGGACGTGGGTCCCTCATGCGGTCCCGTGTGCGTGCATACGCTCGATCGACCAGCACTGCGACGCGCAGGAGGCATCGTGCCTGTCCCCACCCAGACCGCGGCGGTCGAGTCCGGACGGCTGCTCCTCGCGGACGTCGTCTACGAGCGGCTCATGTCGGTCATCGTCAGCGGCGAGCTCGCACCGGGCGAGGTCGTCCGCGAGGAAGAGATCGGCGCCTGGCTGTCCGTGTCACGCACCCCCGTGCGGGACGCGATGCGTCGGCTCGGCGACCAGGGCCTGCTCTCGTACCAGCCGAACCGCGGCTCGCGCGTCGCGCCGCTGGACCCGCGGCACCTCGAGGAGGTCCTCGACGTCGTCGCGACCCTCTCCGGCAAGGCGGCCGCGCGCGTGGCCCCCGACCTCGGCGCGGCGGACCTCGCGATGGTCGAGGCGCACCTCGACGAGGCGGCCAAGGCGCACGCCAACGGCGAGGGCATCGCGCGCGCGGTCGAGCTCGACGCCGCGCTCGACGTGCTCCTGGCCCGTGCCGGCAACCGTGTGCTCACGCGCACGGTCGTCGGGATGCGGCCGCACGTGGACCGGCTGCTGGGCCTGCTGCCCGGCTGGCCCGAGGCGACGCTCGTCGAGGAGCGGACCACCGCGCTGGTCGACGCGCTGCGCTCGCGCGACCCGGGGACCGCGGGCGACGCGGTGCACGACCTGGTCCTCGAGCTGGGTCACACGCTCATGGCCGAGGCCGTGCGGCGCGGGCTGGCGTCCTGAGCGGCCAGCCCTCCCGCTGACCGACGGTCAGGACGTGCGGCCGGTGCGCACCTCGTCGAGCCACGCGCGGGCGGCGACGAAGTCCGTGTCGCTCGTGCCGACGTGCACGGTGGGCCGGACCGCGTCGGCGCGCGGGTAGGAGCCCAGGAAGCGCACGTACGGGCAGCGCCGGTGCAGGCCCATGAGCGCCTCGCCCACGCGCTCGTCGGTCACGTGACCCTCGGCGTCGATCGAGAACGAGTACCGGCCGAGCGCGTCGCCGATCGGGCGGGACTCGATGCGCGAGAGGTTCACCCCGCGCGTCGCGAACTGCTCGAGCATCGCGAGCAGCGCACCGGCCTCGTTGTCGGGCAGGTGCACGACGAGCGTCGTCTTGTCCGCGCCCGTGGGCGGCGGGATCTGCCCGGGGTGCCCGACGACGACGAACCGCGTGACCGCCGAGACGTTGTCCGCGACCTCGTGCGCGAGCGGCGTCAGGCCGTAGGTGTCCACCGCGGGCGGCGGGACGAGCGCGGCGTCGAAGCCCAGGTCGGCGGTCGCTCCCTGCGCGGCGGCCTCGGCGAGCAGCGCCGCGGGGGCCGTGTTGGAGGTCGCCGGCACGTGCACGACGCCCGGCAGGTGGTGCGCGAGCCAGCGCCGGCACTGCACCCACGCGTGCGGGTGCGCGGAGATGCGCCGCACGTCGCCGAGCGCCACGCCCGGCGCCGCGGCGAGCGTGAACTGCACCGGGACGAGCACCTCGCGCAGCAGGACGAGCGGGGTGCCGGCAGCGAGGCTGTCGAGCGTCGCGGTCACGCCGCCCTCGACGGTCGACTCGATCGCGACGACCGCGTGGTCGGCCACGCCCTCACGCACGGCGTCGATCGCGGACGCGACGTCGACCTGCGGCAGGTAGACCGCCTCGTCGGGCGAGGCGACCTGACGCAGCGCGGCCTCCGTGAACGTGCCGGCGGGGCCGAGGTAGGCGTAGCGCAGGGGGCGGTGCCGGTCGTCTTCAGGCTGGCTCGTGGACATCGGGGCCGTCCGGTCGGGGTGCGGTGAGGTCGTGCCGGGTCTCGGTGAGGTCGTGCTCGGCAGGGTAGTCGTCCACGACGGCGCGCAGCCCGAGCGTCCCGAGCAGCGGCACAGCCGCCACCAGGATCACCGTGGCGATCCGCACGCCGTAGTCGTTGACCAGCCCGCCCGCGACGGCCGCGATGAGCAGCCCGACGACCACGGGCCGCGCGGGCGGCCAGCGCCGCTCCAGCAGCTCCCACGCCGGGACGCGCACGCGCGAGCGCGGCCACAGCACGACGACGACGCCCACGACGATCGCGAGCGTCAGCACCGCGACCCACCCGCTCGTCACGGTGTCCGCCGCGTACCCGAGCTTGCGCGCGACCGTCTCCCACGCCGAGCCGTCCACGACGCGCTGCACGAACACCCCCAGGTGCGTGCGCTCCGCGGCGGGCCGCAGCCAGTCGACCACCGCGATGCCCCCGACGAGCACCACGCCCGCGACACCCGCGACGAGCAGCCGCTGCCACGTCACGCGCACGCCCGCGACCCCGAGCACCACGACGAGCCCGGCGGGGACGAGCACGAGCCCGCCGCCGACGTCCGCCCCGAGCGCGGGCCACAGGTCCACGACGAGGGCGACGAGGCAGACGAGCCCCGCGACGGCCGTGCCGAGCAGCCGCCGGCCGCGCCGCACGAGCGCCCAGCCGAGGATCGCCGCCGTGACGAGTGCGGCGACCACGTAGAAGGAGTACGTCGGGTTGCCGAAGCCGTAGAACCGCCCGCCGAGCGTCACGGCGGGCCCCTGCGGGCTGCCGCGGTGCAGCGGGGTGCCGAGCACCGCGTCGAGCGTGAGGACCACGAACGTGATGCCGGCGATCAGTCCCGGGCCGAGCGTGAGCGGCCGCCGCGGGGCGAGCGCCGCGACGCCTGCGACCGCCGCCGTGCCCGCGGCCAGGCCGAGCCACAGGTTGCGGTCGGGGTCCGCGAACCGCCACCACGACGTCGTCGTCATGAGGAACAGCCCCACCGGGAGCGCCGCGAGCGTGAGGAGCACCGCGTCGGCCACGCGGCGCAGCCGCTCCGCGAGCGCCGGGCGGCTGCGCGCGAGGCGCGGTCCGGCGACCGCCGCGACGGCCACCACGAGCAGCGCGAGCAGCGGCGGCGGCGTGGTGACGGGCGAGGACGTGCCGCGCAGCGCCTGGTCCCGCGCGGAGAGGTCGGCGAGCTGGCGCACGGTCGTCGCGACCGCCGCCGGCCGGTCCGCGCCGACCCGCACGGGCGAGCCCGCGAAGTCGTCGGAGACGGGTGCGTCCACGTGGCCGAGCAGCGCGACCGGCACGTCGAGGAGCCGGAACACCCCGACCCAGCGGGTCGACGCGCTGCCGAGGAAGCCCGCGCCCGTGTCCGGGTCGCCGATGCCGATGCCGAGCGCCGCCGGGCCGCGCTGCGCGCGCCCGGTGTCGACCACGAGCACCGTGGCGTCGTCGGGCGCGGCGCGCAGCACGCGTGCGACCGTGCGGTCCACCGCGCGCATCGCCTCGAGCTCCGCCTCCTCGCCGAGCACGTCCCGCAGCACGGGCTCGACCACGGCCGAGCCCGCGTCCACGATCGTCGTCGGGCAGGAGAACGCGTCGGTCGGGTCCGCGAGCGCGGCGTCGAGCGTGCGGTAGCGCGCGATCGTGCCGTCGAGGTCCGCGAGCGCGAGGGCCGCACCCTGCCCGACGGCCGTGCTGCACGTCCCGGACGCGGCCAGGCCGGCGCCGAGCGCACCGAGGCGCGGACGGAACTCCGAGCGTCGCTGCAGCGCGACGAGGTCGTCCCAGCGCTGCACGGTCGCGCCGCCCGCGGCGTCGGGCGCGACGGACCAGTCGGCGCACGACCACTGCCCGCCCTGCGTGCTCCCCGCGACCGGTGCGCGGCCCGAGGACAGCGCGAGCCACCCGCCCGACGCGCACCACGCGTTGCGCCCCGACGCACCGGGGGTGACGCCGCCCGCGGGTGCGCCGTCGCGCAGCAGACCCCACAGCGTGGGGGTCTGGACGCGGTCGACGGCGGACCAGTCGACGCCCGTCGTCCCGACGAGCACGACAGGGCGCTCGGCGGGCATCGCGGTGGTCCCCGTACCCGTCGTCACGTCCCCCGCGACCGCGGCGGGCAGCGGCACGACGACGGTGGCGAGCAGGAGCGTGGCGAGCAGGCCGCCGCCCGTCGCGAGGATCACCGCGGGCATGCGGTGCAGCGGGGCGCGCACGGGCGCGGGCTCGTCGGCCAGGTGCGCCCAGCGGTGCTGCAGCAGCGACCCGAGCAGCAGGACGCCCGCGACGGCGAGCACCGCGGACGCGACCACGACGCCCGAGTCGTTGAGCAGCGAGCCCAGGACCGCGGCGACGACGACCGCGAGCAGCGTGCGGCGCAGCCCCGGCCAGGTCGTGTAGAGCCCGCGCAGCACGGGCGGGCGCCAGCGGTCCGGCCCGACGAGCACCGCGCACACCGCGAGGCACACGACCGCCGCGACCATGCCGATCGGCTCGGCGACGGTCGCCCACGCGCCCGCGGCCTTGCCCGCGACCACGCCGAACGCGTCGCCGTCGAGGACCCGCTGCACGAACTGGCCCAGGTGCGAGCCCCGGCCCGGCCGCGCCCAGTCGACCACCGAGACGACCGCGACGAGCGCGACGGCCACGCCGAGGTACGCCAGGACGCGTCGGACGCCGATGACCCCGCCCGCGACGCCGACGAGCAGCACCGCGAACGCGGGTACGAGCGCGAGCACGCCGCCGAAGTCGGCGCCGAACGCCGGCCAGCCGTCGACGACCACCGAGACGAGCCCGATCACCGCGACCCCGGCGACGGCGAGGCGTCGTCGTCCGCGCTCGAGCGCGTAGGCCGCGAAGCCCGCCGCGAGCACGAGCCCCGCGGCGGCGTACACGCCGAACGTGGTGTTGCCGAAGCCGTAGTAGCGCGCGCCGAGCGTCGAGATGCCGAGCACCGAGCCCTGCTGCAGCACCGTCCCCGTCACGCCGTCGACGGTCACGACCACCCACGTCACGCCCGCCGCGGCGGTCGCCAGGCGCCACCGGCTCACCGGCAGCAGCCGCATGACCCCCCAGGCCACGAGCGCGGTCCCGACCGCGGCCGCACCCCACCACGCGGCGGCGGCGAACATCGGCGCGGGCGAGCCCCACCAGCGCGACAGCGCCGCGAGCTGCGCGCCGACGGGCGTGCACGCCCCCAGCAGCAGGAGCGCGACGGTCAGTCGGCGCAGCGCGGGCACGGGGCGGCGCCCGCGGCGGCGCAGCAGCACCACGGCCGCGAGGACGAGCGCGCACGCCCCGCCGACCACGCCGAGCAGCAGCGGCAGCAGGTGCGGCGCGATCGTCGTCATCTCGGTCAGGTACCGACGGTTCTCGACCGTGCGGTCCGCGGTCATGCGGCGCTCGGCGCTGACCCGCAGCGGTGCGCCGTCGAGCTCGGACGTGTCGGCCCCGGCCGCGTCGACGAGCGTCGCCGACAGGTCGGTGAGCGTGACGATGCCCGTCCGCCGCGTCGAGTCCGACGTCAGCCACCCGACCGTCCCGCCGCCGGCCCGCCACTGCACGACCGCCTGCAGCCCGGTCTCACCCGTGGGGCCGTCGGACGTGCCCGCGACGACGACGCGCGTGCCGGTCTCGACCGCCGCGACGATGCGGCGCAGCTCGTCGTCCAGGAGCGACAGCGCGTCGCGCCGCTCGGCACGGTCGGCGGGCAGGTCACCGCCGTCGACGACCGTGACCGGGCACGCCACGAGCGCCGGGTCGGCCACCTCGCCGAGGTACTCGGCGTACCGCGCGAGGCTGCCCTGCTCGTCGGCCAGCGCGAGCGCGGCGCCCGCGCCGATCGCGGTCGTGCAGCGCTGCGTCGGCGCGATCAGGGTCGCGACCGTCCCCGGCGTGCCGTACGAGCCCGCGGGCACGTCGGCCGAGGGCGGGTCGACCAGGTCGCCCCAGCCGTCCACGGTGGCCGGGCCGGGCAGCGCGTCGTCGGTGCTGATCCCCGGCAGGGGCGGGCAGTCGTCGCCCGTGCCGCCGGTGTCGTCCTGCTCGCCCGACCCGCCCTGCTCGCCCGACCCGTCCTGCGCGGGCGGGACGGTCTGCGGCGACTCGACGGGCGGCACGCGCCGCCCCGCGGAGATCGTGAGCCAGCCGCCGAGCCGGCACATCTGCGCCGCCGACGTGTGCACCGAGATCGACCCGACCGAGCCCTCGTCGACCATGCGCCACAGCGTGGGCGTGCCGGTGCGGTCCACGTCGTCCCAGTGCAGGCCGCCGACGCCGACGAGCACGACCGGACGCGCAGCCGCGATCTCGTCCGTGGGCTCGGCCGCCGCGGCCGACGCCCCGCCGACGACGAGCGCGGTCCCGAGCACGGCGCCGAGCAGCGCGGTCAGGGCACCGCGCGCGGCCCGCAGCCCGCGGCGGGCGCGGGCAGGGCGGAGGGCGGGCACTCGTCCAGGGTAGGGCGAGGGGCGCGCGCTCAGAGGTGCGTCGCCGGGCGCGAGGGCGAGACGGTCCGCTTCACGGTGCCCGCGGCGGCCCGCAGCCGGCGCGCGTTCACCGCCAGCTGCACGTCGCGGTACTGCGCGGCCCGGTGCAGCTGCCCGCGCAGGTCCGAGCCCGAGGGCCGGTGCCGCAGCTCGCACGGCACCTCGACCACGCGGAAGCCCTGGCGCAGCAGGTCGATCGTCATGCCGGTCTCGACGCCCCAGCCGTGCGCGAGCGGCGTCGCGGCCTCGAACGCCTCGCGCGTCAGGCAGCGCATGCCGGACAGCGGCTGCGTGGGCGTCCACCCGGTCAGCGACGCGATCGCGCGACGCGCGGCGCCGACGACGATCCCGCGCCCACCCGCCCCGGGCTGCGGCGGCAGGAGCGCGATCGCCAGGTCCGTGTGACCCTCGAGCACCGGCGGGACGAGCGGTGCGGTGTTGACGGCCGTCTCGGCCAGGTCGCCGTCGATGAACAGCAGCACGCGCGGCGAGCGGTCCGGGGCGTCGCGCATCGCGACCACCGCGGCACCGGTCTCCATCGCGGCGGCCTTGCCGCGGTTGTGCGAGTGCCGCACGACGACCGCGCCGGCCTCCCGCGCGACGTGCTGGGTGTTGTCCTCCGAGCCGTCGTCGACCACGAGCACCAGGTCGACGTGCGGGATCGCCTTGGCCGAGCGGACGGTCGCCGCGATGCGCCGCGACTCGTCCTTCGCCGGGATGATCACGGCGACGCGCTGACGTACGCGCGGACCGGAGGGCGCACGGCCGACGGCCTTGGCCGACGAGCCACCGGTCGGGGTCCCGGGCTCGTCACCTGCGGGGTCGGCGGGAACGGGGGGGTTCACGGCGTCAGCCTATCGACGTGCGGCCCGCACGCCGCGCGCGGACGGTCCTGTGTCCCGCCGCGGGCACCGAACCCGCACGGGACGTCCACGTCCGGCTGGCGCGCACAGGTCAGAACAGCCTGCCCGTCCGCGTGGAGTCCCCCTGCTCGAGGTCCAGGAGCGACCGCTTGCGGTCGACGCCCGCGGCGAACCCGGTGAGCGTGCCGTCCGCGCCGATCACCCGGTGGCACGGCACGACGATCGCGATGCGGTTGGCCCCGTTCGCGGCACCGACCGCGCGCGACGAGGTGCGCGGGTCCAGCCCGAGGTCCGCCGCGAGCGCGCCGTACGTCGTCGTCGTGCCGTACGGGATGCGGCGCAGGCCCGCCCAGACGAGCAGCTGGAACGCCGAGCCGGAGGGCCGCAGCGGGAGGTCGAACGCGCGCAGCGTCCCCGCGAAGTACGCCGTGAGCTGGCGTGCCGCCTCGGCCAGGACGGGGTCGTCGTCGGGCAGGACGCGCGTGCCGGGTGCGTCGCCGAACGGGTCGGGCGACGCGTCGTCGGACCGCGTCATCCGCACGTGCGTGACCGCGCCGTCCGCCACCGCGACCGCGACCGGCCCGATCGGCGTCGTCAGCACCGTGTGCAGCCGCCCGCTGCTCTGGTGCTCCGTCTGGTGCTGCGCGCTCAGCGTCGTCACGTCGCCCTCCTCGTCGTCCAGGATGCGCCGCGGGTCCGACACAACGGTGCCCGGGCGTCGTCGTGCAGACGCCCGGGCACCGTGGGACGTGAGGTCGCTCAGCGCAACGTGACCTGGCGCGCGACGAGGCCCGCGCGGGCCCGTCGCTCGTTCGCGTCGAGCGGCTCGGTGCTCTCGAGCGCGGCCGTGAACCGCGGCAGGAACTCGGCGATCGGACCCTCGAGCTCGTCGGCCTCGGTGCCGCGCGCGAGCTCCCAGACCGGCACGACGAGGCCGCACGAGCGGAAGTAGCCGATGAACTTGCCGTCCGCGAAGCCCGACTCGCGCTTGGCGTGCAGCCGCGCGAGACCGTCGAGGACCACCTGCTCGTCGTGCGGCTGCGCCCAGCGCAGGAACTCCTTGGTGCCCATGCGGCACCAGTACGCGGACTCGACGCCCGCGACCGGGGCGGTGTCGATGATGCCCGCGTCGGCGTCCTCGATCGCGGCCTCCAGGTCGGACGTGCGCTCGACGTCCGGCGCGAGCCAGTACGAGAACGACGTCTGCACCGTGACCTCGAACGGCACGGTGAGGTCCAGGACGTCCTGCAGGCGCGGGCCGGGCTCGGGCAGGCCGATCGTCTCGATCGCGGTGCCGGGCTCGACCTCGAGCGCCTCGAGCAGCGCGACCGCGAGGTCACGGCTCGCGTCGCCCGAGCTCGACGCGGTCTGCAGCGCGAGCAGGATCACGCCGTCGGCGCGGTGCAGCGCGGGCCACGCCTGCGGCAGCACCGTCGTGACCAGCACCTCCTTGGCGCCGTACTCCTTGGTGGTGCGCGCCGTGGCCGTCGCTGCGGGGACGACCTCCTTGAGCGCGACCCAGTCGGGCTCGCCGGGGAGCCCCTCGAACGGACGCAGCACGAACTCCACAGAACCCTTGGCCATGCGCGCGAGCCTACCGGCCCACCCCCACCCCCCACCCCCCACCCAAGGCGCCCCGCACCTGACGCCGCCGAGTCGTTGCTCCCGACGCCGGTTCGTCGTTGCCGCGTCGATTCGTTGCTCAGGGGCAACGAACCGATGTCCGAGCAACGAACTGCCGGGGCGAGGAGCGGTGGCTCGGGTGGGTGTGACGCGGTGCGGGGCGGGGTGGGGTGTGCAGGGGCGTGGTCGTCGGGGAAGGATGGGCGGCATGCACCCGCGCGCCGGAACTCCCGCCCAGCCCGAGGACCTCATCGACGTCGACGCGCTCGTCGGCGCCTACTACGACCGTGTACCGGACCCGACGGTCCCCGACGAGCAGGTCGTGTTCGGCACGAGCGGCCACCGCGGCTCGTCGTTGTCGACCGCGTTCAACGAGGCGCACATCGTCGCGATCACGCAGGCGATCGTGGAGTACCGCCGCAGCCAGGGCACCGACGGCCCGCTGTTCATCGGCCGTGACACGCACGCGTTGTCCGAGCCTGCGCAGCGCACGGCCATCGAGGTGCTCGTCGCGAACGGCGTCGAGGTGCACGTCGACGCGCGCGACTCGTTCACGCCGACGCCCGCGGTGTCGCTCGCGATCCTGCGCCACAACGGCGCGGGCACCTCGGAGGGCGTCCGAACGCGCGGGCCCGGCCTGGCGGACGGCATCGTCGTGACGCCGTCGCACAACCCGCCCGCTGACGGCGGCTTCAAGTACAACCCGCCGCACGGTGGCCCCGCCGGCGGCGAGGCGACCGGCCCGATCGCGGCGCGCGCCAACGAGCTGCTCGCCGACGGCTGGCGCCGGGTCGCGCGGACGCCGTACGAGCGCGCGATCGCGTCCGACCTCATCAAGCGCCACGACTACCTGACGGCCTACGTCGACGACCTCGCGAACGTGGTCGACCTGGACGCGATCCGCTCGGCGGGCGTGCGGATCGGAGCGGACCCGCTGGGTGGGGCGATGGCCGAGTACTGGGGCGTGATCGGTGAGCGCTACGGCCTCGACCTGACCGTCGTGAACGCGACCGTCGACCCGCGCTGGCCGTTCATGACGCTGGACTGGGACGGCAAGATCCGCATGGACTGCTCGTCGCCGTACGCGATGGCCTCGCTCGTGAGCCGCATGACCGCGGGCGACGGACCGGCGCCGTACGACATCGCCACGGGCAACGACGCGGACTCCGACCGGCACGGGATCGTCACGCCCGACGGCGGGCTCATGAACCCGAACCACTACCTCGCGGTGATGATCTCCTACCTGTTCGGCGGGGCGCGCCCGCAGTGGCCCACGGGTGCGGCCATCGGCAAGACGCTCGTCTCGTCGTCCCTGGTCGACCGCGTGGGCGCGAAGCTGGGCCGGCAGGTGCTCGAGGTGCCGGTCGGCTTCAAGTGGTTCGTGCCCGGGCTGATCGACGGCTCGGTCGGGTTCGGTGGTGAGGAGTCCGCGGGCGCGAGCTTCCTGCGCACCGACGGCACCGTGTGGACCACCGACAAGGACGGGCCCATCGCCTGCCTGCTCGCCTCGGAGATCCTCGCGACCACCGGCAAGTCCCCCTCGGAGCACCACCGCGCGCTCGTCGACGAGCTCGGCGAGTCCTGGTACGCCCGCGTGGACGCGGCCGCGACGCGTGAGGACAAGGCCCGGCTCGCGGTGCTGTCCGCCGAGCAGGTCACGGCCACGACGCTCGCGGGCGGTGCGATCACCGCTCGTCTGACCGAGGCGCCCGGCAACGGCGCGGCGATCGGCGGGCTCAAGGTGACGACCGACGACGCATGGTTCGCGGCGCGGCCGTCGGGCACCGAGGACGTCTACAAGATCTACGCCGAGTCGTTCGTCTCGGCCGAGCACCTCGCGCAGGTGCAGTCGGAGGCGAAGGACGTGGTCGCGGCGGCGCTCGCAGACTGACGCCGCACGACGCAGGACCCCGCCGCCCTCGTCGGGCCGCGGGGTCCTGTCGCGTCCGGACAGGCGTGCGTCAGGTGGACTCGCGCACGACGAGCGACGCGGGGAGCGTCACCGCCGCGGAGGACTTGCCCTCCACGACCTCGAGCAGCAGCCGCACCATCTCCGCGCTGATCCGCTCGAACGGCTGCCGCATCGTCGTCAGGTGCGGGTTCACGGTCACGGCCACGCCCGCGTCGTCGAAGCCGCCGACCGCGACGTCGCCGGGCACGGAGCGGCCCGCGTCGGCCAGGACGACCATCGCGCCCGCCGCCATGAGGTCGTTCGCGGCGAACACCGCGTCCAGGTCCGGGCGCCGCTCGAGCAGCTCCGTCATCGCCACCGTGCCGGAGGCCCGCGTGTAGTCGCCGTGCACGACGAGCGACTCGTCGAACCGGTCGCCGAGCTCCTGCCGGTAGCCCTCGAGGCGCAGCCGCCCACCGGGCGTGTCCATGGGGCCGGTGATCATCGCGATGCGCTCGCGACCGCGCTCGACCAGGTGACGCGTCATGGTGCGGGCGCCGCCGAGGTCGTCGGCCGCGACGTAGCCCACCTGCGACTCGAAGCCCAGCGGGATGCCGCACGCGATCGTCGGGATGTCCTGCGACACGAGCTCACGCAGCACGGGCGAGCCCGCGTGGGAGGAGATCAGCAGCACCCCGTCGACGTGCCCCGCGCCCACGTACCCGAGCATCTGCTCCTGCTCGGCGGGCGACCCGGCGACCATGAGCAGCAGCGGCATGCCGCGGGCCGCGAGCTCGGTGGCCGCGCCGCGCAGCAGGATCGAGAAGTTGGGGTCCTCGAACAGCAGGTGCTGCGGCTCGGTGAGCAGGAACGCCACGGAGTTGGCGCGTCCGGTCACGAGGCTGCGCGCGTGCTGGTTCGTCTTGTAGCCGGTGGTGCGGATGGCCTCCTGCACCGCGGCGAGCGCCTCGGGCGAGACCCAGTGGCCGCCGTTGATGACGCGCGACACCGTGCCGCGCGAGACCCCGGCCGCGGCCGCGACGTCACGGATCGTCGGCCGTCTGCGCGGTACCCCGGTCGTGTCCATCGCACGCACTCTAGAACCCCGGGCCGGGAACGGTCACAGTCCGTGGTCCCACGGTCGCCCGTGTCGCACCCGGCGGCGGTCGGACGGCACCGGTCAGGCGGGGACGCGCACGAGGTCCTGGTACTCCGGGTGGCGCTCGATCCACGCCTTCACGAACGGGCACAGCGCGACCACGTCACGCCCCGACGCGCGCACCTGGTCCAGCGCGCCGCGCACCAGCCCGCTGCCGACCCCCCGGCCCTCCGCCGCGGGCAGCACCTCGGTGTGCGTGAACACCACGGTGCTCCCCTGCGCGTCGTAGGCCGAGATCCCCAGCAGCGACCCGTCCGCGTCGCGCGCCTCGAACCGCTGCTCCTCGACGACCTCCACCACGTCCACCATCCGCACATCCTCACCCGCGAGCCGCGGGACCGCACCCGTGCCGGGCCTCGCGCGCCTGCACCGCACCGTCTCGCCACATGACCGAATCGTCCCGCCGTGTCGCGGCGCGCGCCTCGAACGTGTCCGGCACCACGGCTGCGCGTGCGGCTCGCGAGCAGGTCGGGTGCGACGATGGGCCCGTGTTCCGGCCGTATCGCGAAGTCCTGTCACGGCCCGGCGCTCTCGCGTTCTCCGCCGCCGGCGTGATCGCCCGGCTTCCCATCTCGATGGTCGGCATCGGGGTCGTGCTCGCGGTCTCCTCGATCTACGGGTCGTACGCGATGGCGGGCCGGGTGTCCGCCGTGCTGATCGTCTCCTCGGCGATCACCGCGCCGCTGATCGCGCGCGCCGTCGACCGGTACGGCCAGGCCCGCGCGATGTTCCCGGCGCTCGCGACCTGCGCGACGGGGATGGTCGCGCTCATCGTCGCGCTCGTCGCCGAGGCGCCCGAGCCGGTCCTGTACGTGACCGCGGTCGTCGCGGGCGTGAGCGGGCAGTTCGGCTCGCTCGTGCGCGCCCGGTGGACGTACGTGCTGCGCGGGGACTCGAACGCGCTGCACACCGCGTACTCGCTCGAGGCCGCGCTCGACGAGCTCGTCTTCATCATCGGGCCGGCGGCCGCCACCCTGCTCGCGACCGGTGTCACCCCGACGGCCGGCATCGTCGTGCCGCTCGTCGCCACGGTCGTCGGCGGCACCTGGTTCCTGCTGCAGCGACGCACGCAGCCGCCGCCCACGCCGCGCCACGACGCCGGCGGGCCGTCGATCCTCGCGGCGCCCGGCATGGTGCTGCTCATCGGCGTGTTCCTCGCGATGGGCGCGATCTTCGGGGCGACCGACGTCGCGACCGTCGCGTTCGCCGAGGAGGAGGGCCGCAAGTCGATGGCCGGGCTGATCCTGGCCGTGTTCGCCGCCGGGTCGCTGGTCTCCGGCCTGCTGTACGGCGCCCGCCGCTGGGTGCAGCCGCTGTGGGTGCGGTTCGCGATCGGCATGGTGCTGCTCGCCGTGGGCGTCTCGTTCTTCTTCGTCGTGAACTCGCTGTGGGCGCTCGCGGCCGTCATGTTCGTCACGGGGTTCGCGATCGCGCCGACCCTCATCAACGGCAACGGGCTGGTCCAGGAGCTCGTCGCGCCGGGGCGCCTCACCGAGGGCCTGACCTGGGTGGGGACGTCGCTCGGCGTCGGGGTGTCGATCGGGTCGTCGATCGCCGGGGCGCGCATCGACGCGCACGGGTCGCACGCCGGGTTCCTCGTCGTCGTCATCGCCGGCGGTGCGGCCGTGGTCGCGACGCTCGCCTCGTTGCGCACGTTGCGGGCGGGCCACCGGGCGCGCCTGTCCGACGAGCTCGCGCGCGCGGGTCACACGGCCGACGAGCCGGTCCCCGACGAGCGCGTCGCCGATCGGGTGGTCGACGCCGACGGGCCGTCGGACCTGCACCGCGACACCTGAGCGGGCCCTACGCTCCTCGCGTGACCGAGTCCCGCACGCCTGCCGTGACCGTCCCGCTCGACGCCCTGACGGCGCTCGTCGCGCCGCTGGGTGCGCTCGTCGACGCGGTCCGGCTCGAGGGCGGCTACTTCGCGACCTCGTACCGCGTCACGCTCGACGACGGGACGCGCGTCGTCGTCAAGACCGCGCCGACGGACACGTCGCGGCTCATGACCTACGAGAAGGACCTCATCCGCACCGAGGCGCTCGTCTACGGCCTCGCGGCCGAGCACCCGGCGCTGCGGATGCCGCGCGTGCTGCACACCGACTTCACGCGCACGATCTTGCCGAGCGACGTCGTCGTCGCGTCCTGGTTGGACGGCGTCCCGCAGTCGGACGCCGGGTTCGGGTCGTTCGCCGACGACGAGCGAGCGGCACGCGCCCGGCGCGACCTCGGCTCGCTCATCGGCCGGCTCGCGACCGTCACCGGGACGACGTTCGGCTACCCGCAGTCCCCCGCGCTGCAGGCCGCCACGTGGCGCGAGGCGTTCACCGCGATCGTCGAGGCGCTGCTCGCCGACGCCGCCACGTGGGACCTCGACGTGTGCGCGGACCGGGTCCGCGCCGCGCTGGACGCGCACGGCCACCGGCTCGACGAGGTCGTCGTGCCGTCGGTCGTCCACTGCGACCTGTGGCCAGGGAACCTGTTCGTCGACCCCGCCACGGGCGAGATCGTCGGCGTGATCGACCCCGAGCGCGCGATGTGGGGCGACCCGCTCGTCGACCTCGTCGGCGCGGACCCCATGTGGGACGGGCTCGACCGCCCGGAGGACGCCGCGCTCGTCGGCGCGCTCGACGTCACCTCGCCGGGCGCGGCGGAGCGGCTGCTGCTGTACCGGATGTGGCTCGCGCTCGTCATGACGATCGAGGGCTCGCCGCGCGGCTACACGGGCGACTGGGCGCAGTGGTACCGCACGTCGAGCCACGCCAACCTGCTGCGCGCGCTGGACGCCCTCGGCTCCCCCAAGCCTGCGCGCGTCTAGCGTCGGGACGCCGGGGCGAGGCAGGCTGAGGCTCATGACCGGGACGCCTGACGCACGACTGCGCGAGCTCGCGCTGCTGCGCCGTGTCCGCGACCGGATCGACCGCGAGTACGCCCAGCCGCTCGACGTCGAGGCGCTCGCGCGCGGCGTGCACCTGTCCGCCGGGCACCTGAGCCGGCAGTTCCGGGCCGCGTACGGCGAGTCGCCGTACAGCTACCTGATGACGCGGCGCATCGAGCGCGCGATGACGCTGCTGCGGCGCGGCGACCTGTCCGTGACCGACGTGTGCTTCGCGGTCGGCTGCTCGTCGCTGGGGACGTTCAGCACGCGGTTCTCCGAGCTCGTGGGGATGTCGCCGAGCGAGTACAAGCGCCTGGCCGCCGACGACGGTGCGGGCATCCCGAGCTGTGTGGCCAAGCAGGTGATGCGGCCCATCCGGCAGTCGTCGCGCTCGTCGGACACTGCCCCGCCCTCGTCGTCGCAGGGCGCCGGGCAAGACGTCAGGAATCGAGAAGCGGTCGCCGGCCCGCGCTCCTAGCGTGGCGGTATGGACCTCATCATTCACACCACGTTCCTGCCGGCCGACGACCCCGACACCTCCCTGGCGTTCTACCGCGACGTCCTGGGCTTCGAGGTGCGCAACGACGTCGGCTACGGCCAGATGCGCTGGATCACGGTCGGCTCGCCGGACCAGCCGCAGACCTCGATCGTCCTGTCCCCTCCGGGGGCGGACCCGGGCCTGACCGACGACGAGCGCCGCACCATCGCCGAGATGATGGCCAAGGGCTCGTACGCGACGCTCGTCCTGGCCACGTCCGACGTGGACGGCACGTTCGAGAAGGTCGCCGGCGCGGGTGCCGAGGTGACCCAGGAGCCGATGGACCAGCCGTGGGGCGTGCGCGACTGCGCGTTCCGCGACCCGGCCGGCAACCACCTCCGCATCAACCAGCTGTAGCCCGCGCCCCCAGTTCGTCGCCCCCGGCCGCCGGTTCGTCGTTCCAGCATCGGTTCGTCGCTTCGCACCAACGAACCGATGCTGGAACGACGAAGCGCGACCTGAGTCGATCGGGTCACCAGCCCGACGAGGAGTCCGGGGCCATGGGGGCGCAGGCGGTGGCGCCCTTCGGGAGCGCCTCGAAGTGCCAGACCTCGTTGGCGTAGGTGCGGCACAGGCCGAAGTCGAGGCCGTGCTCGCCGAGCCACAGCGCGCCCTCGGTGGGGCCGACGTCGACCGCGAGCCCTTGCACGTGCGCGGAGCTCTCCGGCGGGAGCACCCAGCGGCTGGCCTCGCGCTTCGACCCGTACCGCTTGATCGCGGCCACCACGAGGCCCTCCTGCTCCTCGGCGGTCCGCTTGCCCGATGTCAGCGTCAGCACCACGCCGTCCGCCTCGGCGGCGGCCTGCGCGCGGGCGAGCCGCCGCGCGAGGGTCGGGTCGAGTCCTGTGGCGACGAGCGCGTCGGAGACCGCCTCGACGTGCGCGTCGGCGTCGGTGCCGTCCTGGACGGTGTCCTGGCCGGCGTCCCCGTCACAGCCCTCGTCGTTCTGCTCGGGGCACTCGCCGACGACGCCGTCGTCGGTCTGGTCGGCCGGCACCGGCCCGACTGCGCCACGGTCGGACGCAGCCGTCGGGTCCCCCTGCTCCCCGACGGCCGCGTCCGAACGTCCCTGCCCCAGCCCGTACACCGCCCCTCCAGCGAGTACGAGCGCGACGACGAACCCGAGCCCCCGCCGACGACGTCGCGCACCCTCCTGCGCGACGGCCGCCGCGAGCACCCCGCCCGGCACCGGTGCCGACGACCCGGTCGAGTGAGCCGTGCGTGGTACGCGCGGCTCCTCACCCGCCGCGTCCCCGGCGGTGCCGGGTGCGCTGCGGTGGTGTGCGGCGCCGGCCGGGTCCGGCACGTGGATCGCTGCCGAGCGCACCGACCGGCCTGGCGTAGGGCTCGTGGCCCCGGTGCTCGTCGTCATGCCATGAGCCTCGCCGGGTGAGGCATCGCGGGGCGTCGGGCTGGGGTCGGGTCCTGGCGCGCGCGGCACCCGACCCTCGGCCGAGGCGACCCCCACCCGGCGGTGACCTCGCGCGCCGCGGGTCCACCCCAGGGTGGAGAGCGTGTCGGTCTGGGGTGCGTCGGCCGCACCGCCGCACGCGCGTACGGTGTGGCGTATGTCGCCCGCTGATCCGGCCCGCAACGCCGTGACCAGGCCGGACGCGTCGCCGTCCGGCGGTGCGACGCAGGGCGACACCGCCACCGAGGCCCTGCTGCGCTGGGGAGCACCGCCGCCTCCGGCCCTGACGAGCGCGCCCCTGGCACCGCGCGCCACGGGCGCGCAGCTGCGCAACGACGTCGGGATCGCCCTGACGGTCGGGGTGCTGTGGGCCGGCGGCCTGATGATCGCGGGCTCGTGGGACTACTGGATGCCGCGGTCCATGGCGACGTGGTGGTGGGCCGGGCTGTGGCTCGTCGTCGCGATCGCGCTGCGCCGGGCCGCACCGCGCGCGGGCTTCCTGCTCGTGACGCTCGGGTACGCGCTGACGTACACGCTCGTCGTCGACGGCGGCCGCATGCAGGCGCTCGTCCACGTGATCCCGCTGCTCGCCACGACGTATGCCGTGACCCGCGCCGGGGCGCTGCCGGTCTGGGTCGCGGCGCCGGTCGCCGCGGTGACGGGGGTGGCGCTGCAGGCGGGCGTGGCCAACGCGGCGTGGGGGCTGAGCACGTTCGACTGGCACCCCGTGCTCGACCTGTCCTCGGCCGTGCAGCTCGTCGCGCTCGTCGTCGCCTCCGCGGTGATCGGGGCGATGGTGCACCGGCTCGCGCAGACGTCCGCATCGCTCGCGGAACGCAACGCGCAGCTCGTCGCCCTGCAGGAGGTCCGGGCGCGGGAGGCGGTGCTCGACGAGCGCACGCGCATCGCGCGCGAGCTGCACGACGTCGTCGCGCACCACGTCTCGGCGATCGTCGTGCGCGCGCAGGCCGCCGACCGCGTGGCGGACGCCCAGCCCGACGCGCCGCGCGAGGCCGTGCGGTGGATCGCCACGGCGGGCCGCGAGGCGCTGGACGCGATGCGGTCCGTGGTGCGCGTGCTGCGCACGGGCGACGACGAGTCCGCCCCCTACGCCCCGACGGCGGGCCTCGAGTCGCTGCCCGCGGTCGTCGGACGCGTCCGCGAGGCGGGTCTGGACGTGGACGCGACCCTGCCCGCTCCCCTGCCGGCGTGCGCACCCGCGGTGGGGATCGCCGTGGTGCGGGTCGCGCAGGAGGCGCTGACGAACGTGCTCGTGCACTCGGCGACGACGACCGCATCGCTCACGCTGGCCGCGACGGCCGGGACGCTGCGGCTCGTCGTGCAGGACCCCGGCCCGCCCCGGCCGCGCGACACCGGAGGCGGCAGCGGCCTGCTGCACATGCGCGAGCGCGCCGCCGCGGCAGGCGGCACCGTGACCGCCGGACCGCAGCCGGGCGGCGGCTGGCGCGTCGGGCTCACACTTCCCCTGGAGGGCGCACGTGCCTGATGTGACCCGCGTGGTCGTCGTCGACGACCAGCCGACGATCCGCATGGGCCTGCGGATGATCCTCGACCACGAGCCGGACGTCGAGGTCGTCGGCGAGGCCGGAGACGGCACCGCCGCGCTCGACGTGGTCCGCGCCACGCTGCCCGACGTGGTGCTGCTCGACGTGCGCATGCCCGGGATGGATGGCGTCGAGGCCACCCGCCAGATCCGGGCGGACCCTCTGCTGGGTGACGTGCGCGTCGTCGTGCTGACCACGTTCGACGACGAGGAGTACGTGACCGGTGCGCTGCGCGCCGGGGCGGATGCGTTCCTGCTCAAGGACACCGAGCCCGCGACGCTCGTCGCGACCGTGCACCGCGTGCGCGCTGGCGAGCAGGTCCTCGACCCGAAGGTCACCGGCGTCGTCGTCGGGCAGTGGCGCGCGTGGAGCACGGGCCGCCCCGAACCCACGACGAGCGGCGGCCCGGCCCACGCC
>NZ_BJLQ01000033.1 GCF_006538725.1 Cellulomonas gelida
GGGAGCCGGTAGTGCTGACGCTCGAGCAGCTCGACGAGCGGCAGGTGCTCGGTGCCCTCGCGGACCGGGAAGACGTGGTCGTGGTACCGCAGCACCACGCGCGCGCCGTGGCCCGGGACCTCCTCCTCGCCGAGCACGAGCTCGCCGCGAGCGACGACCGCGCCGATCCGGTCGCCCAGCACGGGCATGAGCACCGCGCCGTCGCCCGCCGACCAGTCGACGTCGAACCACGCGGCGTAGGGCGAGTCGGGCCCGTCCTCGAGCACCGACCACAGCGCGGAGTTGTGCCACACGGGCGTCGGGACGGCCATGTGGTTCGGGACGATGTCGAGCACGAGGCCGAGGCCTGCCTCGTGCGCGACCGACGCGAGCCGGCGCAGCCCGGGCAGACCGCCGAGCACGGGTGAGACCTCGTCGTGCGCGACGACGTCGTAGCCGTGCGTGGAGCCCGGGGCCGCGGTCAGGACGGGGGAGAGGTACACGTGCGTGACGCCGAGCGACGCGAGGTACGGCACGCGCCGCGCGACGTCGTCGAACGTGAGGTCGGCGCCGAGCTGGACGCGGTAGGTGGAGACGGGCACCGGACGGCCCGCCGCCGGCAGGCGACGCGACGGCGTCTGACGGACCTCCGTCACGCGTCGGCACCGGTCGACGGCTGCGACGTCCCGCTCGCCGCCGCGGCGCCGTCGGCCGACGGTGCGGAACGGCCCGAGCCGGCGGGGCGCTTGCTCGCGCGGCGCTTCGTGCCCCGCGCGGGGACCACCTTCGCGGCCTCGCGCGCCGCGGCCGCCACAGCGCCCGAGCCCGACGTCGCCGGGATCTGCTGGAGCGGCGGACGCGTCAGCACGACCATCGAGTGGCGTGCGAGCGCGAGCTCCTCGCCGGGAGCGGCGGTGTCACCCGGGTCCACCTGGGAGTCGGTGTCGAGCACCGCGGTCCACACCTCGCCGTAGTCGCTGTCCGGGATGGTGAACGACGTCGGGTCGGGCTGGCCGTTGAACAGGATGAGGAACGAGTCGTCGACGATCTCCTCGCCGCGCAGGTCCGGCTCGGCGATCGCGTCGCCGTTGAGGAACACCATGACGGAGCGCGCCATCGAGTTGTTCCACTCGTCGTCCGACATGTGCGTGCCGGACGGCGCGAGCCACTCGATGTCGTGCAGGTCCGACTCGCCGCCGTGCTCGGGCGCACCCGCGAAGAACCGGCGGCGACGGAACACCGGGTGCTCACGGCGCAGCCGGACGACGCGTCGGGCGAACTCGAGCAGCGCCGTGCGCTCGTCGTCGAGATCCCAGTCCACCCACGACAGCTCGTTGTCCTGGCAGTACACGTTGTTGTTGCCCTGCTGCGTGCGTCCCAGCTCGTCTCCGTGCGCCAGCATCGGGATGCCCTGCGAGAGCAGCAGGGTCGCGAGGAAGTTGCGCTGCTGACGGCCGCGCAGGGCGTTGATCGCGGAGTCGTCCGTCGGGCCCTCCACGCCGCAGTTCCACGAGCGGTTCCAGCCCTCGCCGTCGCGGTTGTCCTCGCCGTTCGCCTCGTTGTGCTTCTCGTTGTAGGACACGAGGTCGCGCAGCGTGAAGCCGTCGTGCGCCGTGATGAAGTTGACGCTCGCGATCGGCAGCCGCCCGGTGTGCTCGTACAGGTCCGACGACCCCGACAGCCGGCTCGCGAACTCGCCGAGCGTCGAGGGCTCGCCGCGCCAGAAGTCGCGCACGGTGTCGCGGTACTGGCCGTTCCACTCGGACCACAGCGGTGGGAACCCGCCCACCTGGTACCCGCCGTCGCCCACGTCCCACGGCTCGGCGATCAGCTTGACCTGCGAGACGACCGGGTCCTGGTGGACGAGGTCGAAGAACGCCGAGAGCCGGTCGACCTCGTGGAACTGACGGGCCAGCGTCGCCGCGAGGTCGAACCGGAAGCCGTCGACGTGCATCTCGGTGACCCAGTAGCGCAGCGAGTCCATGATCAGCTGCAGCACGTGCGGCGAGCGCATGAGCAGCGAGTTGCCCGTGCCCGTCGTGTCGAAGTAGTGCTCCTTCTCGTCGTCGACGAGCCGGTAGTAGTTCGCGTTGTCGATGCCGCGGAAGCTCAGCGTCGGGCCCAGGTGGTTGCCCTCAGCGGTGTGGTTGTAGACGACGTCGAGGATCACCTCGATGTCCGCCGCGTGCAGCTCCTTGACCATCGCCTTGAACTCCTGGACCTGCTGCCCGGGGTGGCGGAAGGCCGCGTACGCGTTGTGCGGCGCGAAGAAGCCGATCGTGTTGTAGCCCCAGTAGTTCGACAGCCCCTTCTCCTGCAGCGACGGGTCGTCGACGAACTGGTGCACGGGCATGAGCTCGACCGCGGTCACGCCGAGCTGCTTGAGGTGGTCGATCACCGCGGGGTGCGCCATGCCGGCATACGTCCCCCGCAGCTCCTCCGGCACCGCGGGGTGGCGCTGCGTGAGGCCGCGCACGTGCGCCTCGTAGACCACCGACTCGTGGTACTCGTGCTCCGGCGGGCGGTCGTAGCCCCAGTCGAAGTAGGGGTTGATGACCACCGAGATCATCGTGTGCGCGGCGGAGTCGTCCTCGTTGCGCTGCTCGTGGTCGTCGAACCGGTAGGAGTACAGCGACGGGTCGCCGTCGACCTGGCCGTGGATCGCCTTGGCGTACGGGTCGAGCAGGAGCTTGGACGGGTCGCAGCGGTGCCCGTTCTCCGGGTCGTACGGCCCGTGCACGCGGTAGCCGTAGAGCTGGCCGGGCTGGACCGTGGGCAGGTAGCAGTGCCAGACGAACGCGTCGACCTCGACGAGCTCGATGCGTCGCTCGCTCCCGTCGGGTTCGAGCAGGCACAGCTCGACGCGTTCGGCCACCTCGGAGAACAGCGCGAAGTTCGTGCCGGTCCCGTCGTAGGTGGCGCCGAGGGGGTAGGGGCGTCCGGGCCAGGTGAGCATGCGGACCAATGTGCCAGCGACCGGCCAGGTCGGCAGCCCATGGGGCGCTGGAGTTCGTCACACGCTCGCCCGCGGCGCGCCACGACGGTGCTGTTGCCCTCGGGCTCCGGACCTGCTCGGCTGGGGCTCCGAGCGGCACCAGACAGGAGACGGCGATGTCAGGACGAGTGGTGGTCGTGGGCGGCGGGCTGGCCGGCGCGAAGACGGTCGAGGCGCTGCGCGAGCGGGGATTCGACGGCTCGGTCGTGCTGCTCGGCGCGGAGCGGGAGCGCCCCTACGAGCGCCCGCCGCTGTCGAAGGGGTACCTCACCGGGTCCGACGAGCGTGAGCAGGCGTTCGTGCACGCGCCCGAGTGGTACGCGGCGCACGACGTGGACCTGCGTCTCGCCGTCACGGTGACCGCGATCGACCGCGGCTCGCGCGAGGTCGTCGACTCCGACGGGACGCGAACCGGCTACGACCACCTGGTCCTCGCGACCGGGTCGGAGCCGCGCCGCCTCGACGTGCCCGGCGGCGACCTCGACGGCGTCGTGACGCTGCGCACCCTGGCGGACAGCGACCGGTTGCGCGAGCAGCTCGCGCGCGTGGCGGGGTCGGGCGGGCGCGTCGTCGTGGTCGGCGGCGGCTGGATCGGGCTCGAGGTCGCGGCGGCGGCGCGCACCGCGGGGTGCGACGTGACCGTGCTGGTGCGCGACCCGGCGCCGCTGCTGGCCGTGCTGGGGGAGCGCCTCGCGCACGCGTTCGCTGACCTGCACCGCGAGCACGGCGTCGACCTGCGCACGCTCGTGGACGTGCGCGCGCTGCAGCCCGCACAGCCCGGCGGCACCGCGGTCGGCGCGGTCGAGCTCGCCGACGGCACGCGGCTCGACGCCGCGCTCGTCGTCGTCGGGATCGGTGCCACCCCGCGGTCGGGCCTGGCGCGCGACGCGGGTCTCGCGGTGGGCGCCGACGGCGGGATCGAGGTCGACAGCGGGCTGCGCTCGTCGGACCCGCACGTGCTCGCGGTGGGTGACCTCGCGGCCGTGGACCACCCGTTCCTCGGCGAGCGCGTCCGCGTCGAGCACTGGGACGCGGCCCTGCACCACGGTGCCACCGCCGCAGCGACGATCCTGGGCGTCGACGAGCCCTACGACCGCCTGCCGTACTTCTTCACCGACCAGTACGACCTCGGCATGGAGTACACGGGGTGGCCGGGCTCCCAGGGGTACGACGAGGTCGTCGTGCGCGGCGACGAGGCGGCGCGCGAGCTCGTCGCGTTCTGGCTGCGGCAGGGGCGCGTCGTCGCCGGCATGAACGTCAACGTGTGGGACGTCGTCGACGACGTGCAGGCGCTGATCCGCTCGCGCGCCGTCGTGCGGCCCGAACGCCTCGCCGACCCCGGCGTGCCGCTGGCCGATCTCGCCCGCTGACGCTGGCCGGGTCAGCCCACGAGCGCGTGCGCGCCGAGCGTGCGCTGGGTCGCACGGCGGACCACGGCCGCGTCGTCGTCCCCGCGGGCGCGCCAGGCCATCTGCTCGATCGCGCCGTTGCCGCGGCGGCGGACCTCGGTGAGCTGGCGCTCGACCGCCTCGAGGTCGCCGTTGTCGACCAGTGCGTCGCGCACGTGGTCGACGAGCTCGTCGACCACGTCGGCCGCGGGCGCCGGTCGCCACGACAGCGGGCTGACCAGCTCGCCGCTGAGGCCCGACCGCGCGGCCCGCCAGGCCGCGGTGCGCAGCACCTCGACACGCGGCGGTGCCGGGTCGACGGGGCGCCGGACCGCGGTGTCCGCGAGCGCACGCACGAGCGCGGCCTGCAGCGCGGCGTCGGCCGCGTCCAGGCACACGTCCGCGACGCGCACCTCGACCGTGGGGTAGCGCTGGGACAGGCGGGCGTCGAAGTAGAGCATCCCGTCGTCCAGGATCGTGCCGCTCGCCAGGAGCGACTCGACGAGCGCGCGGTACCCGGCCGCGTCGCCGAACGGCGCGGTCGGGCCCGCCGTGGGCCAGCGGCCCCACACCTGCGACCGGTAGCTCGCGTAGCCGCTCGCCACGCCCTGCCACGCCGGGCTGTTCGCGGACAGGGCGAGCAGCACTGACGTCCACGGGCGCAGGTGGTCGAGGATCAGCACGCCCTCCTCGTCGTCCGCGACGGACACGTGCACGTGGCAGCCGCACGTCAGCTGCTCGTGCGCGGTCAGACCGAAGCGGGCACGGATCTGACCGGCGCGCTTGTCCGGGATCACCGTCGGGTCGACGGCCTGCGGCGCGGTGCCGAGCGCCGCGATGCGCACGCCCACGGCTTGTGCGAGGTCGTCGACGCGCTCGCGGCCCCGGCGGATCTCGGTGAGCAGCTCGCCCAGGTCGGTGCACGGCTTGGTCGACGTCTCGACCTGCTCGCTCTTGAACTCCTTCTCGACGTCGCCGCCCGGCTCGGCGGTCCGCGGCACCTCGCGCGCCGCGAGCCCGAGCACGGCCGGTGACTGCGCCGCGGGCTCGCCCTCGGGCGTGACCAGCAGGTACTCCTCTTCGACTCCCATGGTGCGCACGCGGCAAGTCTGCGGTGGCCCGCGCCGTCCGGCGACCCGAGCAGCGGCGCAGGCGCCCGCCGACGGGCCGCCGCGGCGTCTGCAAGGACCACAGGGTTCGCCACACGAGACCGGTAGGCGGAAGGAGCCGGTGTGCAGGCGACGACGCGTGCGGTGCTCGGCGGCGCGACCACGGTCGTGGGGGTCGTCGGCGTGCTGGTGGCGGCCCTCACGGCGTGCCAGCAGACCGCGGGCGCGGCCGTCCCACGGTCCTCCGCGACCGGGACGACCACCGCGGCGACCACCCCGGCGACGATCGCGGCGTCCTCGTGCGGCGTCGTCCGGCTCGACCAGGGCGAACGCGTGCCGGAGCCCGCCTGGGCGTGCCTCGACGCGGCGCTGGACGCGGGTCGCGCGGCCTCGCTCGTCGTGACGCAGCCGACCACGGAGGGTGACCCGATCGTCCTCACCTACCGGGTCGGCGGCGACGTGCAGGGCATGGAGGTCGTCACGGACGACCGCGCCGACGAGTTCGCCCCGCCGGACTCACGCGGCCTGCACCGTGAGCTGTGCACGGGCACCGTGCGGGTCGCCGAGCCGCGGGACTGCCGCCCGGCCTGAGCCGACGAGTGGCGGCAGCACGGGCGCCGCTCAGGCGACGCGCACGCGGTCGGTGTCCAGCGCGACCATGACCTCCTCGAGCGTCGCGGCCACGTCCCGGACGCGCGCGTCGAGCCCTGCGTCGCGCAGCACGGCCTCGACCCGCTCGCGGGGGACGGCGGCGACGCGCACCGACCGGCCCGCGAGCATGACCGGGAGCCCCGCGCCGTCGAGGACGGTGAACGCCTCCTGCCAGGACGCGGCGTCGACCGCGACCGCCGTCGTCGACGCGGTGATCTCGGCCTCGGACCCGGTGGCGACCACGCGTCCGCGCGACATCAGGACGAGCCGGTCGCACTGCTGCGCCTCGCTCATGTAGTGCGTCGTCACGAGCACCCCGACACCCGCGTCCGCGCGTGCGTGCACGCGGTCCCAGAGCCGCGCGCGCGCGAGCGGGTCCACGCCGGACGTCGGCTCGTCGAGCACCAGCAGCGCGGGGGAGTGCGCGAGCGCGACGGTGAACGCGAGCCTGCGCTGGCGGCCGAGGCCGATCGCGCCGACGAGCGTGTCGGCGACCGGGACGAGATCCGCGGGCACGGGCGGCGTCGGGTGACCGTACGCGCTCGCGGCGAACGCCAGGTTCTCCCGGACCGTGAGGTCGTCGTAGAGCCCGAGCCCCTGGGCCACGTACCCGACGCGGCGCCGGGTCGACCTGCTGGGGGCCTCCCCGAGCAGCCGGAGCTCGCCCGCGTCGGTCGCAGTCAGTCCGAGCAGCATGCGGATCAGCGTCGTCTTCCCGGCACCGTTCGCGCCCAGCAGCCCGACGATCTCGCCCGACTCGACGGACAGCGAGACGTCGTCCACCGCGACCTGGTCGCCGAACCGCCGCGTGACCGCCGCGACCCGCACGAGCTCGGTCATGCCGTCGCCTCGCGCGCGAGCGCCGCGGCGACGACGGCGTCCTCGAGGTCGACCGGCACGGCCTGCCCGACGGGTTCGGCACCGACCGGGAACCAGGCGCGGACCTCCCGCCCGCGGCGCCAGGTCCGCGCCGGGTCGTGCGTCGCGGTCGCGCGGCGCACGTGGCCCGGCGCGCCGCGCACGACGTCGTCGGGCGGCCCTGACAGCAGCGTGCGCCCCTGGTCGAGGACCAGCACGGTGCCGGCGCGCTCGGCCTCGTCCAGGTACGTGGTGGAGAACGCGACGGCCGCACCGGCGGACGCCGCCTGCGCGACGAGCCGCCACAGGTCGACCCTGCTCACCGGGTCGACCCCGGTGCTCGGCTCGTCGAGGACGAGCAGCACCGGGTCGTGCAGCGTCGCGAGGCCGAACGCGAGCTTCTGACGCATGCCGCCTGATAGCTGCGACGCGAGGCGCCGCCGGGCCTCGCGCAGGCCGGTCGCGTCGAGCAGGCGCTCGCGCCGGCGCTCGAGGTCGCTGCCACGCAGCCGGTGCGCGGCGCCGACGAAGTCGACGTGCTCGTCGACCGTGAGCTCGGCCCACGTCCCGCCGCCCGTCGGCATGAAGCCGATCCGGCGCCGGTCGGGTGCGACGACCGAGCCGTGCTCGACCGGGACGACCCCGGCCAGCGCCCGCAGCAGCGTCGACTTGCCGGCGCCGTCGCCGCCGACGACCGCGGTCACGGCACCCGCGGGGACCGGGAGCGTCACGTCCTCGAGCGCGCGCACGTCGTCGAACCGCACGCTCACGCCGTACGCACCGAAGTCGCGCCGGCGCGGCTCGTCCTTCGTGCCCGCCCTTGCCTCGCTCGTCATGCCGACACCGGCTCGGCGGTGCGCGCGGTGGTGCGCCGGGCGGGCGCCAGGTCGCGCCGGAACCGCAGCACGGCGGCGCTGAACACGAGCACCGCCATGGCCGCGAGCACGACGAGCGCGGGCCACAGAGAGTCCAGCCCCGCGCCGCGCAGCATGATCCCCTGCGAGACCTTGACGAACCAGGTCAGGGGCAGGCAGTACCCGATCCACGAGATCGCGGCGGGCATCGCCTGCAGCGGGAAGATGAAGCCGGACAGCAGGATCTGCGGCATCAGGGTCATGAGCGCGACCTGGATCGCCTGGCCTTGGGTCTGCGACGCGGTCGAGATGAGCACGCCCACGCCGAGCACGACGAACAGGAACGTCGCCGCGGCGAGCGCGAACAGCGCCGGGTTGCCGTTGAACGGCACGCCGAAGATCCACACGCCGAGCAGCGTGACGACGAGCATGTCGAACGACGCGAGCAGGAAGTACGGCGCGATCTTCCCGACGATCACGTCGGCGGGTCGCAGCGGCATGACCGCGAGCTGCTCGAGCGTGCCCGTCTGGCGTTCCCGGACGAGCCCGATGCTCGTGATGATCGTCCCGACGAAGGTGAGGATCAGCCCGACGAGGGCCGGGACCATGACCCAGGACGTCGTGAGGTCGGGGTTGAACAGGACCTCGGTGAGCACCTGGTCGCCCGCACGTCCGAGGGCCGCCGACGCGGTCTGGGCGACGAAGAGGCTGGAGCCGTCGACGTACGCGGTGGGCGGGGACGTCGAGGTGTCGAGGACGACGTCGGCGACGTCGTCGCGCACCAGCCCGCGGGCGTCGTCCGCGGTGGCGCCGGGGTCCGTGCCCTGGACGTCGAACAACGGGGGCAGCAGCGTGGCGACCTGGTCGGCGTGAGGGCCTACGACCTGCGTCGAGATCGAGTCGATCGTGAAGTTCGCCGCGTAGCCGAACACGACGAGCAGCACGATCGGAAGCGCGAACAGCATCGCCATGGTGCGGTGGTCGCGCCGCAGCTCGCGGAACTCCTTGACGATCATGGCCCGCATGGCGGCCTCCCGGTACGCTCGGCGAGGAATATCCTCACGTGTGGAAATCTAGGGAGGTGGCGCGTGGTGGTCAAGGGGAGCGACGCGCCGGTCGACGAGCCCGCGGCGCGCCGTGGCAGGCGGCCGGGGGCGAGCACGACGCGGGACGAGATCCTCGCGGCCGCCCGTCGTCAGTTCGCCGAGGTCGGGTTCCGGCGCGCGACCGTGCGGGCGATCGCCGCGGAGGCCGGGGTCGACCCCAAGCTCGTCGGGCACTGGTTCGGCGGCAAGGCCGAGCTGTTCGTCGCGTCGGTGCAGCTGCCGTTCGACCCCCGGGTGCTCGCCATGCGCATCGCCGACGGTGACCGCGCCCACGTCGGCGAGCGGCTCGTCGCGGCTCTGGTGCACGGCGTGCTGGAGGACGCCGTGGCGCGCGGACGCGGGGTCGCCCTGCTGCGCGCGGTCGCGACCGAGCCGCAGCTGGCACCGCTCCTGCGGCGCCTCGTCGTCGCCGAGGTGCTGACCCCCGTGGCGCACGCGATCGGCGCCGACCATGCCGAGGTGCGAGCCTCCCTCGTCGCGAGCCAGATGGTCGGGCTGCTCCTCATGCGGCACGTGGTCGAGCTCGCGCCCTTGACCGAGCGCGGTGCCGACGAGCTCGTCGCGCTCGTCGCTCCCACCGTGCAGCGGTACCTGACCGCGGAGCTGCCGTTCGAGTGAGCGGCGCATCCGCCAGGCGGGCGCCCGAACGGGGCAATCCAGCGGCTCGACGTGCTGCCTGACCTGCGAGTTCGTCGAGTGTGACGTGGGACACAGTGGAACAGGTCTGGACAGATCGCCCGAACCGTCCATTAGCGTCGAGCTGTCACCACGGGGGCTCGCTTCCGTGATCCTGGCGCCACCGCCGCCGTCGCAACGGCACCGGTGGGTCCACCTCCGGTGCCCGTCTCGGGCACGACGGAGGGGGGCCCCATGGCCACGACGTTCGACAGGCTCGTCCTCGAGCCGCGCCGTACCGACGAGCCGCACGCGCGGCCGGCACGGTCGACCGAGAGCCAGGCGGCGCAGAGCCCCTCGCTCATCCTCATGGTGCTGCTCGCGAGCGCCGGCATCGTCATCTACGCCGTCTTCCTGCTCAACCCGGGCAACAGGGGGGACTGGCTGCCGTACTCGATGGTCATCGCCGCGGAGACCGTGCTCGTCGTGCACGCCCTCCTGGCGATGTGGACCGTGCTCTCGGCCGGTCACGACCCACGGTCGTTCGCGTTCCACCACGCGCAGGACCGCATGTACGACGTCGCCGACATCGTGCGGGGCCGTGTCGAGGACCGCCCGCAGGACTGGCAGATGTACCTGCGCAACCGGCCCGTCGAGATCGACGTGTTCATCACGACGTACGGCGAGGACCTCGAGACCATCCGCCGGACCGTGACCGCGGCCCTCGGGATGCAGGGCACGCACCACACCTGGGTGCTCGACGACGGCCGCTCCGACGAGGTCCGCGACCTGGCCGCCGAGCTCGGCGCGCGCTACGTGCGCCGCCTGTCGAGCAACGGGGCCAAGGCGGGCAACATCAACCACGCGCTGTCGATCGCCCACGGCGACCTGTTCGCCGTGCTCGACGCCGACTTCGTGCCGCGGCCGACGTTCCTGCACGAGACCGTGCCGTTCTTCTCCGACGACCGTGTCGCGTTCGTGCAGACCCCGCAGACGTACGGCAACCTGCACACCGTCATCTCCAAGGGCGCGGGCTACATGCAGGCGGTCTTCTACCGCTTCATCCAGCCCGGTCGGAACCGGTTCAACGCGGCGTTCTGCGTCGGCACGAACGTGGTCTTCCGGCGCGCGGCGATCGACTCGGTCGGCGGCATCTACTCCGACTCGAAGTCGGAGGACGTGTGGACCTCGCTCATGCTGCACGAGAAGGGCTGGCGCACGGTCTACATCCCCGACACGCTCGCGGTCGGGGACACCCCCGAGACCATCGAGGCGTACTCGAAGCAGCAGCTGCGGTGGGCCACGGGCGGCTTCGAGATCATGCTCACGCACAACCCGCTGTCCAGGCGGCACCCGCTGACGCTCGACCAGCGGCTGCAGTACACGGTCACCGCGACGCACTACCTCACGGGCATCGCCCCGCTCCTGCTGCTGCTCGTCCCGCCGCTGCAGATCTACTTCGACCTGACACCCATGAACCTCACGATCACGCCGTTGACGTGGGCGCTGTACTACGCGGGGTTCTACGTCATGCAGATCTTCCTGGCGTTCTACACGCTCGGCTCGTTCCGCTGGCAGGTGCTCCTGCTCGCGTCCGTGTCGTTCCCGATCTACACGCGGGCCCTGGTCAACGCGATCCTGCGCCGTGACCAGGCCTGGCACGTCACGGGCTCCAAGGGCGCGTACCGCTCGCCCTTCGCCTTCATCACTGCTCAGGTGCTCTTCTTCGAGTTCCTCGCCCTGACCACCGCCGTGGGCCTGTGGAAGGACGTCTCGAACGGGTACCCCAGCCTGGCCGTCGCATGGAACGCGACCAACACCCTGATCCTGGGCGGCTTCGTGCTCACGGCCTGGCGCGAGGCACGCGCCGGCCGCCGTGCGGCACGGGCGGCGGCCCGCAGGACCGCCACGCCCGCCGAGAACCGAAGCGTGCGCGAGGACGTCCCCGCCCTCGCGCTCACGACCGGAGGTGCCGCATGACCTGGCGCGTACGACTCAAGCTGTTCGTGGGCACCGTCGTCGTCCTCCTGGTGGCGGCCTACGCCACGTACCACGTGAACGAGCAGCGCAGCATCGCCTCGAGCGACTCCGCGCAGATCCTCGGGCAGACCTATGTCGTCGGCACCCCGTACGCGGGGCTCGTCGTCGGGCAGCACGTCACGGCCGGCGACGAGGTCGAGCAGGGCGACCCGCTGTTCGTCCTCGACTCCGCGTCGCTCGACCGCGACCTGTCCCTCGGCACGGTGAGCAACGCGGGCCAGGCGACGACCATCGACGCGGACGGCAACCTCGTCGTCCTCGCCACGCAGGACGGCACCGTCACGGAGGTCGGCGCGCGGCAGGGCACGTTCGTCTCGGCCGCCGACCACCTCGCGACCGTGCAGATCGCCGGGTCGCTGTACGTCCAGGCGGAGTACACGCTCTCGGCCAAGGAGTACGCGCGCGTGCCCGACGACGCCCCGGTCTCGATCGAGCTGCCGAACACCGCGACGCTCGCCGGGCACGTCGAGCGCGTGCAGGTGACCACGGTCGGCGGGAAGGCGCTCGCGCTCGTCACCGTGACGTCCGACGAGCTCGTCGACGGCGACCAGAACGGCCTCGTCGGCTCGGGCACGCCCGTGCAGGCACGCCTGTCGCTGCGCAACGACGGGGTGGTGACCACCGTCTCCGACGCCGTGACGTCCTACGTCCACGGGGTCTTCGGGTGACGCGGCGCGCGTGGCTGCTGGCCGCCGCGGTGGTCGTGCTCGCGGCGCTCGCGGGGGTGGCGGTCGCGTACGCCGCTGCCGAGCGGGACGACGGGTCCGGCCCGGGCGCGGCCGCGCCCGTCGCCGGCCCGAAGGACGCGGCCGTGCCCACCCCGGACGTGGCCGCCCTCGTGGCGGGCGTGCCCGCGCGCGACGTCGCGAAGCTCCCGCCCGCGCGCGTCGGTGACGGGGTGCTGCCGCAGTCCAACCGCTGGTACAGCGGCCTGGTGTTCGGCGATCAGCCCGTCTTCGCCCAGCCGCTGTCGTTCCAGCTCACGGGTCCGGGGTTCACGCTCGGCCTGCCCCAGCCGGTCGCGTCCGCGAAGACGGTCGCGGCCCCGCACGTCGTCGCGCTGACCGTCGACGTGGGCGCCGCGGGCTACACGGTCACCGCGGCCGACCCCGTCGCCGTCACGATCGCGCTGCTGGACGACGACGGCGAGGTGCTGGGTCACGTCGCGCTCGCGGAGGGTTCGCCCGTGGTGACGTTCACCGCCGCCCGGGACGTGACCGTCCGCACGGACGGCGCCCTGAGCGCGACGCCCGACGGGCCGGCGACCGCGCGCGGTGACGTCGGCGGTGCGACCTGGGCGCTGCGTGCGCCGAGCTTCGACGGCGGCACGACGGCGCTCGCCGACGGCGAGGTGGCCGGCTGGTACGCCCTGCCGCAGGACGCGACGAGCGCGTCGGAGCGTGCGCTCGCCGACGCCGCCCAGCATCCCGTGCAGGGCGTCGACGTCACGTACGGGGTCGATGCGCAGACCGCGCGCACCACGCTCACCTACCGGACGTCCGGGGGCGCCGGTGCGTACGTGCTCGCGCCGCACCAGCGCACGGGTGACCAGCCCGAGCGGGACGGGTGCGGGCTGGGCGAGTACGCGAGCGTCGGCGGGCCGCTGGAGCTGTGCGCGGGCTCGCGTCTCACCGCGTTCGCGCCGACCGTGCGACCTTCGGTCGTCCCGGACCTGACGGCCGCGTCGGCGCAGGAGCGTGACGCGATCCTCACGGCGCTGGTCGACGACGTCGCGGCCACGCCGCCCTTCCCCTCCGACACGTACTTCGGCGCGAAGGCGCTGTTCCGCGCCGCCACGCTCGTCGTGCTCGGCGAGCAGCTCGGCGCACCCGACGAGGTCGCCGACCTGCGCACGCGCACCGTCGACGCGCTGCGCGAGTGGACCCAGCCGGAGGGGTGCGTCGAGCGCGACGCCCGGTGCTTCGTCTACGACCCGGACGCGCGCTCGGTCATCGGGCTCACGCCCGCGTTCGGCTCGGACGAGCTCAACGACCACCACTTCCACTACGGCTACCTGCTCGCCGCCGCGGGGCTGCTCGCCTCCGACGACGCCGCGCTGGCCGACGAGCTCGCACCCGTCATGGACCTGCTCGCGGCGGACGTCGCCGCGGCGACGCCCAGCGACGAGCTCCCGCAGCTGCGCGCGTTCGACCCGTACAGCGGCCACTCGTGGGCGTCGGGGACGTCACCGTTCGCCGACGGCAACAACCAGGAGTCGAGCTCGGAGGCGGTCAACGCGTGGAACGGGCTCGGGCTGTGGGCGCAGGCGTCGGGTCAGGACGCCCTGGTCACGCAGGCGACCTGGCTCGCGTCCACGGAGTCGGCCGCGGCACGCACCTACTGGACCGCGCCGGAGCCGGTGCCGGGCTTCGACCACGAGATCGTCTCGCTCGTGTGGGGCGGCAAGCGCGACTACGCGACATGGTTCAGCCCCGAACCCAGTGCGATCCTCGGTATCCAGCTGCTCCCCATGGGCCCCGCGCAGGCAGCGCTCGCCACCGGCGTGGACCCGCAGCGGATCCGCGACGCCGTCACGGAGGCCGGGCCCGACGGCACCGCCACGACGTTCGGGGGCTACCTCCTGGCCTACCTTGCGCTCGCGGGCGAGGACGACGCCCGCGAGGCGTGGGACCGCCTCCTGGCGATCCCGGCCGACGCGGTCGACGACGGGACGTCGCGCGCCGCGCTGCTCGCCTTCGTCGCGGGGCTCGACGGCTAGGGGACCGGTGGCGGCCCGCCGACGCGCGGGCCGTGCCACGACGCGACCAGTCGCGCGACGATCGTCACGAGGTAGACCTGCGCGAGCAGCGCCTCGAACGTCGCGAGGCCTCGCCCGGCGTACGTCGCGGCGGTCAGGTCGCCGTAGCCGAGCGTCGTCAGCGTGGTGAACGAGAAGTACTGCAGCGCACGGCCGTCCGCCGTGGCACCGTCGGCGAAGAACGGCGGCTCGAGCCACGCCACGAGCCCGAACACGTGCGTGAACATGATGCCGAGCAGGAGGTAGCCGGACAGCGCGGCCGCGATCGAGCGCAGCGTCACGGTGCGGTGCTCGAGCACGCGTGCGAGGACCACGACGAGCGTGAAGCCGACGACGGCGGCGAGCGTCGCGTCGACCACCGCGACGGCGTCGCGCTCGGGCAGGAAGAGCAGCGACGACGCGGTGGCCACGACGCCCACGACGAGGATCGCGCGCATGGCACCGCGGACCCGCGGCGAGGGCACGGACGTGCGCACCGCGAGCACGAGGCTCACGAACAGCAGCACCGAGACCGCGACCTGCGCCCACAGCGCCGACGACACCGCGAACAAGATGTACCCCACCGACAGCAGGACGAGCACGAGTCCGTACAGGTCGGGGGCGAGCTCGCGGCGCCCGGCGTGCGTCGGCGTCGGGTCTGCGGTCGTGCCACCGGGGTCGCTCACGGCTCCTCCGCGTCCTGCCCGTGGTGCGCTGACGGGAGGCTACCGCTGCGCCCAGCGTCGCGCCGGGCGAACGGTCAGGTGCGCTCCCAGGTGGCGACGTCGCCGGGGACCACGACGAAGCTCGGGTGGGCGCGCAGCGGGTGCGCGCGCAGCCGCTCCGCGTCCGCAGGCGAGCGCTGGTCGAGCTTGGCGAGCAGGTGCGCGCGTTCGTACGCGAGCTGCCCGTTGGTCACGACGAGCAGGTGGTCCGCGACCCCCGTGCGGGGGACCACGACGCGCGTCCGGTCGAACCGGTAGCCACGCGCGTCGGCCTCGTCGGCGAGCGACTCGAGGTAGGTGCCGATCGCCGCGAGCGGCTCGGGGCTCGCGCGGAACCGCTCGAGCTGCGGGTGCCGCCCGTAGCCGCCTTCGGGCCGCCGCAGCGCGGATTGCGCCAGCAGGCCCTCACGCCACCCGGCCACGAGCCCGATGCGGTCGAGGTGCTCGGGGTGCAGCGACCACACGCGCACGGTCAGCCCCGCGCCGCGAACGCGGCGATGATCAGGCCCTGCGTGATCGCGAAGCCCGCGACGAGGTTGAGCCACAGGAAGCGCCGCCACCCGCGGTTCGCCTGCTCGCACTCGTCGTCCGTGAGCGACCGGAACGGCGTGATCGAGGCGAGGTAGGCCACCGGGACCACCGCCGCGAGGGCCGTCGGCCAGCCGGCGGTGAGCAGCAGGGCGGCCGCCAACGCGTAGCCGGCCATCGCGAGCCGAACCGTCCGCCGGGCGCCCAGCACGGTCGCGATCGAGCCGATGCCCGCACCACGGTCCGCGCGCACGTCCTGCACCGCGCCGAACGCGTGCGACGCGCAGGCCCACGCGAAGAACGCGAGCAGGGTCGCCGTGACCGACCACGACCACGTGCCTCCCGCGAGCGTCACCCCGAGCACGGCCGGGCTGACGAAGTGCGTCGCCGAGGTCACCGAGTCGAGGCCGGGGCGCTCCTTGAACCGCAGGCGAGGCGCCGAGTAGGCGACGACGGCGAACACGCTCACCAGCAGCACCACCAACGACGCCGGGCTGCGCCGGGCCACGGCGATCGCCGCGAGCGCGACGACGAACGGTGCGCTCGCCGCGACCGACACCAGCACCGTGGTCCGGTGCCACCGCGTGTCCAGCACGACGCCCTCGACGCCGCCCTTGCGCGGGTTCGCGAGATCGGACTCGTGGTCCCACACGTCGTTGAGCCCGTACATCAGCAGGTTGTACGGCACGAGGAAGAACACGGTCCCGACGACGAGCACCGCGTCGAGCCCGCCTCCGGCGAGCAGGTACGCGGCAGCGAACGGGTACGCGGTGTTGATCCAGCTCAACGGGCGCGACGACCCGACGAGCTGGCGGACCCCGGCACGCCAGTCGGTGCCGCGGCGGAGCTCGGCCGTGGTCATCGTCGTACCTCCGGACGTCGGGGCGCGGGCTGCGAGGCGTCCGCGGGCTCGTCGAGGGGCTTCCGGACGTGCAGCGCGGCGAGTGAGGGGAGCAGCAGGGCGGTGGCCAGCGGCCATGCGAGGTCCTCGACGGGGGCGCGCAGGACGCGCCAGCCGAGGAGCGCGGCCTCGTCGTACCGGAAGAGGTCCGTGGTGACCATGACGCTGTCGAACACGACCGTGAGCACGCCCAGCACGAGCGCCGTCAGGGCGACGACCGCGAGCAGGTGCGCGCGGGGGCGGCCGCGTCGCGGTTCGGTGGTGACGGCGAACGCCGTGACGGCGGCGCACGCGAGCACCACGACGACCGCCAGGCCCGCGTACGTCATGACGCCACCCGCGACGGCAGGTCGGGCGCGGCGCCGTCGACACCGCGAGACGTACGGACTCGCAGGACCCGGTCGGCACCGCCCGCGACGACGAGCGTCGTGTAGGACAGGAACGCGACGAACACGACCTCCTCGAGCGGCAGGTGCGGCGCGAGCCACACGCCCAGCAGCGCGTCGCTCTCCCCGCGCCCGTAGAAGCCGAGCGCGATCGCTGCGACGTCCCACGCGAGCAGCAGCGCCGAGCCGACCCCCACGAGGGCGAGCGTGCGGCGTCGGGAGCCGGGCACGTCGCGCCAGGCCGCGAGGCGCCATCGTCGGTCGAGCAGAGCGACGCCGACACCCGCCAGCAGGAGGCACAGCAGGTACGCGCCCGTCATGCCGGCACCTCGTGCCCGACCCCGGCGGGCTCGGGAAGCGGTGCGCCCGAGGTCTCGCCCCGCAGCCGCTTGACGACGAGCTCCGCGCTGATGAGGCACATCGGCAACCCGATGCCCGGCAACGTCGAACCGCCCGCGTACAGCAGGCCGTCGACCCGCGCCGAGACGTTGCGCCCGCGCAGGAACGCGCTCTGCCGCAGGGTGTGCGCCGGGCCGAGCGCGCCGCCACGCCAGGACGACAGGTCGTGGGCGAAGTCGGTGGGACCGACCGTGCGGCGCACGACGACGCGCTCGGCCAGGTCCGGGACCCCGGCCCATGACGCGAGCGTCGCGATCGCCGCGTCCGCGACGCGCTCGACGGCGGGGTCGCCGCCCCCGTCGAGCCCGCCCCGGCCGAGCGCCTCGTCGGCCGGGACCGGGACCAGCACGAAGAGGTTCTCGTGCTCCGCGGGAGCGAGGCCGTCGTCGGTGCGCGACGGTGCGCACACGTAGAACGACGCGGGGTCCGGCACCTGCGGGTGCGCACCGAGGACGGCGTCGAAGTTCGCGCGCCAGTCGCGCGTGAAGAACATCGAGTGGTGCGTGAGCTCCGGGACCCGCCCCCGCACGCCGAGGTGGACCAGCACCGCGCCCGGGCCGGGATCGCGCCGGCGCCACCACCGCTCGGGGTAGGTAGCCAGGTGCGGGGGGAGCAGCGCGGTCTCAAGGTGGTGCAGGTCGCCCGCTCCGACGACGAGGTCGGCCTCGATCACCTCGCCGCCGGCGAGCTCGACGCCGACGACCCGGTGCCGCGGCCCGCGCCCGCGCGCACCCTCGAGCTCGGTGGTCCGCACGGCGGTGACTCGTGCGGACGTCCGGACGCGCACGCCGGCCCGCGTCGCGCACCGCAGCACGGCGTCGATCACCGCACCGAACCCGCCGCGCGGGTACAGCACCCCCTCGGTGAGGTCCGCGTGGCTCATCAGGTGGTAGAGGCTGGGCGCGCGCTCGGGCGAGGTGCCGAGGAAGACCGCGGGGTAGCCGAGCACCTGGCGCGCGCGCGGGTCGGTGAACCGGTCGGCGACGAACCGCTCCAGGGACGTCGTCAGCAGGCGTCCGAGCCGCGGGGCGTGTCGCAGCAGCTCGCGGCGCAGCAAGGTCGTCGGTCGCGCGAAGGTCGAGTACAGGAAGTGGCGCAGCGCGAGCTCGTAGGCCTCGCGCGACGACGCGAGGTACTCCTCGAGCCGGGACCGCGAGCCGGGCTCGAGCGCCTCGAACGCCTCGTGCGCGCGCCCGGTGCGCACGTCGACCGACGTGACGCCTTCGCGGTCCTGGACCGGCGGCGGCCCGTCGGAGCGCTCGCCCGCGAAGAAGACCCGGTAGGCCGGGTCGAGTCGGACGAGGTCGAGCTCGGCGTCCGAGCTGGTCCCGCACAGGCGGAAGAAGTGGTCGAACACCTCGGGCATGAGGTACCACGACGGCCCGAGGTCGAACGTGAAGCCGTCGTGCTCCCAGGTCGCGGCCCGCCCGCCGACGTGGCCCTGCTGCTCGACCACGTCGGTGTCGTACCCCTCGCGAGCCAGCAGCGCGGCCGTGGCGAGCCCCGAGATGCCCGCGCCGATCACCACCGCGCGCGGTCGCGCGGTCACGACCGCCACCCGGCGGGCAGCAGCGTGCGTGCGACGACGAGCGCCTTGGTCGGCGCCGGCACGCGGACGCGCTCGCGGGCGATGCGAGCGGCGGGCGTCGCGCGCAGTCGGCCGGACAAGGCGGAGAACAGGTCGTGCGCGGCCCGCACGCCGCGCCGGCTGGACCTCGGCAGCGCGGCGACCGCGACCGCGGCCGCCGCCAGGTCCGCGTCGATGTCGTCGAGCACGGCGTCGCGCTGCGCGTCGGTCAGGACGCCGGAGTCGTCACCGGGCAGGTAACGACGGCCGAGCTGGTCGTGGTCGGCGGCGAGGTCGCGCAGGAAGTTGACCTTCTGGAACGCGGCTCCCAGGCGGCGCGCGCCGGGGGCGAGGCGGTCGTACCCGTGCGCTGCGAGCTCGTCGCTCGCGTCGGGCGCGCCGACGAAGACGCGCAGGCACATGAGCCCGACGACCTCGGCCGAGCCGAACACGTAGGCGTCGAGCGACGCCTCGTCGTGCTGGGCGGCGCGCAGGTCGGTGCGCATCGAGGCGAAGAACGGCACGACGAGCTCGGGACCGATCCCGTGCTCGCGTGCCGTCGCGGCGAACGCGTGCACGACGAGGTTGGTGGAGAACCCCGACTGGAGCGCGTCGAGCGTCTCGGCCTCGAGCGCGTCGAGGTAGGCGCCGCGCTGCTGCGGCGTCAGGTCGAGGTCCGGCGCGTCGACGATCTCGTCGGCGACCCGCACGAGCCCGTAGATCGTGCGCACGTGCCCGCGGACGGGCTCGCGCAGCAGCCGGCACGCGCGTGCGAACGAGGTCGAGTACTCGCCGACGACCGTGCCAGCGGCCGTCGCCGCGGCGTGCGCGTACCGCTGGGCGCCGCCCTCGGGAGTCCGTGCACCGTGCTTCATCCCGCACTCCAGACGTCGTCGTCGACGAGCGTGCGCAGGCTGCGCAGCACCGCCTCGGGGAGCCCCGCGTCGCGCGCGAGCGACTGGGCGGCGGTGAGGTGCTCGTCGACCAGGTCGGTGACGAACGCTCGCGAGCCGCACCGCTCCAGGTGCTCGCGCACCTCCCGAGCACGCCGCGGGGTGAGCGCCGGGTCGCCGAACGCCGGGGCGACCTGCGGCCAGGCGGGCGTCGTGCGCGCGTGCGCGACGAGCGCCGTGACCTTGCCCTCGCGCAGGTCGCTCAGCGCGCTCTTGCCCGTCCTCGCCTCGTCGCCGAACACGCCGAGCAGGTCGTCGTGGAGCTGGAAGGCGGTGCCGACCAGGCGGCCCACGCGGTCGAGGGCGGCGACCGTGGCGGTCGTGGCGCCCGCCAGGATCGCACCCGCGCTGAGCGGCAGCGAGAACGAGTACACCGCGGTCTTGAGCTCGGCGACCGCGAGCGTGTCGGCGACCCTCGGCTCGTCGACCTGGAGCGCGAGCCGCACGTCGTGCAGCTCGCCCGCGGCCGAGAGCGCCACGGTGCGGTCCAGGAGAGCGAGCAGGTCGGCGACCACCTCGGGGCGGGCCGGGACCGTGGCGAAGGAGCGCGTCGCGGCGACGAGCGCGAGGTCTCCGGCGAGGATGCCGGCCGCGCGGCCGTACCCGCGCGCCGCCGACCCGGATGCTCCCGCGTCCACGGCGCGCGCCGTGAACGTGCCGGACACGTTCGGCCGGCCGCGCCGCACGTCGTCGTGGTCGATCACGTCGTCGTGCACGACGAACGCGGCGTGCAGGAGCTCGACCGCGTCCGCGAGCTGGGCGCACGCGGTCTCGTCGGTGCCACCGAGCGAGGCGTACGCGACGCGCAGCAGGTGCGGGCGCACACCACGGCCGCCCCGGGTCGCGTCGCCTGCCGCGGCCCACAGGGCGCGTGCCTCGTCGTCGTGCAGGAGCACTCCGGGTCCGGCCCGGAAGGTCTCGAGCGGTCCGGGCTCCAGGCCCGTGACGGGGGCTCCCGCGAGCGTCGTCATGTCAGCCCACCCGTCGGGCGGGTGCGGCGGCGATGAGCTCGGCGAGCTCGGTGACCTGCAGCACGCTCCACGGGCTGAACGCCCACGGCGTCGAGGCCATCGAGCGGCCGAGGTCGGTCACGTCGACCCACGCGTGGTCCATCACCTCGGCCGGCTCCGGGCGTACGGCGGAGCGCGCCGTGGCGAACCAGACCGGGCACACCTCGTTCTCGACGATCCCGGACGCGTCCACCGCGCGGTAGCGGAAGTGGGGGAGCAGGAGCGTGAGCTCGGCGAGCTCGAGCCCCAGCTCGTCGCGCGCCCGGCGCCGCACGGCGTCCTGCGCCTTCTCGCCGGGCCGAGGGTGGCCGCAGAACGAGTTGGTCCACACGCCGGGCCAGGTCCGCTTGGTCAGGGCCCGGCGCGTCATGAGCACGCGTCCCTCGTCGTCGAGGACGTAGCACGAGAACGCGAGGTGCAGCGGCGTGGCCGTGTCGTGCACGGCCTCACGTGGTGCGTGCCCGCTCGGGCGCCCTGCGGCGTCGAGGAGCACCACGAGGTCCTGCGTCACGTCGACCTCCGGATCCCGACTGCGTCCCCGCCGACGGAGGAGATCGCTAGCCGCGCTAGTTACTTCGGAGACTAGTATGCGTGTCATGCCCGAACCTGCAAACCCCGCGCACTACTGGTACGGCGACGACCCGGCCGTCGCCGACGTCCTCGAGGCGGTCCGGGCCTTTCGTCGTGCCGACGCGGCGATGCGTCGTCGCACCGCCGCGCGCATGTCCATGAACGAGACTGACATGCGGGCGCTCCAGGTGCTCATCGGGCGCGAGGCGGAGGGCCTCGTGACCAGCCCGCACCACGTGACGCGCGAGCTGGGCATCTCGACGGCGTCGACGACCAAGCTGCTCGACCGCCTGACCGACTCGGGTCACCTCGTCCGCGAGTCGCACCCGACCGACCGGCGCGCGGTCGTGCTGCGGCCGACGCCGCACGCGCACGACGAGGTACGTGAACGGCTGGCCCGCATGCACCGGCGCATGGCGGAGGTCGTGCTGGCCGTCCCGGAGGCCTCGCGGGCCGACCTCGTGACCTTCCTGCGGAGCATGGCGGCCGTGGTGGACGACGAAGAAGGCACGGACCCGCTCAGGCCCGCGAACGGTCCTCAGACCACGCGCTGAGAGCGGTCCGGCGAGGGTCGTCCTCAGCGCGCGGGGGCCGGCCCCGTCGACTCGCGGACCACGAGCTGCGTCGGCACGAGCACGTGGTCGGGCTCGGCCGCAGCAGCGCCCGGGCGCTGGGCCGCGAGCGCGTGCTCGATCGCGCGCGCCGTGGCTCTGCCCTTCGCCACGAGGTCCTGCCGGACCGTCGTGAGCGACGGGGTGACGGTGCGGCTCAGCACGCTGTCGTCGAAGCCGACGACGGACACGTCCCGTGGGACGCTCAACCCGAGCTCGCGCGCGACGCGCACGACCGCCCAGGCGACGAGGTCCGAGAAGCACAGCACCGCGGTCGGCCGGTCGGGCAGCGTGAGGGCGAGGCGGGCGGCGGCGAGCGCGTCCTCCTCGTGGTTGTCGAGCATGTGCACCGCGACGACGTCGGCGCCCGCCGGACGCAGGGCGCTCATCCACCCCTCGACCCGTTCGCGTGAGACGTGCCCGACGCCGGCGGTGGCCGGGTCGGGCGCGACGCCGGGCGGCAGGCCCCACGCGGTCGTGAGCAGGGCGACGCGCCGGTGGCCGAGGTCGACGACGTGCTGCGCGGCGGCGCGCGCGCCGGGCCGGTCGTCGAGCAGCACCGTCGCGGCGAGGTCGGTGGTCGGGAGCTGGTCGACGTACACGAGCGGCAGGCCGCGTCGCTCGAGCCAGCCGAGGGCCGTGGTGTCGACCGCGCACGCGTAGACGATCGCGGCGTCCATCGGGACGTCTCGCGCCGCGAGCCGGTCGCCGTCCCCTGCGGTCGGGAGCAGCGACAGCGCGAGCCCCGTGGGGGCGAGCGCCTCGGCGACGGACGCGAAGAACTCCGCGGCGATCGGGTCGCGGAACGCCGCGGCGGGCGACTGCGTGAACAGGACGCCCACGGTGCCCGACGAGCCGCGGGCCAGCATGCGCGCCGCGGGGTCGGGGCCGACGTACCCGAGCTCGGCGGCGGTCGCCAGGATCGTCTCGCGCAGCTCGGCCGAGAGCTGGTCCGGCCGCGAGAACGCGTTGGAGACGGTCATCCGGCTCACGCCGACCTGGTCGGCGATCGTCTGCAACGTCACGCGCGCCACGGCCACCTCCTGTCGCCCGCCCGGTCGTTCGCCGGGACCCGGGTCCTGGACGCCAGGGTAGGTGACCGTGGCGGGCGCGTCGGCCGTGCCCCGGCCGTGCAGGAGCGTGCTCACCGCACGAGGGCCGACCGCTCGGTCGGCGCGACCGCGTCGCCCAGGCGGTGCAGCGACCGAGCGCCCGCGCGCCGCGTCGCGGCGAACGACCGGGCGACGACGGTGGTCCCGCGCCGGGCGCGTCGGCCGGCGTCCGGGACGACGGGCGCGTCGGGGAGCGCGCTGCGCGCCTGGGTCAGGGCCGCGCGGCGGGAGTGGAGCAGGCTGAGCGGTGGCGGGCTGAGGTACATGGTCATCTCCTGTTCTGTACCGGTCCAGTCGTGCGTCTCACACGGTAGGCGCCTCGGGCTGTACCGGTCAAGAGGTATCTGCGGGTGGACGCCGTGCTTCATGGAGATGACGCTGGGCGTGCCGCGATTCGACATCACCCCGTGAGCGAGTCGCGCGTGACGGGCGCCACAACGTCCGGTTGGGACGGCAAACGACATGGTCATGCGTCCAGCCGACGCTAGTGTGGCCGCAGACCAGTGCCGGAAGGGGGCCAGGTGGGCGGGGAGATGGCGGTCGAGCGGTCGACCAGTGGGGGAGCCAGGCGCACGCGCGGCGAGATCATCCGCGAGGTCGTGCTCGTCGTGGGCCTCTACGTCGCCTACTCCGCCACGCGCCTGGCCGCGAGCGGATCGTGGGACGTCGCGAAGTCGCACGCCCGGGGCATCCTCGACGTCGAGCGCTGGCTGCGCATCGACATCGAGCACGCGCTCAACACCGCGACAGCTCAGCACACGTGGCTCGAGGTCGCGACGTCGTACTGGTACCAGTCGATGCACTACCTCGTGACGCCGACCGTGCTCGTCGTCCTGTTCTTCCGGCGCCCGCTGCTCTACCGGCCTGCGCGGACCGCCCTGCTGGGGGCCACGTTCCTCGCGCTGTTCGGATACTTCTTCTTCCCGACCGCGCCGCCGCGCCTGCTCGGCCAGTACGTCGACACGGTCTCGGAGAGCTCGGTCTACGGATGGTGGCCGTCAGCCGCCGAGCAGGCCGCCAGCGGCGCCGGCTCCGTGACCAACCAGGTCGCCGCGATGCCGTCGATGCACGTGGGCTGGGCGGTCTGGGTCAGCGTCGTGCTCGCGTACCTGCTGCGGCGACGCTGGGCGAAGGTCGCGGTCTGGGGCTACGCGGCGACGACGACCGCGATCGTCGTCCTCACCGGCAACCACTGGGTGCTCGACGCCGTCGCCGGCGCCGCCCTCGTGCTCGGGTGCTGGTGGTTCGCCGGTCACCGGTACGGGCTCTGGGCGCCGCGCGCCCAGGTCGACGCCGAGCTCGACGACCTCGTCGGCGAGGTGGTCCCGGACACGCGACGCCTGGCCGCCACCAACGACGACGGGCTGGCCCTGGCCTCGACCGTCGACAGCCCCCCGCCGAGCGACCCCGAGGTCGAGGCCCCGCGGGCGTGAACCCGCGGCTCACCCCGTCGCACGAACTGTGAGCGGGGCCACCTGCCGAGCGGCCGTATGGCATAGCGTGCTGCCCGAACCCCAACTGAACCCGGAGCTCGACGGCGGCCCGATCGGGGCCATCACGAGTCCTCGACGCGGAGGTACACGATGACGCAGCCCGCAGCGGGTGCACCGGCACCCCTGACGCCCCCGCTGGAGCTCGAGGCCCCCGCGCCGCTCGCTCCGGTCGCGCAGACCCAGGCCCCGGCGATCGCCCCGCGTGTCGACGAGGCCGCACTGCCGGGTCTCGACGCGAAGGTCGACTCCTACCTCGCCGGGCTGGCGAGCGCGCAGGCCGGTTCGCCCGAGTTCGCGGCGAAGGCCGAGGACGTGCGGACCATGGGGGACGCGGACGTCCGGGCCGCGGCCGAGACCTCGAACCGGCTCCTGCAGATGCCGGTCCAGGAGCTGCGCGACGGAGGAGTCTCCGGCACGTCGCAGGTCAGCAAGTCGCTGCTCGACCTGCGCCGCACCGTCGAGGAGCTCGACCCGTCCGAGGCCAGCCTGGGCAAGAAGATCCTGGGCTTCCTGCCGTTCGGCGACTCGATCACCGACTACTTCCGCCGCTACGAGAGCGCGCAGAAGCAGATCGACGCGATCGTGCAGGCGCTCTACAACGGCCAGGACGAGCTCCGCAAGGACAACGCCGCGCTCAACCTCGAGAAGCAGCACCTGTGGGCGACCATGGCGCGGCTCAACCAGTACGTCTACGTCGCCGAGAAGCTCGACACCAAGCTCGCGACCCTGGTCGCCGAGGCCGAGCGGACCGACCCGCAGCGCGCGAAGTCGCTCCGCGAGGACGTGCTGTTCTACGTGCGCCAGAAGCACCAGGACCTGCTGACGCAGCTCGCGGTCTCGATCCAGGGCTACCTCGCGACCGACATCATCATCAAGAACAACGGCGAGCTCATCAAGGGCGTCGACCGAGCGACGACCACGACGGTCGCGGCGCTGCGCACCGCGGTGCTCGTCGCGCAGGCGCTCAACAACCAGAAGCTCGTCCTCGACCAGATCAGCGCCCTGAACTCGACGACCACGGGCATGATCGCGTCGACGTCCAAGCTCCTGCGCGAGCAGTCGGTGCAGATCCAGGAGCAGGCGGCGAGCTCGACGCTGGGCCTGCCGCAGCTCCAGCAGGCGTTCAACGACATCTACGCGACGATGGACGCGATCGACGGCTTCAAGGTCAAGGCGCTCGACTCGATGGCCCAGACCATCGGCGTCCTCGAGACCGAGACGACGAAGGCGCGCTCGTACATCGACCGCGTGCAGAAGTCCGACCAGACGGGCGCCGCAGGCGGCTCGCTCGACCTCGGCTGAGCGAGGCGTCGATGGGCTGGTGGGGTGCGCTCGTGGGCCGGCGGCGCGGCCGCGCGCCGGAACGGGCCGGTCCGGACGAGCCCGCGGTGCCCACCTCCACGCAGATCGTCGAGGCCGTCCGTGAGGTCCAGCGCGACGTCGAGGGTCGGGTGCCCGCGGCGGTGACCGCGCGCGTGAACCGCATCGCACGCGTCGTCGAGGACATGGCGCCGCGCCTGGACCGGCTCGGCATCGGCAGCCGGCAGGCGCACACGGTCGTCGCGACCGCGACGAGCTACCTGCCCGAGGCGGTCGGGTCCTACCTTCGGCTCCCGCGCGACTTCGCCGACCGTCGCGTGGTCGCGCAGGGCAAGACGTCGCTCATGCTGCTGTGCGACCAGCTCGACCTCCTCGGTGTGACGCTCACGCAGATCTCCGACGCGGTCTCGCGGCAGGACGCGCACGCGCTCGTCGCGCACGGCCAGTTCCTCGCGGACAAGTTCGGGGGCTCGTCGCTCGAGCTGCCCGACGGCGGCCCGGCGGTGGCGTCGTGAGCCCCGGCGCTACGCTGCGCGGCGCGATCGACGCGCTCGTGGCCGTCGGCGTGCAGGCGGGTCTCGACGACGCGGACGTGCGCGACGAGGGCGCGCGCCTCGCCGCGGCGGTCGCCGAGGCCGTCCCGGGCGCGCCCGACGCGTGGGGCGAGGCCCTCGGACGCACGGAGCTCTCCGCGTTCTTCACAGCGGCGTCCGGCGGACGCCGCTGGCGCTCGGCACCCACGGCGCAGCTCGAGCGGCTCGTCGCCGAGGGCTCGCCGCAGGCCCCCGAGTACGCACGCGCGCTCGCGCTGGTGACGTCGGCCGCGTGCGACCTGGGGGAGCCCGGGCTGGACGTCCTGGCACGCGCGTCGGCGACCGCCGCGGTGCACCTCGCGGCGGCGGGCGCCACCGGCAGCCTCGCGCCAGTGGGACCCGTCCCGAGCGCCGGACGGACGACGCTCGAGCAGGCGCGGGACGCGCTGCCCTCGCCTACGGCCGCGGGAGCGACGGCCGTCGCGACGGCGGGCGACGAGCCCGAGCCCGCCGAGGCGCCGACGCGTTCGCTCGAGGAACTCCTTGCCGAGCTGGACGCGCTGATCGGGCTGCGTCGCGTCAAGCGTGAGATCCGTGAGCAGGCGCAGTTGCTGCGCGTGGAGCGTCTGCGCACCGACGCGGGCCTCACGTCGCCCACGATCACGCGACACCTCGTCTTCCTCGGCAACCCCGGGACGGGCAAGACCACCGTCGCCCGGCTCGTCGCGGGCATCTACCAGGCGCTCGGTCTGCTCGCGCAGGGTCACCTGGTCGAGGTCGACCGCTCCGAGCTCGTCGCGGGATACCTCGGGCAGACGGCGGTCAAGACGTCCGAAGTGGTCGGGACCGCCGTGGGCGGGGTGCTGTTCGTCGACGAGGCGTACGCGCTGGCCGAGGACCAGTACGGGGCCGAGGCGGTGAACACCCTCGTCAAGGACATGGAGGACCACCGCGACGACCTCGTCGTGATCGTCGCCGGGTATCCCGGGCCGATGGGCAGGTTCCTCGCGACGAACCCCGGCCTCGAGAGCCGGTTCTCGACCACCATCACGTTCGACGACTACAGCGACGACGAGCTGACCGCGATCTTCGAGCTCGCGGCGCGCAAGGCCGACTTCGAGCCCGCGCCGCAGACGGTCGACCGCTTCCGGGAGATCGCCCGCAGCCAGCTGCGCGACGAGGGCTTCGGCAACGGTCGGTGGGCGCGCAACGTGCTCGACAAGGCGATCCTGCGGCACGCGTGGCGGCTGCGCGACGTCGCCGAGCCGACCGTCGAGGAGCTGCGCACGCTCCTGCCCGAGGACCTCGTCGACGCCCCGCACGACGAGGCCGACGAGCAGCTCGATGCCGGTGGTCCCGCCGCGCGGGCTGAGGTCGCCGGCGACGACGCGCCCGACGCCGCCGACGAGCGAGCGGACGAACGAGCCGACGACCAGGCCGACGAACCGGCCGACGAACGTGCCGACGAACAGGAGTCCGCGTGACGCCGACGCCCGCCGCAGCAGCGGCGCCGCCCCCTGCTCGACCCGCATCCGCGGCAGGCCGCACCGGAGCCGCCGTCGCGACGGCCGCGACGGCGGGAGCGGTCCTCGTCGCACCCACCGCGGGCTCGTCGCGACTCGCGACGCCGGCGCCCGCGGGCGCCGTGACCACCGCACGCTCAGGCCGCTTCAGCCGCACTCCCGCACGTCTGCGGCTCGCGGCGACGCTCGGCGTGCTGGCGAGCCTGCTGGTCGCCGTCGTCGGGCTCGGCACGGGCCTCGCGCAGTCCCAGGCGCTGTCGGCAGCCGCCGACGACACGGGTCAGCAGGTCCGCGCGCTGCAGGTCCGCAACGACCTGGTGGCGGCCGACGCGACGGCCACGAACGCGTTCCTCGTCGGCGGGCGTGAACCGGTGGAGCAGCGAGCGCGGTACGACGACTCCCTCGCCGCGGCCTCGGGTGGCTTGGTCGCCGTGGCGGGCGCGGACCGCGGCGACGCCGCACGCCTCGGCGCGGTCAGCACGGGCGTGACGACGTACAGCGGACTGGTCGAGCAGGCGCGCGCGAACAACCGGCAGGGGTTCCCGGTCGGTGCCGCGTACCTCGAGGCCGCGTCGCAGGAGCTGCGTGCCTCCGCGCTGCCCGGCATCGACGAGGTCGTCACGGCGAACGACGAGCGGGTCTCGGACGCGTTCGCGGTCGCGGGACGCGCGATGCTCGCGATGCTCGCGCTCGTCGTCGGGATCATGGCGCTCGTCGCTGTCCAGGTGTGGCTCGCGCGGCGCACGCACCGCCGGCTCAACGGCGGGCTCGTGATCGCCACCGTGGTGCTGGTCGTGGGCGGGATCGTGCTCAGCACCAGCCTGAGCGGCGGTGTGCAGACGGCGAACCAGGTCCAGGACGGCGCGTACGCGCGCACGGTCGCGGTCGCGCACGCCTACTCGCTCGCGAACGACGCGAAGGCCATGGAGTCGTTCACGCTGATCAAGCGCGGCTCGGGCCAGGCGTACGAGGAGTCGTACCTCGACGCGGTCACCCAGGCAGAGGAGCTGCTCGCCGGGGGCGGGATCGACCAGCAGGTGGTCGAGACGTTCGACGCCTGGAGGAGCACGCACGACGAGATCCGCGGACTGGACGACGGCGGTGACTGGGACGCCGCGGTCGCCCTCGCGACGTCGACCGAGCCCGACTCGCCCAATGCGAAGTTCGACGCGTTCGGGACGGCCGCACGGGACGCGGTCAGCGCGGACGGGACGCAGGCGGACGACGCGTTGCACGACGCCGCGCGGTCGTCCTCCCGCAGTGCGTGGATCGCGCTGCTCGCCGGGCTGCTCGCGGCGGTGGGTGTGGCCGTGGGCTTCAGCGCTCGACTGAAGGAGTACCGCTGATGAGGGCTGGACCCGCTGTCGTGACGACCCCGCGCCGTGCCGCGCGGGCCGCCGCCGTGGTGGCCGGGCTCGCGCTCGCGCTCGCCGGGTGCACCGCGACCGAACCCGGCGACGTCGGGGCGACCGACGCACCCTCGGCCGAGGCGGCGGCGACGAGTGCGCCGGCCGCCGCACCCGCCACGTGCACCGACCTGACGCAGTCGTACGCGCCGGGCGAGAGCGGCGCGGACGTCGAGAGCAACGCGTCGGTGCGCAGGATCCGTGACCGTGGCGCGTTGATCGTGGGCGTCTCGGCGGACACCCTGCTCATGGGCAGCCGGAACCCCATCACCGGGGCGATCGAGGGCTTCGACGTCGACATGGCCGCGGCGGTGTCGACGGCGATCTTCGGCGACCCGGACCACCTGCAGTTCCGGGTCATCACCTCGGGCCAGCGCCTGGACGTGCTGACGAACCACGAGGTCGACCTGGTCGCGCGCGCGTTCTCGATCACGTGCGACCGCTGGACCGAGATCGCGTTCTCGGCGGAGTACTTCCACGCCGGTCAGAAGGTGCTCGTCCCGCTCGACTCGGACGCGCGGGACATCGACGACCTCGACGGCATGCGCGTGTGCGCGCCCGAGGGGACGACGACGATCGAGCGGCTCGCGGACTACCCGGGCATCGAGGCGGTCGGCGCGCAGACCCACACCGGCTGCCTGGTGCTGTTCCAGCAGGGCAAGGTCGACGCGATCACGGGCGACGACACGATCCTCGCGGGCTTCGCGGCACAGGACCCGTACGCCAAGGTCATCGGGAAGGCGATCAGCGACGAGCCGTACGGCATCGGGGTCGCGGCCGACGACGTCGAGCTCGTGCGGTTCGTCAATGCGGTGCTCGACGAGGTCAAGGCGGACGGCCGCTGGGCGGCGTCGTACGAGCGCTGGCTCGGTGCGCTGGGCGACGCGCCCGAGCCGCCCGAGTCGGTGTACGGACGCACCGCGCGCGGAGGCTCGTCGTGACGCCTGCGGGACCCGTCGACCCGCCCCGGGCGCCGGGTCGCCTCGGCGAGGCGATCCCCGCCGCGGACCTGCTGACGTACCTGGCTGCGCTCGAGCGGTGGGCGGCGGACCGGCGGTCCGAGCTCGACCGCCTCGACTCGGCGTCGCGGCAGACGGACAAGCCGGAGGCGTTCACGTCCGACGTCGTGCTGGCGATGACGATGTGGCAGGCGATCCGCGGACGGCTGGACCGGCTCGTGGAGATCTGGGACTCGGGCCGGGCGGACGCGGTCGCACGCGAGCAGATGTCGCAGCTCATCTGGGGCCGGCTCGACGCGGGACGTGCCTCGGCGCTCGTCTCGCTCGTCGAGGCCGTGACGCTGTGCGACGCGATGCTCGACCAGCTCCGTGACCGGCTCGCGTTCGACCCGGGCGCGGCCGACGAGGCTGCGCGCCTGCGCGCGGTGCGCGCGGCGGTCGTCCGGTGCGAGGACCTCGCCGCCGACGGGGACGCGCAGGCGCGCGTCGCGGCGCTGCGCGCGCGTGAGCAGGGGATCTCGGCGCAGGCGGCACGCGGTGCCGACGTCACCGGTCCGCTCGGCGAGCTCGAGGTCGACGTCGCCACCACCGAGCGCGACCTCATCGTCGACGCGTCGCAGCGCCGCACGCTGGCGCGTCAGCGCTCGGACGCCGCGGCGCTGCGCGACTCGCTCGAGGAGCGCGAGCCGACGCTGCACTCGCTCGCCGACCGTTGCCGACGAGAGATCGTCGACCCGCCGAACCTCGCGGTGCCCGACGTGTCTCGCTTGGGCGACGTCCCACCGACGCGCACCGAGGTGGACGCGTTCGTCGAGCGGCTGCGCACCGTCCAGCGCGCGTTCGACGCGGTCGCGGACGCCTACGGCCGTCCGCTGCGCGAGCGGGCCGAGCTGCGGTACCGCCTCGAGCGGCTCCGCGGCGCGGCGGACGCGAACGGTCGCAGCGCGTCGCTGACCGTGCGCTCCGGGTACGACGAGGCGCGCGACGCGGTCGAGCGCACGCCGTGCGACATCGTCCTCGCGCGCTTCTACGTCGAGCAGTACGAGTTCCTCACCCGCGATGTGCCCGCCCACGGGCCGAAGGGAGCCACGCGATGACGGCGTGCACCGAACCGGGCTGCACCGGCACCTACGAGGACGGGTACTGCAACGTCTGCGGTTCGCCGCAGGCGCCGACCGCGCCCGCGGGCACAGGGGTGACCCGGCCCGCCGCCTCGGCCACGTCGCTGCTCGGCACGGGGATCGCGTCAGGTGTGCCGGTCGCCCGCGGCCCCGGCGGTGACGACGAGCGGTCGACGCGTACCGGACGGACCAGCTCGAGCCGGCTTGCGACCGCGGCGCTGGGCTCGGCCCGCACCGCGGCGAGCGGCTCGCGCGCCACGCGCACGCTCGGCACGGGCTCCACGCGGCTGCGCGGCGCGCGGCTGGGGGCCGGGCTCACCACCGTCCCGTCGGTGCCGGTCCGGGACCCGCTGCAGGTCGTGATGGCCGACCCCCAGGTGCCGGAGCGCAAGCGGTACTGCCCGTCGTGCGGCGAGCCGGTCGGTCGTGAGCGCGACGGCGTCCCCGGACGCACGAAGGGCTTCTGCCCGCAGTGCGGCGCGGCGTTCGACTTCGACCCCCGCCTCGTCGCGGGCGACCTCGTGGGCGGCCAGTACGAGGTCGTCGGCTGCCTCGCGCACGGCGGCCTCGGCTGGATCTACCTCGCGCGCGACCAGAACGTGTCCGGGCGCTGGGTCGTGCTCAAGGGCCTGCTCAACGCGGGCGACGCCGACGCGTACGCCGCGGCGATCGCCGAGCGGCAGTTCCTCGCCGAGGTCGAGCACCCGCTGATCGTCGAGATCTACAACTTCGTCATGCACGACGACGCGGGCTACACCGTCATGGAGTACGTGGGCGGCCGCTCGCTCAAGGAGATGCTCACGGCGCGCCGCGAGGCGGCAGGCGGCACCAACGACCCGCTGCCCGTCGACCACGCGTGCGCGCTCGTGCTCGAGGTGCTGCCCGCCTTCGCCTACCTGCACGACGTCGGCCTGCTGTACTGCGACTTCAAGCCCGACAACGTGATCCAGCAGGGCGACGCAGTCAAGCTCATCGACCTCGGAGGCGTGCGCCGGGTCGACGACCTGCAGTCGGCGATCTTCGGGACGGTCGGCTACCAGGCGCCCGAGGTGCCCGAGGTGGGGACGTCGGTCGCCTCGGACGTCTACACCATCGGCCGCACGCTCGCGTCGCTCGTGCTGGACTTCCGGGGCAACACGACGACGTACGTCGCGTCCCTGCCACCGGTCGCCGAGACCCCCGTGTTCGCGCGGTACGACTCGTTCTACCGGCTCCTGGCCAAGGCGTGCGCACCGGACCCGTCCGACCGGTTCGCCACCGTCGACGAGCTGCGCACGCAGCTGCTGGGCGTCCTGCGTGAGGTCGTCGCGACGGACCGCGGTCCGGGTCACCCCGCGCTGCACTCGGCCGCCTCGGTGCTGTTCGACCCGCCGACGACCGACGGCGCGCACGGCCCCCTGGGGTGGGACGAGCTCCCGCTGCTCAAGGTCGACGCATCCGACCCTGCGGCCGGGTGGCTCGCCGGCGTGAGCGTGTCCGACCCGCTGCAGCGGCTCGAGGCGCTCGCCGACGCGCCAGACGAGACCGTCGAGGTGCGGCTGGCCCGCGCGCGCGCCGGGATCGAGGCGGGCCGGCTCGACGTGGTGCGCGCGGCGCTCGCGCAGGTGCTGGACGCCGACCCGTGGGAGTGGCGTGCGGTGTGGCTCGACGGCCTCGCGCAGCTCGCGGCCGGCGACGCGGTCGCGGCGCGGGCGTCGTTCAACGCGGTGTACGGCCAGGTGCCGGGCGAGCTCGCGCCCAAGCTCGCGCTGGCCGTCGCGTGCGAGACGTCCGACGAGCCCGACATCGCCGAGTCGCTGTACGTCGTGTGCGCGCGCTCGGACGCCAACTACACGGCGGCGGCAGCGTTCGGCCTGGCGCGGATCCGGCGCCGGGCCGACGAGCTCGACGGCGCCCTGGCCGCGCTCGAGCTCGTGACGCCGACGCGCAGCTCGTACCCGGAGGCCCGGGTCCAGCGGGCGCGCCTGCTCACGTCCGCGGGCCGGGGCATCTCGGCCCTCGCGGACGCCCTGTCAGGGCTCGAACGCGTCACGGTCGAGCCGCAGCAGCGCGTGGACCTGCGGATCGGCGTCTTCGAGGCCGCGCTCGCCGAGGTCGTGCGCTCGGGCCCCGCTACGCAGCTGCGCATCGGCGACGTCCCCGTCGAGGAGGCCCGGCTGCGGGACGCGCTCGAGGCCGCCTACCGCGAGTCGGCGACGCTCGCGGGCACGCGCGACGAGCGGATCGACCTCGTCGACCGCGCCAACGCCGTCCGACGGTGGACCGCGTGGTGACCGGTCCGGCGACGACGGCCGCACCGACTGCCGCGTGCGAGCGGTGCGGGGGAGTGCTGCACCCCGACGACCGCTTCTGCGAGGGGTGCGGCGCCCGCGTGCCGGGTGCGTCCGAGCAGGGCACCGCCGGCTCGGCGGCGCGGGGGACCGCGGTGCCGGGAATGGCGGCGCAGGAGCTCGCGGCACCGCCGTCCTCGGCGAAGCTGGCCGACCCGGACGACGATCGTGACGCCGACGCGCCCGCGGCGACGGGCGCACCGCGCCGCTGCCGTGCCTGCGGCGGCACGGTGGCCGCCGACGGCTACTGCGAGCAGTGCGGTGAGCCGGCGGCGTCCGAGCGGGACCACTGGTCGGACAGCCCGGCCCCGTGGGTCGGGGGCGTGTGCGATCGCGGCGTGCGCCACGCGCGCAACGAGGACGCGATGGCGCTGGCCGCCTCGGGCTCGTTCGCCGCGCTCGTCGTGTGCGACGGCGTCTCGACCGCGCCCGACTCGGATGCCGCGAGCCTGGCGGCGGTCGCCGCGGCGCTCGACGTCCTCGTCTCCGGCGGTCCGGAGGGGGCCGAACGCGCGGCCGGGTCGTCGGCCGCCCGCACGGCGGCCTTCTCCGGCCTGCTGGCGCGAGCGGCGGTCGCGGGCAACGACGCGGTCGTCGCGAGCATGCGCGAGGGTGTCGGCCCCGACCACGCACCGTCGTGCACGTTCGTCGCCGCCGTCGTCGACGACGACCTGCTCGTCGCGGGCTGGCTCGGCGACTCGCGCGTCTACTGGCTGCCCGACGACGGCCCCGCCCAGCAGCTCACGGCCGACGACTCGTGGGCCGGTGAGCTCATGTCCCGCGGCGTGCCGCGGGAGGCGGCCGAGGCGTCCCCGCAGGCGCACGCGATCACCCGCTGGCTCGGGCCCGACGCCGAGGACGTCACGGCGCGCACCACCGCGACCGTGCTCGACGGCCCCGGCTGGGTGCTCGTGTGCTCGGACGGCCTGTGGAACTACTGCTCGCGCGCTGAGGACCTCGCGCCGCTCCTGCGCGGCTTCGCGGCCGCGGTGGACGGCGACCCGGCACGCGTCGCCGCGGAGCTCGTCGGCTGGGCCAACGCGCAGGGCGGACGGGACAACGTGACCGTCGCGCTCGCGCGCGTGCCGGCGCCGCGGACGCCCGCCGCGGGCGGGACCGCACCCCCGTCTGCCGAGGCCGCTGACCAGGGCGACGACCGACCCGAGCACCTGGTCGACGACGAGATCACGACCCCTGTACGCCGAGTGTCCGAGCCCGCGGGTTCGGATAGCCTCGGCAGCACCCGACCGACGAAGGATTGAGCGTGGCCGTCTTCACTGCCGAGGTCTTCCAGAACGAGTTCCTGCCGCAGGGCGGGACGGACGTGCACGCCATCGTCACGCTGACCAGCTCCGGTGCGGGTGCTGCGGCCACGGCCCAGGGCGGTGTCGCCGAGATCATCATGGTCGACACGTCGGGCTCGATGAGCGGCCGCAACCTCGACGCCGCGAAGCACGCGGCCCAGGTGGCGGTGGACCAGATCGCCGACGGGACGTGGTTCGCGATCGTCGGCGGCAGCCACGTGGCGCAGCGGGTCTTCCCGTACCCGAACGCGGTGCGGGACATGGTCCAGATGGAGCCGGGCGCTCGGTTCGAGGCCAAGCGCGCGATCGCGACGCTGCTGCCGTCGGGCGGCACGGCCATGAGCACGTGGCTCGCGCTGGCCGACCGGCTGTTCGCGACCGTCCCGCAGGCGCCGCAGCGGCACGCGATCCTGCTGACCGACGGCAAGAACGAGTCCGAGCCCCGCGCCGCCCTCTCGGCAGTGGTGCGCAACGTGACCGGCCACTTCCAGTGCGATGCGCGAGGCGTGGGCGCGAACTGGCAGGTCGACGAGCTCCGCGAGATCTCGACCGCGCTGCTCGGGACGGTCGACCTGATCGCCAACCCGGACGACATCGCGGCCGACTTCCGAGACCTCGTCCAGCGTTCGATGTCGCGCGGCATCGCCGACGCCGAGCTGCGCGTGTGGGCGCCGCAGGGAGCCCAGGTGCTCTTCGTGCGGCAGGTCGCCCCGACGGTCGAGGACCTCACGTCGCGCAGGTCCGAGGTGAACCCGCTGACGAGTGCGTACCCGACGGGCTCGTGGGGCGACGAGTCGCGCGACTACCACGTGGCGGTGCGCGTCGGCTCGAAGCCGGTGGGCTCCGAGCAGCTCGCGGCACGCGTACAGATCGCGGTCGGCGGCGAGGTGCTCGCGTCGGGTCTGGTGAAGGCACGCTGGTCCGACGACGACTCGCTCACCGCTCGGATCAGCCCCGAGGTCGCGCACTACACGGGTCAGGCCGAGCTCGCGAGCGCGATCCAGGAGGGCCTGGCGGCCAAGGCCGTGGGCGACGAGGCGACCGCGACCGTCAAGCTCGGCCGCGCGGTCCAGCTCGCGCAGGAGACCGGCAACGACGAGGCGACGAGCCGGCTCAAGCGGGTGGTCGAGATCGACGACCCGGAGCAGGGCACGGTGCGGCTCAAGCGCCACACGGACAAGCTCGACGAGATGGCGCTCGACACCGCGTCGACGAAGACGACGCGGGTGCGCAAGTGAGCACGGTCGTGTGCCCCGAGGGCCACGCGTCGACGTCGACCGACTACTGCGACGTGTGCGGTGCGCCGATCGGCTCGGCGGCGGCCTCGGCCGCGCCGTCACCGACGATCCCTGCATCCGGTGCGACACCCGCCGCAGGCCCCACGTCGTGCCCCCACTGCTCGTCCCCCGCCGCCCCCGGTGCGTTGTTCTGCGAGAACTGCGGCTACGACTTCACCACCGGTGCCACGCCCGCGCCCGTGACGCCCTTGACGCCCCCTGGAGGCCCGACCACGGGCGCGCTGCCTGCGGTCGTGGCTCCGCCCGCGTCCGACCCGCCTGCCACGCGTCCTGACCCCGGAGCGCCGGCGGTCCCGGGATCGGCGCCCGGCGGTGAGTCGTCCTCGTCGGGGACGTCCGCCGACCCGGACCCTGCGACGGACGGCACGGCGTTGCCGACGCCCGCACCCGCGGGCTCTGAGCAGTGGGTCGCCGAGGTCTGGATCGACCCCGACTGGTACGCGCTGCAGCAGCCCGAGGACCCCTTGCCCTCGGTGGGCCTCCCCGCGCTGGTGCCGCTGCGTACGCGCAGCGTGCTCGTCGGGCGCCCCTCGGTCTCGCGCAACATCCACCCGCAGATCGACTGCGGGTCGGACTCGGGCGTCTCACGTCGGCACTGCCAGCTCAACACCGACGGGCAGCGCTGGTGGGTGGAGGATCTGCAGTCGTCGAACGGCACGTACCTCGCGCGCGCGGGCGAGTCGCTGCCCACGGTGCCCGTCCCGGCGGGCCAACGTCACGAGATCGCCGACGGGGACCGGGTCTACGTCGGCGCCTGGACGCGGATCGTCGTCCGTCACGCGCTGCCCGGCGAGGTCTGACGCCGCGCGCCGTCGTGACCTGAGCCGACCTCACCCGGCCCGAGCCGGCCTGACCCGCCCTGGCCTCGGCCGGCTTGGCGCACGGGCTCGGCAGCCTGGTGACCATCGTCACAAGCCGCCCGGTGTCCTCACGTCGGAGCGCGTGCCCGGCGCGGTGCGGCGAGCGACTGCCGCAGGATTCCGGGGATCTCGGCCCGGTCGCCCGGACCGGAGCGGGGGCCGCGCGCGGTCGGAGCTGCCGCGACACGCCGCGAGATCCGCGTGATCGTGCGGATCTGGGTCCAGGGCGCGGAGCCAGTTGGACTCTGGAGCGAACACTCGGTTAAAGTCTGGGACGCACACGGAACGCCGGTGAGAGCCGGGGGACGTGACAGCGCGGACGTGGCTCAGTGGTAGAGCATCACCTTGCCAAGGTGAGGGTCGCGGGTTCGAATCCCGTCGTCCGCTCGGAGACATCCTTCTCGGCCCCGGCCGCTGAGGACTGCGGTCTCAGGGTGGAGTGGCCGAGAGGCGAGGCAGCGGCCTGCAAAGCCGTATACGTGGGTTCGAATCCCATCTCCACCTCGCAAGCAGCACACCCCCGGGCGATTGGCGCAGCGGTAGCGCGCTTCCCTGACACGGAAGAGGTCACTGGTTCGATCCCAGTATCGCCCACCAGATTCATCACGAGGAGCCCGTTCCCGGACACCCGGGGACGGGCTCCTCTGCGTCCGGCGACGTCACCGACCGAACCGGCTCAAGACGCCTGGTACTCGAGCAGGACGCGGGGCAGGGCGTCGACCAGCTCCCGCGCGAGGAAGCCGATGGGGCCGACCTCGGCGGTGAGGCGGTCGCCGGCGCCCGTGTGCAGCGCGACGCCCCAGCAGGTCGCGCGTGCGAGGTCCGTGCCCGCGGCGAGCAGCCCCGCGACGGCACCGGCCAGCACGTCACCGCTGCCGGACGTCCCGAGCCCGGAGTGCCCGCTCGCGGACGCCCACGCCTCGCCACCCGGTGCCGCGACGTGACCCGAGAGCGCGACGACGGCCTCGTAGCGCTCCGCGATCGCCGCCGCGGCCTCCCGCGCGGTGAGCTCGGCGCCGCCGAGCAGGCGCGCGGCCTCGCTCTCGTTGGGGGTCAGCACGAGGCGGCCCGCGAGGGCACGGCGCGCGTCGGCCATCGCGGGCAGGACCCCGAGCGCGAACGCGTCGAGCAGCACGGGCGTCGTCGCCGGGACCGCGCCGCACACGTCGTCGATCACCGACCGTGTCCCTGCCGGGTCGTCGAGCCCGGGACCGACCACCACGACGTCGGCGCGCTCGAGCTCGTCCGCGAGCACGTCGGCCGGTGCGCCGCGGACAGAGCCCGACGCGGTCTCGGGCAGCGGGATGACCCCGGCCTCCGGGACGGCGACCGCGACCGCGACAGCGCCGGACGAAGCGACGGCGAGCGTGAGGCGACCGGCGCCGACCCGCAGCGCCGCTAGCCCCGCGAGCATGGCGGCGCCGGGCGTGCCTCGCGCACCGCCGACCACGAGGACCGCACCGCGCTCGTCCTTCGACCCGTGGCGGTCCGGCAAGGGCCAGGACCGGAGCACGGCGGGTGTGAGGGGCTGCACGGCGTGCGTGTCGTCATCGGCCACGGGCGTCCGTCCCTTCGTGCTCGGTCACGGGCGCGTCCAGCGCGGCCAGGTGCGTGACGTCGTCGAACAGACGGGTGGTCCAGGTGCCCTCGCCGTACGCCATCAGGCTCACCGACGCGTTGCGGACGCTGCCGCGCTGGATCAGCGCGAAGAGGTCCTGCTCGGTGAGCTCCTCCAGGACGTACCGCACGAGCGCGACGACCGCGTCGTGCGTGACCACCAGGACGCGGCGACCGTCGTCGCGCCGGGAGAGGTCGGCCAGGACGGCTCGCAGTCTCAGCGCGACGTCGGTCCACGACTCGCCGCCCGGAGGCCGGTAGTAGAACTTGCCGAGCAGAGCCCTGCGCGCAGCCTCGTCGGGCAGCAGGCGCGCGATGCCGCTCGTCGTCAACCGGTCGGTGATCCCCAGCTCGCGGTCACGCAGCCGCTCGTCGATCCGGACCGGCAGGTCGAACCCCGCCGCGTCGAGCGCGACCTCCAGCGTCTGCCTGGCACGCACGTAGGGCGAGCACCAGGCAACCTCAGGCCGGTCGCCCGGGCGCCCGGCGCCGAGCCAGGCGCCGAGCGCGCGCGCCTGCTCGACACCTCGGTCGCTCAAGGGTGTGTCAGCGTCGCGCGTGGCGAGCTCGAGCCGGTCCGCACCGGCTC
>NZ_BJLQ01000034.1 GCF_006538725.1 Cellulomonas gelida
GCGGTGCGCGACGAGCAGGGGCTCGCGCGCACCGCGACCCGCGGCGGGTGGTCAGCCGGCCGCGCGCAGGTTCTCCTGCGTGGTGGCCAGGACGTCCTGAAGCTTGGCCGCGTCGTAGCCCTCGACGATCACGGCGGTGCCGCCCGACGACTCCACGACCGACTCGAGCACGGACGGGTCGTGGTAGAGCTCGACGATCCGCTGGTACACGGGGTTGTCGAGCTCGTCGGCGCGGGCGACGATCACGTTGATGTACGGCTGGGCGCCGGGGGAGGCCGGGTCGTCGGCGTACACGAAGCCGTCGAGGTCGAAGCCCGCGTCGGTCGCGAAGTTGTTGTTCACGACGACGCCCGCGATGTCCGGGTCGGCGATGAGACCTGCGGTCTGCGACGCCTCGACCGGCCGCACGACGACCGTCGACGCGTCGGTGTCGACGTCGTCGGGCGTCGGCACGGCGGGGTCGCCCGTGAGCTCGATGAGCCCCGCCGACTCGAGGACGAACAGCGCACGCGCCTGGTTGGTCGAGTCGTTCGGGATCGCCACCTGCTCGCCCTTCGTGAACTCCTCGACCTTCTCGTGCTTCTCGGAGTAGAGCGGGAGCGGGACGATGAGCGTCGACCCGATCGGCTGCAGGTCGTCTCCCGTGTTGTTGTTGTGGTCCGCCAGGTACAGCACGTGCTGGAACGCGTTGAGGTCGATCTCGCCGTCCGCCAGCGCCGGGTTCGGCTGCGTGTACTCCGAGAAGCCGACGAGCTCGAGGTCGATGTTCTCCTTCGCGGCGAGCGCCTTGAGGATCTCCCAGTGCGGCTGCGCGATCTCGGTCGTGCCCAGGCGGACGACGGTCGGCCGGGCCGACGAGGTGCTGCCCCCGCCTGCGGCGTCGTCGTCGGAGTCACGGTTGAGCAGGTAGGCGGTCGCGGCGCCCGCGACGACGACCGCCGCGACGACGACGCCCGCGATCAGCCCGCGGCGCGAGCCGCCGGACCTCGGGGGCAGGACGGGCGCGGCACCGTCGGTCGGGTTCGTCGGGTTCGGGGTGTCAGACATGGTGGTCTCCAAGGTGAGGGGCACGTCAGCGGTGCCGTGGCGAGGCGGTCGACGGGCGGCCGGAAGGATGCGACGGGCAGCACGGCGCGTGCGGGCACGAGCGGTGGGGTCGCGCGGCCGCACGGGATGACCTGGCGGCGGATGTCGTCCGCCCGGACCGGAGGGTGCGAGCGGGGTGGAGCGGCTACGGACGCGGCCGGCGGCCGGTCGGACGGCTCAGCGGCAGAGCATCGAGCGACACGAGGCGCGCAGACACATGACGACCGTGCCCGAAGGCTCGGTGGTCCGGGTGTCCGTCGTCCGCGTGCGCATCGTCGACCTCTCGTCAGGCGGCCTCGGCCGCGTGGCAGGGCACTGGGCCCGACCTGCTGATCGGTGCTGCGCCGATCCGGGGCGAGTCAAGACCACGCGCGTCGGCGGTGTCAAATTCCGAGCCGTTCGGTGCGGTAATCCGGAGGTCAGCGGGCGTGTCGTTCACCCGCACGGGCGGCGCCCGGCGCGGTCGCTTGGCACGACACGCGGTCGTCGTGCATCCTGTGGACGTACGCCGCGAGCGCCACAGGTGGTCTGAACGGTGGGACGAGGTCGTTGGGGAAGACGAACCTCGAGCCGCTGATGGAGGACGACATGGCAGGTGCGATCACCCGCGGTGTGCTTTTCGTGCACTCAGCACCCCGTGCGCTGTGCCCGCACATCGAGTGGGCAGCAGGCAACGTGCTGGGTCAGCGCGTGTCGCTGGACTGGACCGAGCAGCCCGCCGGACCGGCGTTCTACCGCGCCGAGCTCTCGTGGCAGGGTGCCCCCGGCACCGGCGCGCGCCTCGCGTCCGCGCTGCGCGGGTGGGCGCACCTGCGCTACGAGATCACCGAGGAGCCGAGCCACGGCGTGGACGGCTCGCGCTGGAGCCACACGCCCGACCTCGGGATCTTCCACGCCGCGACCGACGTCCACGGCAACGTCGTGATCCCCGAGGACCGCATCCGTGCGGCGCTCGAGCACGCGGGGGACGCCGCCCGGCTGCGCGCCGAGCTGGACCTCGCGCTCGGTCAGGCGTGGGACGACGAGCTCGAGCCGTTCCGGTACGCGGGCGCGGGCGCACCCGTGCGCTGGCTGCACCGGGTCGGCTGAGCCGACAGACGACGAGAGGGGCGCTCCTGACCGGGGCGCCCCTCTCGTCGTCGGTGGTCCGTCAGGCGGAGGTGACCACCAGGGCCACGTTGTGGCCGCCGAAGCCGAACGAGTTGTTGATCGCCGCGATCTCACCGGCGGGCAGGGCTCGCGGCGTGTCACGGACCAGGTCGAGCACGAGCTCGGGGTCCGGCTGCGTCACGTTGATGGTCGGGGGAGCCTGGCGCTCGTGCAGCGCCAGCACTGTGAAGATCGTCTCGAGCGCGCCGGCGCCGCCCAGCAGGTGACCGGTCATCGACTTGGTGGCCGACAGTGCGACGTGGTCCGCGTCGTCGCCCAGGACGCCACGGATCGAGCGCGCCTCGATGAGGTCGCCGACGACGGTCGACGTGGCGTGCGCGTTGACGTGCACGACCTCCGTCGCGGCGACACCCGACTCCTGGAGCGCCGCGCGCATCGCGCGGATCTGCCCGTCGCCGCTCGGCTCCGGGGAGGTGATGTGGTAGCCGTCGGCGGACAGGCCGACACCGGCGATGCGGGCGTAGACACGCGCACCGCGCGCAGCGGCGTGCTCGGCGCTCTCGAGGACGACGACACCCGCTCCCTCGCCGATCACGAACCCGTCGCGGTCGACGTCGTACGGGCGCGAGGCGCCCTGCGGGTCGTCGTTGCGCAGCGAGAGCGTGCGCGAGGCCGCGAACGCAGCGATCGGCATCGGGTGGATGGTCGCCTCGGTGCCGCCCGCGATGACGACGTCGGCGCGGCCGGCGCGGATCATGTCGACGCCGTAGCCGATCGCCTCGGCACCCGACGCGCACGCCGAGACCAGCGCATGCGCGCCCGCCTTCGCGCCGAACTCGAGCGACACGAACGCGACGGGCGAGTTCGGCATGAGCATGGGGACGGTCATGGGCAGGACGCGCCGGGCGCCCTTCTCCCGCAGCAGGTCCCAGCCGTCGAGCGTGGTCCAGATCCCGCCGATGCCCGACGACACGACGGCGCCCAGACGCTCGCCGTCGACCTCGGGGGTGCCGGCGTCGGCCCACGCCTCGCGCGCCGCGATGATCGCGTACTGCGTCGAGGGGTCCATGCGCTTGAGCTCGGGCCGCTCGAGCACCTCGCTCGGCTTGACCTTGATGGTGGCCGCGAACTCGACGGGGATGCCGTACTGGGCGGACCAGTCCTCTTCGAACGGGCGCGCGCCGGACTCGCCCGCGAGGGCTGCGGCCCACGTGCTCTTCGCGTCGCCGCCGAGGGGTGTCGTGGCGCCCAGTCCGGTGACGACGACGTCGGTCGTGTGGCTCATCGCTGCTCCCAGTGAGGTCGGGTCCCGGTCTCGCGGGTTCGGTGGGCGGTGGTCCGGGCAGAGTGGCCTGGGGCGCCCGCCGGTCCGTCCTGCGCGTCGCGCGCAGGACGGACCAGGGTGGTCAGGACTGCGCGTTCGCGATGAAGCTGACGGCGTCGCCGACGGTCGCGAGGTTCTTGACCTCGTCGTCGGGGATGCGCACGTCGAACTTCTCCTCGGCGAGCGTGACGATCGTCATCATCGACAGCGAGTCGATGTCGAGGTCGTCGGTGAAGGACTTCTCCACCTGGACCGCGTCGGTCGGCAGGCCGGTCTCCTCGCTGACGATCTCGGCCAGTCCGGCCAGGATGTCCTGCTCGCTGTACGCCATGGTTGTCTCCTTCGTGGGTGACGTGAGGGGTCGGACGAACGGTACAGCCGGGGCGGCCGGACCGAAGATGAGGTGTCGCCGTCCGAGGACGGTCGACGATCAGGGCAGGACGACGACCTGCGCCGCGTAGACCAGCCCGGCACCGAAGCCGATCTGCAGGGCGAGCGCGCCCGAGGACACCTTGCCCTCGCGCAGCAGCCGCTCGGTGGCCAGCGGGATGGACGCGGCCGACGTGTTGCCGGTGTCGGCGATGTCCCGCGCGACGACGACCGTCTCGGGCAGCTTCAGCTGCTTGATCATCTGGTCGATGATGCGCATGTTCGCCTGGTGCGGGATGAACGCCTCGATGTCGTCGGCGGTGACTCCCGCGGCGTCCATCGCCTTCTGCGCGACGGGTGCCATCTGCCACACCGCCCACTTGAAGACCGACTGGCCCTCCTGGCGCAGCGTGGGCCAGCCCGCGCCCGTCTGGGTCTCCTTCCAGGAGTGGGTCTGGCGGATCGCCTGCGCCTGGCCGCCGTCCGAGCCCCAGACCGTCGGGCCGATGCCCGGCGTGTCCGACGGCCCGATCACCACGGCGCCCGCGCCGTCGCCCAGCAGGAACGAGATCGAGCGGTCGGTCGGGTCGATGAAGTCGCTCATCTTCTCGGCGCCGATCACCAGCACGTGACGCGCTGCGCCGGAGCGCACGAGCGCGTCGGCCTGGCCGATGCCGTAGCAGTAGCCGGCGCACGCGGCCGAGATGTCGAAGGCCGCGGCGGGCGTCGCGCCGATGCGGTCGGCGATGATCGCCGCTCCCGCGGGCGTCTGGTGGAAGTACGTGACGGTCGACAGGATGACGGCGTCGATGTCCGCACCCGTCAGGCCGGCGTGCTCGACCGCCCGGCGCGCGGCCTGCTCGGCGAGGTCGAGCACGTCCGTCTCAGCGCCCGCGCGGGCGCGGGTCACGATCCCGGTCCGCTGGCGGATCCACTCGTCGGACGAGTCGATCGGGCCGGCGATCTCGTCGTTCGTCACGAGGTTCTCGCCACGGACGCCCCCGATCCCGAGGATCCGGGTGTGGGCGGGGCCGGTGGACTGCGTCAGGGTGGGACGGGTCACGACGACTGCTCCTGGCTGCTCGCGGACGGGGTCGAACCCGCGTCCGGGGTGGATCCGGCGTGGCGGCGCACGAGGTCGCGTGCGGCGTCCAGGTCGGCGGGGGTCTTGACGGCGACGGTCTCGACCCCGGGCAGCGTACGACGCGCCAGACCGGTGAGCACACCTCCGGGCGCGACCTCCAGCAGACCGGTCACGCCGAGGTCGAGCAGCGTCGTGCAGCACAGGTCCCAGCGCACGGGGTGCGCGACCTGTGCGACGACGAGCTCGAGCGCGCGGGACCCGGAGGCGACCACGGAACCGTCGGAGTTGGTCAGCAGCGCGACCGCCGGCTCGCCCGGCGCCACGGCGTCCGCGGCCGCGCGCAGCTCGGCGACGGCGGGAGCCATGTGCTCGGTGTGGAACGCGCCGGCGACCTGCAGGGCGATCACCCGGGCCTTGGCGGGCGGGTCCGCCGCCAGGGCCGCGAGAGCCTCGAGCGTGCCCGCGGCGACGACCTGGCCGCCCCCGTTGACGTTCGCGGGCACGAGCCCGTGACGCTCGAGCGCGGCGAGCACCTCGTCGGGGTCGCCGCCCAGCACGGCGCTCATGCCGGTGGGCGTCACGGCCGCGGCGCGGGCCATGGCCGAGCCGCGCACAGCCACGAGCCGCAGCGCCTCCTCGTCGGTCAGGACGCCTGCGACGGCGGCCGCCGCGAGCTCGCCGACCGAGTGGCCCGCGGTCACGTCGACGCGGCCGCCCAGGGCCGCGCCGAGCGGGGCGTCCTCGCCGACCTCGAGCACCGTACGCAGGCTCGCGAGAGCGGAGGCGACCAGCAGCGGCTGCGCGACGGCCGTGTCACGGATCGTGTCCGCGTCGGAGGTCGTGCCGTGCGCGACGAGGTCGAGGCCGGTGGCCTGCGAGGCGCGGGAGATCGAGGAGGCGAAGGAGGGCAGCTCGAGCCAGGGGGCGAGCATGCCGGGGGACTGGGCACCCTGTCCGGGGCAGACGACGACGAGCACCCGTCAACTGTGCCTGCACCGGGCGTCGCGACCGGGTGGCGGCGCGCACCGAGAATCTGGCGAGGCGTTGTGCGTGTCCTACAAGAGGCGCTCACCCACGCGGTGCCGCGGGCGCGCGACCCGCGTCGTCGGCCCGTCAGGCGGGCGCGTCGAGGCGACCCACGGCGAGCGCCGTCTGCAGGACGTACGACTCGCGCGGGTCCAGCGGGTCCCAGCCCGTGACGTCCGCGACGCGCTTGAGCCGGTAGCGGACCGTGTTGGGGTGCACGTACAGCGACCGTGCCGCGGCCTCGAGCGAGCGGCCGGTGCCGAGGTAGGCCGAGATCGTCTCGAGCAGCGCACCCTGGCTCGCGGCCAGCGGCTCGTACGCCTGCGCGACGAGCGTGCGCCGCGCGAGCACGTCGCCGACGAGCACGCGCTCGGGGAGCAGGTCGTCGGCCGCGACGGGCCGCGGAGCCTGCGGCCAGGCCGCCGCCGCCTGCAGCCCGGCGATCGCCGCGCGCGCCGAGGCGGCGCTCGCGGTCACGTCGGCCACCAGCGGACCGATGACGACCGGGCCGGGCCCGAACCGCGGCAGCAGCGACGTGGCGGCCGCGAGCAGGTCGCCCTGGCCGCCGAGGAACACGACGAGCCGGTCGCCCTGGATCCCCACGAGCGCGTCGTCGGCGGCGCGCCGCGTGGCCCGTCGCAGGTCCGCGGCGCGTACCTCGTCGATCGGCGCGGCCGTCGTTCCGACGACGACGAGCGTCTGACCACGGCCGCTCCAGCCGAGCGCGGCCACGCGCGAGCGCGTCGAGTCGTCGACGTCACCCCGCACGAGCGCGTCCACGACGAGCGCCTCGAGCCGCGCGTCCCACGCCCCGCGGACCTCGGCGGCGCGTGCGTAGACCTCGGCCGCGGAGAAGGCGACCTCGCGCGAGTACAGCAGCACGGCCTCGCGCAGCTCGCGCTCCTCGCCCGGGGCCGCGAGCCGGTCGGCGTGCGACTCGACCACGTCGACGACCACGCGCACGAGGTGCAGCGTGTGCTGCAGCGAGATCGAGCGCGTGAGCTCGGGGGGTGCGCTCGCGAAGATGTCGCTCACGCCGTGCGGCGCGCGCGACGAGTCGGCGAACCAGGCGATGAACGAGCTGATGCCCGCCTGGGCCACGAGCCCGACCCACGAGCGGTCCTCAGCGGGTAGTGCGCGGTACCAGTCCAGGTCCTCGTCGAGCCGTCGCATCGCGGCGGCGGCCAGCAGGCCCGCGCCCTCGCGCACGCGGCGCTGCGTCTCCGTCGGTGCGGCCGGGGTGGCCTCGGGCTGACCGGGCGGCACGCGCTGGTTGCCCGCACGCGCGCCGGCGGGTTCGACGATACGGGCCATGGGGTGAGCATAGGGCGGGGCCTTGTGGGAAGTCGACAAAGGCGACGAGCGCGCGCCGCCGTCCCAGGGTGCGGACGCCGGGTTGGCGGGGCGCCCGCCTCGCCCGGAAAGTCGTTCTCGACCGGGACGCCCGGACCAGACCGGGTTAGGGTCGCTGCATGGCTCTGCTGCCCCGCCTACGACAGCTCATGCGTCGGCCGTCGTCCGCGTCGCGTGTCGGTGCCCGCCGTCCGACGAGCACCGCTCGCCGTGGTGACACGCTTCACGAGGACGCCCTGCGCTCGATGCTGTCCGACGACCCCAACAACGTCCGCGCCTTCGCGGCGCTCGCGGAGATCGTGCGCCGCCGTGCCAGCGAGACCGGCCCGGACGGCGACCCGCTCACCGCGCCGCAGGACGAGGTGGCGCGTCAGCGCGCCGCCGACCTGGCGGTCTGGTCGCTCGGCGAGGAGCTCGCGGGCAACCCCCGGGCGTGGTACCCGCTGATCGAGGTCGCGCGCCTGTCGGTGCGCGACGACCACGAGGGCACGCTGCGTCGGCTCACCACCGCCGCCGAGCGCGACCCGTCGGGCGCTGCGCTCCTCGAGGCGCTCGCGCTGCTGCGCGAGGCCGGCAAGCCCGTCGACGCGCTCGGTCTGGGCGTCGGCCACTGGCGCCCCCGGGAGCACGAGCCCGAGGTCGCCCGGCAGCTCGTCCACGCCGCGATCGAGGCGGACCGACCGCTCGAGGCCAAGCAGTACGTCGCCAACCTCGACCTCTACCCTGACCAGGCGGCGGTCGCCCCGCTGCGGGCCGAGCTCGAGCAGGTCGTCGCCCAGGCGCGCCAGGCCATCCCCGGCACCTGACCCCGCGGGCGCGGCGGCACGACGACACCCGAGCCTGACGGACGCCCGAGCATGACGGACGCCCGAGCATGACGAAGGGGGCCGACGATCGTCGGCCCCCTTCGTCATGCGTCAGTCGCGTGTCAGCTGTCGCCACCCGTGTTGCCCGAGGTGCCGGCCGTGACGTCGTGCAGGTCGTACCGCTCGATCGCCTGCGCGGGAGCGTCCGCCGCGACGTCCCCGGTGCGCGCGAGCTGCTGCAGCACGCGCACCACGGTCGACGGGCCGTCGATCTTGAAGTGACGGCGGGCGGCGGCGCGCGTGTCGGAGAAGCCGAAGCCGTCCGCCCCGAGCGTCGCATACGTGCCCGGGATCCACGCGCGCACCTGGTCGGCGACGAGGTGGTCGTAGTCCGTCGTCGCGACGAACGGACCCTCGGCGCCCTCGAGCTTGCGCGTCAGGTACGCCGTGCGCGGCTCCTCGCCCGGGTGCAGGAACGCCTGCTGGTCCGCGGCGAGCCCGTCGCGGCGCAGCTCGTTCCAGGACGTGACCGACCACACCGCGGCGCGCACGCCCCAGTCGTCGGCCAGGAGCTTCTGCGCCTCGAGCGCCCACGGCACCGCCACGCCCGACGCGAGGATCTGGGCGCGCGGCCCGTCGCCCTCGGCGGGGGACAGCAGGTAGATGCCCTTGAGGATGCCGTCGACGTCGACGTCCTGCGGCTCGGCCGGCTGCACGATCGGCTCGTTGTAGACCGTGAGGTAGTAGATGACGTCACGGTCGCGGCCGCCGTTGTCCGGCGCGTACATCCGGTCGATGCCGTCGCGCACGATGTGCCGCAGCTCGTAGCCGTACGCCGCGTCGTAGTGCACGACGTGCGGCATGGTCCCCGCCAGCAGCGGGGAGTGCCCGTCGGCGTGCTGCAGGCCCTCGCCCGTGAGCGTGGTGCGGCCCGCCGTGGCGCCGACGAGGAAGCCCCGCGCCATCTGGTCGCCGGCCGCCCAGAACTGGTCGCCCGTGCGCTGGAACCCGAACATCGAGTAGTAGAAGTAGAACGGCACGAGCGGCTCGCCGTGCGTCGCGTACGACGTCCCGACCGCCTGGAACGCGGAGGCCGAGCCGGCCTCGTTGATCCCGGTGTGCATGATCTGCCCGGACTCGGACTCCTTGTAGCTCAGCATGAGGTCGCGGTCGACCGCGAGGTAGTGCTGGCCCACGGTGTTGAAGATCTTGGCGCTGGGGAAGATCGCGTCGAGGCCGAACGTGCGGGCCTCGTCGGGGATGATCGGCACCAGGCGGTGACCGAACTCCTTGTCCTTCAGGAGGTCCTTGAACAGGCGCACGAGCGCCATCGTCGTGGCGACCTCCTGCTGGCCCGAACCCTTGGCGAGGCTCTCGTACCGCTCGGCCGGCGGCGTCGTGACGGGCTGGTACGTCGAGCGGCGCTCGGGCACGAACCCGCCGAGCTGGCGGCGGCGCTCGAGCATGTACTGGATCGCCTCGTCGTCGGTACCCGGGTGGTAGTACGGCGGGAGGTAGGGGTTCTCCTCGAGCTGGGCGTCCGTGAACGGGATGTGCAGCGTGTCACGGAGCGTCTTGAGGTCGTCGATCTTGAGCTTCTTCATCTGGTGCGTCGCGTTGCGACCGGCGAAGCCCGAGCCCAGCCCGTAGCCCTTGATCGTGTGCGCCAGGATGATCGTCGGCGCGCCCGTGTGCTCACGCGCCGCCTTGTAGGCCGCGTAGATCTTGCGGTAGTCGTGACCGCCGCGCTTGAGCGCCCAGATCTCGTCGTCGGTCATCTTCTCGACGAGCTGCTTGGTCCGCGGGTCGCGGCCGAAGAAGTGCTCGCGGATGAACGCGCCGTTCTCGGCGCGGTAGGTCTGGTAGTCGCCGTCCGGCGTCGTGTTCATGAGGTGGACCAGCGCGCGGTCCTTGTCCGCGTTGAGCAGGACGTCCCACTCGCGGCCCCACACGACCTTGATGACGTTCCAGCCGGCACCGCGGAACTCGGCCTCGAGCTCCTGGATGATCTTGCCGTTGCCACGCACGGGACCGTCGAGCCGCTGCAGGTTGCAGTTCACGACGAACGTGAGGTTGTCGAGGTTCTGCTGCGCCGCGAGGTGGATCAGGCCGCGCGACTCGGGCTCGTCCATCTCGCCGTCGCCGAGGAACGCCCAGACGTCCTGCTGGCTCGTGTCCTTGATCCCGCGGTTGTGCAGGTACCGGTTGGTCCACGCCTGGTAGATCGCGCCCGACGGACCCAGGCCCATCGAGACGGTCGGGAACTCCCACAGCTCCGGCGCGAGGCGCGGGTGCGGGTACGACGGCAGGCCGCCGCCCGGGTGGGAGAGCTCCTGGCGGAACCCGTCGAGCTGGTGCTCGGTGAGCCGGCCCTCGAGGAACGCGCGGGCGTACACGCCGGGGGAGGCGTGGCCCTGGAAGTAGATCTGGTCACCGCCGCCGGGGTGGTCCTTGCCGCGGAAGAAGTGGTTGAGGCCGACCTCGTACAGCGTCGCGACGGACGCGTACGACGAGATGTGCCCGCCGACCCCGATGCCGGGACGCTGGGCGCGCGTCACCATGACGGCCGCGTTCCAGCGGTTCCACGAGCGGTAGCGGCGCTCGATGACCTCGTCGCCGGGGAAGTACGGCTCGTTGTGCACCGCGATCGTGTTCACGTACGGCGTGTTGAGCGACGCCGGGATCGCGACGTTCTTCTCCCGCGCGCGGCGCAGGAGGCTCATGAGCACGTACCGCGCGCGCGGGCCGCCCTTGTCGTCGATGAGTCCGTCGAGCGACTCGACCCACTCACCGGTCTCGTCGGGGTCGATGTCGGGTACCTGGCTGAGCAGGCCGCCGATGAGCGGGCCTGTCTCGTCGATCTGAGCCACCAGTGCTCCTCGCCTCTTGTCGGCGCGCGGGCCCTGAACGGCCTCGGCGCACATCGTCGGCCCGGTCCCGAGCGCGCGCGGCTGGCGGCCGCGTGCACGGGTGCGGGTAGTCCGCCCCATTGTCGGACCCTGAGCACCAGAAGTCACACGCGGGCCCCGTGCGGGGCACGTGACGTCGGTGACACCGGCCCCACGCGGCACCCCCGGCAGACCCGTGCCGCGTGGGGCCTTGCCAGGTGGCGCGCGCTGCGGTGGGCTAGGTTGTGCGCACATCGAACAGGCCTGCTCCCTGCGGAGGAGGCCGTGACGAAGGGATCGGACGGGACGTGTCAGCCAGTGCGGACGCCGGGCAGCAGCAGGCTGCCCGTCTGGGCTTCTCCTCGGGTCAGGTGATCCAGGAGCTCGGCTACGACGACGACGCCGACGAGGCCCTGAGGGCGGCCGTCGAGGCCGTCACCGGGACGGAGCTCGTCGACGAGGACTACGACGACGTCACCGACGGTGCAGTCATCTGGTTCCGCGACGACGACGGTGACCTGACCGACTTCCTCGTCGACGCGATGACCGTGCTCGACGACAACGGCCCGATCTGGGTGCTGTCCCCGAAGGCCGGCCGCCCGGGGCACGTCTCCCACTCCGACATCGAGGAGGCTGCGACCACGTCGGGGCTCCACGCGATGTCGACGTTCGCGATCGCGCCCGACTGGTCCGCGACCAAGCTGGGCACCCGCGGGCGCGGCAAGTGACCGAGCCGCAGGGCTCGAAGCTCCCCGTCGTCGGTCAGCCCGCACCCGGGTTCACGTTGCCCGACACGCACGGCACGCCGGTCTCGCTGGCCGACCTGCGCGGCACCCCGGTGGTCGTCGTGTTCGTGCCGTTCGCCTTCTCGGGGACCTGCACGGGTGAGCTGTGCGAGCTGCGGGACAACATCGCGGACTTCGACCGTGCCGGGGTGCGTCTGCTCGTCGTGAGCTGCGACCCGATGTTCTCGCTGCGGGCCTGGGCCGAGCAGGAGAAGTACACGTTCGACCTCCTCGCGGACTTCTGGCCGCACGGCGACGTCGCCCGCGCCTACGGCGTGTTCGACGAGGGCAGCGGGCACGCGCTGCGCGGGTCGTTCCTGATCGACGCCGAGGGCGTGCTGCGCTGGAGCGTCGTCAACGCGCGCGGGCAGGCGCGGCCGCTCGCCGCTTACCGCGAGGCGCTCGCGGCCCTCTGAGCGGCAGTGCCCGGTGGGGCGTCCGCGGGGCACGGGCTAGGCTGGTGCGGTGCGCTCCTGCTGTCGTCCCTGACGATCCCTCCGCCCGGATCCGTCGCCGCGCGTGCGCGCGGCCAGCCAGAGGACAGCACCCATGAGATTCGCCTCCCGCATCACCGACCTCGTCGGGGACACGCCGCTCGTGCAGCTGCACGCGGTGACCGAGGGCATCGCGGCCACGGTGCTCGCGAAGGTCGAGTACCTCAACCCCGGTGGGTCGTCGAAGGACCGCATCGCCGCGCGCATCATCGACGCCGCCGAACGTGACGGCCTGCTGCGGCCCGGCGGGACGATCGTCGAGCCGACGAGCGGCAACACCGGCGTGGGGCTCGCGCTCGTCGCGCAGCAGCGCGGGTACCACTGCGTGTTCGTCGTCCCGGACAAGGTGGGCGAGGACAAGCGCGCCGTGCTGCGCGCGTACGGCGCCGAGGTCGTCGTGACGCCCACGTCGGTCGCCCCCGACGACCCGGAGTCGTACTACTCGGTGTCGGACCGGCTCGCGGCGCAGATCCCGGGGGCGTTCAAGCCCAACCAGTACCAGAACCCGAACGGGCCGCTCAGCCACTACGAGACCACGGGTCCCGAGATCTGGCGCGACACCGACGGGCGCGTCACGCACTTCGTCGCGGGCGTCGGTACGGGCGGCACGATCAGCGGGACGGGCCGGTTCCTGAAAGAGGTCTCCGGCGGCGCCGTGCGCGTCGTCGGCGCCGACCCGGTCGGGTCGGTCTACTCCGGGGGGACCGGACGGCCCTACCTCGTCGAGGGCGTGGGGGAGGACTTCTGGCCCGGCGCGTACGACCCGTCGGTGGTCGACGAGGTGGTCGCCGTCGCGGACGCCGAGTCGTTCGAGGTGACGCGACGCCTGGCGCGCGAGGAGGGCCTGCTCGTCGGGGGCTCGAGCGGCATGGCCGTCGTCGCGGCGCTGCGGGTCGCGCGCGACCTGCCCGCCGACGCGGTCGTCGTCGTGCTGCTGCCCGACGGCGGGCGCGGGTACCTCGGCAAGATCTTCAACGACGCGTGGCTGCGCTCGTACGGGTTCAGCGCGCTGCCCGAGGAGCGCACGGTGCGCGACGTCGTGACCGCGAAGGACGGGTCGCTGCCCGCACTCGTGCACGCGCACCCCGCGGACACCGTGCGCGACGCGATCGCGATGATGACGGAGTTCGGCGTCTCGCAGCTGCCGGTGCTCACCGCCGAGCCGCCGGTCGTCATCGGCGAGGTCGTCGGCGCGATCGACGAGGAGTCGCTGCTCGAGAAGGTGTTCTCGGGCGAGGTCGAGATGGGCGACGCGGTGTCCGCGGTGCTCCAGGACGGCCTGCCGCAGATCGGCGCGAACGAGTCCGTCGCGCAGGCGCGCAAGGCGCTGTCGACGGCGAGCGCCCTGCTCGTGGTCGACGAGGGCGCCCCCGTCTCGGTCGTCACGCGAGCCGACCTCCTGACCTTCCTGAGCCACTGAGGAGACCACGCATGAGCCACCACGACGACCGTCCCGACGTCGGCTTCGAGACCCTGGCGATCCACGCGGGCCAGGACCCCGACGCGACCACCGGCGCGGTCATCCCGCCCGTGCACATGAGCTCGACGTACGTGCAGGACGGGATCGGCGGGCTGCGCGGCGGATACGAGTACGGACGAGCGGGCAACCCGACGCGCACCGCGCTCGAGACGCAGCTCGCGACGCTCGAGGGCGGCGCGCACGGACTGTCGTTCGCCTCCGGCCTCGCCGCCGAGGACGCGCTCCTGCGCGCCGTGCTCAAGCCCGGCGACGAGCTGCTGATCGGCGACGACGTGTACGGCGGCACGTACCGGCTCGTCTCGCGCGTGCTCGGCGCGTGGGGTGTGCGGCACCGGGTCGTGGACCTGACCGACCTGTCCGCGGTGCGCGACGCGCTCGACGAGCGGCCGAAGCTGATCTGGGCCGAGACGCCCAGCAACCCGTACCTGCGGATCACCGACATCGCGGCGCTCGCCGACCTCGCGCACGCGCACGGCGCGCTCGTGGTCGTCGACAACACCTTCGCCACGCCCGCGCTGCAGCGTCCGCTGAGCCTCGGTGCGGACGTCGTCGTGCACTCGACGACGAAGTACCTCGGCGGGCACTCGGACGTGGTCGGCGGCGCGGTCGTGCTGCAGGACGACGGGCTCGCGGAGCAGGTGAAGTTCCTGCAGTTCGCCGCGGGTGCGGTCTCCGGACCGCTCGACGCGTGGCTCACGACGCGCGGGATCAAGACGCTGGCCGTGCGCATGCAGCGGCATGGCGAGAACGCACTCGCGCTCGCGCAGCGGCTCGTCGAGCACCCTGCGGTGACCCGCGTGCACTACCCCGGCCTGCCGGACCACCCCGGGCACGAGATCGCCGTGCGCCAGTCGAGCGGCTTCGGCGGGATGCTCACCATCGAGCTCGCGGACGGTCCCGCCGCGCGCCGGTTCGCCGAGTCCACGCGCCTGTTCACGCTCGCCGAGTCGCTCGGTGGTGTGGAGTCGCTCGTGAACCACCCGGCGAGCATGACCCACGCGTCGGTGCGCGGGACGCCGCTCGAGGTCACGGAGTCGATCGTGCGGCTCTCGGTGGGTCTCGAGTCGGTCGGGGACCTCGTCGCCGACGTCGAGGCAGCGCTCGCGCGCGTCTGACGCCCGCACGAGGGCCGTCTGCGCGGCGCCTGGTGCCACCGGTGGCTCGTCGCGGGCGCTGCGGATGCCTGCCCCGGGAGGGCCGGTAGGCTGTGCCGCCGTCGGGCGCGGTGGTTCGCGGCCGCAGGGGCCTGTAGCTCAGCTGGTCAGAGCACCGCGCTTACACCGCGGGGGTCGCCGGTTCGAACCCGGCCGGGCCCACGTCGGATGGCTTGCTCCCTCGCGCGCGAAGGACGGTTCGTCTCATGCCCGATCTGCACGTCGCCGTCGACGGCTCGGACACCTCCGAGGGCACGCCGAGCGCGCCTCTGCGGACGATCAGCAGGGCGGCGCTGCTCGCGCGGCCAGGAGACACGGTCGTGGTGCACGAGGGGGAGTACCGCGAGTGGGTCAGGCCGGCCCGCGGTGGCCTGTCGGACCAGCGCCGCATCACGTACACGGCCGCGCCTGGTGAGCACGTGGTGATCAAGGGCTCCGAGCGCGTCACGGGCTGGCAGCCGGACGGCGGCACCGTGTGGCGCGTGAGCGTGCCGAACACGCTGTTCGGTGACGTCAACCCGTTCGCCGAGACGGTCGACGGGGACTGGGCCATCTACGAGCCGGGCGCGCCGCGCAAGCACCTCGCCGACGTCTACCTCGACGGGCGCTCGTTCTACGAGGTGCACGCGCGCGACGAGGTCCAGGACCCGCCGCGCCGCACCGAGGTCGTCGACGTGTGGACGGGCCGGGTCGTGCCCACCCACGACCCGGACCAGACCGTGTTCGTCTGGTACGCGGAGGTCGAGCAGGACGTCACGACCGTCTGGGCCAACTTCCACGGCGCCGACCCGAACGAGGACCTCGTCGAGATCAACGTGCGCCGGTCGGTGTTCTACCCCGACAGGCACCACGTGGACTGGATCACGGTCCGTGGCTTCGAGCTCGCGCACGCCGCGACCCCGTGGGCGCCGCCGACCGCCGACCAGCCGGGGCTCATCGGCCCGAACTGGGCCAAGGGCTGGATCATCGAGGACAACCTCATCCACGACGCGAAGTGCGCGGCGATCTCGCTCGGCAAGGAGGCCTCGACCGGCGACAACGACTCGTCGCAGCGCGGCGACAAGCCCGGCTACCAGTACCAGCTCGAGTCGGTGTTCTCCGCGCGGCACATCGGCTGGGACCGGGAGCACGTCGGCTCGCACGTGGTGCGGCGCAACACGATCGTCGACTGCGGGCAGAACGGCGTCGTCGGGCACCTGGGGTGCGTGTTCTCGACGATCGAGGACAACCACATCCACCGCATCGCGCTCAAGCGCGAGTTCTTCGGGCACGAGATCGCGGGCATCAAGCTCCACGCGGCGATCGACACGCAGATCCGGCACAACCGCATCCACGACACGACCCTCGGCATCTGGCTCGACTGGCAGACGCAGGGCACGCGGGTGAGCCGCAACCTGCTGTACGGGAACAACCGCGACCTGTTCGTCGAGGTGTCGCACGGCCCGTACGTCGTCGACCACAACGTCCTGGCGTCGGCCGCGGCGGTCGAGGTGGTGGCCCAGGGTGGCGCCTACCTCCACAACCTCGTCGCGGGGACGGTGCGGCTCGAGCCGGTCATGGACCGCTCCACGCCGTACCACGTGCCGCACTCGACCCAGGTCGCGGGCTTCGCGGTCGTCCCGGGCGGCGACGACCGGTGGATCGGCAACGTGTTCCTGGGCGGCGACGTCGACGACGCGTACGCCGGCGGCGCCCACCACCGCGCGGCCGGCTACGGGACCGCGGGGTACGACGCCTACCCGACGACGATGGAGGAGTACCGGGCCCGGCTCGACCCGTCCCTCGGCGACCACGCGCAGTTCCACGGCAAGACGCTGCCGGTGCAGATCCGCGACAACGTGTACGCGAACGGCGCGAAGGCGTTCCACGCGGAGGTCCGGCCGCTCGTGCTCGCGCCCGACGACGAGGTGCAGGTGACCGTCGCCGACGAGGGCGCCGAGGTGCACCTCGAGATCACCCTGCCGGCGGGCGTCGACCTCGCGACGGTGCCGCCCGTGGACGGCGCCACGCTGGGGTACGCGCACTTCCCGGCCGCCGAGTTCGAGGCGCCCGACGGGTCGGCGCTGCGGGCCGACGTGGACCTGGTCGGCATGGTGAAGTCCGGCGGCACGTCGTACGCCGCCGGCCCCCTTGCGGGCCTGACGACGGGGTCGGGCCGGACCCGCGTCTGGTAGGTGCTGCCGGTCGTGCGGGGGCTGGGCGTCAGGCCAGGGTGAGGAAGAGCTTCTCGAGCTCCTCGGTCGTGATGCCCTCGGCGCGGTTGACCCCGTCGGGGTCGATGACGCAGTCCTTCATCGCGGTCGCGATGATCGCGAAGCCCGCGCGGTCGAGGGCCGACGAGACGGCCGCGAGCTGGGTGACGACGTCGCGGCACGAGCCGCCCGCCTCCACCGCGTCGATCACGGCGTTGAGCTGGCCGCGCGCGCGGCGCAGGCGGTTCAGGACGCGGCGCTGGGCGTCGGTGTCGTTCGTGGCCACGGGTGCTCCTCGGGTGGGCGAGCTGGACGGACGGGTGGACGGGTCGTGCTCGGGTGTGGCGGTCATGCCGGGACGAGCTCGGGCGTCACGAGGGCGTGGCCGGCACGGTCGCCGAGCGCGGCGCGCAGGGTCAGCATGCCGCCCGAGAGCGATGCGGAGTCGAACCCTGCCTGCGTGAGCACGCGGTGGGCGATGGCCGAACGCACCCCGGAGGCGCACAGCACGCGCACGGGCCTGCCCTGCGCGGCCTCACGGACCTCGTCGAGGCGTCCGCGCAGCTCGGTGTGCGGGATGTGGAGCGAGCCGGGAAGGTGCCCGGTGGCGTACTCCTGCGCGGTGCGCGTGTCGAGCAGCAGCGCCTCCTGCCGGACCTGGTCGAGGTCCTCGGCGTACCAGAGTCGCAGCGTGCCGTCCATGACGTTCGAGCCCACCATGCCCGCGAGGTTGACCGCGTCCTTCGCCTGCCCGTAGGGCGGGGAGTAGGCGAGGTCGAGGTCGATCAGGTCGCCGATGTGCAGGTGGGAGCGGATCGCCGTGGCCAGGACGTCGATGCGCTTGTCGACGCCGTCGTGCCCGACGCCCTGGGCGCCGAGGACCAGGCCGGAGTCCGCGTCGACGTGCACGACGAGGTGCATCTGGCTCGCGCCCGGGAAGTACCCCGCGTGCTGCAGGGGGTGCAGGTGCAGCGTGCGGAACGCGCGGCCGGCGAGCGCGAGCGCCGCGCGGTTGGCGCCGGTGGTGGCGGCGGTCAGGGCGCCCACGCGCACGATCGCGGTCCCGAGCGGGGTGGGGATGGCGCGCGCGGTGCCCGGCCGCAGGATGTCGTCGGCCACGAGCCTGCCCGCGCGGTTGGCGGGGCCGGCGAGCGGGACGGGGCGCCGCAGCCCGGTGACGGCGTCGGTCGACACGACTGCGTCGCCGACGGCCCACACCTTGTCGGCGGAGGTGCGCCCGTGCTCGTCGACGACGATCGCACCGCGCTCGCACTCGATCCCCGACGCCTCGAACACCTCGGTGTTCGGGCGCACGCCCACGGACAGGACCACGAGGTCCGCGTCGATGCGGGTGCCGTCCGCCAGGACGACGACGTCCTGGTCGTCACCGGGCTCGATCGCCGTGGCGGACACCCCGGCGCGGACCGTGACCCCGAGCGAGCGCAGCTCCTGCGTGACGAGGTGCGCGAGCTCGTGCTCGAGCGGGGGCAGCACGTGCGCGGCCAGCTCGACGATCGTCACGTCGACACCGCGGTGCGCGAGCGCCTCGGCCGCCTCCAGCCCGATGAAGCCGGCGCCGAGCACGACGGCACGGCGGGCGCCGTCGTCGACCAGCCCGCGCAGCGCGACCGCGTCCTCGACGGTGCGCAGCGTGCGGACGCGGGGGGAGTCGAGGCCCTCGATCGGCGGTCGGGTCGCCCGGGCCCCCGGCGCGAGGACGAGCGCGTCGTAGCCCAGGTCGAAGGCGCCCTCGGACGTCTGGACGCGGACCGACTGGCGCTCCACGTCGACCGCGGTGACCTCGTGCCCGGTCCGGACGTCCAGGTCGAGGGCTGCCCGCAGGGACTGAGGGGTCTGCACGAGCAGGCGGTCGGCGTCGTGGATCTCGTCGCCCACGTGGTACGGCAGGCCGCAGTTCGCGAACGAGACGTGCGCGCCGCGTTCCAGCACGACGATCTCGGCGGACTCGTCGAGACGCCGGGCGCGCGCGGCGCAGCTCATGCCGCCCGCCACGCCGCCGACGATGACGATCCGCGTGGCGCCCTCGGGGCGCGCCTGCTCGCGGGGCTCAGGGGTCGTCGCTGCTGTGCTCATGCCACGATCGTACGATACCCCTGGGGGTATATCAACGACGGGCCGCCGACAGGCGTCTGGCCAGGCGATACTTGCCCCCGGGCCGCCATGAGCGGAGTCGGGAACCAGCGGCCCCGACTCACCGCCCCGACTGCACCGACCCAACTGCACCGACCCAGCTGCACCGACCCAGCTGCACCGACCCAGCTGCACCGACCGGAGTGCACCGCCCTCCTGCATGCTCGCATCGAAGGGACGACGCATGACCGCCCCCACCCGCCCGGCTCTCCACGTCTCGACGCTCGCCGTGCGTCCCGTGAAATCCCTGCGCGGGGTCGAGGTCTCCCGGCTGGCACTGGACCGGCTCGGTCCGCGGGGCGACCGGCGGTGGATGGTCGTCGACGGGGCCGGGGACACAGTCACCGCGCGCGAGGTGCCGATCATGCTCGGCCTGACGGCGCGCCCGCTCGACGGTGCGATCGCGCTCTCCGCGCCCGGCCTCGCCCCGATCGTCGTCCAGGAACCGCGCGACGGCCCGCGCGTCGGCGTGACCCTGTCGCGCGTCGGCTGGGCGACCGGGTGCCCGGAGCACGTCGACGCGTGGCTGTCGGCGGCGCTCGGTCGCGCCGTGCGGCTCGTCTGGCTGGACGACCCCGGACGACGCAGCGTGTCGACGCACCACGGTGGGCGCCCCGGCGACCCGCTGAGCCTCGCCGACGCGGCGCCCGTGCTCCTGACGACCGCCGCGTCGCTCGGGGCGCTCAACGACTGGCTCGCGGCCGAGCAGGACCACGCGCCCCTCCCGATGGAGCGGTTCCGGCCGACGCTCGTCGTGGACGGCGACCTCGAGCCGTTCGCCGAGGACGCCTGGCAGCGGGTGCGCGTGGGGGACGTCGTGCTGCGCTTCGCGGAGCGGTGCGACCGTTGCGTGATGACGACGGTCGACCTGACGACCCTGCGCACGGGTCGGGAGCCGACGCGCACGCTCGCCCGGCACCGTCGCGCGGACGGCAAGGTCTGGTTCGGCGTGCGGCTCGTGCCGGAGACCGCGGGCGAGCTCGTCGTCGGCGACCCCGTGGTCCCGCTGGGCTGACGGTCTCCACGCGCGGTGCGGTGGTCGTACGGTGGACCCACCGAGAGGTCCGCTCGACGAGGAGCCGCCATGGGCCCGCACTCTGCACGCCGTCCGCTCACGCTCGCGGCCGTCGCGGTCATCACGACTGCGTCGCTCGCGTCGTTCGCCCCGGCCTCGGCGGCCGAGGACACGCCCACGACGCTGGACGGCCTCACGGTCGTCGACACTCGGCCCGGCATGCCCGGCGGGTACACCGAGCTCGAGCTCGAGGTCCGCCTGAGCGACCCCGACGGGTTGCCGGACACCCTGACGAACTTCGAGACCGAGCCGTACCCGGTCGGCTACGCGAGCGTCGTGCCCTCGACGACGGTGCGCCCCACCGACCTCCGGCGGTCGGAGCTGTACTGGGACCGGCTGGACCGGACCGCGGGCACGTCGACGTCAGGGACCTGGACGGGCACGGCGGTCGTCACGTCGGTCTCGACGGGCACGATCACCGTCACCCGGCTGGTCGTCACGGACGACGACCTGGCGACGACGACGATCCCGGTGGCGGGCGGACCGCGCGTCGTGGTGAGCGGGCCGCCGAGCCTCCCGTGGGAGTACGAGGTGCTGAACGCCCCCGTGAAGGTCGTGACCGGCGCCGAACGGTGGACGCCACAGCTCCGGCTCGTGCGGCGCGACGACCGGGCGCCGGTCGCCGGGGCGGTGAGCGCGGCGTCGAGCCCGGGGGTCGTCGACAAGCCCGACTGGACCTGGCGGACCACGCTCGTCACGCCGCAGTTCCTCGCGCAGTACCCGACCGTGTTCCCGCTGCGGTCCTCGTCGTCCGGCGTGCTCACGCTGCCCACGTACGGCGTGGGGGAGACGCGCTTCGTCGGGTCGCTCGCGGGGTGGGGCTCCGGCGCGCGCCGGTACCTGACGGTCGCCGCGACGGGCCAGCTCGAACCGCCCGTGAAGTGGCAGGCGAGGGCGCGGCTCGCGGCCGAGCGCGGCGACGTGGTCATGACCGGCAACGCGTGGCCCGCACCGTCGGTCCTCGCCGCGGCGAACCCGGCGATCCACCTGCAGCGGCTCGTCGGGCGCACCTGGCGCACCGAGGCGTCGAGCCGCGTGCGCGCCAACGGCCGGTTCACGGTGGTCTGGGACGCGCCGGCGTCGAGCGGGTACTGGGTGCGTGCCTACAAGCCGGGCGGCGTCGACGGGCACGACGTCAGCGTCGGCACGATCGGCCCAGCGACCTGGGTGACGCCATGACCCCCTCATGCCTGATCCGTGGCGCCGGTGGTCGCCGGTAGCGTGCTCGTGTGAGCGCACCCCGCCTGGCCGACGTCGTCCGTCTCCTCGAGCAGCGCTACCCGCCTGCGACCGCGGAGCCGTGGGACGCCGTGGGGCTCGTCGCGGGCGATCCCGACGCACCCGTGCGCAAGGTCCTGCTCGCGGTGGACCCCGTGGCGACGGTGGTGGACGAGGCGCTCGAGTGGGGCGCCGACCTCGTCGTGACGCACCACCCGCTGCTGCTGCGCGGCGTGCACTCCGTCGCCGCGACCACGTTCAAGGGCGCGCTGCTGCACCGGCTCGTGCGGGGCGGGTGCGCGCTGCTCGCCGCGCACACCAACGCCGACGCGGCGACCGGCGGCGTGGCCGACGCCCTGGCCGACGCGTTCGGCTTGCTCGACGTCGTCCCGCTCGTCGCGGACCCCGTCGCGCCGCTCGACAAGCACGTGGTGTTCGTCCCCGTGGCCGACGCCGAGGCCGTCGTGGACGCGATGTCGGGCGCCGGTGCGGGGGCCGTGGGCCAGTACGAGCGGTGCGCGTGGACGACCACCGGCGAGGGGACGTTCACCCCGCTCGCGGGGGCGTCGCCCGCGATCGGGGCGGTCGGGGAGCGCGCGACGGTCGTCGAGGCGCGCGTCGAGCTCGTCGCGCCGCGCGCGCGCCGCAGCGCGGTCGTCGCGGCGATGCGGGCGGCGCACCCCTACGAGGAGCCCGCGTTCGACGTGCTCGAGCTCGCGAGCCTGACGGGCCCGACCGGCACCGGCCGCGTCGGCCGCCTGCCGCAGCCGACGACCCTGCGGGCCTTCGCGCAGGCGGCCGCCGACGCGACGCCCGCCACGGCGCAGGGGGTGCGCTTCGCGGGCGACCCCGACGCGACGATCGAGCGCGTGGCGGTCGTCGGCGGGTCGGGCGACCCGTTCTTCGACGACGTGCGCGCAGCCGGGGCCGACGTCTACGTCACCGCCGACCTGCGCCACCACCCGGCCTCCGAGCAGCGCGAGCGCGCCGAGTTCGACGCCGCCCGGTCCGGCCGCGCGGCGACCCCCTACCTCGTCGACCTCGCGCACTTCGCCTCCGAGTGGCCGTGGCTCGCTCTCGCCGCACGCGACCTGGCGGCCGATCTGCAGGCCCTGGGCACTACGGTGGAGACCCGCGTGAGCGTGCGGCGCACCGACCCGTGGACGGGACGCGCGAGCCGCGCCGACGCCCCGAGCTGACCGACGACCACAGCGACAGACCAGCCCACCCGCACCAGCCCCACCCCACCCCACACCCGCCCCACCGGGCGGGCGCCGGAAGGACACCCGTGCCGAACGCCCCCGCAGCGGACCAGCGACGACTTCTCGACGTGCAGGCGCTCGACACGCGCCTCGACCAGCTCGCGCACAAGCGCCGGACGCTTCCCGAGCTCGCGCGCATCGCCGAGCTCGACGCGCAGGTCGCCGACCTGCACACCGCGCTCGTCACGTCCCAGACGGCCGTGGCCGACCTGCGGCGCGAGCTGGCCAAGGCCGAGGCCGACGTGCAGCAGGTCCGTGACCGCGCCGCGCGCAACCAGAGCCGGCTCGACAGCGGCCAGGGCACCGCGAAGGACCTGCAGGCGCTGCAGCACGAGCTCGAGTCGCTCGCGAAGCGCCAGGGTGACCTCGAGGAGGTCGAGCTCGAGGTCATGGAGCGACTCGAGGCGCACGAAGGTGCGCTCACCGAGGTGCAGGACGCGCACGCCCAGCTCGTCACGGGCAAGTCGCAGATCGAGGCGCAGCGCGACGCCGCGCTCGCGCAGCTCGACGCCGAGGTGGCGCAGGTGCAGGCCGAGCGCGCCACGGTCGCGACGGGCCTCGACGCGGGACTGGTCACGCTGTACGACCGGCTGCGCGCTCAGCTCGGCGGCTCGGGAGCCGCGGCGCTGCGCGGACGCCGGTGCGAGGGCTGCCGTCTCGAGCTGAACCCGCTCGACCTCGACGGGATCAAGGCCAAGCCGGAAGACGCGGTCGTGCGGTGCGAGGAGTGCGGTCGCATCCTGGTCCGGCTGCCCGAGGGCCAGTGACGCGCCGGCTCGTCGTCGAGGCGGACGGCGGCTCCCGGGGGAACCCGGGGCCCGCCGGGTACGGGGCGCTCGTGCGCGACGCGGCGACCGGCCGCGTGCTCGCCGAACGGGCCGACTACCTGGGCATCGCCTCGAACAACGTCGCCGAGTACTCGGGCCTCGTCGCGGGCCTGCGAGCCGCGCTCGCCATCGACCCGAGCGCGACGATCGAGGTCCGGATGGACTCCCAGCTCGTCATCCGGCAGATGAGCGGCGAGTGGAAGATCAAGCACGACGACATGCGACGGCTCGCCGACGAGGCGCGCGCTCTCGTCGACCCCGCGACCGTGACCTGGACGTGGGTGCCGCGCGCCGACAACGGTGCTGCGGACCGGCTGGCGAACCGGGCGATGGACGCGAAGACTGCGATCGTGACCGACCACGACGCCCCCGAGGCGAGCCCGTCCGTACCCCCCGGCTCCGCGCCGTCCGCCTCTGCGCCGTCCGGCTCCGCGCCGGACCCCGGCACGGGGCGCGTGCCGCGGCCGTCGGGAGCCGGTGTGCGGTTCGACGACGAGACGCCGGTGACGGTCGTCCTGGTGCGGCACGGCGAGACCGCGATGACGGTCTCGCGCGGCTACTCGGGCTCGAGCGAGCCCGGTCCGCCGCTCAACGAGCACGGTCGCGCGCAGGCACGTGCGGCCGCGGCGCTCGTCCACCGCGTGGGCCGCGACCTGTGGGGCGACATCGAGTACCCGAGCGAGGTGCGCGCGTCGCCGATGGTCCGCACGCAGGAGACCGCGGGGATCGTCGCCGAGCGGCTCGGTCTGCCCGTCCACACCGACGACCGGGTCAAGGAGGCCGACTTCGGGCAGTGGCAGGGCCTGACCGCGGTGCAGATCGAGGAGCGCTGGCCGGGTCAGCTCGAGCCGTGGCACACGCGCGCCGACGTGCGGCCCCCCGACGGCGAGTCGATCGTCGACGTGGGGGAGCGCCTGGCGTCGCTGTACGACGAGCTGCTCCGGACGTCGCGCGGCCGCACGGTCGTCGTGGTGTCGCACGCGGTGGCCATCCGGGCCGCGCTGGGCCTCGCGATGGGCGCGAACCCGGGGTCGTGGAGCCAGCTGCGGGTCGCTCCCGCGTCGCTGAGCATCGTCCGGCTGTTCGGGGACCGGCGGCACGAGATCGCCGTGGCCGGGGCCCCGAGTGAGGGCTGGTCCTGACGGAGGCCGCAGAGCGCGCTCCCTGACGGTCGATCCGCTCGGCGCCCACGGCGGGCTCTGCCTGGCGGCTCGGCGCGGCCCACCGCCGCCAGGTCAGGACGTCGCGACGAGCGCCGCGACGGACGCGACGAGCGCGAGCGGCGCGAGCACGAGCCCTTGGCGCACGATCGTCCACACCGGGACGTCCAGCAGCACCTGACGGCACCGCTGCCACCACAGGACCGTGGCGAGCGATCCCCACGGCGTGAGGATCGGGGCGACGCCCGTGCCGATGAGGAGCGCGGCCATCCGCAGCGGGTCGCCGGCCGTGGCCGGATCGAGCGCCAGGAACGCGGGCAGGTTGTTGACGGCGTTCGAGGCCAGTGCGCCGACCGCGGCGAGGCGGAGCAGGTCGGCCGGACCGTGCCCGTCGCCCGCGGCGCCGTGCAGCACGTCGGCGAGACCGTGCGCGTGCGCGGTCGCGACCAGCACGAACAGTCCCGCGACGACCACGAGCGTGCGCCACGGCACCATGTCGCCCGGCGACACCGGCAGCGGTCGACGGCGGGCCAGCGTCACCGCGAGCAGCACGACCGCAGCCACCGACGCCGCGACCACGGGCACGACTCCCACGACGAACGCCACCGCCATCGCGGCGACCACGAGGCCCGTGACGCGCAGCAGGACCGTGTCGGGGGCGTGCGGCGGGTGCACGGGCTCGTAGCGGCCGACGACGGCGCGTCGGTCGCGCACCGCGAGCACGATCACCGTGACGACGATCGCGGCGAGCGCGGGCGCCCACATGAGGGTGAGGTAGTGCGCACCCGCCCGTCGGATCTCGTGGTCGGCGAGCAGGTTCGTGAGGTTCGAGACCGGGAGCACGAGCGACGCGGTGTTCGCGAGCGCCACCACGGCGAGCGCCAACGGCAGGGGCGGCGTGTGCGTCCGACGAGCGAGCGCGATGACGGCGGGGGTCAGCAGCACCGCGGTCGTGTCGAGCGAGAGCACCGCGGTGCTGAGCGTCGCGAGCACGACGACGCCGGCCCACAGCACCCAACGTCGACCTCGGGCCGCGCGAGCCGCCACGGCCGCGGCCGCGGCGAACAGCCCGGCCCCCGCGCACAGCTCGGCCACCACGGTGAGCGCCGCGACGAACAGCAGCACCGGACCGGTGCGCTCGGCCAGGGCGACGGCGTCCTCGCGGGGGAGCCACCCGGTGGCGACGGCGACCACACCCACGAGCAGGGCGAGCGCCCACCACGGACGCCCGCGTGGCGGGGCGCTCATGGGACGACGAGCGTGAGCGTGCGCGGGCCGCGCGCGGGCCGTTCCCCGAGCTCGACCGCGAGGAACGCGGACCCGATGAGCTCGTTCGCGGCGGTCGCGAGCGCGGCGGCGTCGCGTGGCGGGCGCGGGCGCCGCGTGACCAGGTGCCGGGTGAGCACGCCGCGGGCGTGCTTGGCGTTGTGGGAGACGACCGCGCGCCTGCCGTCGAGCTCACGCTCGACGCGCACGTTGACCCAGTCCGCGGTGGTCGGCGGGCGCCACATCGCGACGTAGTCGGCCGAGCGTCCGTCGACGACCAGCGCGCCGTCGGCCTCGTCGTCGAGCACCTCGGGCAGGCCCGCGCGCCAGAACGCCGCCAGCGGGCCCACGCCGGGCAGGTCCACGCCGCCCGACAGGCGGTACGCGGGGATCACGTCCTCGGGCGTCACGACGCCCCACAGCCCGGAGAAGATGCGCACGTGCCCGTCCGCGCGCCTGCGCTGCGCCGGCGTCAGCCGGTCCAGGCCGGCGGCGGCGTAGAGGACACCCGTGTAGACGCTGCGCGCGGGAGCTGCCGGTGCGTCGCGCAGACCGGTGTTGCGCGCGACGTCGTCGGCCAGCCCGGGCGAGACCCCGAGGAGGGCGACGGCGTCGGGCCGGGTCGAGGTCTCGACGAGCGCGTCGAGCAGCTTGGCACGCGCGGGGGTCAGGGTGGGGTGGGACAGCGAGTCGAGGTCGACCGGGGCGCCGCGGCGCGGGGCGGTCTTGCCCTCGGAGGGAGGAAGCAGCACGAGCACCGGACGACTGTAGGCCGCGCAGGTGTCGACGGCGCGCGCGGTCCGTGCGGCGCGCTCACTGCCGGGCGCTCACCGCCGCGCGGTCAGGCCGTCGGGGCGTCCGGCGTCCTCGCTGGACCGGGCGGCTCGTTCGTCGCGGCCGGGAGCACGACCGTGCCGGAGTCGAGGTCGAACGGCGGCGCGTCGTCGCCCGCGTACTGGATGTCCAGCCGCTGGCGCTCCTTCTCGGCGGTCAGGTGCTCACGGTTCGGCTGGAAGACGTCCCCGAGCGAGTCGAACAGCCCGCCGATCGACCCGGTCCCCTCGCGCTCGACGCGCGGTCGGTCCAGGAAGCGGTCGAACGCGCCGCGTGCGGTCAGGCGGTCGACGACGACGAGCAGCACCGCCACGACCGCGAGGGTGACCCACCATCCCATCGACCCATGCTCGCACGCCCCCGGGAGGCGACGCCGGGAGCCGGTCACCGTCGGCACGCGGTGGCCGGCTCAGGACTCGGCGTTGTCCTCGAGCTCGGCGGCGAGGGCGGCGGCCGCCTGCGACGGCGTCCCGCGCAGCAGGCAGAACTCGTTGCCCTCGGGGTCCGCGAGGACCACCCACGGGACCTCGCCCTGACCGATGTCGACGCGCGTGGCGCCGAGCGCCAGGAGCCGCGCGAGCTCGGTGGCCTGGTCCGATCCCTCCGGGGGCCGCAGGTCCGGGTGCACGCGGTTCTTCGTCGACTTCGCGTCCTGCACGCGGATGAACAGCCAGTTCGTCGCGTCGCCCGACGGCGGGCTGATCTCGATCTCGTCGTCGTCCGGTGCCGGCTCCCAGACGTAGCGCCAGTCCAGGACCTCCGCCCACCAGGCCGCGAGGGCGTGCGGGTCGCGCGAGTCGATCGTCAGCTGGGAGACCACGGGAGCCATGCCCGACACCGTAGGGCGCACCGGCCGGCCCCGCTCGGCGGGTAGCATCGGCGACGCGGATGAGTCAGCCAGGCGGCCGCGTCGGTCCGACCCTCGGGTCGGTCCGCCGAGGAACGTCCGGGCTCCGTAGGGCAGGGTGGTGGGTAACACCCACCCGGGGTGACCCGCGGGACAGTGCCACAGAGAACAGACCGCCTCCCCGGACCGGTTCGCCGGACCGGGGCGGTAAGGGTGAAACGGTGGTGCAAGAGACCACCAGCGCACCGGGTGACCGGTGCGGCTAGGTAAACCCCACCCGGAGCAAGGTCAGACAGGGAGTGCTCGAGGGCTGCCCGCCCGAGCTCCCGGGTAGACCGCTGGAGGCGTGCGGCAACGTACGTCGTAGATGGATGGCCGTCACCTGTGCGCGGGCAACTGCGCACGGGGACAGAACCCGGCGTATCGGCTGACTCATCCGCCCTAACCGTTCAGGTGCGGTCATCCTCACAGGCCGCGAGCGGGACTTTGGTCCTGCGCGCGGGCTAGCGTGGCCGCGTGACCACGCCGACGTCCGGAGCGCCGCGCCTCGCGCGGGCCGCCGGACTGTCCGTGCTGGTCGTCGCGCTGGCGGCGCTCGCGCACGCGCTCGGCGGCGGGTCCGCACCCGCTCCCGGGCTCGTGCTGGCGCTCGTCGCGCTCTCGCTGCCTGTCACCGTGCTCGTCGCGGGCCGCCGGATCACGTGGCCGGCCGCGCTCGCGGTCCTGGCCGTGGGGCAGCTCGTGCTGCACCACGCGTTCGCCGTGGTCGGCTCATGCGGTGAGGTGGCGCCCGACGCGGGCGCGCACGCCCACCACGGGGCGACGGCGCACCTGACCGCGCAGGCGTGCGGCGGCGGTGCGGTCGCCGCTGACGCGCTCGTCGACGGCCGCAGCATGCTCGCGTGGCACGTCCTGGCGACCGTGCTGACCGCGCTCGCCGTCGCGGGCGCCGAGCGCGGGGCCGCCCACGTGGCCGCGGTGCTCGCGCCGCTCCTGCGGGTGCCCGCGGAGCTGGTCGCCCCCGTGCTCGTGCGCGTCCTGCCGCGCGACGACTCGTCCGCTCCCGTCGCCACGCTGCACCTGCGCGGCGCGCCCTCTCACCGGGGTCCTCCGTCGGTGGCGCTCCCGCCCACCGGCACACCGCCGGCCTGACGGCCCGAGAGGGTCGTCGGCGTCGAGCGGTGCGTCGTCGTTCCCGCCGCCGACGCGGCACTCCCGTGAGGACCCCTCGTCATGACCCCATCCCTGCGCGCCCTCGCGCGTCCCCGATCCGTCCCCGCCGCACGTCCCAGCCGGGTGCGCCGCACCCTCGTCCTCGTCGCGCTCGGTGCGCTCGTGGCCCTACCCGCCGGGCCGGCGTCCGCGCACGTGCGCGTCGTGCCCGAGTCGACCGCCGCGGGCGGGTGGAGCGCGCTGACGTTCCGCGTGCCCACCGAGTCGGACACCGCGTCGACCGTCGCGTTGTCGGTCGAGCTGCCGTCGGACGTCCCGTTCCTGTCGGTGTCGACCCGGCCCGTCCCCGGCTGGACCGCGACGCTCGAGCGGGCGCCCTTGCCCGAGCCCGTGGACTTCTACGGCACCACGCTGACCGAGGCACCCGCGCGCGTGACCTGGACGGTCGATGACGCGCAGTCCGCCGTCGCGCCCGGGCAGTTCCAGGAGTTCGAGATCTCGGTCGGACCGCTCCCCGAGGACGCGGGCACGGTCGTCGTGCTCCCTGCTGAGCAGACGTACTCGGACGGCACGGTCGTGCGCTGGGCGGACGTCGCCACGGGCGACGGCGAGCCCGAGCACCCCGCGCCCGTGCTCGTCGTGACGGAGGCCGAGGACGAGGCCGGGGCTGCCGCCCCTGTCGCGGCGCCGGCCGAGCCGGAGCGTCCGAGCGCGTCGGGTACGGTCGCTGCGACGAGCCGGCCCGACGGGCTCGCGCGTGCGCTCGGCGGAGCCGGGCTGCTGCTCGGCGCCGCGGCGGTCGTGATCGCGCTCGTCGGCCGCCGATCGACGACCGAGGGAAGGAAGTGACCGTGCGCATCGCGAGGCTTCTCGCCGGGCTGCTCGCCGCCGGAGTGCTCGTCATCGGTGGGGGCACGGGCGCCCAGGCGCACGACGTGCTCGTGTCGAGCGACCCGCGACCCGGCTCCGTCGTGGAGCGGGCACCCGAGGCGATCACGCTGACGTTCTCGGCACCCGCGCTCGCGATGGGCACGAAGATCGTCGTGCGCACGCCCGACGGCCGTGACGCGGCCGACGGTGCCCCGGAGCTGGTCGACTCGACCATCCGCCAGCCCGTCGCGGGCTACCTGCCCGCGGGGGAGTACACCGTCGAGTGGCGCGCGACGTCCGCCGACGGGCACCCGGTGGACGGGACGTTCACGTTCTCGGCCGCGGGCGCGGTCGGCGAGCCCGAGCCCACGGCGACGCCGTCGCCCGACCCCGAGCCCACCGCGGAGGCGACGACCGGTCAGCCGTCGCCGCAGGTCGATCCCACGCCGTCGGCGCTGCCGACCATCGACCCGGGCCCGCGCAGCGGCGGTCCGGCGACGTTCGTGATCGGCGGGCTGTTCGTCGTCCTCGCAGCAGGGGTGGTCGCGGTGCTCGTCTCGGCCCGACGCTCGCGCGGTCCGGGAGCCTGAGCCGACACGTCCCGCGTCCGCTCGTCGGGCGGGCGCGGGACGTGCAGCCAGGCCACCAGTACCACCGAGATCAGCATGAGCAGGAACCAGGCCACGAGCTTGTGCACCGAGACGAGGTGCCAGCCCGCGGCCTGCGCCGGGTAGAGCCAGGCGCCCGCGAGCGTCCCGAGGTTCTCGGCGATCCAGATCACGCCCGAGACGAGCACGAACGCCACGAGCACCGGCATGCGCCGCACGCGCGTGAGCACCCGGAAGTGCATGACGCACCGCCCGTACAGGACGACCACCGCGGCGACCAGGAGCCAGCGCGCGTCCCACCACCAGTGGTGCGTGAAGAAGTTCGCGTAGATGGCGCCGGCGAGCAGCGCGGTGAGCCAGCGCCGGGGGTAGCGGTCGAACCGCAGGTCGAAGATCCGCATGACGCGCGCCAGGTACGAGCCCACGGCGCCGTACATGAAGCCCGAGAACAATGGCACCGCGCCGATCGCGAGCACACCGCCGGACGCGTACGACCACGATCCGGCGTCGGTCTTGAAGACCTCCATCGCGGTCCCGACGACGTGGAACAGCAGGATGACGCGCATCTCGCGGGCCGTCTCGAGCCGGGTCGCGAGCATGAGCACCTGGATCGCGACCGCGACGAGCGTCAGGGCGTCGTTGCGGGCCAGCGGCGCGTCGGCGGGGTACCAGAGGCGGGTCGCGAGGATCGCCGCGAGCAGGAGCGCACCGAACAGGCACGCCCACGCCTGCTTGAGCGTGAAGACCACGAGCTCGACGAGCCAGGCCCGCGGCCCGTCCGTCGGCAGCCGCTCGAGCCGCCGGTGCGCCCAGGCGTCGGTCCGCTGCTCGACGGACGTCATCCCGCGCTCGACGGCCGAGCGTGCCTGCGTCAGTGGCCGGGCCAGCCGGTGGGCGAGGAGCACAGGCTCAGCCCAGCACGGCGGCGCCACCGGCGGGCTCGGTTCGTGTGGAGGTTGTGGGCGAGTGGCGCGCAGGTGTCGGGCGTCATGGCTGGTCCGCGCCCGTGCGGCGGCCGCAGCCCAGCGGGGATCAGCGCGACGGGGTCAGCGGGGCGCTGTGGGTCGCCCGGGCCGACGGAGGACGAGCTCGCGCTGCTGCTCGTGCGCCGCTCGCTGCGCGGGTGCGGCGAGGCGCGCGTCGTCGGTGTCCTCGCCGCGCGCGAGTGCCGAGAGGTAGGCCCGGTCGGCCGCGACGCGCTCGGCGAGGTCGGCGCCCACGGTCCCGTGACCCGGGACGACGATGCCCGCACCGCACGACGCGAACGCGTCCAGGGCGGCCAGGTGGTCGCCCACGGGATCGGCCGCGTGGTCGTCGAGCAGCGGGATCTCGAGGTCGCTGAGCATGTCGCCCGCGACGAGCACCCCCGTCTCGGGCAGCAGCAGCGCGCTGTGGCCGGGTGCGTGCGCGCGGTGTGACAGGACCAGGGTGCGGGGGCCGGGCCAGCCGGTCGCCTCGTGGTCGAGGACGCGCCAGGCACCGGTCGGCGCGGCTCCTGGCGTCTCGGGGCGCAGCGCCGCGGGCCGGGGCAGGGGCGCGATGGGCGCCGGCCGGTCGTCCGGGCGGTCGCGCAGCGCGCGGGCGAGCTCGTCGTCGGCGTCGCGCTGAGCGGCGAGGCGAGCCACGGTCACGTCGTCGATGCCCTCGCCGGACCACGTGGCCCAGCGGGGGACACCGGACAGCCCGGCGCCGTCGAGGACGTGGTCCCAGTGGGCGTGCGTCGACCAGACGGCGACGGCGCGCCATCCCCGCGCCCGCAGGGCGGCCCCGAGTCCTGCGACGTCGCGCGCGGTCACGGCGGGATCGACGACGAGGCACGCGCCGTCGTCACCGACCACGATCGTGCTCGTCGTCGTGTACACCTCGCTCGTGGCGACATGTACGCCGGGCGCGACCTCGACGAGCACGCGCGCGTCGGGCGATCCGGCGGTGGTCAGTGGTCCGCCGCGAGCGCCGCAGCGCCCACGATGCCCGCCGCGTTGAGGAGCTCTGCCGGGACGATCTTCGTCCGCAGGTCGAGCAGGGGCAGGAACTTCTCGTGGTGCTTGCTGACGCCGCCGCCGACCACGATGAGGTCCGGCCAGAACAGGTTCTCCACCACGGAGAAGTAGCGCTGCAGGCGCTGCGCCCACTGCTCGAAGTCGAGGCCGTCGCGGTCGCGGGCCGCGTCCGACGCGCGGGTCTCGGCGTCGTAGCCGTCGATCTCCAGGTGCCCGAGCTCGGTGTTCGGGACCAGCCGGCCGTCGACCACCAGCGCGGAACCGATCCCCGTGCCCAGCGTGACGACGAGCACCACACCCTCGACGCCCTTCGCCGCGCCGTACCGGGCCTCGGCGAAACCCGCGGCGTCGGCGTCGTTGACCGCCACGACCGACCGGCCGGTGGCCTTCGAGAACAGCCGTTGCGCGTCCGTGCCGATCCACGAGTCGTCCACGTTCGCCGCCGACTGCGCGACGCCGTGCAGCATGACCGCGGGGAACGTGATGCCGATCGGCACCTTCTTGTCGAGGTCGAACGAGTCGACGATCTCGCCGACCGTCGCGGCCACCGCGTCCGGGGTCGCAGGCTGCGGCGTGGGGATGCGCAGCCGGTCGTCGGCGAACTCACCCTTCGCCAGGTCCACGGGGGCGCCCTTGACGCCGCTGCCGCCGATGTCGATGCCGAACGCGAGGTGGTGGTGGCTCATGGCAGTGTCAGGATCTCCGCTCCGTCATCGGTGACCAGCAAGGTGTGCTCGAACTGCGCCGAGCGGCGACCGTCGGCCGTCAGGACCGTCCAGTCGTCGTCCCACATGACCCAGTCCGGGGTCCCGAGGTTGAGCATGGGCTCGATCGTGAACACCATGCCGGGCTCGATGACCGTGTCGTACTGCGGTGCCGCGTCGTAGTGCGGGACCACGAGACCCGTGTGGAAAGCGGGTCCCACGCCGTGCCCGGTGTAGTCGCGCACCACGCCATACCCGAATCGTGCGGCGTACTTCTCGATCACGCGACCGATGACGTTGATCTCGCGGCCCGGCTTGACGGCCTTGATCGCGCGGTCGAGCGACTCCCGGGTCCGTTCGACGAGCAGCCGCGACTCCTCGTCGACGTCCCCGGCGAGGAACGTCGCGTTGTTGTCGCCGTGCACGCCGCCGATGTACGCGGTGATGTCGACGTTCACGATGTCGCCGTCCTCGATCACGGTCGAGTCCGGGATCCCGTGGCAGATCACCTCGTTGAGGCTCGTGCACAGCGACTTCGGGAAGCCGCGGTAGCCGAGCGTCGAGGGGTACGCGCCGTGGTCGAGCAGGAACTCGTGCCCGATGCGGTCGAGCTCGTCGGTCGTGGCGCCGGGGCGCACGTGCGCGCCGACCTCGGCGAGCGCCTGCGCTGCGAGGCGGGCCGCGACGCGCACCGCCGCGATCGTCTCGTCGTCCAGGACGTCCGGCCCGGTGTAGCGCTGCGGTCCCGGCTTGTCGACGTACTCGGGACGGGCGATGGTGGACGGGACGGCACGCCGTGGACTGATCGTGCCGGGGACGAGCATGGAGCGGACGGGCGACATGCCTGGCAGTCTACGGAGCGCGCGCACGCCCACGCGGAGTGCGCGCTGGTCGGACGAGTCGGTCGCACGAGGGAGGCAGCGGTGGGCGAGGACACGCGGGAGTACTGGTACAACACCGAGACCGGGCAGGTCGAGGAGGGGCGCCGCAGCGACTGGAGCAAGGTCATGGGCCCGTACCCGTCGCGCGAGGCGGCGAGTCACGCGCTCGAGCAGGCACGCGCGCGGTCGGCGGCCTGGGACGCGCAGGACGAGGCCGAGCGCTGACCCCACGCGCGCGGCCGGCGCCCGAGGGCTCACCGGCTCACTGCAGGAAGCTGTGCTCCGCGTCCGGGAACGTGCCGTCGCGGACCTCGTCGACGTAGGCGGTCGCGGCGGCCCGGAGCGCGGCCCCGACCTCGCCGAACCGCTTGGCGAACCGCGGCGACCAGTCGCCCATGCCCGCCATGTCGACCCAGACGAGCACCTGGCCGTCGCATTCGGCGCCCGCGCCGATGCCGATCGTCGGGATGGCGACGATCTCGGTGATGCGCGCCGAGACCGGCGCCGGGACCATCTCGAGCACCACGGCGACGGCGCCCGCCTCGGCGACCGCGAGCGCGTCCTCGGACAGCGCCTCCGCGGCCGTGTCGCCGCGGCCCTGGACCCGGGGCCCGCCCAGCAGGTTCTCCGACTGCGGCGTGTAGCCCAGGTGCCCGACGACCGGGATGCCCGCGGCCGTGACCGCGCGGATCTGCGCCGCCGAGCGCTTGCCGCCCTCGAACTTCACCGCGTCCGCGCCGGTCGTCTTCATGACGCGCACCGCCGTCTCGAGCGCCTGCTGCGGTCCGGACTCGTACGAGCCGAACGGCAGGTCGACGACGACGAACGCGCGCCGGGCGGCGCCCGCGACCGCACGCGCCGCGGGGATCATGTCGTCCACGGTCACGGGCAGCGTCGTCGTGTGACCGTGCATGGTGTTCCCGATCGAGTCGCCGACCAGCAGCATGTCGACACCCGCCTCGTCGAAGATCCGGGCGGTCACCGCGTCGTAGGCCGTGAGCATCGTGAGCCGGCGCCCGGCCTCCTTGGCCTCGCGCAGGTGGTGGACGCGCACGCGCTTGGGTGTCTCGGTCATCGTCACTCCGTTCGGTGCTGCGGGGTAGGTCCTGCGGGATGGGTCTGCGGGGTGGGCCTGCGGGGTGGGCCTGCGGGGTGGGCCTGCGGATCGGCCGCACGGAGGCCCGAGGGCTCAGGGCTCGCGCCAGCGTGACGTCACCGGCAGCCGTCGGTCACGACCGAACGCCAGCGCCGTGACCTTGGGGCCCAGGGGGTACTGCCGCCGCTTCCACTCCGCGCGGTCGACCAGCTGCAGCACCCGGTCGACGACGTGCTCGTCGAACCCGCGGGCGAGGAGCTCGGCGCGACCCTCGGCGTGCTCCACGTAGGCGTCGAGCACCTCGTCGAGCAGGTCGTAGGGCGGCAGCGAGTCCTGGTCGGTCTGGCCGGGCCGCAGCTCGGCGCTGGGCGGCTTGGTGATCGACGACTCCGGGATCGGCGGGATGTCGCCCCGGTCGACCGCGTGGTTGTTGCGCCACCGCGCGAGCGCCCACACGCGCGACTTGTCGACGTCCTTGAGCGGGGCGTACCCGCCGATGCTGCCCGCGTCGTAGATGGTGGCGTAGCCGGTCGCGAGCTCGGACTTGTTGCCCGGCGCGATCACCAGGTGACCCTCGCGGTTCGAGATCGCCATGAGGATCACGCCGCGCACGCGCGCCTGCAGGTTCTCCTCGGCGACGCCGTCGAGCGCGAGCTGGCCCTGGAACGCGTCGACGACCGGCGCGATCGGCTGCACGCGGTAGTCCGCCCCGATGCGCCGGGCGAGGTCCTGCGCGTCGTCCTTGGAGTGCTCGGACGAGAACGCCGAGGGCATCGAGACGCCCACGACGTTCTCGCCGCCGATCGCGTCCGCCGCGATCACCGCGGTGAGCGCCGAGTCGATCCCGCCCGAGACCCCTAGCAGAACCGACCGGAAACCGTTCTTGCGCACGTACCCGGACAGCCCGAGCACGACCGCGCGGTACGTCTCCTCGTCGGGGTGGAGCGCGGGGACCTGCGGACCCGGGAGGGACGGCTCGCCCTCGTCGGCGAGGTCCCACAGCAGCAGGTGCTCGACGAACTGCGGCGCGGTCGCCAGGGGGGTGCCGTCGCGGTCGACGACGAACGAGCCCCCGTCGAACACGAGGTCGTCCTGCCCGCCGACGAGGTTGACGTACAGCACCGGTGCGTCGACCTGCTCGGCCCGTCGCGCGGCGAGCTCGGCCCGCACATGGCCCTTGCCCTCCTCGAACGGCGAGCCGTTGAGCACGACGAGCGCCGCGACCTCGTTCTCGTCCATGAGCGAGACGGGCCCGCCGTCCTGCCAGATGTCCTCGCAGATCACGACGCCGATGCGGCGACCAGCCACGTCGATCACGCAGATCTCGTCGCCGGGGGAGAAGATCCGGTACTCGTCGAACACGCCGTAGTTGGGCAGGTGGTGCTTGGAGTAGCGCGTCTCGACGCGGCCGCCGCGCAGCAGCACGGCGTCGTTGGTCGGCCGGACGGCGTCGGACGCCTCGGGGCGTCCCGCGACCACGTCGCCGACGAGCTCGGAGTCCGGCAGCGGCGCCGTCGGTGTGCCCGGTTCGACGAGCCCTTCGGGCCCCGCGCCGCCCGCCCGCCCGTCGTCGGCCTGTCGGTCCGTCCGCAGCCGGCGCGCCGCGCGCTCCCCGACGGACCCGACGAGCACGGCGACGTCACCCAGGCCCGCCTCGTCGAGGTCGACCGCGAGCCGCTCGAGCGTCGCCTGCGCGGCGCGCCGGAACGACGCACGCAGCGCGAGGTCCTCGATCGGGTAGCCCGTGAGGGTCATCTCCGGGAACACGACGAGCTGCGCACCCTCGTCGGCGGCTCTGCGCGTCCACTCCAGCACGTGGCGCGCGTTGCCCTCGAGGTCCCCGACACACGTGTCGACCTGCGCCGCTGCCACTCTCACCCGACCCACGCCCCCGACCCTACCGACCTCGCTCCACCCCGACCGCACTCCACCCTCACCGCACTCCACCGCCACCGCACTCCACCCCCACCGCCACGGCGTGCCTCCCACCCGCGCCCGACACCGCCCGCGTCGTGCCACGCGCTCGACACCTCCGACGCCCACCGCCGTCGCGCACCTCCCACCACCCCACCCCGTCGGCCGGCACCCGCGCCGCCCCACCGGACGTCATGCGCTTCGCCGCCGTGCCGCCCCGCCGACCCGCGCCCGCGTCTCGAGGGTCGATGCAGCGATGAATGCAGCGACGAAGAGCGCACTCTGCGCGCTTCCTGCATTCATCGCTGCACCGTCGGACGGCGGTGAGGACTTGCGACCGGTTCGGTGCGCGGACAGCGCGGCGTGGGCCGTTGACGGGCGGGCGAACGGCCGCGCGGGCGGAGCGAGCAGGGCGTGGCCGGGCGGGTCGTGGCGCGGTCAGCGGACGGGGCGGGGGGTTGCTCGGGCGGCCGTACGGGGACGTGTCCGGAGTGACAGGTACGTGCGCTCGAGACGCGCGAGGACGTCGTCCGGGCTGGCGCGGATCTCGCGGGGTGTCAACGCGATGCGGATCACTCCTGCCTCGGCGAGCGCGCTGTCGGCGCGAACCGTCTGCGTCCACGCGTCACCGTCCGCGTGGTACGCGTGCGAGTGCACCTGGACGGCGAGCCCGACGTCGTCGAACCACAGGTCGGGGGTCGGCAGCCGGACGCCGTCGGGCCCGACGAGCTCGGGGTTGAGCAGGGGAGTCGGCAGCACCGCGCTCCGGCGGACGAGCCGGACCAGGTCGTGCTCGGCGACGGACCAGGCGCCTGTTGCAGCCGCTGCGATGCCCGCCCGCAACGTCGCCGAGCGCTGGCGTGGGCCGGCGTAGAGCTCGTCGTGCAGCAGCGTGAGCGTCGTCGCCCGGCGCTGCACCGCCTCGATGACGAGGGCCTCGGCGAACCGTGCGTCGGTGCTCGCCCGGCATGCGTCGGCGACCGCGCGGGCGGGCAGAGCGACCGGCAGCGGTCCGAGCTGACGCCGTGCGTGCGGCATGCGGTGCGTGCGGGACACGCGGACGAACGCCGCCCGCCGCGGGGCGCGGCGGG
>NZ_BJLQ01000035.1 GCF_006538725.1 Cellulomonas gelida
AGGTCGAGCCACACCTCCTGCGCGACCTCGTAGGTGGGCTCGATCGCGAGGGTCACGCGTGTGACGAGGCCGAGTGCGCCGAGCGCGACGACCGACCCCGCGAGCTCGTCGTCGTCGCGTCCCAGCCGGCGCACCTCACCACCCGCGCCAACGACCTCGAGCCCGCGCACCGCGGCCGCGAGGTTGACCGCCGAGTCGCCCGAGCCGTGCGTCGCGGTCGCGACCGTTCCCGCGACCGCGATGTGCGGCAACGAGGCCATGGTGTGCAGCGCCCAGCCCGCGGCGTGCAGGTCCCGCGCGAGCTCGCCGTAGCGCACGCCCGCTCCGACCGTCACGGTCGCCCCGAGCGTCCCCGGGCCGTCGTCGTCCCGGATCTCCAACGGGACGTCCAGGCGGTCCAGCGCGACGAGCGTGCCGGGCCCGTCCGCGAGGTCGTGGAACGAGTGCCGCGACCCGACCGCGCGCACGTGCCGCGCCCCGGCGACGACGCGCGCGACCTCCTCGACGCTCGTCGGACGCACGAGCGGCCCGCCGCGGAACGTGTGGCTGCCGGCCCAGGTGGTCAGGGTCATGCGGGTCCTCTCGGGTGGTGCAGCGGGTCAGCGGGGGGCGGTGACGAAGACGTCGAACAGGTGGGGCGAGTGCGCGTGGACGAGCACCATGAAGACGATCGCGTCGAACAGCAGGTGCACGACGAGCACGTAGGTCAGCGACTTGGTCCGGCTGAACGTCCAGCCCTGGATCAGCGCGAACGGCAGCGTCAGCAACGGCCCCCACGACCGGTACCCGAGCTCCCACAGGAACGAGACGAACACGGCCGCCTGCAGCACGTTCGCGAGCGCGACGGGGAAGTGCCGACGCAGCAGCGCGAACACCGTGCAGATGAAGAACAGCTCGTCCCACGTGCCGACCGCGTTGACGCCGACGAACAGGCGCGCGATCTCGTCGGGCTCCACCACCGTGGGCCAGTTCTGGTACGCGCCCGAGGACAGGAAGTAGAAGGGCAGCACCAGGTACCCGGCCGCCACGACGAGGACCAGGTATCCCCACTGGAACCGGGTCCACGGCTTGCCGGTGCGCCACGGGAAGCGGATCACGTCGTCGCCGAACACGTGGTGCGAGAGCACGTACGGCACGACGACGGCGAGCGACAACGCCACCGCGAACCGCAGGATCGCGGCGTCGGACAGGTCCGCCTGCAGCGGGATGCTGCTCACGATCGACATGCCGATGCCGATGGCCAGCAGGTCCCGGCCCAGCACCCGGTCGACGACGAGCCCGAGCACCACGCCGACGACCAGCGGCACGTACGCGAGCGGCCGCACGTGCACGGCGAACAGCAGCACCGCCGAGCCGCAGACGAGCGCCGCGGCGAGCACACGCGCGGCGCTCACCCGCGGCGGCGTGGCGGCGGCCGGCTCTCGGGCGGGGGCCCGCGTGTCGTCGAGGTGCTCGGTCACCCGCCCACCCTGCCAGGCGTCGGGCCGGTGCACCTGGGCAAGCGCCTGGGCAAGCGCCTGGGCAAGTGCCGGGTGAGCGTCCGGACGGGCCCCGGTCCGCGGGGCGTGCACGTGCCCGCGCGGGGCCGCGATGCGGCACGTGTCGGCGCGGTGCGGCACGATGGGCCGCGCGCGTTCGTCGTGGGCGCGCCATCGCAATCGAGGGAGTTCCCAGATGTCTGCAGCTCTGCCCGAGGTCTCGGGTTCGTTCGGCGACAAGCCCACGCTCGCCTTCCCCGAGGGCGCACCGTCCGCCGAGCTCGAGGTGCTCGTCCTGAGCCGCGGCGACGGTGAGCTGGTCGAGGCCGGCGACGACATCGAGGTCCACTACCTCGGCCAGTCGTGGCAGGGCGGGGTGTTCGACAACTCCTACGACCGCCGCTCGTCGATCAGCTTCCCGATCGGCGTCGGCGCGGTCATCGCGGGCTGGGACGAGGGCCTCGTGGGCCAGCAGGTCGGCTCGCGCGTGCTCCTGTCGATCCCGTCGCACCTCGGCTACGGGGACCGCGGGGTGCCGCAGGCCGGCATCAAGGGCGGCGACACGCTGGTGTTCGTCGTCGACATCGTGGGGACCTCGCGCTGAGTCGCGTCACCCTCACGTACTGCACGCAGTGCCGCTGGCTGCTGCGTGCGGCCTGGTACGCCCAGGAGCTGCTGACCACGTTCCACCGCGAGGTGGACGAGGTCGCGCTGCGCCCCGGGACGGGTGGCGTGTTCGTCGTCGAGGCGCAGGCCTCGTCGTTCGACGGGCACGCCGCCCCCGCCCCGGTGGTCGTGTGGGACCGCGGCCGGGACGGCGGGTTCCCGGAGGTCACCGAGCTCAAGCGCCGCGTGCGCGACGTGATCGCCCCCGGCAAGCCGCTCGGCCACAGCGACGTCGCGGCGCCGCCGGACGCGGGCTGACGCGCGTCTCGGACCACCGTCCTGGACTGTGGTCCGACGCCACGTGGACGCCGGGTTCACGCGGTTCGTCCCGATGCGTACCGTCGTGCCTGGCCGACCGGAGGAGAGCCAAGACGCACAGCGTCGTGCTTCTCGGTCGACGGAAGGCCCTCGTCGCAGCGCAGGTTCAGGGGGAACCCAGCGCGCGCCGCGGGTGGGCGGTGTCTCGGGGGAGACGGCGCCGCCCACCCGGCGGTCACGCGACCGGCCGCGGCTGCGGGCCCGCGGCTGCTGAGCCGCGATGACCGCCCCGGACTACTGGCAGGCGACGCCCGTGGAGTGGACCGGGCAGTAGCCGTTGGGGTTCTTCACCAGGTACTGCTGGTGGTAGTCCTCGGCGTAGTAGAAGCGCCCCGCCTCGTCCGCCGGGCGAATCTCGGTGGTGATGTCGCCGTACCCGGCGTGCGCCAGACGCGGCGCGAAGAGGTCACGCGTCCGCGCGGCCGCCTCGGCCTGCTCGGGCGTCGTCGTGAAGATCGCCGAGCGGTACTGCGTGCCGACGTCGTTGCCCTGCCGGAAGCCCTGCGTCGGGTCGTGCGCCTCCCAGAACCGGCGCAGCAGCTCGTCGTGCGACAGGACGGCCGGGTCGTACGCGACGAGCACCGTCTCGGTGTGCCCGGTCATGCCCGTGCACACCTCCTCGTACGTGGGGAACGGCGTGAAACCGCCCTGGTAGCCCACCGCCGTCGTGACGACGCCCGGGATCTGCCACAGCTCCTTCTCGGCGCCCCAGAAACAGCCGAGGGCGAGCGAGATCGTCGCGGTGCCCGCGGGCCAGGGGCCGGCCAGCGGGGTGCCGAGGACCGCGTGCGTCGTCGGGACCTGGTAGGCGTAGTCGTCGCGTCCGGCGAGCGCCCGCTCGGGCTCGACCATCGTGGACCGGATCGCGGAACCGAACAGCCAGCTCATGCTGGACTCCTTCCCGGGGGTGCCCGCCTCGCGCGCCGTGTGCGGCGCGGGCGCACCCTCGCAGGTGGCTCAACCGCGGCGGTCCCGGGAGTGTTCCTGCCCCCGCGCGGGTGCGCGACCGTAGCCTGGGTCGGTGACCAGCGCACCCGAGCCCTCCGCGTCCGCGCCGGACGCGGCAGCCCCCGAGACGACGAGCGTCCCGAGCCCGACGAGCGGGACCGCGGTGCTCACCGCGTCCCCGGCGGGCGCGGCGCCGGTTGCCCAGGCCCGCGCGGCCGACTCGGTTCCGATGCCCGTGCAGCGTGCGGCCGCGTGGTCGTGGCGACTGCTGGTGATCGTCGCGTGCGTGGCGGTCGTCGTCGCGGGCGTGGCCTACCTCAAGCTCGTCGTCGTCCCGGTGGCCGTCGCGCTGCTGCTCGCCGTGCTCCTGGCACCGCTCGCCACCTGGTTCCAGCGCCGGCTGCGGATGGGCCGGGCCGCGGCCGCCGGTGCATCGGTGGTCGGGCTCGTCGTGCTGGTCGTGGGCCTGCTCGTGCTCGCCGGCCGGTCGGTGGTGCTCGGCATCGCCGAGCTGTGGGACCAGGCGCAGAAGGGCGTCGACCAGCTGCTCGAGTGGCTCGCGGAGGGCCCGCTGCAGCTGTCGACCGAGAACCTGCAGAGCTGGATCGACCAGGCGCGTGAGGCGGCGTCGAACAACAGCGAGACGATCGTCGCGGGGGCGCTGCACGCGACCGTGACGGTCGGTCACGTGCTGGCCGGCGCGGTGATCGCGCTGTTCTGCACGTTCTTCTTCCTGCTCGACGGTCGCACCATCTGGTCGTGGGTCGTGGGGCTCCTGCCGCGCGGGAGCCGCGAGCACGTGCACCAGGCCGGTCGGCGCGGTGTCGTCACGCTCGGCGCGTACACGCGCACGCAGATCCTGGTCGCGGCGGTCGACGCGACCGGCATCGGGCTCGGCGCCGCGATCCTGCAGGTGCCGCTCGCCTTCCCGCTGGCGATCCTGGTGTTCCTCGGGTCGTTCATCCCGATCGTCGGGGCGGTCGTCACGGGAGCCGTGGCCGTCCTCGTCGCGCTCGTCACGCACGGGCCGCTCGTGGCGCTCATCATGCTCGCGGTCGTGCTGGCGGTGCAGCAGCTCGAGGGTCACGTGCTGCAGCCGTTCCTCATGGGCCACGCGGTCTCGCTGCACCCCGTCGCGGTGCTGCTCGCGGTGGCGGCCGGGTCCTACGTCGCCGGGATCCTCGGTGCGCTGTTCGCGGTCCCGCTGGTCGCCGTGCTCAACACCGTGGTCCTCTACCTGCACGGTCACGACAAGTTCCCGCAGCTCGGGCACGACGACCACGTCGTGCTCCGACCGCACGGTCATCCCGTCCTCGACCGCGCGATCGCTCAGCTGGCCGAGACCGAGCAGCTGAACCCTGCGCACGACCTGGGCGATGCCCCGGCGGTCGGCGACGACGAGGGCGCGGCGACGGACCTCGACGACGCGCGGACGCCCGACGACGGGCCCGCGGGACCGACCGCGTCCGACGAGGGTGAGCGTCGATGATCACGCTCGCCGACGTCCGCCGGGCCGCGGCGCTCCTCGACGGGGTCGCCGAGCGCACCCCCGTCGAGTCGAGCCGCGCCGTCTCGGAGCTCGCGGGGGCGCAGGTGCTGCTCAAGTGCGAGAACCTGCAGCGCGCGGGCTCGTTCAAGATCCGCGGCGCGTACGTGCGCATGTCCGGGCTCACGGACGACGAGCGGGCGCGCGGCGTGGTCGCCGCGAGCGCCGGCAACCACGCGCAGGGCGTCGCGCTCGCAGCCCGGCTGCTCGGCCTCGACGCCGTCGTCTTCATGCCCACCGACGCGGCCCTGCCGAAGCTCGCCGCGACCCGCGAGTACGGCGCGCGCGTCGAGCTCGTCGGCACCAGCGTCGACGAGGCGCTCGTGCACGCGCGCGAGTACGCGCAGCGCACGGGCGCGGTGCTCATCCACCCGTTCGACCACCCCGACGTCGTCGCCGGGCAGGGGACCATCGCGCTCGAGATCGTCGAGCAGGTGCCCGACGTCGCGACGGTCGTCGTGCCCGTCGGCGGCGGCGGGCTGGCGGCGGGGGTCGTGGCGACGCTCGCGGAGCTGCGGCCCGACGTGCGGGTCGTGGGCGTCCAGGCGCAGCACGCCGCGGCCTACCCCGCCTCGCTCGCGCTCGGGCGCCCGACGCCCGCCCCCGAGCTGCGCACCATGGCCGACGGCATCGCGGTGGGCCTGCCCGGTCAGGTGCCGTTCGACGTGCTCGCGCACGCCGGGACCGAGGTCCGCACGGTCTCGGAGGAGGACCTCTCGCGTGCGCTCCTGCTCGTCGCCGAGCGCGCCAAGTTGCTCGTCGAGCCGTCGGGGGCCGCCGCGGTGGCGGCGCTCATGGCCGCGCCGGGCGAGTTCGAGGGTCCCGTCGTCGCGATCCTGTCCGGCGGCAACATGGACCCCCAGGTGCTGCTGCGCGTCGTGCGGCACGGGCTCGCGTCCGCCGGACGGTTCCTGTGGCTGCACGTGCGCATCGCCGACCGCCCGGGCGCCCTGGCCGACCTGCTGCACGACCTCGCGACGGCGGGTGCCAACGTGATGCACGTGTCGCACGTGCGCACGCAGGTCGAGCTCGCGGTCGACGAGGTCGCGATCGAGGTCCAGGTCGAGACGAAGGGCCCCGAGCACTGCGCGGCGGTCATGCACGCGCTGCGCACCGCCGGCTACCGCCTCACCGACTGACCCACCCCGCCTGCCCAGCGCCACCGGCGGGGCCGCCCAGGCGCGCCGCCGCCGTGTGCCTGGGCGCGCGCCCACCACGGGCGAAGTCGGCAGTCTGGCGCGACCTCGTGCATCCGGACTGCCGACCTCGAGGGGCACTGCCGACCTCGGGCACTGCCGACCTCGAGAGCACTGCCGACCTCGACCGGCGCTGCCGAGCTCGCGGCCGGCGGGTCGGGGTGGGCAGGCGAGGGGCGGGGATGACGAAGGGCGTCGCCGCGGGTGCGACGACGCCCTTCGTGAGGGAGATCGGGTCAGCCCGCGAAGGGCTTGGCGTCGAGGATCTTCACCTTGATCTCGCGGCTGTTGGGCGCGATGTAGCTCGTGGTCTCGCCCACGGACTTGCCGCTGATCGCGGCGCCGAGGGGCGAGGTGGGGGAGAAGACCTGGATCCCGGTCGTGCCGGCCATCTCGCGCGAGCCGAGAAGGAAGACCTCCTCGTCGCCCGCGACCTCCGCGGTCACGACCATGCCGGGCTCGACGACACCGTCGTCAGGCGGCGTGCCGATCTGCACGTTGCGGAGCTTCGCCTCGAGCTCGCGGATGCGGGCCTCGTTCTTGCCCTGCTCCTCGCGCGCAGCGTGGTAGCCGCCGTTCTCCTTGAGGTCGCCCTCGTCGCGCGCGGCGGCGATCCGCTGCGTGATCTCCTCGCGCCGCGGGCCCTTGAGGTCCGCGAGCTCGGCCGTGAGGCGGTCGTAGGCCTCTTGCGTCAGCCACGTGGCGGCAGTCGTGTCGGTCACGATCGCTCCTTCCTGCTTCGTGTGTCGTCCGGCGTCGGACCCCGTCCCACCGCGCGGCACGAGGCCGCAGGCGTGACCGGACACCGATGTCAGGACGGGATGTCGCCTTCCCTACCGGTCGCTTCGACCGTCAGATGTCGACACTGGGTCGACCGGGGCGGCGTGCGAAACGACAAGGATAGCAAGCCGGGACGCGTGCGGACGCCGTCAGGGCCTCGCGTCGACCGGTTCGCAGAGCGAGACGGTGCCCGTGACGGCGAGCTCCGCGGTGGGTACGACGACCGTCACGCGCTGCGTCCGCGCGCCCGGACCGATCTCCACGTTCTTCACGCCGACCTCGGCGTACGACTGCGACAGCGCCCGCACGCGGCACGTCGCGGTGGACTCCGGGTCCTTGGTGACCTCGAACGTCACGGCGATCGTGTCGGCGCCCTGGACCGAGAACCCGACGTCCTTCCACTGCACGGGGTCGCGCAGCGCGCCGATCCCGACCCACGCCACGACGACCGCGGCCACCAGCGTCGTGAGGACCACGGTGACCAGCCACGGGACGCGCGAGCGCTCGTCGGGGTCCGGTCCGTACCGGCCGGCGGGCGGTGTCGCGCTCGCGGCGGGTGTGCTCCCCACGGGGCTGCCTCCTGGTCCTCGGTCCGGGCGTCTGCCTGTGTCGTGCTGGTCGTCGTGCTGGTCGTCGTGCGCCGACGCCCCGCGCGCGGGACGCGTCGGCGACGCGGGCCGGTCCCGCTGCGTGGCGCGGTGCGGGGCATGTCGGTGTCGTGCGCGATCATTGTCCCGTGCCCGAGCAGCCCGCCGTGCCACGGCGACCCCAGAACACGTCACACGAGCCGTTCCGCCTCATGGCGGTCCACGCCCATCCCGACGACGAGTCGAGCAAGGGAGCGGCGACCACCGCACGCTACGCCGCCGAGGGCGTCGAGGTGCTCGTCGTGACCTGCACCGGCGGCGAGCGCGGCGACGTGCTCAACCCGCACTACGGACCGGCGCCCGAGGGGATCGAGGCGATGCGCGAGGTGCGCCGCGGCGAGATGGCCGCAGCGGCAGCGGCGCTCGGCGTCCAGCAGCGTTGGCTCGGCTTCGTCGACTCGGGCCTGCCGGAGGGTGACCCGCTGCCCCCGCTGCCCGAGGGCTGCTTCGCGCTCGTCCCGCTCGAGGAGGCCAGCGCCCCGCTCGTCGAGATCGTGCGCGAGTTCCGCCCGCACGTCATGACGACGTACGACCCCACCGGCGGCTACCCGCACCCCGACCACGTCATGTGCCACCGCGTCTCGGCGGAGGCGTTCGCCGCCGCGGGGAACCCGGACCGGTACGTCGGCCACGGCGAGCCGTGGACGCCGCTCAAGCTCTACTACAACCACGGCTTCTCGCTCGCGCGGCTGCGCGGCGTGCACGACGCGATCATCGAGGCGGGCGGCGAGTCGCCGTTCGGCGACTGGATCGACTCGCGCCAGGCGCGGGAGATCCCCGAGCGCGAGGTCACGACGCACATCGAGTGCGCCGACTACTTCGACCAGCGGGACGCGGCGCTGCGCGCGCACGCGACGCAGATCGACCCCGACGGCTTCTTCTTCGCGGTGCCGCGCGAGATCGAGCTCGCGAAGTGGAGCACCGAGGAGTTCGAGCTCGCGGAGTCGCGCGTTCCGGTGAGCCTGCCGGAGACCGACCTGTTCGCGGGGATCCGGCCCGCCGGGCAGGGCGTCGAGGCCGCCCGATGAGCGCGTTGACCGCACTGGTGCTGGCAGTGCCGGCACCGAGCCCCAGCCCGGTGGTCGAGTCCACGTCGGGCGGGTCGCCCGGCTTCATCGGCTTCGTGGTGACGTTTGCGCTCGCCCTCGCCGCGGCGGGGCTGTTCCTGTCCCTCACGCGGCACCTGCGGCGCGTCGACCGTCGCGCGCAGCAGCTCGGGGCGGACGACGAGCACGCGGCCGACTCGAGCGCCGCGGACCAGTCCGACGAGCGGGGCTCCGGCGAGCAGGGCTCCGACGAGCACGGCTCCGGCGAGCGTGGCTCCGACGCGCGTGGTTCCGGCGAGCGCGGTGGCGCGGCGCCGGCCGCGGACGGGCCGGCTCGGTGAGCTCGGGTCCGCAGCCGCCGACGCGGCCCGCGGTGCGCGTCACGCTCGCGCAGGTCGAGGTCTCCGACGACGGCCCGGCCAACGTCCTGGTCGCGCGCGGCGCGTTCGAGGAGGCGCAGCGCGTGCACGCGGACCTGCTCGTCCTGCCGGAGTACGCCTCCGCGTACGACCGGCACGGCGTGGGCGCCGCGCACGCGCAGCCGCTCGACGGCCCGTTCGTCACGGCACTGCGCGAGCGCGCCGCGGCCACGGGCGTCACGGTGCTCGCGGGTGTCACGCTGCCGGGCGACGCCTCCGACGCCCGGGCCACCAACGCGGTCGTCGCGGTCGACGGCGCGGGCGCGGTCGTCGGGCTGTACCGCAAGGTGCACCTGTACGACGCGTTCGGCTCGCGCGAGTCCGACCGGCTGCGGCCCGGTCCGTCCGACGCCGCTCCGCTCGTCCTCGGCGTCGCGGGCGTCCGGTTCGGTGTGCTGACCTGCTACGACCTGCGGTTCCCCGAGTCCGCGCGGCGCCTCGTGGACGCGGGAGCCGACGTGCTCGTCGTGCCGGCGGCGTGGGCCGACGGCGACCTCAAGGCGATGCACTGGCGCACGCTCGCCGTGGCCCGGGCGATCGAGAACACCGCCGCGGTGGTCGCGGTCGGCATGGCGGGCAAGGGCGTCGTCGGGCGTTCGCTCGTCGTCGGGCCGGACGGCGTGGTCGGTCTCGAGCTGGACGAGAAGTCCGCGATCCGCACCGTCGACCTCGACCCGGACGAGCTGCGCGGCGTGCGCGAGAAGAACCCGTCGCTGGCGAACCGGCGGTACGGGGTGGTCCCGCGCGGCTGACGCGTGCGGCGCGGCTGACGCGTGCGGCGCGGCTGACGCGTGCTCAGCCGTGAGGCGTGCTCAGCGGTGAGGTGTTCTCAGCGGTGAGGTGTTCTCAGCGGTGAGGTGTCAGCGCAGCGCGTACGTCGCGATCGACACCGCGATGTAGTGGCACGTGATCGCGACGACCGTGAGCGCGTGGAAGATCTCGTGGAAGCCGAAGTAGCGCGGGCTGGGGTTCGGCTTCTTGAGGCCGTAGACGACCGCCCCGACCGTGTAGGCCAGGCCGCCCGCGGCGATGAGCCAGACGATCGCGGCACCGCCCGAGCGGTAGAACTGGGGCAGGAACGCGACCGCGACCCAGCCGAGCGCGAGGTAGACCGGCACGTAGACCCAGCGCGGGGCGCCGAGCCAGAAGATCCGGGCGAGCAGCCCGACGAGGGCGCCGGACCACACGACGATCAGCAGGTTCCGCGCGGTGGTCGCGGGCAGAAGCAGCACCGCGAGCGGGGTGTAGGTGCCCGCGATGATGAGGAAGATGTTCGTGTGGTCGAGCCGGCGCAGGACCCCTGCGACGCGCGGCGACCAGGTGCCGCGGTGGTAGATCGCGCTCGTCCCGAACAGCAGCACCGCGGACAGCCCGAACACGGCGTTCGACCAGCGTGCGGCCGGCGTGGGGGACAGCGCGACCAGGACGATCGCGGCGGCCAGGATGAACGGGGAGACACCCGCGTGGATCCAGCCGCGCAGCATCGGCTTGACGGTGGCCGCCACCTGCTCGACGGCGCGCGTGACGCTGATGGCGATCTCCTCCCGCAGTGGCGTGGTGTCCTGCGACGACGGTAGCGCGCCGTGCTGGGGACCGTGTCCGCCGGTGGCGGGAGTGCTGGCCATGCTGCCTCTTGTTCGTCGTCGACGTAACTTACGTGCCCGTAGGTTACGGCACCGTAGGTAGCGATGTCGACCGGTTCGGGGGTGTGCCGGGTCACCCGAAGGCGCACGCGCGCCCAGCGGCGACGAGTACGGTGGACCGGGCTCACGATGAGCCGGACCGGAGCCTTGGAGGACTGAGCGAGTGCGACTGCCCCATCCGCTCTACGGCCTCTACGAGCGTCGTCTGGCCGCCTCGCTCCCTCCGGACCGGATGCCCCGCCACGTCGGCGTGATCCTCGACGGCAACCGGCGCTGGGCGCGCTCGATCGGCAAGTCGACCGCCGGTGGCCACCGCGCAGGGGCGGACAAGATCGGCGAGCTGCTGGCGTGGAGCGAGGACGTCGGGGTCGAGGTCGTCACGCTCTGGATGCTGTCGACCGACAACCTCAACCGCCCCGCCGACGAGCTCGCGGACCTGCTCGCCATCATCGAGGACGTCGTGCGCGAGCTCGCCGCCACGCGGCGCTGGCGCCTGCAGGCGGTCGGCTCGCTCGAGATGTTGCCCGAGCGCACCGTGCAGGCCCTGCGCGCCGCCGAGGAGACGACGCGCGACGTCGTCGGGATGCACGTCAACGTGGCCGTGGGCTACGGCGGGCGGCGCGAGATCGCCGACGCCGTGCGCGCATACCTGCGGCAGGCGTCCGAGCAGGGGCTGGACCTCGACGAGATGGCCGCGCAGTTCGACGTCGAGCACATCGCCGCGCACCTCTACACCAAGGGCCAGCCCGATCCCGACCTCGTCATCCGCACCTCGGGCGAGCAGCGGCTCGGCGGCTTCCTGCTGTGGCAGTCGGCGCACTCGGAATTCTACTTCTGCGAGGCGTACTGGCCGGACTTCCGGCGCGTGGACTTCCTGCGCGCGGTGCGCGCTTACGGGGTCCGCGAGCGACGCCTCGGACGTTGACCGACGCGCGTCCGTCGTCCAGGTGAACATCGTGTTTCCACTCGCGCGCTGTGGCGCGTGTCGCCGACGTCACACGTGCTGCCGGGGTTAGCGTCCCCGACAAGGACGTCGCCCCGGCGTCCCCGGGAAGGCCAGCCCATGGAGCATCCGCTCCGGGAGGAGGGCCGGTCCCGGCCCTGCTCGTCAGGGTCCGGCCGACCCCGTCCCGTCGCCGCGAGCCGGCACGTGGTCCCCGCGTGGGACACCGGCACGCGACGCCTTCTGCGGTGCACCTAGCGCCGGAGGGAGCACGCCGTGGTCAGCAGCGCAGCTCGGCAGGGCACGACCCAGGCAAGCACGACCCAGGCAGGCACGACCCAGGCAGGCGCGACCCGGGCACGGACCGCCTCGGAGGTCGACCAGCCGGTCGACGAGCCCCAGGACGGCCGTCGGACCCACGTCCTCGACACGTCGGTGCTGCTGTCCGACCCGAGAGCGATCTACCGGTTCGCGGAGCACGACGTCGTCCTGCCCGTGGTCGTCGTCACCGAGCTCGAGGCCAAGCGGCACCACGCCGAGCTCGGCTACTTCGCCCGCTCGGCGCTGCGCCTGCTCGACGACCTGCGGATCCAGCACGGCCGCCTCGACCGTCCCCTGCCGCTCGGCGAGCAGGGCGGCACGCTGCGTGTCGAGCTCAACCACACCGACCCGACCGTGCTGCCCGCCGGGTTCCGGCTGGGGGACAACGACACGCGGATCCTGTCCGTCGCGGCGAACCTGGCCGCGCAGGGGTGTGACGTCACGGTCGTCTCGAAGGACCTGCCGATGCGGGTCAAGGCGTCCGCGGTGGGCCTGCGCGCCGAGGAGTACCGGCACGAGCTCGCGGTCGAGTCCGGCTGGACCGGGATGGACTCGCTCGACCTGTCCGAGCAGCAGATGTCCCAGCTCTGGGAGCACGAGTCGCTGCCGCTGGCCGAGGTGGTCGCCACGCCCGGGGTGGGCACGGGCCCGACGACGAACCCGTCGGACCTCGCGTGCCACACCGGCCTGGTGCTGCACAGCCCGCGCGGCTCGGCCCTGGGCCGGGTCACCGCCGACAAGCACGTGCGCCTCGTGCGGGGCGACCAGGACGTGTTCGGCGTGCACGGGCGCAGCGCCGAGCAGCGCATCGCGATCGACCTGCTGCTCGACGAGGAGATCGGCATCGTCTCGCTCGGCGGCCGGGCCGGGACCGGCAAGTCCGCGCTCGCGCTGTGCGCGGGCCTCGAGGCCGTGCTCGAGCGGCGGCAGCACCGCAAGGTCATGGTGTTCCGGCCCCTGTACGCGGTGGGCGGTCAGGAGCTCGGGTACCTGCCTGGGTCGGAGGCCGAGAAGATGAACCCCTGGGCGCAGGCGGTGTTCGACACGCTCGGTGCCGTCGTCTCCCGCGAGGTCGTCGAGGAGGTCATGGACCGCGACCTGCTCGAGGTCCTGCCGCTCACGCACATCCGCGGCCGGTCGCTGCACGACGCGTTCGTGATCGTCGACGAGGCGCAGTCGCTCGAGCGCAACGTGCTGCTGACCGTGCTGTCCCGCATCGGGCAGTCGTCGCGCGTGGTGCTCACGCACGACGTCGCGCAGCGCGACAACCTGCGCGTCGGCCGGCACGACGGGATCGCGGCGGTGATCGAGGCGCTCAAGGGCCACCCGCTGTTCGCGCACGTCACGCTCACGCGCTCGGAGCGCTCGCCGGTCGCGGCGCTGGTCACCGAGCTGCTCGAGGGCATCGAGGTCTGAGGGGCCACGGAACGCGGCGAGGGGGCCCGGTCGTGCGGGCTCCCTCGCCGTCCGTCAGTCCTCGACGAGCACGCCGTCCTGGAGCCGGACCACGCGGTCGGCGAGCGCCATCATCACCGGGTCGTGCGTCGCGACCAGTGCGGTCGTCCGCTCGTGCTCGACGACCGCGCGCAGCAGGCCCATGATCGAGACGCCCGTCGCGGAGTCGAGCTGGCCCGTGGGTTCGTCGGCGACGAGCAGGCGCGGCGAGTTGGCGAGCGCACGTGCGATCGCGACCCGCTGCTGCTGCCCGCCGGAGAGCTCACCGGGCCGCTGGTCCGCGTGGTCGCCGAGCCCGACGAGCTCGAGCAGCAGCGCGACGCGCTCGTCACGCGCGCGGGGCGGGACCTTGCGCAGCCGCAGCGGCACGCCCACGTTCTCCGCGGCGGACAGCACGGGCACGAGCCCGAACGTCTGGAAGACGAACGACACCACGTCCCGACGCAGCGCGACGAGCCCCCGCTCGCCGAGGCTCGAGACCTCCTGCCCGTCGACGACCACGCGGCCCTCGTCGGGCTTGTCGAGACCACCGACGATGTTGAGCAGCGTCGTCTTGCCCGAGCCGGAACGCCCGACGAGCACGACGAGCTCGCCCGGCGCGATGCTCAGCGACACGTCGCGCACCGCGTGCACGGCGGCGTCGCCGCTGCCGTACGTCCGCGAGACGTGCTCGACGAGCACCATCGAGTCGGTCACCGGCTCCGCCGCGCGGTGCCGTGCGCTCTGGACGCTCATCGCGACCCCTCCTGCTCGGTCGACACGACGGTCTCGCCGGGGCGAGCGTCGTCGGGACGCGGCTCGACGCGCGGCCGGTCCGGCCACACCGACACGTGCGACGCCTCGAGCGCGAGGCGGACGCGACCGCTGAGCTCGAGCGCCTCGCGGTACTCCTGCGGGAGCTGCACGCGCCCGGCGCGGTCGAGCATCGCGAACTCCTCGGCCACGACGTGCTCGGTGCCGTCGTCGCGCGTGTGCGTGCGGCGCACGACCTCCGACGACGTGCGCCCGTCCCGGATCGCGACCGTGCGCTGCACGTGCTCGCTCACGCCCGGGTCGTGCGTCACGACGACGACGGTGGTGCCGAGCTCGCGGTTGACGAGCCGCAGCGTCTCGAGCACCTCGTCGGACGTCGCGGTGTCGAGCTCGCCCGTCGGCTCGTCGGCGAAGACCACGCGCGGCTCGTTGGCGAGCGCGACGCCGATCGCGACCCGCTGCTGCTCACCGCCCGAGAGCTGACCCGGGCGCCGGTCCGCGCAGTAGCCCACGCCCAGCAGCTCCAGCAGCGTCGTCGCGCGTGCGGTCCGCTCGCGGCGGCTGCGGCCGGACAGCGCCAGCGGGAGCGCGACGTTCTCGGTCGCGGTCAGGTACGGCACGAGGTTGCGCGCGGTCTGCTGCCACACGAACCCGACCATCTGGCGCCGGTAGGCCACGCGCTGCGCCGGGGTCATCGCCATCAGGTCCCACGGCCCGACCCGCACGCGTCCCGCCGTCGGCACGTCGAGCCCGGACAGCACCGCGAGCAGCGTCGACTTGCCCGAGCCGGACGCGCCGACGATCGCGACCAGCTCGCCCTCGTCGACGAGCAGGTCAAGGCCCTGCAGGGCCTGCACCTCGATGCCCTCGGACTGGTAGATGCGCACGAGCGAGTCGCACACGATGAGCGCGTCCTGCCCGAACGTGGGCGCGCCGGCCTTCTCGGTGAGCCTGTCGAGAGTGGTGGTCATCGGGCCTCCTTGGTCATCGTTCGGCCTCACGGATTCCGACCGCCAGGTCGTCGTCCCGGCGCGTGCGCGCCTCGATCTCGACCGCGACCCACAGCCCGGCGAGCAGCGCGCCCACCGCGATCGCGACCGGATGCCACGTGAACGCCACGTGCGTGCCGTCCGGCTCGCCCGTCAGGGCGGTGAGTCCGAGCGCGCTCAGGAGCAGCCACGGGACGACGAACCCGATCGCTGAGCCGGCGAGCAGCGCCGCGACGGTGAGCGGGAGCACCTCGCCGGCCGACAGTCGTCGGGCGGTGCCCGGGTCGAGGCCGAGGGTGCGCAGGACGTGCAGCGTGCGTCGCCGGTCGCGCGCAGTCGCGACGACGGTCAGGACGAGCGCGACCACCGCGAGGAGGGCGAGCGCGACCTGCGAGACGACCATCAGCGTGCGCAGCCCGGCGGTCAGCGGCGAGGACGTCCAGTCCTCGAGCCACCCCTCGCGGCTCAGCACGGTCACGCCGGGCGTCTCCGCGACGGCGAGGTCGGTCACGGCCCGGACCGCGCCCGGGCCCAGGAGGCGGGTGTACTGCGCGGGCACCTCCGTGCCGAGCACGGAGGCCAGCACCGCGCGGTCCACGACGACGGTCGGTGCGCCGTCGTCACCGCGGATGCTCGTGGTGCCCTGCACGTCGAGCGGCGCGAACACGTCCGTCGCCCAGACCTGGGGTGCGAACGCCTCCGCGACGCGTTCGAGCTCGGGCGAGATCAGTGCGGGCGCCGCGGTCGGGCTCGTCTGCTCGCCGAGCGACGCGAGGCCGGGCTCGACCGGGTCGCCCGCGCTGCGGCGCAGCTCGGCGAGCGCCTGGGCGTCGACCGCCAGGAGCGTGACGTCCACGCCCGAGCCGATGCCGAACGTGCGGCTCACCCACATGCGCGTGCCGACCACGCTCGTGACCCCGGGCGCATCCCGCAGCGCGTCGAGCGTCGCGTCGTCGACGGGGCCGTCGACGCGCACGTCCCCGCCGACGAGCACGTCGGCGGCGCGCTGCTGCCCGCGGTCGACCGTGGCCACCGTCAGTCCGCTGAACACGACGAGCGCGACGGCCACGGTCAGCGTGAGCAGCGGGATCGCGGTGCGGCTCGCCCGCTCCGCCCGCGCCGCGGCCACCAGCCCCGCCAGAGCGGGGCCGCGGGACGCCGCGCGGCGCAGCGCGCGCAGCGCGGGTGGGAGCACGTGAGAGACGAGCACGGTCGACGCACCGGCCAGCAGCACGGGCGTCGCCGCGAGCAGCCAGTCGACGCCGCCCGTGCTGCTCGCGAGCAGGCCGCGGGCGCGCACCGACGCGAGCGCGCCGCCCGCGAGCGCGAGCAGCGTGAGCTCCGCGACCAGGCGCCGGGTACGACGGCGGGCGGCGAGACGGTCACGGTCGGCGCGGTTGGCGGGCACGCGACGTCCGGTCCAGGAGCGACGCACGAGCGTGGCCGCGAGGACCGCAGGCGCGAGCACGCCGACCGCCGCGACCGCGGCGCCCGGCCACCAGGCGCCGCCCGTGCGGGGGACGAGGACCGCGAGCGCCCCGACCGCGACCGCGCACGCGAGCGTGGTCACCGGCACGGACTCCAGCAGCGCGCGCCACCCGACGGAGGCGACCGACGCGCCGCGCGCACGCTCGAGCGTGTAGAGCGACGCGCGGCGTTCGACGAGCAGGCGCGCGGCGAGCAGCAGCGTGAGCGCGCCGACCGCCACGAGGCCCGCCAGCAGCACGCTGGCCTGCGCGGTCGCGCCGGCGAGCCGATCCCGGTAGGCGTTCAGCGCGTCGTCGAGCCCGGTCTTGATCAGCGGCACGCGTGCGTCCATGAGTCGCAGCGGCGTCGGGTCGGCCGACAGCGCGGCGACCTCGGTCGCGAGCGTCTCGGCGCCGTCGGCCGTCAGCTGGTCGGCGCGCGCCAGGAAGCGGACCTGCGTGGTCGTGCCGGTGGGCGCGAGAGCGACGAGCAGGTCGGGCAGCGACGCGTCCGACACGAGGAACCCGGCGGCCGCGATCGCGCCGGTCCCGCGCGGCGCGGGCCGGGCCTCGACCAGGTCCGCGAGCCCGGACCACACCGGGTCGTCGGGGTCGACGACCTCATAGGTCCCGACGACCACCGCCGTCAGCCGCGTGAGCAGTCCCCCCGGCTTGACGACGACCTCGTCGCCGAGCTCGAGCCCCATCGCCTCCGCGCCCGTGACGCTCACGCCGACCTCCACGTGCCGCTGCAGGTCGGCCAGGGGCTGACCCTCCGCAGGCTGGACGTCGGGGAGCAGGGCCGGGGCGCGGCCGGCCACCCAGCGCACCGGGTCGCTGCCGTCGGAGGGCAGGACGTGGCCCACCCGTCCGGCCGCGACGCCCGCGGGGACCTGGGCGTACCAGGCGGACGTCGTGGTGGTGGTCATGGGGTCGGTGAGGTAGCCGCGCAGCGTGGCGGGCACGCCGTCGGAGATGGTCGCCGCGTCGCGTCGCAGGTCGGCAGCGGGCTCGGGCGGGCGTACGCCGGCGACCGGCGGGTCGACCCCGCCGACCTCCGCGATCACGTCGGTGCCCGGGCGGCCACGCTCGACGACGTCCCGCGCACCCCGGTCGGCGACCGACATCACCAGGCGCGGGGCGAGCAGCGCGACGAGCACGAGCGCCGCCGCGAGTGCCCCGGTCAGGACGAGCAAGCCGGCGTCGGTCGCGGCCCGCCGACGCGTGACCAGCGGTCCGGCGCCGACGACCGTGCGCACCCTCGTCGTCAGGCTCATCCTTCGTCCCCCAGTCGCAGGAGCGCACCGGAAGCGCGCCGCAGCAGCGCACGCGTCGTGACGACGACCGCCAGCAGCGCGCCGATCGTGAGGGTCCCGACGACCGCTCCGAGCACGGGCCACGGCCACTGCACGACCACGCTCGGCACCGGTGCCAGGCCGCGCGACGACACCGTGATGAGCGGCCCGACGAACCAGGCCAGCAGGGCCCCGACCGCGACCCCGGCGATCGTCCCGATGGCGCCGAGCAGCACGTACTCGCCGACGATCGCGCGCACCAGCGAGCCCTGCGACGCGCCGAGCGCCTGCAGCCGCGCGAGCTCGAGGCGGCGCGTGCGGACCGCGACCGTCGCGCTGAGCGCGATGCCGGCGACCGCGAGCGCGACCGCGGCGAGCGTCACGATCCACAGCGCCGCGGGCACGGCGACGTGCAACGGCCCGTCGGTGGCCTCCGCGCGGACCTCGACGCGCGTCGTCGTCGTGCCCGCGCCCGTCTTGGTGATCGCGGCCGCGGCGCCGGGCGCGTCGCCGTCGGAGACGCGAGCCCACCACTCGTCCGTCAACGTGCTGCGCCCGCCGGCGACGAGGACCGCGCGCAGGAGCGCGTCGCGGTCGACCAGCATCGCGTCACCCCGCGGGATCCCGGGCAGGTACGGCACCTGCCGGTCGATACGGAGCTGCACGGCGACACCGTCGACGTCGACGACGAGCACGTCGTCCTCGGTCGCGCTCAGCTTGCTGAGCAGCGCAGGGGTGACGACCGCGTGCACGATCGGCTCACGGTCGAAGGTCGTGGTGTAGAGCGCCGCGGTCCCGTCGCCCACGTGGCCGAGGTTCGGCGTCGCGGTGACGTGCAGCCCGTCACCGTCGACCCACGTCGCGCCCAGCCGGATGCCCTGCTGGAACGGCTGCGGTGCGCCAGTCGTGTGCCAGGCGCCGCGGCTGAGGTCGAGCAGCGTCTCGTCGCCGTCGGTGTCGACCGCGCGCACGTCGGTGAGGACCGCGTCGTACGGCAGGTTCCAGAGCTCGGGGTCGAAGGTCGACCAGACATCCGGCGGGAGCGAGAGGCGCAGGCCGACGCCGATGAGCTGCGTCGCCCCGAGGTCCTCGGGCAGTGCGAGGGCGAGCTCGGCCGGCGCGTCGGGCCCGGAGCCGACTGCGGTCGTCACGGCGGGCAGGTCCAGGGTTGCGCGTGCGCCGCGGGCATCCTGCACGACGAGCGAGGCCCACGTCCGCGCGGCGTCGTCGCCGGTCAGAGGTGCGCGCACGCGGGCGCTGAGCGTGAGGCGCAGCTCGCTCGTGCCCGCCGGGATCGGGACGCCCTGCACGGGACGCGCGGGCGCCATGCCCGCGGTGGCGGCGGACCAGCCGCCGTCGAGTCGGCCGCGCAGCAGATCGCCGGCATGGTGCGTGTCGAGCGCGAGCATCGTCGTCGTGACGCCCGACGTCGACGCGTCGGCACCGGAGGCGATGGCCGTCTGCACCTGGCGGAGCGCGACCGGCGCCACGACCGGCAGGTGGTCGACCCCGCCGATCCGCGCGGACTGCTCGAACAGCGAGCCGTCGGGGTCGGTGATCCGCAGGTCCGTGCCGATCGTGAGCTCCGCCTGCTCGCGCTGGGAGGTGCGCCACGTGTCGAGCCAGCCCTGCGCGAACGTGCCGACGGCGACCGCGAGCGTCACGAGCAGCACGGCGCCGGCCGCGCGGCGCGGCCGGCGGCTGATCTCCCAGGCCGTCAGCGGCGCGACGAGCGCGCGGCTGCGCCGGGCGGCGAGCTCGCCGAGCCCGGCGACGAGCGGCAGGACACGGCCGGCGAGCACACCGCCGGCCAGGAGCACGAGCGCGGGCGCGGCCACCAGCAGCGGGTCCATGCCGCCCGAGCCGTCGAGCACGGGGGAGCCGTGCCGGACGAGCTGCCAGAGCGCGACCCCGGCGACGACGACGACCGCGAGGTCGACGCCCGAGCGCGCGAGCATCTGGCGACGGTCCTGACGGATGTCCTGCTGCTCGGAGTCCACGGCCGAGACGCGACGCCGCACCGAGGGGGCCAGGAGTACCGCCGCGAGCAGGAGCGCGGCGACGGCGCACGTCGTCCACAGCAGCGCGGGCGTCCCGGGGTCCACCGCGAGCCCGGCGTCGCGCAGGACCGGTACACGGGTCACGCCGCGGTACACGAGCCCGGCGAGCCACGGTGCGGTGAGCGTGGCGACCGCGGCGACACCGAGGGCCTCGAACGCCGCCAGGCCCAGCAGCTGTGCGTGGGACGCGCCGCGTGAGGTGAGCAGCGTCTGCTCGGCGGAGCGGCGCTCGGCGAGCAGCCGGGCCGCGAGCAGCAGCACCGTCACGGCCACGACGAGCAGCATGAGCCCGACGACGACCACGCCGACGCGGGTCACCGCGAGGCTCGCCGTGATGGTGTCGAGCGTGCGGTCGAGCGCCGTCGACACGTCGGTGCTCGCGCCCGGGACGGCCGCGTACAGGTCCGTCTGCGCGGTGCGCAGCCGCTCGCGCAGACCCGCGAGCTCGGCGGGCGTGGCGGACGCGAGATCGGGCTGCGCGACGAGGCGCTGCGTCCCGGGCTGGACGGCCCCGACACCCGGGGCAACGACGAGCGGGCCCCACGCCTCGGCGACGCTGCCGCCGAACGAGCCGGGCACGGGGAAGGCCGGGTCGTACCCGCGGCCCGCGAGGAGGTCGCGCGACCAGACGGAGCGCGGCGGGTCGGCGCGGTAGGTCCCGACGACGCGCACCGGGATGTCCGCGCCGACGTCGGTGCCCGCGGTCCGCAGCACGTCGCCGAGCTTCCAGCCGTACGCCGCGGCCGTCGCGGTGGGGAGCGCGACGGGCACGGCGGTCCCGTCCCACGCGGTCGTCGGCCACTGCCCGGTCAGGAGCGTCGCGTGCTCGGGCACGATCGGGTAGTCCGCGAGGTAGACCAGCACCGGTTCCAGGCCGCGCTCGCGCTCGACGGAGAGCCAGGGCGACGACGTCCACGTGGTCACGTCGGCGTCGACGGGGCCCAACAGCTCGGCCAGGCCCGTCTGCAGTGCCTCCGTCACCTGCTCGGGCGAGTTGCGCCCGACGACGGCGCGCACGTCGATCGTCGTGCTCTCGACGCCTGCGCGGTCCAGGGCGACCTGAGGCGCGCGGTCCTCGCCGACCCAGAGCAGCAGCGCGAAGGTCCCGAGCAGGGTCGCGGCGACGACCGTCACGGCGACGACCGCGAGCAGGAGCGTGCCCTGGGCGCGCGTGCGGTGCGCCAGCAAGCGCGGCATCCATCTCACGCCCAGCAGCCCCCTGACCTCGTCGTCCGGCATGTGTCCGGGCGACCCTAACCCAGGCGAGGCCCTCGGCGGGAGCGTTCCCACGGATGGGTGTACGGGCAGCCGTGGTCGCCCGACGCGTCCCTGTCGGACGCAGGACCTACGCTCGAACCGGTGACGCGGTCAGCACGTCGCCCCGTCCCGAGAGGCACCGCCATGTCCCACCCCACCGCGACGACCGGGCCCCCCGCGCTCGCCGACCTGCACGGGCGCAGCCCGTGGAGCGTCCTGCCGCCGCTGTGCCTCGGCTTCTTCATGATCATGCTCGACACGACGATCGTGAACATCGCGGTGCCGACCTTGGTGCGCGAGCTCGACGCGAGCATCGCCGCGGTCGGCTGGGTCAACAGCGCCTACCTGCTCTCGTTCGCGGTCCTGCTGCTCGTGACCGGGCGGCTCGGGGACCGGTTCGGTCCGCGGCCGGTGTTCATCGTGGGCCTCGTGGTGTTCACCGTGACCTCGGTGGCCTGCGGGCTCGCCGACTCGATCGGTCTCCTGATCGCCGCGCGCGCGGTGCAGGGCGTCGGCGCCGCGCTCATGACGCCGCAGACCATGTCGATGATCACGCGCGTGTTCCCGCCCGCCAAGCGCGGTGCCGCGATGGGCGTGTGGGGCGCGGTCGCGGGCGTCGCGACCATCACCGGACCCGTGCTCGGGGGGCTGCTGGTCGAGACCGCGGGCTGGGAGTACATCTTCTTCATCAACGTGCCGGTCGGGCTCGTCGCGCTGTGGTTCGCGTTCCGCAACCTGCCGGTGCTGGCGACCCACGCGCGCACGTTCGACCTGGTCGGCGTGGCCCTGTCGGTCGTCGGCATGTTCCTGCTGGTGTTCGGCCTGCAGGAGGGCGACGCCTACGCCTGGGGCGCGATCGTCGGGCCAGTGACGGTGTGGATGATCATCGTCGCGGGCGCGCTCGTGCTCGCCGCGTTCGTGTGGTGGCAGCACCGGATCGGCGACGAGGCGCTGCTGCCGCTGCGGCTGTTCCACGTCCGGAACTTCTCGCTGTCGAACGTCGCCGGGTTCGCCGTGACGTTCGCGATGACCGGGATCTTCTTCCCGTTCACGATCTACCTGCAGCTCGTGCTCGGGCTCTCGCCGCTGCGGGCCGCGCTCGTGGGCGCGGGCGGCTCGCTGGTGTCGGGCTTCGTCGCGCCCGTCGCGGGGCGGCTGTCCGACCGGGTCCCGGCCAAGTGGGTGGTCGCGACGGGGTTCGCGATCCTCGTCGTGGTCGTGACCTGGCTGGTGGCGGTGATCGAGCCGGAGGCGTCGGTGTGGCACCTCGTGTGGCCCATGACGCTGTTCGGCGTCGGCACCGGGCTCCTGTTCTCGCCGCTCGCCGCGGCGGCCACGGCCGGGCTGGACCAGCGCACCGCGGGTGCCGGCGCAGGCGCGTTCAACACCACGCGCCAGATCGGCGGGGTCGTCGGCTCGGCCGCGGTGGTCGCCATGCTCACCTCGCGCCTGTCCGCGACCATCCCCGCGGCTGCCGCGGACGCGGCCGGCTCGCTGCCCGCAGCGGCGCGCCAGCCCTTCCTGGACGGGCTCGCGAAGGTCGACGCGTCCCAGTTCTCCGGTGGCTCGGGAGCGACGTTCCCCGTGCCACCGGGCGTGCCCGCGCAGCTCGCCGAGCAGGTGCGTTCCGCCGCGCTGCAGGCTGTCCACTCGGGGTTCGCTACCGCGGTGGGCCAGACGCTGCTGCTCACCGCGGCCGTGCTCGTCGTCGGGCTCGTCGCCGCGCTCGCGATGAACGCCATCCGCCCGCACGCGCACGTCGTCCCGCTCGAGGCACCAAGCCGGGAGCCCGTGACCAGCTGACGTGGCGCCGGCGGGCGCCACGTCCTCACGGTCCCCGCGTTCGCCCGTGCGTCAGGCCTGCGGCGGACGGGTCATGCTCAGGACGTCGAGGGCCGCGTCGAGCTGCTCCTCGGTGACCTCGCCGCGCTCGACGTAGCCGAGGTCGACCACGGCCTGCCGGATGGTCTGGCCGTGCTTGACCGCGTGCTTGGCGATCTTCGCCGCGGCCTCGTAGCCGATCACGCGGTTGAGCGGCGTGACGATCGACGGCGACGACTCGGCGAACGCCCGCGCGCGCTCCTCGTTCGCGACGAGCCCCGCGACGGTCTTGTCGGCGAGCACGCGGCTGGCGTTGGCGAGCAGGCGGATCGACTCGAGGACCGCTGAGGCGATGACGGGGATCTGCACGTTGAGCTCGAACGAGCCCGACGCGCCCGCCCAGGCCACCGTCGCGTCGTTGCCGACGACGCGAGCGGCCACCATGAGGACGGCCTCGGGGATCACGGGGTTGACCTTGCCGGGCATGATCGACGAGCCGGGCTGAAGGTCGGGGATCGCGATCTCACCCAGGCCGGTGTTGGGGCCCGAGCCCATCCAGCGCAGGTCGTTGCAGATCTTGGTCAGGCTGACGGCGATGGTCCGCAGCGCGCCGGACAGCTCGACGAGCCCGTCCCGCGACGACTGGGCCTCGAAGTGGTCGCGCGCCTCGGTGAGCGGCAGGCCCGTGTCCTCGCGCAGGAGCTCGATGACCCGCTGCGGGAAGCCTGCCGGCGTGTTGATGCCGGTGCCGACCGCGGTGCCGCCGAGGGGGACCTCGGCCGTGCGGGGCAGCGCGGCCTGCAGGCGCTCGACGCCGTACCGGACCGCGGCGGCGTAGCCGCCGAACTCCTGGCCGAGGGTCACGGGCGTCGCGTCCATGAGGTGCGTGCGGCCGGACTTGACCACGCCGGCCCACGCGTCGGCCTTGTCCTGCAGCGCGGCGGCGAGGTGCTCGAGCGCGGGGATGAGGTCCCGCACGACGCCCGCGGTGGCGGCGACGTGCACGCTCGTCGGGAACACGTCGTTGGACGACTGCGACGCGTTGACGTGGTCGTTCGGGTGCACGGCCGAGCCCAGCGCGAGCGTGGCGAGGGTGGCGATCACCTCGTTCGTGTTCATGTTCGAGCTCGTGCCCGAGCCCGTCTGGAACACGTCGACGGGGAAGTGCGCGTCGTGCGCGCCGCTCGCCACCTCGTCGGCCGCGCCGACGATCGCCTCGGCGACCTCGGGCGCGAGCACGCCCAGCTCGGCGTTCGCGCGTGCCGCGGCCTTCTTGATGCGCGCGAGCGCCTCGATGTGACCCCGCTCGAGACCTGTGCCGGAGATCGGGAAGTTCTCGACGGCGCGCTGCGTCTGCGCGCGGTACAGGGCGGTCGCGGGGACGCGGACCTCGCCCATCGTGTCGTGCTCGATCCGGTAGTCGACGGCGTCGTCGGGAAGCGCAGAAGTCATGCGCCCATCCTGCCGCACCCGGCGAGCGGGCCGTCGCGGACTCAGACCTCGCCGATGTCGCCGACGACCTCGGCGACCCGCACGCGACCGTCGGTCAGCGTGTACTCGAGCCCGACGATCGCGCACCGGCCGGCCGCGACCGCGTCGGCGAGAGTCACCGAGAACCGCTGGAGCATGAGGACGGTGTGCTTGACGTGCTCGTGGCCGAGCGCGGCGGCGGACAGGTTCTCGACCGGCTCGCCGGTCCGGGTGAGCCCGACGATGCTCGGGATGACGCGGTCCACCACGGCGCTGACGAGCCCGGGTGCCTGCGTGCCTCGCGTGAGCGCCTCCGTCGCGGCGGCGACCGCGCCGCACGAGTCGTGACCCAGGACGACGACGAGCGGCGTCCCGAGCACCGAGACGCCGTACTCGATCGACCCGACGACGGTCGTGTCCAGCACGTGGCCCGCGGTCCGCACGACGAACAGGTCGCCGAGCCCGCGGTCGAAGATGATCTCGGCGGCGACCCGGGAGTCCGAGCAGCCGAACAGGACCGCGAACGGGTTCTGCCCGTGCTGCACCTCGGAGCGTCTGTCGACACCCTGCGACGGGTGGAGCATCTCGTCGTTGACGAACCGGTCGTTGCCGGCCTTGAGCGCGGCCCAGGCCTCGGCTGGCGTGAGGGGTGTGGTCACGCGCCCATGGTGGCAGGTCGACGGATTCCCGTCCTGAGGTGTCCAGTTTCGCCGCCCCGGCGGCCCGGACGGACGTCGCGCGCGGGCGTCGTCAGGCATCCCGCAGAGCATCCCGCAGAGCGGCCCGGCGCGCGGCCCGGCGTGCGGGGGCCGCCGCACTGGTGTAGCCAGGACCCAGGACGCAACGGCGCGGACAGGGACAGGGGACAGGCGTGCGACGACGCACTCGCAGCATCGCGGCGACCGCCGCGCTCGCGCTCGCGCTCCCGTTGGCGGCGTGCGCGAGCGAGTCGGGGCCGCCGACGCTCACCTGGTACATCAACCCGGACAACGGGGGCCAGGTGAAGATCGCCTCGCTGTGCACGCAGGCGGCCAAGGGCGAGTACCGGATCACGACCGAGGTGCTGCCGCGCGACGCGGCGTCGCAACGCGAGCAGCTCGCGCGGCGCCTGGCCGCCAAGGACTCGTCGATCGACATCATGAGCCTCGACCCGCCGTTCATCCCCGAGCTCGCCGAGCCGGGCTTCCTCGCGCCGATCCCGTCGGACGTGGCCGAGGCGGTCACGACCGACGTCGTGCAGGGCGCGATCGACGGCGCGACGTGGCGCGACGAGCTCGTCGCGATCCCGTTCTGGGCGAACACCCAGCTGCTCTGGTACCGCAAGTCCGTCGCGGAGGCCGCGGGCCTCGACCCGGCGAAGACCCCCGTGACGTGGCAGCAGATCATGGACGCGGCCGCCGAGCAGGACAAGTTCCTCGGGGTGCAGGGTGCCAAGGCGGAGTCGCTGACGGTGTGGGTCAACGCCCTGATCGAGTCGGCGGGCGGGCACATCCTGGAGAACCCGGAGGCGTCGGCGGACGAGCTCACGCTCGGCTTCGAGTCCGACGCGGGCCGCAAGGCCGCCGAGATCATGGGCACGATCGGCCGCGAGGGGCTGGGCGGTCCGGGCCTGCCGACGGCCGACGAGAACGCGACGATGACCGTGTTCCAGCGCGACCGGGGCTCCTTCATGGTGAACTGGCCGTTCGTCTGGTCGGCGACCAACGCGGCCGTCGAGGACGGCACGCTGGACGCCTCGATCGTCGACGACATCGGCTGGGCGATGTACCCGCAGGTCGACGAGGGCACGGACGCGCGTCCGCCCTACGGCGGCATCAACCTCGGCATCGGCGCGTTCAGCACGCACGTGGACCTCGCGCTCGAGGCGGCGCAGTGCATCGTGAGCCCCGAGAACCAGGCGTTCTACTTCGCGACGAACGGCAACCCGCCGTCCTCCACCAAGGCGTACGACGACCCCCAGGTGGTCGAGGCGTTCCCGATGGCCGACGTCATCCGGGAGTCGCTCGAGAAGGCTGCGCCCCGCCCGCAGACCCCGTACTACAACGAGGTCTCCACGGGCGTGCAGGAGACGTGGCACCCGCCGGCCTCGGTGAACCCGGACACGACTCCGCGTGAGGCCACCGACTTCATCACCGCGGTCCTGAGAGGGGAGGCGCTGCTGTGACGTCGTCCACGGTGGTCCCGGGCGCCACGACGAGCGAGAGCGACGCGCCCCGCAAGGCGCGGCGCAGCGACCGCGCGCGCGACGAGGCCCGCCTGGGCTGGTGGCTCGCCGGCCCGGCCTTCGTCGTGATGCTCGCCGTCACGATCTACCCGATCCTGCAGGCGTTCTACGACTCGCTGTTCTCGTACCGCCTCACTGCTCCGTCCGACAAGGCCTTCAACGGCGGGCAGAACTACGTCGTCGTGCTGACCGACCCCGTGTTCTGGCAGGCGTTCCTGGTCACGTTCGTCATCACGATCGTCACGGTGCTCGTCGAGCTGGTCCTGGGGTTCCTGCTCGCGCTCGTGATGCACCGCGCGATCACGCAGCTGCGGGGCGTGCTGCGCACGGCGATCCTCGTGCCGTACGGCATCATCACGGTCGTCTCGGCGTTCGCGTGGTTCTACGCGTTCGACATCAACTCAGGCTTCGTCAACCACTGGTTCTCGTGGCTGCCGGGCATCGACGCCGACCTCAACTGGTTCGCCCACCAGGGCACGAGCCTGTTCGTCATCATGGCCTCCGAGATCTGGAAGACGACCCCGTTCATCTCGCTCCTGCTGCTCGCGGGCCTCTCGCAGGTGCCGGGCGAGCTCGAGGAGGCCGCGCAGGTCGACGGCGCGACGTGGTGGCAGCGCCTGCAGCGCGTGGTCCTGCCGAACATGAAGGCCGCGACCATGGTCGCGGTCCTGTTCCGTGCGTTGGACGCGTTCCGCATCTTCGACAACGTGTTCATCATGACGAACGGCGCCAACGGCACCACGGTGCTCTCGCTGCTCGCCTACCGGACGTCGATCGGGCGTCTCGAGATCGGCCTCGGCTCGGCGATCTCCGTGCTGCTGTTCCTGTGCGTCATCGGGATCTGCTTCGTCGCGATCAAGCTCTTCAAGGTCGACCTGGCCAGCGCGAGGGGGGAGGGCTGATGCGCACGTTGACGCCGCGGCTCAAGGTCGCGTGGGCGGTCATCACGCTCCTCGTGCTCGTGTGGGCACTGCTGCCCGTCGTGTCGATCATCGCCACGTCGTTCAAGCTGCCCAGCCAGCTCGACCTCGGCACGTTCTGGCCCAAGACCTGGACGACGACGAACTACGAGCAGATCTTCGTCGGCTCGGCCAAGGACCTGTTCCTGCCCGCGCTGCGCAACTCGATCGGCATCTCGCTGATCGCGACGTTCGTCGCCGTGGTGCTCGCGACGCTCGCCGCGTACGCGATCGCGCGGCTCGACTTCCGGGGCAAGAAGCTCATCCTGACGACCGCGCTCGGTGTCTCGATCTTCCCGGTCATCTCGATCGTCACGCCGCTGTTCAACCTGTGGCGCAACATCGGCCTCTACGACACCTGGCTCGGCCTGATCATCCCGTACCTGTCGCTCACGCTGCCGATCTCCATCTGGACGCTCGCCGCGTTCTTCCGGCAGATCCCCTGGGAGCTCGAGCAGGCCGCGCAGGTCGACGGCGCGACGAGCTGGCAGGCGTTCCGCAAGGCGATCGTGCCGCTCGCCGCGCCCGGGGTGTTCACGACCGCGCTCATCGCGTTCTTCATCGCGTGGAACGACTTCGTCTACGGCATCTCGCTGACCTCGACGAGCGCGGCCCGTCCCGTGCCCGCCGCGCTCGCGTTCTTCACCGGCGCGTCGCAGTTCGAGGAGCCGACCGGTGCGATCTCCGCCGCGGCGGTCGTCGTGACCGTCCCCGTCGTGATCCTGGTGCTGCTGTTCCAGCGCCAGATCGTGTCCGGCCTGACCCAGGGCGCCGTCAAGGGCTGAACAAGGAGAACTCCGATGGCTGCCATCACCCTCAAGGACATCGTCAAGCGGTACGGCGACGGCTACCTCGCCGTGAAGGGCGTGAGCCTGGACATCGCCGACGGCGAGTTCGTCATCCTGGTCGGACCGTCCGGCTGCGGGAAGTCCACGCTGCTGCGGATGATCGTCGGGCTCGAGGACATCACCTCGGGCGAGCTGAAGATCGGCGACCAGGTCGTCAACGACAAGGCGCCGCGGGAGCGGCACCTCGCGATGGTGTTCCAGAACTACGCGCTGTACCCGCACCTGACCGTCTACGAGAACATCGCGTTCCCGCTGCGGCTGACCAAGGGCCAGTTCACCGAGGAGGAGATTCGCGCGAAGGTCGAGCACGCCGCGGCGACGCTCGAGCTGCAGGACCACCTGCAGCGCAAGCCCGCGAACCTGTCGGGCGGGCAGCGTCAGCGCGTGGCGATGGGCCGCGCGATCGTGCGCGACGCGAACGCGTTCCTGTTCGACGAGCCGCTGTCCAACCTCGACGCGAAGCTGCGCGGCCAGATGCGCACCGAGATCGCGCGCATGCAGCGCCGGCTCGGCACGACGACCGTCTACGTCACGCACGACCAGACCGAGGCCATGACGCTCGGCGACCGCGTCGCGGTGCTGCGCAAGGGCGAGCTGCAGCAGGTCTCCTCCCCGCGCGGGCTGTACGAGCAGCCCGTGAACCTGTTCGTCGCCGGGTTCATCGGCTCGCCGCCCATGAACTTCCTGCCGGGCGAGGTCTCGGGCAACGAGCTCACGCTGCCGTTCGCGCAGGTCACCCTGTCCGACGAGCAGCGCTCGCGGATCGGTTCGCGCGACATCGTCATCGTCGGGCTGCGGCCCGAGCACTTCGCGGACGCGGCACTGCTCGAGGACGGCAAGAAGGACTCCGGGGTGACGTTCGACGCGGAGGTCGACGTCACCGAGTGGCTCGGCTCAGACCTGTACGCGTACGTGCCGTTCGAGACGAGCCCCGAGGTCGCCGGGACGCTCGAGGAGCTCGACCGGGACCTCGACGGCGAGGGCATGCGCACGCAGCTGGTCGTCGCGCTCGACTCCGAGTCGCGGATCCGGGACGGCGACACCGCGACCCTGTGGTTCGACCCGGCCAAGCTCATGGTGTTCGACCCCGAGTCGGGCGAGAACCTCACGTTCGACGCCGATCGGGCGCGGGAGATCGACGAGCAGAACGAGGCCGACCGGAAGGCGTCGCTCGAGCGGGCGCAGCAGCGCGAGCAGCGGGCCAGCAGGTCCGCCTGACCGTCCGCCGCGCGGACTCTCGGCGCGACTCGTCGAGGCCGCCGTGTCGGCCGGCGCCGTCGCCCTCGTCGGGGTCGCGTGTCAGTCGAGCTCGTCGGAGCGCGGCGGGTTGGCGCCGGCGCGCGAGACCGTGATCGCGGCGATGCGTGCGCAGCGCGTCAGCACGGCCTCGACCGTCGCGGCGTCCACGTCGTGCAGCCGCTCCCGGCGGTCCGCCCCGAGCAGCCCGGCCGACCACAGCCCGTCGATCAGCCCGCCCATGAACGAGTCGCCCGCGCCCACCGTGTCCGCGACCGTGACCCGCGGCGCGGCGACGTGCAGCCGCGCTCCGGCCGACGTCGCGGCGAACGCCCCCTCGCCGCCGTGCGTCACGACGACGAGCGCCGGCCCGCGCCGCGTCCACTCCTCGGCGATCTCCGCCGGCGCGACGCCGGGGTGCAGCCACGCGAGGTCCTCGTCGCTGACCTTGACCACGTCCGCGAGCCGGACCATCGCCTCGACGTAGGGCAGCGCGTGCGCCGAGCTGCCCATGAGCGCCGGGCGCAGGTTCGGGTCGTACGTCAGCGTCGAGGTCTCCTGGCGGCGGGACATCTCGTGGGCGACACGCGTGCCGCCCGGCTCCAGCACCGCCGCGATCGAGCCGGTGTGCACGACGAGCGGGACGGCCTCCTCGCCGTCCCACGAGGCCGGCAGGTCCCACTCGAGGTCGAACTCGTAGGTCGCGACGCCGTGGGCGTCCAGGTGCGCCGTGGCGACCGGGGTCCGGCTCGCGGTGCGGTCGCCGGTCAGCACGCGCACGTGCGACGCCTCGAGGTGCCGCTTCACCGTGTCCGCCGCGGCGTCGGTACCCAGCCACGTGAGCAGGTCCACCGCCCGGCCGAGCCGACCCAGGCCGAGCGCGACGTTCGCGGGGCTGCCGCCCGGGTGCTCGTCGCGCGTGCCGTCCGCACGCTCGACCACGTCGACGAGCGCCTCGCCGATGACGAGCGCGCGCTCCAGCGTCCCCGCGCCCCGGTGTCCCGCTCGCTGCTCGTCGGCCGCGGGGTGCCCGCCGGAGGCCGTCACTGGCGGCCGCCCTCGTCGGCGCCGCCGGGTGCTTGGGCGCCTGCGTCCCCACGGACACCCGGGCCCTCGCCCGCAGCCTCGCCGCGTGCGGCGGCGAGCCGCTCGCGTGCGCCGTCGAGCCACTGCTGGCACCGGGCCGCGAGCGCCTCCCCGCGCTCCCAGAGCGCGAGCGACTCCTCGAGCGACTCCGCACCGCTCTCGAGCCGGCTCACGACGGCGACGAGCTCGTCGCGCGCCTGCTCGTAGCTGAGCGTCTCGAGCCCGGCACCCGGTCCTGCCCCCGCGGTCTCGTCGGCGGGGGACGTCGTCTGCTTCGGCACGGCCGTCAGTCAACCAGAGCGCGCCCACACCCGCGCCGCCCTTGCCGCCGGGGCGTCGTCGGCTGCCGGTGCGACGGGGGCGGTCAGGCGTCCGTGACCTGCGCGGCGAGCTCGCCGTGCGCGACCCGGACCCGCAGCGGGTCGCCCGGCGCGACCTGCCCGGGATCGCGCACCACCGCACCGTCCTCGCGCTGCACCACGGCGTACCCGCGTTCGAGCGTGGCCGCGGGCGACAGTGCGCGCACGTGGCCCGCCAACCCCCGGACCTCGGTGCTCGCGCGATCCAGCAGGTGCGCGAGGGTGCGGCGGGCGCCGTCGCGCAGCGCGGTCACGCGCGCCTCGTGCGCGTCGACGAGGGTCGACGGCTGCGCGAGCACCGGGCGGCTGCGCCAGTGGTCGAGCGCGGTCTGCTCGCGCTGCAGCCGCTGCACGAGCGCCGCGCGGCTGCGCAGCCGCGCCTGGGAGATCCGTGCCCGCTCCTCGGCGACGTCCGGCACGATCCGCTTGGCGGCGTCCGTGGGGGTCGAGGCGCGCAGGTCCGCGACGAGGTCGAGCAGGGGCGCGTCGAGGTGATGGCCGATCGCGCTCACGAGCGGTGTGCGGCACGCGGCGGCCGCGCGCACCAGCGCCTCGTTGCTGAACGGCAGCAGGTCCTCGAACGACCCGCCCCCGCGCGCGACGACGATCACCTCGACCTGCGGGTGCGCGTCAAGCTCGGCGATCGCCGAGCTGACCTCGGGCACCGCGCGCGGGCCCTGCACCGTCACGCGGCGGATCTCGAACCGCACCGCGGGCCACCGCGCTCGCGCGTTCGACACCACGTCGTGCTCGGCGTCGCCCTGCTGCGCGCACACCAGCCCGACCACCGCCGGCAGGAACGGCAGCCGACGCTTGCGCGACTCGTCGAACAGCCCCTCGGACCCCAGCACGCGCCGCAGGTGCTCGATGCGCTCGAGCAGCTCGCCCAGCCCGACGAGGCGCACCTCGTCGGCGGCGAACGCGAGGCTCCCGCGCTTGAGGTGGTACGTCGGCCGCGCGTGCACGACGAGGTGCGCGCCGTCGCCCACGCCCTTGCCGAGCCGGGCGACGTTCGCCGCGCTCGTCGTCACCGCGATCGACATGTCGACGTCCGTGTCCCGCAGCGTGAGGAAGCACATCGAGTTCCACCGCTTGAGGTCGAGCACCTGACCCTCGATCCACACCGGCGGCATGCGCTGCACGTAGTCCGCGATCTTGGGCGCGAGGTGCCGCACCGGCCACGGCCGGTCGGGGGTCGTCTCGGCGGCCTTGAGCGGCAGCGGCAGACGCGGCTGGGCACCCTCGTCGGACCCGACGCCCCGCTCGTCGTCGGCCCTGCCCTGCTCGCCCGGCGCCATGTCGCTCACGGCCCCACCCTGCCTCATCGCGCCCACACCCGGGCACGGACCTGCGGGGGAGTGGTGAACGTGCTGCGCGGGTCGTCGGGGTGGCCGCGCGCGGAATCGGTCGGCGCGCGGGCTGCACCTAGACTCGGACGCGTGACCACTCCCTCCGCACCCAAGAAGGTGCTGCTCGCCGCGCCGCGCGGGTACTGCGCCGGCGTGGACCGCGCCGTGATCGCCGTCGAGAAGGCGCTCGAGCACTACGGCGCCCCCGTCTACGTGCGCAAGGAGATCGTCCACAACAAGTACGTCGTGGAGACGCTGGCCGCGCGCGGCGCGATCTTCGTGCACGAGACCGACGAGGTGCCCGAGGGTGCGCGCGTCGTGTTCTCCGCGCACGGGGTCTCGCCCGCGGTGCACGCCGCGGCCGCCGCTCGTTCGCTGCAGACCATCGACGCCACGTGCCCGCTGGTCACCAAGGTGCACAAGGAGGCCGTGCGCTTCGCCTCCGAGGACTACGACATCCTGCTCATCGGGCACGACGGGCACGAGGAGGTCGAGGGCACGCAGGGTGAGGCGCCCGAGCGGATCCAGGTGGTGAACTCGCCCGAGTCGGTCGCCGACGTCGTCGTGCGCGACCCCGAGCGTGTCGTGTGGATCTCGCAGACCACGCTCTCGGTCGACGAGACGATGGAGACCGTGCGCCGGCTGCGCGAGCGGTTCCCCGCGCTGCAGGACCCGCCCAGCGACGACATCTGCTACGCGACGCAGAACCGCCAGGTCGCCGTGAAGAAGATCGCGCCGCACTGCGACGTGGTCATCACCGTCGGCTCGGCCAACTCCTCGAACTCGGTCCGGCTCGTCGAGGTCGCGCTCGAGAACGGCGCGCGGTCCTCGTACCGCATCGACAAGGCCGACGAGATCGACCTGGCCTGGCTCGAGGGCGCCACGACGGTGGGCCTGACCTCGGGCGCGTCCGTGCCGGAGATCCTGGTCCGCGACGTGCTCGACCTGCTCGCCGCGCAGGGCTTCGGGGAGGTCGAAGAGGTCCGCACCGCGACCGAGGACCTCATGTTCTCGCTCCCGCGTGAGCTGCGTGCCGACCTGAAGGCGGCGGGCCACGCGCCCGCGCGCCCGCGCCGCGAGGGACGCCGCACCCTGGACGTCACCCCCGCCTGACCGACCGACCCGGCGCCGTCACCTGAGACGCGCCGACGTCCGTCTCGCGCGAGAAGGGCTGGCGCCCGGCTCACGCGCGGCGGGTGGTCGGGAGCGCCGGGCGCTCAGGCGCCTGCCGCCGAGCCGGTGCGGCCGTCGGGGGAGCCACCCGCCGCCTCGGCCTCGAGCGCCTGGGCGTCGCGGTCAGCGCTCGTGTCGAACCCGTCGAGGCTGACGAGCTGGTCCGCCGCCGAGGCGATCAGCTCGGGTGCGCTGAGCGCCGAGAGCTGCGGGTTCGCGGCGGGCGGCGTCTCGAGCCCGTCGCTCACCACGCCGAGCTCGGCGAACCGGCGCGCGCTGACGAGCACGCGCGTCTCGAGCGAGCCGACGGTCTGGTTGTAGGCGCCTGCGGCCGCGTCGAGCGAGCGCCCGAGCTTGGCGAGGTGGCTGCCGAGCGTGGCGAGCCGGCCGTGCAGCTGCTTGCCCAGCGTCAGCACCTCTTGCGCGTTGCGGGCGAGCGCGTCCTGCCGCCACGCGTACGCCACGGTGCGCAGGAGCGCGAGCAGCGTCGTCGGCGTCGCGACGATGACGTTGCGGTCCGCCGCGTACTCCCACAGCGCCGGGTCCTGCTCGAGCGCCGCGTGCCAGAACGCCTCGGCAGGGACGAACATGACGACGAACTCCGGCGCGGGCGCGAACTGGTCCCAGTACCGCTTGTGCGCGAGCGCGTCCACGTGGGCACGCACGTGCCGGGCGTGCGCCGCGAGCCGCTCGGTGCGCACACGCTCGTCGGCCGCCTCGTGGGCCTCGAGGTAGCCGAGGAACGCGACCTTCGCGTCGACGACGACCTGCTTGCCACCCGCGAGCCGCACGACCATGTCCGGGCGCTGCAGCCCGTCGTCGGTGCGTGCCTGCTCCTGCTCGACGAAGTCGACGTGCGCGAGCATCCCCGCGGCCTCGACCACGCGCCGCAGCTGCATCTCGCCCCACCGGCCGCGCACCTGCGACGCGCGCAGCGCGGTGACGAGCTGGGCGGTCTCGGCCCGCACGCGCTCCGACGTGGAGCGCATCGTCTCGACCTGCTCGCGCAGCGCGGCGGCGCCCTCGGCGCGGGCACGGTCCGCCGCGTGCATCTGGTTGCGCACCTCCTCGAGCGTGCGGGCCAGCGGGTCGACGAGCGCGCGCACCGCCTGCTCGCGCTGGGCGAGCTCGCCCACCTGCGTCTGGCGGTCCGCGGCGAACCGCTGCGACGCGAGCGCCAGGAACTGCTCGGAGCTCTGCGCGAGGGCGTCGGACGCGAGCGCGCGGAACTGCTCGGCGACGTGCGCGGCGGCGCCCTGCGCGGCGTCACGCTCCGACTCCAGCCGTGCGGTCGCGGCAGCGGCGGCGACCTGCGCGCTGCGCACGGCCTGCTCCGAGCGCCGCGCGGACAGCACCCACGCGACCGCCCCGCCGGTCACGACCCCGACGACCAGCCCCACCAGCACACCGAGCAGCACCTGTCCCATGCCGGGCACCGTGCCAGAGACCACCGACAGGCACGTCCCGGCCCCGCCGTGCGGCGGTGCGGGTCGGGGCGCGGAGCGGTGACCTGCGGGCATCCGGCCACCGGTGTCGGCGCAGGTCCCTATGCTCTCCACGTGCCCGACGCGACGCCTGAGCTGCCCGTGCCCCGCCCGGAGACGTCCGGGGAGCCCGCTGCGCCCCCCACCGTCCAGCCCGCCGCGGACCAGGCCTCGGGCGCCGAGCCTTCGGCGGCGCAGAGCCTGGCCGGGTCGCCCGCCGCCGGCGGGGTGACCCGCGCCCCGGGGACGCCCGCGCTCGAGCTGCGCGGGCTGTGGCGGCGGTTCGGCGACAAGGTCGCCGTCGCGGGCATCGACCTCGTCGTGCCCGCCGGCTCGTTCTACGGCCTCGTCGGGCCCAACGGCGCGGGCAAGACGACGACGCTGTCGATGGCCACCGGCCTGCTCGTGCCCGACGCGGGGACCGTGCTCGTCCAAGGGCACGACCTGTGGGCGGACCCGGTCGCGGGCAAGGCGCTGATCGGGGTCCTGCCCGACGGCGTGAAGCTGTTCGACCGGCTCACGGGTGAGCAGCTCATCACCTACGCGGGCCTGCTGCGCGGCCTCGACCGCGAGACGGTGGCCGAGCGCGCGCGTGACCTGCTCGCCGCGATGGACCTGGTCGCGGACGCGCGCACGCTCGTCGTCGACTACTCCGCGGGCATGACGAAGAAGATCGCGCTCGCGTGCGCGCTCGTGCACGCACCGCGCCTGCTCGTGCTCGACGAGCCGTTCGAGGCCGTCGACCCCGTCTCGGCGGCCAACATCCGCGACATCCTGGCGCAGTACGTCGCGTCGGGCGGGACGGTGATCGTGTCGTCGCACGTCATGGACCTCGTGCAGCGGATGTGCGACCACGTCGCGGTCGTCGCGGGCGGGCACGTGCTCGCGGCCGGGACGGTCGACGAGGTGCGCGCGGGCGCGAGCCTCGAGGACCGGTTCGTCGAGCTCGTGGGCGGGCGCACCACGGGGGAGGGCCTCGCGTGGTTGCGCACCTCCTGAGGCTCAAGCTCGCGCTCCTGCTCAACGGTTTCCGGCGCAGCGTCTGGCAGCTCGTCGGGTTCGTGTTCGCGGTGCTCTACGGCCTCGGCATCGCCGCGCTCGTCGTCGCCGGCATGGTCGCGGTCGGGACGCAGGACGTCGAGCTGCAGCGGACCGTGACGGTGCTCATCGGCTCCGCGCTCGTCGTGGGCTGGTGGTTCGTCCCGCTCATCGCGTTCGGCGTGGACGCGACGCTCGACCCCGAACGCTTCGCCACGTACCCGATCCCGCGGCGCACGCTCGTGCTGGGCCTGGCCGCCTCGGCGCTCGTCGGCATCCCGGGGGTGCTGAGCGCGATCGCCGCGGTCTCGACGAGCTTCGCCTGGTTCCAGCACCCGCTCGCGCTCCTGGTCGGTGTCGTCGGCGCCGTGCTCGGGCTGGCCGTCGCGGTCGTCGGAGGGCGGGCGCTGGTCGCGCTCGTCGCGCCGCTGGTCGCGCGTCGCCGCGTGCGCGAGCTGTTCGCGGTCCTCGGCCTGCTCGCGATCGTCAGCATCGGTCCGGTGCTCTCCGGGATCACGTCGCTCTCGCTCGACCGGCACACGTTCGACGGCCTCGTCCGCGTGCTCGTGTGGACTCCGTTCGGCGCGGCCTGGGCCGCTCCCGCCGATGCCGCGGCGGGGGAGTGGGGGCTCGTCCTGGTCCGGCTC
>NZ_BJLQ01000036.1 GCF_006538725.1 Cellulomonas gelida
GGGTGGTGGGGTGTCAGGGGTGGTCGACGAGGTGCTGGGTGTAGGCGGGGACAGTGAGGAAGGTCGGGAAGTCCTCGGCGAGCGCGACCTGCTCGAACAGCGCGGCGGCGTCGTCGTACCGGTCGTCGTCGGAGCGGGGGAGCGACGCCAGGACCTCAGCCAGCACCGCGCGGACGTGCGGCGGCGTGATCGTCGTCCCGGAGTCGGTGACGACCTCCTGGTGGACCCACTGCCACACCTGCGACCGCGAGATCTCCGCGGTGGCGGCGTCCTCCATGAGGTCGTCGATCGCCGCCGCGCCGACCCCGCGCAGCCACGACTCCAGGTAGCGCACGGCGACGGAGACGTTGCCGCGCAGACCCTCGTCGGTGACGGCACCGGGCTGCGCACCGCCCGCCGACGGGACGTCGAGGAGCTCCGCAGCGGTGACGTGGACGTCGTCGCGCAGGCGGTGCCGCTGGTCGACCCGGTCGCCGAGGGCCTCGTCGAACACCTCCCGCGCGACGGGCACCAGGTCCGGGTGCGCGACCCACGTGCCGTCGAAGCCCTGGCCGGCCTCGCGCTGCTTGTCCGCGCGGACCTGCTCGAGCGCCCGAGCGGTGACCTCCGGCGAGCGGCGGTTCGGGATGAACGCGCTCATCCCGCCGATCGCCTGCGCGCCACGCCGGTGGCAGGTCGCGACGAGCAGGTCGGTGTACGCCTGCATGAACGGGACGGTCATGGTGACGCGTGACCGGTCGGGCAGGACGAACCGCGGGCCACGGTTCCGGAAGTTCTTGATGACGCTGAAGATGTAGTCCCAGCGCCCGGCGTTCAGGCCCGCGCAGTGGTCGCGCAGCTCGTAGAGGATCTCCTCCATCTCGAACGCGGCCGTGATGGTCTCGATCAGGACGGTCGCGCGGATGGTGCCGTGCGGCAGCCCCAGGTAGGTCTCGGTGAACCGGAAGACCTCGTCCCACAGCCGTGCCTCGAGGTGCCCCTCGAGCTTGGGCAGGTAGAGGTACGGGCCGCGGCCCGAGTCGATCAGCGCCTGGGCGTTGTGGAACAGGTACAGCCCGGCGTCGACGAGCGAGGCCGACGACGACGAGCGCTGGCCGGCGCGGTCGTGGAACGCGAGGTGCTTCTCGGTGAGGTGCCAGCCGCGCGGACGGAACACGATCGTCGGCGTCGTGGGCCCGACGCGGTACTCCTTGCCCTCGGGCGACGTGAAGTCGACCTGCCCGCGGATTGCGTCGAACAGGTTGAGCTGCCCGCCGACGACGTTGTCCCACGTGGGGCTCATGGCGTCCTCGTGGTCCGCGAGCCAGACCTTGGCGCCGGAGTTGAGCGCGTTGACGGTCATCTTGCGGTCGGTCGGGCCGGTGATCTCGACGCGTCGGTCCTCCAGCCCCGGCCCGGGACCCGCGACGCGCCACGACGGGTCGGCGCGGATGCCCGCGGTGAGCGGCAGGAAGCCGGGGTCGGCGCCGTTGGACCAGCGGTCGCGGCGGTGCTGACGGGCCAGCAGCAGGTCGTGCCGGCGGCCCGCGAAGCGCGCGTGCAGGTCGGTCAGGAAGTCGAGCGCCTCGGGGGTGAGGATCTGCGACGAGCCGGTGGTGTCGGGGCCGGCCACGGTCAGGTGGGGCCGGGAGAAGGGGTCGGTGAGCAGCGTGCGGCTCGCCAGGGGCGTGATGACGGTCATGGCGGTTCCCTCGGGTGTCGAGCGGGTCGAGCTCGTGCGTCTCGTCCGACCTCGTGCATCCAGACGCACGAGGTCGGACGGGACTGCCGAGCTCACCGGGCAGGGGTGTGCGGTGAGGTGCCGATCCGGGAGTGACCCGGTGGCGGCGACGGGGGTCAGTGCGTGAACTGGGCCGTCTCGGTGGAGCCCGCGAGCGCGAGGGTGGCGCTGTCGGGCGAGATCGCGGTGGCGACGCGGTCGAAGTAGCCGGTGCCGACCTCGCGCTGGTGGCGCGTGGCGGTGTAGCCGTCAGGCTCGGAGTCGAACTCGCGGGTCTGGAGCTCGACGTATGCGGTCATGCCGCGCTCCGCGTAGCCGCGCGCCAGGGCGAACATCGAGTGGTTGAGCGCGTGGAAGCCCGCGAGGGTGATGAACTGGAACGCGTAGCCGTGGCCGGCGAGGTCGCGCTGGAAGCGGGCGATCTGCTCGTCGGACAGGTGCTGGCGCCAGTGGAACGACGGCGAGCAGTTGTACGCCAGGAGCTTGCCGGGGTACTCGTCGTGGATCCGCTCCGCGAACTCGATCGCCAGGCCCAGGTCGGGCGTGGAGGTCTCGACCCAGAGCAGGTCCGCGAACGGCGCGTACGCCTTCTGCCGCGCGACGACCGCGTCGAGCCCCGGCTGCACCCGGTAGTACCCCTCGGCGGTGCGCTCGCCCGTGAGGAACTGGTGGTCGCGCTCGTCGGCGTCGGTCGTGAGCAGGTCGGCGCCGAGCGCGTCGGTGCGCGCGACGATCACGGTCGGCACCCCGGCGACGTCCGCGGCGAGCCGCGCGGCGGACAAGGTCCGCACGTGCTGGCTCGTCGGGATGAGCACCTTGCCGCCCAGGTGGCCGCACTTCTTCTCGGCGGCGAGCTGGTCCTCCCAGTGCACTCCGGCGGCGCCCGCGGCGATCATCGAGTGCATGAGCTCGTAGGCGTTCAGCGGCCCGCCGAACCCGGCCTCGGCGTCCGCGACGATCGGCGCGAGCCACTCACGGGTCCGGCGGCCGTTCTCGGAGACGTCGATCTGGTCGGCGCGCAGCAGCGCGTTGTTGATGCGGCGGACGACCGCCGGGACGGAGTTCGCGGGGTAGAGCGACTGGTCGGGGTAGGTCTGGCCCGACAGGTTCGCGTCGGCGGCCACCTGCCAGCCGGACAGGTAGATCGCCTCGAGCCCGGCCTTGACCTGCTGGACGGCCTGGTTGCCGGTGAGCGCGCCGAGCGCCGGGACGTGGGTGCGCGAGTGCAGCAGCTCCCACAGCCGCTCGGCGCCGCGGCGGGCGAGCGTGTGCTCCTCGCGGACGGACCCGCGCAGCGCGACGACGTCGGCCGCGGTGTGGGTGCGGCGGACGCCGGCCCAGCGCGGGTCGAGCTCCCAGGAGGTGGCGAGCTCGTCGGCCGTCGTGGTCTGGTCGCCGGTGCGGGGGCGACCCGGCGTCTGCGCCGGGTCCGTCTGCGTGGTCATGGCTCCTCCGTGGCTTGCGCGGTTCTTCTCGGCCCTTGCGGCCTGGGACCCACACTTGGGCATGGAGAGCGGTTCTTCACCGCGCTTCACGAGAGAAGATCCGGCGAACTTCTGCGTGACAGAATCCCTGTCGAGTGTGACCCTGGACACATGACGACGACGAGCGCCAGGCCGACGACGAGCGCAGGCCGGACGGCGAGCGCGGGCCGGACGACGAGCGCAGGCCGGACGACGAGCGCGGGCCGGACGACGAGCGCAGGGCCGACGGGCCCGCTCGGCCGCTCGGGCGCACGCACGGGGTCCGACGAGCCGCCCGCGGGCTCGTCGGACGGGCTCGACACCCTGGTGCTGGGCCGCCGCATCCGGCACCTGCGCACGCAGCGCGGCCTGACGCTCGACGCCCTCGGCGCGGCGATCGGCCGCGCGCCGTCGCAGGTCTCGATGCTCGAGAACGGCCACCGCGAGCCCAAGCTCAGCCTGCTCGGCCAGATCGCGCAGGCGCTCGACGTGCCGCTGGCCGAGCTCTTGCGCACCGAGGCGCCCAGCCGTCGCGCCGCGCTCGAGGTCGAGCTCGAGCGCGCGCAGCGCGGGCCGCTGTTCAGCCAGCTCGGGCTGCCCGCGGTCAAGGTCGGCAAGTCGCTGCCGTCGGACGCGCTCGAGGCGATCGTCGCGCTGCAGCACGAGGTCGAGCGACTGCTCACCGAGCACGCCGCGACGCCCGAGGAGGCGCGTCGCGCGAACGCCGAGCTGCGCGCGCAGATGCGCGAGCGCGACAACTACTTCCCGGAGCTCGAGGACCACGCGCGCACCCTGCTCGCCGCGATCGGGCACACCGGGGGTCCGCTCTCGCAGCGCGCGACGTCGGACGTCGCCGCGCACCTGGGCTTCACGCTGCACTACGTCCCGGACCTGCCGCACACGACGCGCACCGTCACGGACCTCGCGCACGGCCGGATCTACCTGCCGCAGGGCGACCGGTCGTTCAGCGACTCGCGCTCGCCGCTGCTGCAGGCGCTCGCGAGCCACGTGCTCGGGCACACCGAGCCGCGCGACTACCGCGACTTCCTGCGCCAGCGCGTCGAGGCGAACTACCTGGCCGCGGCGCTCATGCTCCCGGAGGACAGCGCGGTGGCCGCACTGCGCGCGGCCAAGGACGAGCGCCGGCTGTCCGTGGAGGACCTGCGGGACGCGTTCGCGGTCCCGTACGAGACCGCCGCGCACCGGTTCACCAACCTCGCGACGCGGCACCTGGACCTTCCGGTGCACTTCATGAAGGTCCACGAGGGCGGCACGCTGCACAAGGCCTACGAGAACGACGGCGTCGCGTTCCCGTCGGACCCGCTCGGGGCGATCGAGGGGCAGCCCGTGTGCCGGCAGTGGACGGCGCGGGTGGTGTTCACGCTCGCCGACCGGTTCTCGCCGTACTACCAGTACACGGACACCTCGTCGGGCACGTACTGGTGCACGTCACGCGTGCAGAGCTCGTCGCAGGGCGCGTTCTCGGTGTCGGTGGGGGTGCCGTTCGCGCACGTGCGCTGGTTCCGCGGGCGCGAGACCACGGAGCGGTCGAAGTCCACCTGCCCGGACCCGTCGTGCTGCCGTCAGCCCCCGACGGCGCTCGCCGAGCGGTGGGAGGGTGCGTCGTGGCCGTCGGCGCGCCCGCACGCGTCCCTGCTCGCCGCGCTCCCGGTGGGCGTGTTCCCGGGCGTCGACACCACGGAGGTCTACGAGTTCCTGGACCGCCACGCCCCGGCCTGACGCGTCCGTGGGTGGAGCTGGTCACGCCGTGCGCCACCTTCTCCGCCCACACAGCGCCGTGGGGGCGCCGCGCGTCAGGTGAGGTCGTCGTGGTCGCCGCGGGTCCAGGCGGCGTGGCGCTCGGCCGACCGTCCGACGACCGCGCGGGCGTCGGACGGGATGACGCCCGCGAAGTTGTTGTAGAGCCGGTCGAAAGGGCGACGAGCGACGTGCTGGGCGACGCGCAGCGCCACCTGGCCGGACAGCGGGATCCGGTTGGGGTAGCTGCGCATGAAGCTCACGGACGTGCGGTCGGGGTTGGCGAAGATCGTGTCGCCGGACAGCAGCACGCCGCGCCCGTCGGCACCGCCCGCCCAGTGCGCGACCGCGGAACCGGGGAAGTGCCCGCCGGGCTGGCTCAGCACCACCCCGGGCAGCACCTCGAGCTCGCCGGTCCACGGCCGGATCGCGTCGTCGGACCGCGCGACCCAGCTGGCGTCCGGTGCGCTGACCAGCACGGGGACGTCCCGCCCCAGGGCGGCCGACGCGCGTCGGCTCCACTCGACCTGCACGCCGAACATGTGCGGGTGGCTCGCGGCGACGACGAGCGTGCGGCTCGACCCGGCGGCGTCCACGACCGCCGCCAGACCCGCGTCGTCGACGAAGCCGAGCGGGTCCCACAGCAACGCGCCCTGCTCGGTCGTCAGAAGCTTGGCCTGCTGCTCGATCCCGACCCCCGGCGCCTCGAGCGCGAGCAGGCCCGGCTCGAGCTCGTGCGTCGTGACGTGCACGCCCTCGGCCGCGAGCTCGTCGAGCGTCGCCCACGCCTGCCCGGAGGCGGGCACCCACTGCCGCTCGTCGGCGCAGATCGCGCACACCTCGACGCGCTCGGCGTGCTCGACCCCGCACGTCCGGCACACCCAGAACACGCCACCATCGCCCACCTGTCCACCCTGCCCGCCCGACTCCCCACGGGGCAATCCCACCCCCGACCCCCGCGCTCGCCCCTGGTAGCGCGGGGCCCGGCGACCGGACGGGCAACGGGTGGACTTGCGCTCCCTCAGCGAGCGGAAGTCCACCCGTCGCGGGAGGCGCGGTCGGTTGTTGGCGGGGCAGCTCGGGCCAGGTCGGGTGCAGGCCGGGTCGGGGCCGGGCGGTGGGTGGGGCGTCAGGGGCGGGTGAGGCGATGGCGGAGGGCCGCGAGCTGGGTGCGCAGCGGGGCCGGGAGGCGGTCGCCGAACTGGGCGAAGAACTCCTCGGTGCGGTCGGCCTCGGCCTGCCACGCGGCGCGGTCGACCGCGAACAGCTCGGCCAGGTCGTCGTCGCTCAGGCCCAAGCCGGAGACGTCGAGCGCGCCGGGGGCGGGTCGCAGCCCGACCGGACCGGCCACGGCACCCTCGTCGGACCCGGACCGCGCCGCCTCGACCTGCCCGACGATCCACGCCAGGACGCGCGAGTTCTCCCCGAACCCGGGCCACAACCACGAGCCCGACGCGGACTTGCGGAACCAGTTCACGCCGAACACGAGCGGCCGCCCGGCCGACGACAGGGTCTCGCCCACGCGCAGCCAGTGCGCCCAGTGGTCGGCCATGTCGTACCCGCAGAACGGGAGCATCGCGAACGGGTCGCGCCGCAGCTCCCCGACCGTCCCCTCGGCGGCGGCCGTCTGCTCGGACGCGATCGTCGCGCCCATGAACACGCCGTGCTGCCAGTCGAACGCGCGCGTCACGAGCGGCACGTTGGTGGCCCGACGACCGCCGAAGACGATCGCGTCGACCGGCACGCCCGCGCCGTCCTCCCACGAGTCGGCGATGGTCGGGCACTGCGCGGCGGCCACGGTGAAGCGCGAGTTGGGATGGGCCGCGGGTCGGCCGGACGACGGGGTCCACGACTGCCCGGTCCAGTCGGTGAGGTGCTCGGGCGCGGTCGGGGTCAGGCCCTCCCACCAGACGTCGCCGTCGTCGGTGAGCGCGACGTTGGTGAAGATGACGTCGCTCGCGAGCATCGCCACCGCGGTCGGGTTGGTCTCGACGCCGGTCCCGGGCGCGACGCCGAAGAACCCGGCCTCGGGGTTGATCGCCCACAGCCGCCCGTCGTCGCCGGGACGCAGCCAGGCGATGTCGTCGCCGAGGGTCTCGACGCTCCAGCCCGGCAGCGTGGGGGCGAGCATCGCGAAGTTCGTCTTGCCGCACGCCGAGGGGAACGCGGCGGCCACGTGGTAACGGCGGCCCTGCGGGGAGGTGACGCGCTCGAGCAGCATGTGCTCGGCGAGCCACCCCTCGTCGCGCCCGATCACGGACGCGATCCGCAGCGCGAAGCACTTCTTGCCCAGCAGCGCGTTGCCGCCGTAGCCGGAGCCGTACGACCAGATCTCGCGCGTCGTGGGGAAGTGCGAGATGTACTTGGTCCGGTTGCAGGGCCAGGGCACGTCCTCGTCCGACGAGGTCAGCGGCGCACCCACGGAGTGCACCGCGGGGACGTACGGTGCGCCCGCGACGATGAGGTCGAGCGCCCCGGTGCCGACGCGGGTCATCACGCCCATGCTCACCACGACGTACGGCGAGTCGGTGATCTCGATGCCGAGCTGCGCGAGCGGGCTGCCGACGGGTCCCATCGAGAACGGGACGACGTACATGGTGCGGCCCCGCATGGCGCCGGCGAAGGCACCCGCGAGCTCGGCGCGCATGACCGCGGGCTCGCGCCAGTTGTTGGTCGGGCCGGCCTCGTCGGCGGTGTCCGAGCAGATGAACGTGCGGGACTCGACGCGCGCGACGTCGTCGGGGTCGGACCTGGCGAGGTAGGAGCGCGGGCGCAGCTCGGGGTCCAGGGGCAGCAGCGTGCCGGTGCGGACCATGCCCGCGATCAGCGCGTCGCGCTCGGCGTCGGAGCCGTCGCACCAGACCACCGCGTCCGGCTCGGTGAGCGCAGCGACCTCCTCGACCCACGCGTAGGGGTCGAGCGGCCGGCCGGGCTCGACGGTCGGCAGGTGGGGGACGCGGACGGACGTGGCGGTCATGGACGGCTCCTGGACAGGTTCCCGGACGGCTTCTCGGTGTGCGTGCGAGCCCGGTGGACGAGCCCGCACCTCGATCGTCTGTCAACGAACCGCTCCCATGCGCGCCAGCAGCGCCGTCAAGTTTCGGCATTCTTGACGTACGGTGAGGACCGTGGCTTCCGACGACTCGCTCACGACCGGGCGGCGCATCCGGCACCTGCGCACCGCGCGCGGGCTCACGCTCGAGGCGCTCGGGGCGCAGGTCGGCGTGACCTCGAGCATGCTCTCGCTCGTCGAGAACGGCCGCCGTGAGCCCCGGCTGACCCTCCTGCGCGAGCTGGCCGCCGCGCTCGGCGTCACGCTCAACGAGCTCGTCGACCCCGAGCCGCCCACGCGGCGCGCCGGGCTCGAGATCGAGCTCGAGCAGGCGCAGCGCTCGAGCGCGTTCCTGCGCCTCGGCCTGCCGCAGGTCCGCCCCGGGCGCACGCTGCCCACGCCGGTGCTCGAACAGCTCGTCGGGCTGCACCACGAGCTCGCGCGCCGCGAGCAGGAGGCGATCGCCACCCCCGAGGAGGCGCGCCGCGCCAACACCGCGCTGCGGCTGGCGCGCCAGGCGCGCGACAACCACTTCCCCGAGCTCGAGGTGCTCGCCGAGCGCATGGCGCGCGACGCCGGCTACACCTCGGGTGCCCTCACCCACCGCACGGTGTGGCGCATGGCCGAGCGCCTCGGGCTCGAGATCCGGCACGTCGACGACCTGCCGCGATCGACCCGCACCGTGACCGACCTCGAGAACGGCCGGATCTACCTGCCGCCCGCCTCGACCCCCGGCGGGCACGGGCTGCGCTCGCTCGCGCTGCAGGCCATGGCGCACCGCGTGCTCGGGCACGGCCGGCCCGCGTCGTACGAGGCGTTCCTGCGGCAGCGCATGGAGACCACGTACTTCGCCTCGGCGGCCCTCATGCCGCAGTCGGCGGCGGTCGAGTTCCTCGCGGCGCGCAAGAGGCAGCGCGAGCTCGCGATCGAGGACTTCCGCGACGCGTTCGGGGTCACGCACGAGGCGGCCGCGCAGCGCTTCACGTCGCTCGCGACCCACCACCTCGACATCCGCGTGCACTTCCTGCGGATCAACGAGGACGGCTCGATCTACCGCGCGTACGCGAACGACGGCCTGCCGCTGCCCGCCGACGTCACGGGGGCGATCGAGGGGCAGGTCGTGTGCCGGCGGTGGGGCGTGCGCGAGGCGCTGTCGCGGCGCGACCATGCGACCGAGTCCTACCAGTACACGGACACGCCCGCGGGCACGTTCTGGTGCTCGACGCAGCCGGGCGTCGCGCCCACGGGACGGTTCGCGCTCGCGGTCGGCGTGCCGTTCGCGTCCGCCAAGTGGTTCCGGGGACGGGACACGCAGGTCCGTCGTCGCAGCACGTGCCCCGACGAGGCGTGCTGCCGCCGGCCGGACCCGGCGGTGGCCGCGCGGTGGGAGGAGCAGTCGTGGCCGAGCGCGCGCATCCACCAGCACGTGTTCGCCCCGCTGCCCGCGGGACTGTTCCCCGGCGTGGATGCCGCGGAGATGTACGCGTTCCTCGACCGGCACGCGCAGCGACCGGACGGTGCGTGAACCCGCAGCCGGTGGGCCTACGATGGCGCCGATCGACGAGCGAGGACGCAGGAGGTCAGGTGCTCACCAGCAGGCGCACGACGGGTCGGACGACGGTTCGCGGGACGGGCCGGGTGCCGGCGCGCACGTGGTCGCGCACCGCGCTGCTCGCGGGTGGGGCGCTGGCCGCCGCAGCCGCGCTCGGCGCGTGCTCCGGGACGCCCGGCGCGGCCGCGGTCGTCGACGGGCGCGCGATCCCGGCCTCGGACGTCCGGGTCGCGGTCGAGCAGCTCGGCGGGCTGTTCCAGGGCGTCAGCACCCAGACCGTGACCTCGGTGCTCATCCAGGAGCCCACGATCTCCGCGATCGCGGCGGAGAACGGCGTGGGCGTCTCGACGGCCCAGGCGCAGGACCTGCTCGACTCGGCGTCGCAGGCCGCGGGTGTCACGCTGCCCGACGACCTCGCCCCCTCGACGCTCGCCGTGGCCCGCTACGTGCAGGCCAGCGGCGCCCTGCAGGACGCGCCGAACGCCCCCGAGCTCGCGCAGCAGTTCAGCGACCGCATCGCCGAGCTCGACATCGAGGTCAACCCGCGCTTCGGCACGCTCCTCGAGGACGCGAACATCGACGCGCCGGCCGTGCGGCCGTGGGTGGTCGGGGCGGGCGAGTCCTGACCGGGACGCCGCCGCGCGACGAGCGCGACCGCCTGGCCGAGCTCGTCGCGATCATGGACCGCCTGCGCTCGCCCGGCGGCTGCCCGTGGGACGCCGAGCAGACCCACGCGTCCCTCGCGCCGTACGCGCTCGAGGAGGCGTACGAGCTCGTCGAGGCGATCGAGCACGACGACCGCGCCGGCCTGCGCGAGGAGCTGGGCGACCTGCTGCTGCAGGTCGTCTTCCACGCGCGCGTCGCCCGCGAGCACGCCGACGACCCGTTCGACGTGCAGGACGTGGCGGGCGACCTCGTCGCGAAGCTCGTCCGGCGGCACCCCCACGTGTTCGCCGACGAGCAGGCCGCACCCGACGACGAGGGCCGCAACGTCGCGTGGGACCGCATCAAGCGCGCGGAGAAGGCGCGCGGGTCCGCGCTCGACGGGGTGCCGCTCGCGCTCGGCGCGCTGGCCCGCACGCAGAAGCTCGTCGCGCGGGCGGAGCGCGCGGGCCTCGTCGTGGAGGCGCCCGCGGCCGACGACCTCGGCGCGCGGCTGTTCGCCCTGGTCCGCGAGGCACGCGCGGCCGGGCTTGACGCCGAGGGCGAGCTGCGTCGGACCGCGGCGGGCTGGGAGGCCCGCGTGCGTGCCGCCGAGACGAGCTCGACGGACGCCTGAGGCGTCCGTTTCATCCTTTACCGCGGCCCGCCGCAGGGTCAGTCTGGCGACAGGAGCCGTCCCGAGGGAGGCGTCGTGGCCGCGGACACCGAGGCGCAGCACGCGCTCGTGCGTGACCTCGCGGGCGCGGTCCTGGCGACGCAGGCGCCCGACGAGCTCCCGCTCCTGGACCTGACGAGCGAGGAGTTCTTCGCCGACCCGGACGCGGCCCTGGCCGCCGACCGGCGCGACGAGTCGCTCGGGTTCGGCATCGAGCTCGCGATGCTCACACCCGTGGTGCTCGCGGTCGTCACGCCCGTCGTGCAGTTCCTCGTCGACCTCGCGCGGGACACGTTCACGGACGCGGCCAAGCAGGAGGTCACCCCCAGGGTCGCCGCATGGCTGCGTCGGGTGACGCACCGGGACGACGAGAAGCCCGTCGGCCCGCCCTCGGCCGGGCTCACCGAGACGCAGGCGCGCGCCGTGCACGACCTCGCCCACCGCCGTGCCCTGGACCTCGGCCTCGACGAGTCGCGGGCGGGGCTGCTCGCGGACGCCGTCGTCGGCGGGCTGGTCGTCGCGAGGTAGGTGCGACGTGTCCGGCGCGGCCGCCGTCGCCGACGAGGTGCCCGCCACACGCGGCCCCGCGCCGCCGCCCCGTCCGGCCGTGCTCGCCTACCCGACGCCCACGTCGGTCCACCTGCTCGTGCTCGTGCTCGCGGTGCTGGCGGGCGGCCTGTTCGTCGGCGCGTGGACGTACAACATCGTCGCCGGGGGGCGGTGGGCCCGCGGCGTCGCGGCCTGCTTCGAGGGCCTGCCCGCCGACCCGCTCGAGGCGCAGTCCGTCTTCGAGGACTGCGCGGCCGCGCTCGAGCGTGAGCGCGCGTGGAGCGCGGCCGGCGGAGCGCTGGTCACCCTCGCGCTCGCGGTCATCCTCCTGCTCGTGCACCCCGCCGTCGTCGCCCGGCGCCGGGGTCTGCGACCGCTGCCGGCGGGGCTCGCGGCGACGCAGGAGCGCGTCGCGGAGCTCGCGGCCCAGGGCGGTGTGCGGCGGGTGCCGACCGTCGTCGTCGGGCGGCTGTCGCAGGTCGACGCGTTCTCGTACGGGACGCCCGGGCGGTACCGGATCGCTCTGCCGCCCAAGCTCGCGGTGTCCGTCGGTCACGCGGCGCTCTTCGACCCCGTGGTGCGGCACGAGCTCGCGCACGTGCGGCACCGCGACGTCGCGCTCGCGTGGTTCGCGCGCACGGCGTGGTGGGCGTTCTGGCCGGTGGTGCTGGTCCCGGCCGCCGTGTCGGTCGTGCGGGGCGACCTGGGCGTGCTCGGGCCGTACGCGTGGCGCGCGGCGCTCGTGCTGCTCGTGGTCCGCCTGGTCGCCGACGCGATGCTCCGGTCACGCGAGCACGACGCCGACCTCGCCGCCGCGAGCCCGAGCGTCCCGGGTGCGGGCGCCGCGAGCCCGGGCGCCACCGACGACGGCGCGGGGACCGGCCGGGACCGCCTCGGCGACCTGCGGGCGGTGCTGGTGGCGTTGCCCGCGGCGCGCGTCCGTCGCGGGTGGCGTCGGCTCACGGCGCAGCACCCGACACCCGCCGAGCGCGTCGCGGTGCTCGACGCCCCGGCTCGGCTCGCGCGGTCGTCGTGGCTCGACGTGCTCACGGTGTCCTTCCTCGCGGCGGCCTCGTTCCCGACCGTCGAGGCCGTCGCCGTCGCGGCGCTCACCGGCACGGGGCAGGTCGATGTCGCGAGGACGGTCGCGGCGGTCGTCGTGGGTGCCCCGCTGGGTGTGGTGCTCGCGCTCGGCCAGTGGCGCGCCGCGCTGTTCGGGCGCCTCGGCGGGCCGGGCGCTCGCGTGGGGGTGCCCGCGCTCATGGTCGGGACGGGGCTCGCGCTCGGGGCCGCCGTCGACCCGCAGCGACTGGGCGGGCAGCCCCTGGGTGCGCTCGACGCCGAGACCGCGCTCCTGAGCCTGCTGCTCGGTGCGGGCGCGCTCGTCGTGCTGACCGGGCTGGGCGAGCTGTGGGCCGACGCCGCGGTGCGCGTGCGACGCGCGACCGGGCACTGGCTGGTGGCGGCCTCGTGCGGGGTGCTCGTGCTCGTCGGCGCGACCTGGGGGCTCGCCCTGGCGACGTTCGCGGTCGAGCAGGTCGACTGGCCGTTCGCGCTGTCGGCGCTGTCGGCCTCGGGCGCGGTGGCGCTGACCGCGCCGTGCGCGGCGCTCGCGCTCGCGGCCCTCGCCGCGTTGGTGCTGCGCCGCGGCACCTCCGCGCCCCGCGTGCACGGTGGGCAGGGCGTGCGCGGTGGGCAGGGCGTGGACGGTGGGCAGGGCGGTCAAGGCGTGCACGGTGTGCGTGGAGCGCCGGGATGGGCGCTCGAGCGCGGCGACCGTCACCACGTCCCGTGGCCGGCGGGCGGGCCGCCGGGCGCCCGCGCCGGCCTGCTGGTCGCCGCGGTCGCGAGCGTCGCGGCGGTGCTCGTCGTCGTGATCGCGCAGGCGGCGTCGTCGGGCGACACCCCCGTCGAGCGCGCGCAGGCCTACGGGCTCGTCGCGTCCGTCGCGGGTGGCGCGGCGCTCGTCGCGCTCGCGGCGGGCGGTGGAGCGCGCGGCGCGGGGCTCGGGCTGGTCGTCGCGCCGGCGGCGGCGCTGCTCGCGACCGGCGGGATCGTGCTCGTCGCGCCCGACCTGCTGGGCGGGGGCAACGCCGCGAGGCTCGTGCGCGACGCGGCGCCGTTCGCGGTCGTGCTCGGGATCGCGGGGGCCGGGCTCGGTGCCGTCCCGCTCCCGCGGGGGTCGCGGCGCACGGTCGCGCTGGTCACGACGGTGTGCGCGGCGGTGCTGTGCGTGGGCGGCGCGACGCTCGTCGTCGAGGGCCGGTCGCGGCTGTTCGGCGAGGGTCTGGGCCTCGGCGCGCTCGACCCGGCGGCGCCGGATCCCGCCGCGCCGAGCTCGCCGGACGACGCCGCGGAGCGGGCCTACGTGCAGGCCGCGGTCCCGACGGTCGTCGCGGCGTTCCTCGCGCTCGACCAGGCGGTGCTGGCGATCGACGCCGACACGACGCTCGCGCCCGACGCACGCGCCGCGCGGGTCCGCGCCGACACGCTGCCCGCGGTGCGTGCGGTGCAGGACGCCGTCGCCGGCGCCGCGACGGGGACCGCCCGGCTCGACGAGCTGCACGCGCACGCGCGCACCGCGGGTGAGCAGCTCGGCGTCGGCCTGCGGCAGTACGCCGACGCGCTCGACGCGGGCGACGCCGTGGCGCTGCAGGCGGCCGTCGGGGTCATCCAGGCCGCGGTCGCCGAGCGCGACGAGTGGGTGCGGCAGGTCACCGCGCTGCAGGGTGAGCTCGCCACGCCCTGACGCCGACGGCGCGGGTCACGTCGCAGGTGTCCACGAGGGACCGTGGTCCCGCGGGGGATCGCCGCACGTCGATAAGGTCAGCGGCGAGCCGGTGAGACGGTCACCCGGCCACGATGCGGTCACCGTGCGCCCGTCCTGCGTGCTGCGGGTGTGCGCAGGTCAGGAGGCAGTGCGTGACGACGATCGGTATCCCGCGGGAGGCGAGCGGCCAGCGTCTGGTGGCGGCGACGCCGGCGACCGTGGCGAAGCTCGTCGGGCTCGGGTACGAGGTGCTGGTCGAGTCGGGCGCGGGCGCGGCGGCGACGTTCGCCGACGAGGCGTACGCGGAGGCGGGTGCCGCGGTCGTCGACCAGGCGACCGCGTGGGGCGCCGACGTCGTGACGGCCGTCGACGCGCCGTCTGACGACCGCCTCGCCCTGCTGCGGAAGGGCGCCGTGCTCGTCGCGCAGCTGCAGCCCGCCCAGCACCCCGAGCTCGTCCAGGCGCTCGCGGCACGCGGTGTCACGGCACTCGCGCTCGACGCGGTCCCGCGCATCTCGCGCGCCCAGTCGCTCGACGTGCTCTCGAGCATGGCGAACGTCGCGGGCTACCGGGCGGTCGTCGAGGCGGCGCAGGAGTTCGGCGGGATGTTCGCCGGCCAGGTCACCGCGGCGGGCAAGACGCCGCCCGCGCGCGTGTTCGTCATCGGCGCGGGCGTCGCGGGGCTCGCGGCGATCGGCACCGCGGACTCGCTCGGTGCGCAGGTGCGCGCGTTCGACGTGCGGCCCGAGGTCGGCGAGCAGATCGAGTCGATGGGTGCGCAGTTCGTGCGCGCACCGCAGGCCCAGCAGGAGATCAGCGCGGACGGCTACGCCAAGCCGCTGACCGACGAGCAGGCCGCGGCCGCGCTCGACGTGTACGCGCAGGAGTGCGCCGAGGCGGACATCGTCATCACCACCGCGCTCGTGCGCGGCACGGCACCGACGACGATCACGGCCGAGGCCGTCGCCGCGATGAAGCCCGGGTCGGTCGTCGTGGACCTCGCGGCCCCCGGCGGCGGCAACTGCGAGCTCACGGTCCCCGGCGAGCGCGTGGTGAGCGAGAACGGCGTGGTCGTCCTCGGCTGGACCGACCTCGCGGGACGCATGCCGCAGCACTCGTCGCAGCTGCTCGGCACCAACATCGTCCACCTCGTACAGCTCCTGACGCCCGCCAAGGACGGCACGCTCGTCCTCGACCTCGACGACCCGGTGCAGCGCGGCATGACGGTCACGCACGAGTCCGAGGTGCTCTGGCCGCCGCCCGTGGTCGCGGTCTCGGCCGCACCACCACCGGCACCGCCGGGCCCGTCCGACGAGGAGCGCGCGGCCAACGCGGCCGCCGCGCAGGAGTCCGCCGGGCGCCGCGCGAAGCGCCGCACGATCGGCTTCGCGCTCGCGGCGGTGCTGCTCACGCTCGGCGTGTCCTTCGCGCCGAGCGAGTTCCTCGGGCACTTCACGGTGTTCGTGCTCGCGGTGTTCGTCGGGTACTACGTGATCTCGAACGTGTCGCACGCGCTGCACACGCCGCTCATGGCGCAGACCAACGCGATCTCGGGGATCATCCTCGTCGGCGCGCTGCTGCAGATCGGCTCGGACAACCTCGTCGTGACCGTGGTGGCGTGCGTCGCCGCCGCCGTGGCGAGCATCAACATCTTCGGCGGGTTCCTGGTCACGAACCGGATGCTCCGCATGTTCCGACGGGGGGCATGAGATGACGCTCGTGACGCTGGCCCAGGCCACCTACGTGCTGGCCGCCGTGCTGTTCGTGCTCTCCCTGGCGGGTCTGAGCAAGCAGGAGACCGCTCGGCGAGGCAACGTCCTCGGCATGGTCGGCATGGTGCTCGCACTGGCCGCCACCATCGCGCTCGCGCTGCAGGCGTCGCAGCGCTCGACGCTCGCGACGGCGCTGCTGATCGCGCTCGTGCTGGGCGTGGGCGCCGTCATCGGCACCTGGCGTGCGCGCCAGGTCGAGATGACCCAGATGCCCGAGCTCATCGCGATGCTGCACTCGTTCGTCGGTGCCGCCGCGGTGCTCGTCGGCATCAACTCGTACCTGACCGAGCCGCCGCACGGCGTGCACCTCGTCGAGGTGTTCCTGGGCGTGTTCATCGGCGCGGTCACGTTCACCGGCTCGATCGTCGCCTACCTCAAGCTCTCCGCGAAGATCAAGAGCGCGCCGCTGACCCTGCCCGGGCGCAACCTGCTCAACCTGGGCGCGGTCGTCGTGTCGCTCGGCCTGCTCGCGTGGTTCGTCGCGGCACCGTCGATCTGGCCGCTGCTGGCCATGACCGTGATCGCGCTCGCCCTCGGCTGGCACCTGGTCGCGGCGATCGGCGGCGGCGACATGCCGGTCGTCGTCTCGATGCTCAACTCGTACTCCGGGTGGGCGGCGGCAGCCGCGGGCTTCATGCTCAGCAACGACCTGCTGATCGTCACGGGAGCGCTCGTCGGTGCGTCCGGTGCGATCCTGTCGTACCTCATGTGCCGCGCGATGAACCGGTCGTTCATCTCGGTGATCCTGGGCGGCTTCGGCGCCGAGGAAGGTGCCGCGGCGCCCTCCGGCGGGGGACCGGTCGGGGAGCACAGCGAGATGTCCGCCGCGGACGTCGCCGACCTGCTGGGTGACGCGCGCTCGGTCGTCATCACCCCGGGCTACGGCATGGCCGTGGCCAAGGCGCAGTACCCCGTCGCGGACCTGGTCGAGAAGCTGCGGGCGCGGGGCGTGCAGGTGCGCTTCGGGGTGCACCCCGTGGCGGGACGCCTGCCGGGGCACATGAACGTCCTGCTGGCCGAGGCGAAGGTGCCGTACGACATCGTCCTCGAGATGGACGAGATCAACGACGACTTCGACGAGACCGACGTCGTGCTCGTCATCGGCGCGAACGACACCGTCAACCCGGCCGCGCTCGACGACCCGTCCTCGCCCATCGCGGGCATGCCCGTGCTCGAGGTGTGGCACGCGCGTCAGGTCGTGGTGTTCAAGCGGTCGATGGCCACGGGGTATGCGGGCGTGCAGAACCCGCTGTTCTTCCGCGACAACACCGCGATGCTGTTCGGCGACGCGCGTGACCAGACGGAGAAGATCGTCGCGGCGCTCGCCGCCCGCTGACGAACCCTGTCGACCTCCGCAACGGGGACCGTGCGCTCGCACGGTCCCCGTTCGGCGTTCGCGCACGCGCGCGCGGCAGGGCAGGACGGGTCCCCGGCGAACCGATTCACCCCTCGTCGGTGAGGTCGCGGGTTCCCTAGCCTCCGGCGTGACCGGTGGGTGTGCCGCCGGCAGGCCCAAGGAGCGAAGCGATGCCTCGCCGTGCCCACCCGCCGTTGCGGACGTCCACCCTGTCGAGCGTCGGGGCGTTGGCAGCCCTCGTCGTCGCCGCGCTGGTGGTGGTCGTCGCGTTCGTCGCGCCGTTCGCCTCGCCGGCCCGCGCGGCGGCCACGGTCGTCGTGCAGTCCGACTTCGAGGACGGGCTCGACGGCTGGGGTGCGCGCGGCAGCAGCACCGTCTCGCTGAGCACCGAGAACCCGCGCGGCAGCCAGAGCCTGCTGGTGACGGGCCGCACCGAGTCCTGGAACGGCGCGGCGCTGCCCGTGACCCTCACGCCCGGCGTCACCTACTCGGTCTCGCTGTGGCTGCGCCTGCCCTCGACGGGCACCGGGTACGCGGACCTGCGCGTGTCCGTGCAGCGCGACGACGCGAACGGCTCGTCGTACGACACCGTCGCGACCGCGACCGGCGTGACGAGCGGCGCGTGGACGCAGGTGACCGCGAGCTACACGCCCGGACCGTTCGACACCGCACAGCTCTACGTCGAGTCCCCGTCGTCGCTCACCGACATCCTCGTCGACGACGTCGTCGTCACGGGGGAGCGGGCCACGCCCGACCTGACCCTGCCGCAGCTCGACGCGACCCTGCAGCCGTGGTTCCCGTTCGGCATCGCGGTCGAGCCCGCCGACGTGCTCGCGGGCCGGGGCGAGCTCGTCGCGCACCACGCGGCGCAGATCACTCCGGGCAACCAGATGAAGCCCGACGCGATCCAGCCCACCGAGGGCACGTTCAGCTTCGCGGCGGCCGACCTCCTCGTGGACTTCGCGCTCGAGCACGGGCAGCGCGTCTACGGCCACACGCTGCTGTGGCACCAGCAGACGCCGCAGTGGTGGTTCGAGCGCAACGACGGCGTGGCCCTCACGACGAGCGCCGACGACCAGGCGCTGCTGCGCTCGCGGCTCAAGGCGCACATCCGCGCGATCGCCGACCACTACCGCACCGAGTACGGGGAGTTCGGCACGCCCGGCAACCCGATCTTCGCGTTCGACGTGGTCAACGAGGTCATCGACGAGTCGCAGCCCGACGGTCTGCGGCGCAGCGAGTGGTACCGCATCCTCGGCCCGTCGTACATCGCCGACGCCTTCCGGTACGCCCGCGCGGCGTTCGGCCCCGACGTCCTGCTGTTCATCAACGACTACAACAGCGAGTACGCGAACAAGCGCACGCCCTACCTGGCGCTCGTCCGGTCGCTGCTCGCGGACGGCGTGCCGGTCGACGGCGTCGGCCACCAGCTGCACGTCGAGATCGGCCGCTCGCTGAGCGACATCGAGGCGACGATCACCGCGTTCGAGGCGCTCGACGTCACGCAGGCGGTCACCGAGCTCGACGTCTCGACCTACCAGCACGGCGGCGAGAGCTGGACGACGCCGCCCGCGGACCGTCTGCTGCAGCAGGCGTACTACTACCGGGACCTGATGACCGTCCTCAAGCGGCACGCGTCGTCGCTCGAGTCCGTGACGGTCTGGGGCGTCGACGACTCGCGGACGTGGCTGCGGTCGGGGGCCGCGCCGCTGCTGTTCGACGGCGGGCTCCAGGCGAAGGCCGCGTTCTGGGGCATCGTCGACCCGTCCCGCATCGGCACGACGCCGACCCCGACCCCCACGCCGTCTCCCACGCCCACGCCGACCCCGACTCCCACGCCCACGCCGACCCCGACTCCCACGCCCACGCCGACTCCGACGCCGACTCCGACGCCCACCCCGACGCCCACCATCGGCCCCGGCGGCTGCACCGTGCGCTGGACGACGAGCGCGTGGAACACCGGTCTGACGGCCAACCTGCGGGTCACCAGCGCCACGGTCGTCGACGGCTGGACCTTGACGTTCGACTTCCCGAACGGGCAGCAGGTCACGCAGGGCTGGAGCGCGCAGTGGTCCCAGACCGGCAGCACCGTCACGGCGACCAACGCGTCGTGGAACGGCCGGCTGGCTCCGGGGGCGAGCGCGGACATCGGCTTCAACGCGTCGCACCCCGGCACGCCCACGGCGCCCGGCACGTTCCGTCTGAACGGGGTGGTGTGCGCGAAGGGCTGACGTAGCGGCCTCGGCCACCCGGATCGCTAGCCTGTCCGGGTGGTCGAGAGCTCCGCACTGTCACCGGTCCCGACGCTGCGCACCCCGCGGCTCGTCCTGGTCCCGCTGGGACCCGAGCACCTCGAGGACGTCTGGGCCGGGCTGCACGACGAGGAGTCGAACCGGCTCACGGGCACACGCACGGTGTTCACGCGCGAGGTGGTCGCGGCGCACCTCGAGCGCATCGGACCGGCCGACGACCGCGCGGACTGGGCGATCACGCTGCCCGACGGCACGTACGTGGGCGAGGTGGTCCTCAACGAGCTCGACGAGGACGACCGGTGCATGAACGTGCGCATCGCGCTCGTGCCCGGGATGCCGGGCCGCGGGTACGGCACCGAGGCGATGGTCGCGGTGCTCGACCACGCGTTCGACGCGGTCGGTCTGCACCGTGTCGAGCTCAGCGTGTTCGACTTCAACCCCCGCGCGCAGCGGTCGTACGAGAAGGCCGGGTTCGTCGTCGAGGGCCGTCAGCGGGACCGGCTGCGGTGGGACGGCCGCTGGCACGACTCGATCCTCATGGCGGTGCTCGCGACCGACCCGCGGCCCGGCATCGCGCGCTCGTCGGACGACGACGCGCCGCCCATGACAGCCTGACGGGGGCGTCCAGCGGACGGAGGTCCCGACGCGACGGTCCGTGGACGCCACTAGGGTGAGGTCGTCACCCACCACTGCACGGAACCCACACCTGCACGTCGAAGGAGCCCCCATGGCCAGCATCGAGGCCGTCGGCGCCCGCGAGATCTTGGACTCGCGCGGCAACCCCACTGTCGAGGTCGAGGTCGCGCTCGACGACGGCACCATCGCCCGCGCCGCGGTGCCCTCGGGCGCCTCGACGGGTGCGTTCGAGGCCGTCGAGCGTCGTGACGGCGACAAGTCGCGCTACCTGGGCAAGGGCGTCGAGGAGGCCGTGAACGCGGTCATCGACGAGATCGCGCCGGAGATCATCGGTTTCGAGGCGAGCGAGCAGCGGCTCGTCGACGCCGCGCTCATCGACCTGGACGGCACGCCCAACAAGGGCAAGCTCGGCGCGAACGCGATCCTGGGCGTCTCGCTCGCGGTCGCCAAGGCCGCGGCCGACTCGGCCGACCTGCCGCTCTTCCGCTACGTCGGCGGCCCGAACGCGCACGTCCTGCCGGTCCCGATGATGAACATCCTCAACGGTGGCTCGCACGCCGACTCGAACGTCGACATCCAGGAGTTCATGGTCGCCCCGATCGGCGCCACGACCTTCCGCGAGGCGCTGCGCACCGGCACCGAGGTCTACCACTCGCTGAAGTCCGTCCTGAAGGCCCAGGGCCTGAGCACGGGCCTGGGCGACGAGGGTGGCTTCGCGCCGAACCTGTCGAGCAACCGCGCGGCGCTCGACCTGATCCTCACCGCGATCGAGAAGGCCGGCTTCACGCCGGGCACCGATGTGGCGCTCGCGCTCGACGTCGCGTCGACCGAGTTCTTCAAGGACGGCGCGTACCAGTTCGAGGGTGGCGCCAAGACGCCCGCCGAGATGATCGCGTACTACGAGCAGCTCGTGACGGACTACCCGCTGGTGTCCATCGAGGACCCGCTCTCCGAGGACGAGTGGGACTCCTGGTCGCAGCTCGTCGCCGAGGTCGGTGGCCGCGTGCAGATCGTCGGCGACGACCTGTTCGTCACCAACCCGGAGCGTCTCGCCAAGGGCATCCAGCTCAAGTCGGCGAACTCGCTGCTGGTCAAGCTCAACCAGATCGGCACGCTCACCGAGACGCTCGACGCGGTGACGCTCGCGCAGCGCAACGGCTTCACGACGATGACCTCGCACCGCTCCGGCGAGACCGAGGACACGACGATCGCCGACCTGTCGGTCGCGACGAACGCCGGCCAGATCAAGACCGGTGCTCCCGCCCGTGGCGAGCGCATCAACAAGTACAACCAGCTGCTGCGCATCGAGGAGGAGCTGGACGACGCCGGTCGCTACGCCGGCCGCTCGGCCTTCCCGCGCTTCCAGGCCTGATCACCTCAGCCTGAACCGGTCGGTCACCACCGACCACCCGAGGCCGGTCGCCCCCAAGGGCGACCGGCCTCACCCAACCCCGCACCACCCCACGCCCGCCCCAACCGCCCCGCACCACCCCGCGCCCGCCCCAACCGCCACGCCGCCGCCCCGCGCCGGCGTGGCGTCCGCGCGCCTTGGCGATGCCGCCCTGGCCGCAGGGATGGATGCAGGACGTGTGCTGCGGGAGTGTGCTCCGGCTGCATTCATCGCTGCACCGACGTCGGGGAGGCGGGGAGTGCGGTGGCGGGGAGTGCGGTGGCGGGGAGTAGGGGGCGGGGAGTGGGGAGGTGGGGAGGTGGGTGAGGACGGAGTCGGCGGTGTGTCGCTGTCGGCAGTAGTGCGGGATGCGCAGTAGTGTGCGTTGCGCGAGGGCGGAAGGTCCTCGTGGCGACGGGTCGTCGTCGCGGCAGGGCGACACGGAGGGCGAATGGACACGACACAGCTCCTCAAGGGGGTGCTCGACGTCGCGGTGCTCGCGGTGGTCGAGGACGAGGACGGGTACGGCTACGACGTGGTGCGTCGGCTGCGCGCGGCGGGCATCGAGGACGTCGGTGACGCCTCGGTGTACGGCACGCTCCGCCGCCTCTACGCCGGGGGCGCGCTCTCGTCGTACGTGGTGCCCTCCGACGAGGGCCCGCACCGCAAGTACTACGGCATCAACAGCCAGGGCCGGGCGATGCTCGACGCCCAGCGCAAGGAGTGGCACGAGTTCGCGGCGACCATGGGTCGCCTGCTCGGGACGGAGGGCACCAAGTGAGCGTCACGGACCTGCCGCTGACCGACGACGTCGCGGTGTACGCCGCCGCCGTCCGGGCGGCCCTGCACGACCTCGGCCAGGACCAGGTCGACGACCTGACCGACGGCCTCGAGGCGAACCTCGCGGATGCGCTCGCCGACGCGAGCCGCACGCACCACGGCAGCCTGGCCGAGGAGTTCGGCACGCCGGCCGCGTACGCCGCCGAGCTGCGCGCCGCCGCGGGGCTCGATCCGGTGCCCGCGCGCCGGCTCGGCGGCGTGCGGTCGTGGCTGACCGCGCCGTACCGTGCGCTCCTGCGCACGGGGGACTCGACGCTCGCCCAGCTCCGCGGGACGCGGTGGTGGCCGGCGACCGAGGACCTGCTCGTCGCGCTGCGCCCGGTGTGGTGGGTCGCGCGCGGGTGGGTCGTCGCGCACCTCGTGCTGCAGCTCACGGGCATCGAGGACGGGGGTGCGTGGTGGGCGCCGCGCACGTTCGTCGGGTGGGTCGTGATGGTCGGCCTGATCGTGGCGAGTGCGCAGTGGGGGCGCGGTCGCTGGCGCCCGGGGCGGCGCTGGCAGTCGGTGCTCGTCGGGCTCAACGCGTTCGCCGTGCTCGCCGCCGCGGTGTTCCTGCTGTGGCTGCCCGGGCAGGGCGTCGGGACCGTCACGAGCGAGAACTGGTACGAGCCCCAGCCCGACGACGGGGTGGTGGTGGGCGGCAGCTACGCCGAGAACCTGTTCGTGTACGACGCGCAGGGTCAGCCGGTGGACGGCGCCCAGGTCTTCGACCAGGACGGCCGGCCGGTCACGCTGGGCGTCGGCTCGCTGCAGGAGGCCGAGACCTGGACGGGCGTCGGCTACGACGACCAGCGGAGCTGGCGCCTCGGCGGTGTGACGAGCAGCGGTGCGGGCGTGTGGAACGCCTTCCCGTTGCGCCTGTTCCCCGACGCCGCGATCGACGCCGACGCCGCCTGGGAGAACGGGTACCTCGTCTGGCGCACCGAGGTGCCGTGGACCGTGACGACGCCGGGCTGGCCGTTCGCGGCGGCGCAGCCGATCGTCGTCCCGACCGGCCCCGACACGATCCCCGGCGCCGTGGACGACGATCCGGGCGCGACGCCGACCGCGGGCGCGACGCCGACCGCGGGCGCGACGCCGACCGCGGGCACCGCCCCCAGCAGCGAGCCGACGCCTACGGGCGACGCGAGCGCCACGGCGACCGGCGCGCCGACGGGGACCCCGTCCGCGCAGCCGTGAGGGAACGGTGAAGGACGCGACGCGGCGGGGCGGCGTCCCGGGCGAGCAGGGGCGTCCGGGGCACAATCGGGGCATGTCAGCGCCCCGACGCCCGGTCGAGCCGCGCCCGGCCGACGGTCGTGGCGCTGCCCGCGCACCCCGGACGGCCACGCCGTCGCGCGGGGTGCCCCGGGCCGCGACGCCGTCCCGCGGGGTGCCGCGGGCGACGTCCCGGCCGGGCGCGACGCGCCCGAGCGGCCGGGCGCCGGCCACGCCCGCGCGGGGCACGGCGCGGGCGGAGCGGGCCAGGGTCGAGCCGCCGCGGCTGTTCTCGGTGCGCACGATCGTCCTGGGCTGCGTGCTGGTCCTGGCGTTCGTCCTGGTCTACCCCACGCTGCACACCTACCTGCGGCAGGAGGCCGACCTGCGCGCTCTGCGACAGCACGTCGCACAGGCGCGCGAGCGCAACGAGGACCTCCAGGCCGAGCTCGGCCGGTGGGACGACCCGGCGTACGTCACGGCGCAGGCGCGCGAGCGGCTCTCGTACGTGCTCCCCGGCGAGACCGCGTATCGCGTGGTGGACCCGGAGACGGTCCAGGACGCGGTCGACGAGGTCGTCGACGGCACGCCGGTCGTCGCGACGACCGCCGAGGTGCCCTGGTACACGTCCGTGTGGGAGTCGCTGGTCGTCGCGGGTGAGACGACCGACGAGCCGGACAAGGACGCGTCCTCGACGAAGCGCACCTCGTCGGACGAGGACGCGGCGAAGGGCGCCACGAAGGGGACGACCCCGACGGGTCGGGCGACGAAGGGCGCGTCGTCGGGCGCGACGCCCACGCCGTAGCCCCGGCGGCGCTCTGCCCGCGACCTGGGGGACAATGGACGTCCCCAACCCCAGGACGAGGATCCCCGTGCCCACCATCGCCCCCGCCGTGACCGAGCGAGACCTCGAGGTGCTCGCCGAGCAGCTCAGCCGCCCGCCTCGCGGTGTGGTCGCGATCGCCGCGCGCTGCGTGTGCGGCCGCCCCCTCGTCGTGCGGACGTCGCCCCGGCTCGACGACGGCACGCCGTTCCCGACCACGTACTACCTGACGAACCCGCAGGCGGTCGCGGCCGTGAGCACGCTCGAGGCGTCGGGGCTGATGAAGGAGTGGACGGCGCGGCTCGCGGTCGAGGCCGACCTCGCCGAGGCCTACCGCCACGCGCACGAGGCCTACCTCGCGGACCGTGAGGAGCTCGGGCACGTCGAGGAGATCGCGGGCATCTCGGCCGGCGGCATGCCGACGCGCGTCAAGTGCCTGCACGTGCTCGTCGGGCACGCGCTCGCGGCCGGGCCGGGCGTGAACCCGTTCGGCGACGAGGCGCTGGCGCTCATCCGCCCGACGTGGCGCCCGGACCGCTGCACCTGCTGACCGACGACCGCGGGTCGGCGTCCGCGCAGGTCGGCGCGACGTGCGTCGGTGCGCACCGTCGTCCGTGCCTGCGGGCCGTGCGCCGCGCATGACGGGCGTCACCCGTTCGCCGTTCCGACGACCGCCGCGGCGGGTGCGAGGATGTCCGCCGTGACACGAGTGGCTGCCATCGATTGCGGGACGAACTCCATCCGGCTCCTGGTGGCGGACGTCGACCCGGGCACGGGCGTGCTGGTCGACGTGGACCGCCGCTCGGAGGTCGTGCGGCTCGGCCAGGGCGTGGACCGCACCGGTCGGCTGGCCCCGGAGGCGCTCGCGCGCACGCTGGACGCGAGCGCGCGCTACGCGCAGATCTGCGCCGAGCTCGACGTCGCCACGATCCGGTTCGTCGCGACGTCGGCGTCGCGCGACGCCGAGAACCGTGCGGACTTCGTCGACGGCGTGCGCGCGCTGCTGGGGGTCGAGCCCGAGGTCGTGTCGGGGCAGGAGGAGGCCGCGCTGTCGTTCCGCGGCGCGACGGGTGTGGTCGCCGCGCGGCACCCCGGCCCGTTCCTGGTGGTCGACCTGGGTGGCGGGAGCACCGAGCTCGTCCTGGGCGAGCGCGCACCCGAGGCGGCGTTGTCGATGGACGTGGGGTGCGTGCGCCTGACGGAGCGCCACCTGCAGGGCGACCCGCCCTCGGCCGACGAGCGTGCGGCGGCCCACCGTGACGTGGCGGCGGCGCTCGACGAGGCGGCGGCCGTGGTCCCGCTGGGTCGTACGGCGACGCTCGTCGGGCTGGCCGGCTCGGTCACGACCGTGACGGCGCACGCGCTCGGCCTGGACTCCTACCGGCCGGAGCGGATCGACGGCGCGGTGCTGGCGACGGACGTGGTCCTGGCCGCGTGCGACGACCTGCTCGGGCGGACACGCGCGCAGCGGGCGGAGCTCGGGTTCATGCACCCGGGCCGGGTCGACGTGATCGGTGCCGGTGCGCTCGTGTGGCACGACGTCGTGGCGCGCGTGCGCGACGAGGTCGCTGCCGCGGGTGGCGCGCTCGAGTCGGTGGTGACCTCCGAGCACGACATCCTCGACGGCATCGCGTTCAGCGCCGCGGAGCGCCTCGCCCGCTGAGCTCCGGCACGAACCGTGTCGCCAGGGGGAAACGCCTGTGGTGCACGTCACTGAAACCGGTACCATCCCACCGGTTGAACTGCTGACGCCTCGAGAGCGCGAATGGCACGATGTGCGGCAGCGCTTGTATGGGAGCGGTTCCACGATGCCCGGTCCGTGCCGGGTCGTCGGCAGGGGGCGCCGCGCCCGCCTTCTGCTCGACGAGGAGCCCGAGGATGGACCAGCTGGACCGCACCGTGCCTGAAGGGCGACTCGTCGCCCGGCGCACGGTGCTCGAGATGGGCTGCGGGCTCGTCGGCCTCGGCCTGCTCGCGGCGTGCGCCGACGACGACCGGGCGACGCTCCCGGGGCCGACGCCGACCACCTGGACCGCCCCGGCCGAGCCGCTGCGGTTCCCCGAGGGGTTCGTCTGGGGGTCGGCGACCTCCGCGTTCCAGGTCGAGGGCTCGACCACCGCCGACGGGCGCGGCGTCTCGATCTGGGACACGTTCGCGGCGCAGCCCGGCCGGATCGACGACGGCTCGACGGGCGATCCCGCGGCGGACCAGTACCGGCGCTGGGAGTCCGACCTCGACCTCATGGTCGACCTCGGCCTGCAGGCGTACCGGTTCTCGGTCGCGTGGCCGCGCGTCGTGCCGGCCGGCTCGGGCGAGGTGAACCAGAAGGGCATCGACCACTACCGGCGGCTCGTCGACGGCCTGCTGGACCGTGGGCTGCACCCCGCGATCACGCTGTACCACTGGGACCTGCCGCAGCCCCTGCAGGATGCGGGCGGCTGGGCCGTGCGCGACACCGTGGACCGGTTCGCCGAGTACGCCGCGGTCATGTTCGAGGCGCTGCGGGACGTCGACGCCACCTGGCTGACGATCAACGAGCCGAAGACCACCGCGATGGTCGGCTACGCCGGCACCGAGCACGCACCGGCGATCGGGGACCTCGACGCGGGGCTCGCCGCCGTGCACCACCAGCTCCTCGCGCACGGCAAGGCCGTCGAGGCGTTCCGCGCGGTGGGCGGCCAGGGGAGCATCGGCATCGCCCTCAACCTCATGCCCGTGTACGGCGCGCCGGGAGCGGAGGCCGCCGCCAGTCGCCTCGACGCGGCCGAGAACCGCCTCTACCTCGACCCCTTGCTGCGCGGCGAGTACCCCGACGAGGCGATCGGCTCCGCGGCCGGCCAGCTCAACGCCGACCGTGCCGCGTTCGACGCGCTCGTCCTGCCCGGCGACCTGGCGGCGATCTCCGCGCCGTGCGACCTGCTCGCCGTGCAGTACTACGGGGTCGCGGGCATCGACAAGAACGGCACGTGGCTCGAGGTCTTCCCGCCGTCGCCCGCGAGCTGGCAGCAGGTCCACGCCGAGGGCCTGTACGAGATGCTCGTGCGCCTGACCGACGACTACGCGGACCTGCCGCCGCTCATCATCAGCGAGAACGGCATCCCGGACCCCGACGCGCAAGGCCAGATCGAGGACCCGCAGCGCGAGGAGTTCCTGCGCACGCACCTGCAGCAGGCGGCCCGGGCGGTCGCCGAGGGCGTCGACCTGCGGCAGTACTACGCGTGGTCGTTCCTCGACAACTTCGAGTGGGCGCGCGGCATGACCCAGCGCTGGGGGATCGTGCACGTGGACTACGAGACGCAGCGGCGCACGCCCAAGGCGAGTGCGCAGTGGTACTCGGGCGTGGTCAAGGCGAACGCGGTGGCGCCCGTCTGACCTGGAGTGGTGACCACGCTCACAGGGCCGGACCGCCTCGTGTGCGCATTCTCACCGATCCGCGAGGTGTCGCGTTCGTCGTGCGCCGATACCGTGGAGATATGCCTCAGTCTGCCTCGACGCCGCTCGACGAGTCGGCGGCCCCGCGCCGCCCCGCCAAGCCGCGCAAGGTCCCTCGTGTCCTCGTCCTCGGGGGCGGCACGGTCGGCCTGTACTCCGCTCGTCGGCTGCGCAAGCGGCTCGGGCGCCGTGAGGCCGCGATCGTCGTCGTCGACCCCCGTCCGTACATGACGTACGCGCCGTTCCTCCCCGAGGCGGCGGCGGGCTCGATCGACCCCCGCAACGTCGTCGCCCCGCACCGCCGCGCGCTCAAGGGCGTCGACGTGCTGCAGGGCAAGGTCACGCAGATCAACCATGCCGAGCGCACGGTGCAGATCACGCCCGAGGAGGGCGAGCCGTACTGGGTCACGTACGACCACCTGATCATCGGGTTGGGCTCCGTCGCCCGCACGCTGCCCATCCCCGGCCTCGCGGAGCAGGCCATCGGCTTCAAGAACGTCGAGGAAGCCATCGCCGTCCGCAACCACATCCTCAACCGCATCGAGGTCGCGTCCTCGACGTGGGACCCGGAGCTGCGGCGCCGGATGCTGACGTTCGTGTTCGTCGGCGGCGGCTTCGCCGGCGTCGAGGCGCTCGGTGAGCTCGAGGACATCGCGCGCTACACCGTCAACCACTACAAGCAGATCGAGCAGGACGAGCTCCGGTTCGTGCTGGTCGAGGGCAGCCCGCGGATCCTGCCCGAGGTGAGCGAGGAGCTCGGCGGGTACACGCTCGAGCAGCTGCGCAAGCGCAAGATCGAGATCCACCTCTCGACGTTCCTCAACTCGTGCGTCGACGGGCACATCGTCCTGTCGAACAATCTCGAGTTCGACGCGGACACGATCGTGTGGACCGCCGGCGTCAAGGCCAACCCGGTGCTGCAGCAGTCGGACCTGCCCCTGGACAAGATGGGCCGGGTCACCTGCAACACGTCGCTGCAGGTGGTCGACGCCGACGGCACGGTGGTCCCCGACGCGTACGCCGCCGGTGACTGCGCCGCGGTCCCCGACCTCTACAACCCGGGTGGGTTCTGCCCGCCCAACGCGCAGCACGCGCTGCGTCAGGGCAGCCACCTCGGCGACAACCTCGCGCGCGTCCTGCGGTCCGCCGAGGTCACGCCGTACTCGCACAAGAACATCGGCGCGGTGGCGTCCCTCGGCATGTACAAGGGCGTCGCGCAGATGTTCGGCCGGATCAAGGTGCGCGGCTTCCTCGCCTGGGTGCTGCACCGGACCTACCACGTCTTCGCGATGCCGACCGTGAACCGCAAGCTGCGCATCATGGCGGGCTGGACCGGTTCGCTGCTGCTGCGACGTGAGGTCGTGCCGCTGGGTGCTCTGCACGACCCGCGCGCCGAGTTCCGTGCGGCCTCGGTCCCGCCGAAGCCGCGCGTGGTCGAGCCGGCCGAGGCCCCGGCCGTCGGCGAGCCCGCCACGGGCGCCGCGTCCGGCACGAAGGCCAAGAACGCGAGCTGACTCCCGACGAGAGCCCCGGTCCATCGCGGACCGGGGCTCTCGTGCGTCGGCGTGCGCCCGGCGGGACTCGAACCCGCACTGAGCCGGGTTTAAGCCGGCCGCCTCTGCCGGTTGGGCTACGGGCGCGCGCGAGCATCCTCCCACCGCCCGGCGCCCGGCGGGGGCCGCTCGGCGCAGGTGGGGTCGGCGCAGGCGAGTCGGCGCAGATGGGGCCGTGCAGGCGTGGCTGCGGAGTGGTCAGGGCAGGTGGGCGGCCTGCTCCGACTGCTCGATCTCGGAGGTCCAGTCGCGCTTGGTGCGGCGCCAGCCCTCGTCGTCGACGCCGAGCCGCCAGTAGCCCGAGGCCGAGAGGTCCGCGCGCGCGATCGCGCGCTCGACCCGCAGGTAGCGGCGGATGTCCCGGACCGCACCGGCCTCGCCGTGCACGAACGCGCCGACCCGTCCGTCGGGCCACGCGAGCGCCCGCACGGCCTCGACGAGGCGGCGACCGGGCGCCGCGTGGTCGGCGTGCACCCAGCGCACGTCGACGCCGTCCGGGGCGACGAGCGGGAGCTCGTCGTGCGGGCCGTCGACCTCGACGAGCGCCCAGCCGCGCGCGTCAGGCCGGAGCCGTTCGAGGCCGACCGCGATCGCGGGCAGCGCGCTCGCGTCGCCGACGAGCAGGTGGTGGTCGACGTCGGGCGAGGGTGACCACCCGCCGCCCGGTCCCTGCACGAGCGCCTCCTCGCCGCCGGTCAGGGACGCAGCCCACGGTCCCGCGAGGCCGTGGTCGCCGTGCACGACGACGTCGAGCGTCAGCTCGAGCGCCGCGGCGTCGAAGCTGCGGACCGTGTAGGCGCGCAGGCGCGGGGTCACGTCCGCCGGGAGCGCCGCCTGCACCGCCTCGAGGTCGAGGCGGCCGTCGGGGCCCAGCGGGCGCGGGCCCGCGGGCAGGAACAGGAGCTTGACGTAGGAGTCCGCGTGCTCGTCGGGGGTGAACGGCGCGAGACCCGGACCGCCGAGCACGACGCGCACGAGGTTCGGCGTGAGGCGCTCGGTGCGCTGGACGTGCGCGAGGACGGGCGCCGGTCGACGCCGGGCGTCGCGAGGGCGCGCCGGCGGCGCCGGGGGAGGGAGGGTCACGACAGCGGAGCCTAACCCGCGTGGCAGTAGGCGCCGCGGCCGGGGGAGGCGGGCACGGAGGCCCGCTCTCAGTCTTGTCCGACGGAGCGTGCGCTGGCGTCCAGCGACGCGTCGAGCGACGCGTTGAGGCGGGTGAGCGAGCGCGCGAGCACGTCGAGGTCGCTCGGGTCCCACTCCGCGAGGACCGCGGCGTAGACGTCGGCGCGCGCGCGGCGGGTCGCCTCGAGCGCGGTCCGGCCCACCGGGGTCGCGGCGATCACCGAGCGCCGCCCGTCGTTCTCGTCGCGGCCGCGGCTCACGTAGCCCGCCTCCTCCATCTGCAGCACCTGCCGCGTCACGGTGGACGCGTCGAGGCGCAGGTGGTCGGCGATCTCGTTGATCCCGGCGGGACCGTCGTCGACCAGGCGACCGAGCGCGAGGTACGCCGAACGCTCCAACGTGCCCGCGAGGCGCCTGCTGCGTCGGCGGTTGCGGTCCGCGAGCCGCAGCAGGAGGGCGACCTGGCGTTCGACGTCGGGGATCGCGGGATCCATCAGCGCTCCTTCGGGACGGCGGTGGGGACTGCGCCGCCGCTCAGCCTAGGTCGCGGGACGCGACGACGAGGCCACGCGACCGTGCGCTCCGGTCGCGTGGCCTCGTCGTGACGGTCAGGCGTCGCGCTTGCGCGTCAGGACGGCGCCGATCACCAGCACGACCGCGACGTAGGCCAGCAGGATCCCGAAGCCCTGCCAGGCGGACAGGACCACCGAGCCGGTGAACCCGGCCTGCTCCTGGATCATCTCGTCGGTCAGCGTGATCTGCGAGCCTGCGACGTTCGGCAGGAACGGCGTGAAGTCCTGCAGGGGCTTCCACGGGATGAGGCTGAACAGGATCGGGACGACGAGCAGGATGCCCAGGGTCGTCGTGATCGCCGCGGCGGAGTGGCGCATGATCGTGCCCAGCCCGAACGCGAGCACCGCGATCCCCGTGACGTAGAGCGCGTTGCCGATCAGCGCCCGCACGACCTGCGGGTCGCCGATGTCGACCGAGGCGCCCCGGCCGCCGAAGATCATCGCCTGCAGGGCCGCCGCGACGGCCACGGCGAGCGCGGTCGTCGCGAAGACGACGACCGCCAGCACGATCGCCTTGGCCCACAGCACGGGCAGGCGCCGCGGCGCGGCCGTGAAGCTGCTGCGGATCATCCCGGTCGTGTACTCACCGGTGATCGTCAGCGCGCCGAGCACCGCGACCGCCGTGGGGCCCAGGAACGGGATCGCGCCGAAGCCGTAGAGCGCGTTGACGGGCGACGTGTCGTTGCTCGCGTCGCGCGCGGTCAGCTCGCCCCACGTGATGAGGACGACGAAGCCGACGATGACGACCGCGGTGATCGCCAGCGTCCAGACGGTCGAGCGCAGCGACCAGAGCTTGATCCACTCCGAGCGCAGCAGCCGGGGGAACGACACCCGCAGGTGCGTGGGGGCCGGGGCGGGGGTGCGGGTCGTGGTGGTGGTCATCGCGAGGCCTCCTGACCAGGCGCCGGGACGTCGGTCGAGGCAGCGGGCGCGTCCTGGGGCGCGTCGTGGCCGAAGGTCGAGTGGTACTCCACCGTGTCCTGCGTGAGCGACATGAAGGCGTCCTCGAGCGATCCCCGGACGGGCGTGAGCTCGTGCAGGGCGATGCCGGCCGCGGCGGCGGCCTCGCCGATCGCGGGTGCGGTGGCGCCCACCACGACGAGCGACTCGGACTCCGACGACGTGATCGTGACCTCGGGGCCGGCGATGAGCTCGGCGAGCCGCGCGGCGTGCGGGGTGCGCACCTGGACCGATGCGCGCGTGCTGCGGTCGACGATCTCCTGCACCGGGCCCGCGGCGATGATCCGCCCGCGCCCGATGACGATGAGGTGGTCCGCCGTGAGGGCCATCTCGCTCATGAGGTGCGAGGACAGGAACACCGTCCGGCCCTCACGCGCGAGGTACTTCACGAGGTTGCGCACCCAGAGCACGCCCTCGGGGTCGAGCCCGTTGACCGGCTCGTCGAGGATGAGCGTGCGCGGGTCGCCCAGCAGGGCCGCCGCGATGCCGAGGCGTTGTCCCATGCCGAGCGAGAACCCGCCGACCCGCCGCTTGGCGACCGAGTCGAGGCCCGTCATCTCGATGACCTCGGTGACGCGCGCGTCCCCGATGCCGTGCGTCGCGGCGAGCGCCCGCAGGTGGTTGCGCGCGCTGCGGCCCGTGTGGACGGCCTTGGCCTCCAGCAGCGAACCGACCTCCGTGAGGGGCGAGGCGTGCTGGGCGTAGGGCTTGCCGTTGACCGTGACGTGCCCGGACGTCGGACGGTCGAGCCCGACGATCATGCGCATCGTGGTCGACTTCCCCGCCCCGTTCGGGCCGAGGAACCCGGTGACCTTGCCGGGCTCGACGGTGAACGAGATGGAGTCGACGGCGAGCTTGTCGCCGTATCGCTTGCTGAGGTTCGTTGCCTCGATCATCGCGGAGGTTCCTCCGGTCGGAGACGTGTCGCTGCCGACACTACGGGCACGCTCCCACCTGGGGGTATCCGTCCACGGTCGGATCCGTCCGGGCCCCCGGTGTCCACGACGACGTCGTCGAACACCGCGGGAACCCGACGAGCGCCTTGTACGTTGGGAGACCACAGACCAGCGCCGACGTGGCGCAGGCCGACCAGGAGGACGACGTGGCCAACCCCGTCTTCAGCAACAGCCCGGTGTTCGGCGACCCCAAGTCGCAGGCCGGACCGCGATCCGGTGGGACCGTCTACGCGGACTCGACCGCCACCCACTCGACGGTCGACGCGGCGACGCTCGACCAGATGTACGGCGCGCCCGCGGCGACCACGCGGGACACGGGCCGCCTCACCTACGACGACGTGATCATGAAGACCGGCGGCCTGCTGGCGCTGCTGGTCGCAGTCGGCGCCGTGACCTGGGTCGTCGCGCCCGGGCTGTGGATCCTCGGAGCGATCGTCGGCCTGGTCCTCGGCCTGGTCAACGCGTTCAAGCGCGAGCCCAGCCCGGTCCTCATCACGCTGTACACCGTCGCGCAGGGCGTGTTCCTGGGCGGGATCTCGGCGTTCTACGAGGCCTCCTACCCGGGCATCGTGAGCCAGGCCGTGCTCGGCACGCTCGCCGTGGCCGCCTCGGCGCTGTTCGTGTTCAAGTCCGGCAAGGTGCGCGTCACGCCGAAGTTCACGCGCTGGCTGATCCTCGCGATGGTCGGCTACCTCGTGTTCTCGCTGCTCAACGTCGTGCTGATGCTGCTCAACGTGGGCGGTGGCGACTTCGGGCCGCTGCGCAGCGGTGGCTGGGGCGTCCTGATCGGGCTGTTCGCGGTCGGCCTCGCGGCCGCGAGCTTCATCGTCGACTTCGACGCGATCAAGAAGGGCGTCGAGGGCGGCGCCCCGCGCAAGCTGGCCTGGGCCGCGGCGTTCGGGCTCATCGTCACGCTCGTGTGGCTGTACCTGGAGATCCTGCGCATCCTCGCGATCCTGCGGAACTGACCCGGCGCCGCGAGGCGCCCGATGTCCCACTGAGCCACCCGTCGACCTCGCTAGGGTCGGCGGGTGGCTCTTTTCGACCTCCCCCTGCCCGAGCTCGAGCGCTACCTGCCGGAGCTCGACGAACCCGCCGACCTCGACGACTTCTGGTCCCGCACGCTCGCGCAGGCGCGCCGTCACGACGTGGTCGTCGACGCACGCCCGCACGACGCGGGCCTGCGCCTCGTCGACACCACCGACCTGACGTTCGCCGGGTTCGACGGCCAGCCCGTCAAGGCGTGGGTCACGCGGCCCGCCGGCACGCAGGGCGAGCCCCTGCCCGCGGTCGTCGAGTACCTCGGGTACGGCGGCGGACGCGGCTTCGCGCACGAGCGCCTCGCGTGGGCAGCGGCCGGGTACGTGCACCTGCTCATGGACACGCGCGGCCAGGGCTCGGTGTGGGGGACGGGCGGCCACACTCCCGACGAGGCAGGCTCCGGGCCCGCCGCGCCCGGCGTGATGACGCGCGGCATCGAGGACCCCGAGCGCTACTACTACCGCCGCGCGATGACCGACGCGGTGCGCGCCGTCGACGCGGTGCGCGCGCTGCCGGGCGTCGACGCGCGGCGGGTCGCCGTCACGGGCGGCAGCCAGGGCGGTGCGCTCGCGCTCGCGGCCGGCGGCCTGTCCGACGGGCTCGTCGCCGTGATGCCGGACGTGCCGTTCCTGTGCCACTTCCGGCGCGCGCTCGACCTGACCGACTCCCACCCGTACGGCGAGCTCGTCCAGTACCTCGCGGTGCACCGCGACGCGGTGGACCGTGCCCACCGCACGCTGTCGTACTTCGACTGCGTGCACCTGGCGCGGCGCGCGAGCGCCCCGGCGCTGTTCAGCGTGGCGCTGCGCGACGACATCTGCCCACCCTCGACCGTCTTCGCGGCCTACAACCACTACGCGGGCCTCGCGGCGCAGCGCCCGCAGACGCAGATCGAGGTCTACACCTACAACCGCCACGAGGGCGGGCTCGGCTTCCAGCTCGACCGCCAGCTGCGATGGCTCGACGCGCTGGTCCGCTGACCCGCGGGCCCGGTGCTCCCCGAGAGCTCCGTGTCAGTCGCCCGCGTCAGTCGCGCAGGCCGTGGCGGGTCAGGAAGTCGTTGGTGAACACGCCGTCGGGGTCGCGACGCGCGACGAGCGCGCGGAAGTCGTCCCAGCGCGGATAGAGCTCGGCGAGGCGGTGGTCGCGGTCGGCGAACAGCTTTCCCCAGTGCGGGCGCGCCTGGAACGGTGCGAGCGCGTCCTCGAGCACGGGCAGCACCTCCTCGACCTCGTCGCGCCACGGCTGCCAGGTGAAGTGCAGCCCGACGTGCGGTCCGCCGTGCGCGGTCGACAGCCACAGGTCGTCGCCCGCGACGCTGCGGATCTCGCTGACCTGCAGCAGCGGCGAGACCTGTTCGGCCAGCGCCTGCACCGCCGTGATCGCCTCGACCGCACGCGCACGCGGCACCAGGTACTCGGTCTGCAGCTCGGCGCCGGCCGACGGTGTGAACTCGAGCCGGAAGTGGGGGAGCCGCTCGTGCCACGGCCCGGGGACGCCGCCCTGCTGCGTGCACGCGGCGGGGTCGACCCCTGGGACCGGGTGCACCGGGCCGGGAGCAGGACGCGCGCCGGCGAGCTCGGGGCCTGCGTCCGGCAGCGTCCACGCGCCGTCGATCACGCGGTGCTTGCGCCACACCTGCCCGACGACGTCGTCGCGCCAGTCGGTGAAGAGGCTCACCGAGTACGCCGAGCCCATGAGCGCGTCGAACTGGCCGAGCGCGACGTCCCACGGCAGGTCGAG